>CAWEEP010000060.1:0-30698 GCA_963808125.1 Candidatus Dormiibacterota bacterium
ACAGCTCGATGGCGTAGCGGCCCCCCCGGCCAGCGGGTCCTCGCCGGGGCTGGGACTCGCGCCCAACCGCCGGCTGCAGCTCGACCTCGGAGCCACGGTAGGTGTATGTGCCCGATCCCGGCGGGCCAGCCTCGAGGCCGCTCGCCGGCCCGTGGCCCGGCGGCGCGGCCGCGCAGTAGTCACCGCCGTCGAAGGCGGGGTCGAGCCGGATGGCCGCAGATCTGCACCGCGGACAGGGCGATCTGCTCGGCGGTCGCCGCCGTGCCGGCACGACAACCACCACGGCGTCGGGCTCACCCGCTCGGGGAACGTGACCGCTCCACTCGAGCACCCGCATCCCGCCCATCGACCCACCGAGGGACCGCCGCCCACCGGCTCGATGCCGAGCCGGTCGGCCAGCTCGGCCTCGACGGCCACCTGGTCGCGGACGGTGGTCACGGTGGGGAACCGAGGACCGCCACGGGCGACCGTCGGGCGCCATCGAGGCCGGGCCCGTCGTGCCCTGGCAGCCACCGAGCGCGTTGGGGCACACGATCCACTAGCGGTCGGTGTCGAGGGCCCGGCCCGGCCGATCATCGCGTCCCACCAGCCGGGGTGAGATGGCCAGGACCGACCGCGCCGGCGGCGTGCGATCCTCCCGTCAGGGCGTGCAGGACGAGGACCGCGTTGGCGCGTCGGCGTCGGCGTCGCCCCGGTCTCGTAGGCGACGGTCACCGTCGAGCGACCGCCGCCCTCGAGAGCGAGGCCCGGGCCTCCGTGAACAGCGCCGCGAACTACCGCCGGCCGGGTTCGTCGCCCGGCTGCCAGGACCCCGGGGTGGCGCCGCGTCGGTCACGCGCCCCTTGGCGGCCTCGAAGCCGGTGTCGAGGTCGGCCAGGATGTCCTTGATCGACTCATGCCGACCGAGAGGCGCACCAGGTCGGGGGTCACCCCGGTGGTCAGCTGCTCCTCCTCGGTCAGCTGCGAGTGCGTCGTGGAGGCCGGGTGGATGGCCAGGCTGCGCACGTCGCCGACGTTGGCGAGATGGCTGAAGAGCTCGAGCCCCTCGATGAAGCTGCCGGCCCGCGTCGATGCCGCCCTTGATGCCGAAGGCGAGGATGGCGCCGCCGCCCGGGGGAGGTAGCTTCTGCTGCCGGGCGTGCCACGGGCTCGAGGCGAGGCCGGGGTAGGCGACCCAGGCGACGTCGTCGCGGGCCTCGAGCCAGGTGGCCACCGCCACCGCGTTCTGCACGTGCCGCTCGATGCGCAGGCTGAGCGTCTCCAGGCCCTGGAGAAAGAGGAAGGAGTTCAACGGCGCGATGGCCGGCCCCGTATCGCGCAGGTACTGGAGGCGCGCCTTGAGGACGTAGCGGGCGGGGAAGAGGGCCTCTGGCAGCTGGCCGAAGACCAGGCCGTGGTAGCTCGGGTCCGGCTCGGTGAAGCCGGGGAATCGCCCGCTCCCCTCGTAGTCGAAGTGGCCCCCGTCGACGATGACGCCGCCGATCGAGGTGCCGTGGCCGCCGATGAACTTGGTGGCCGAATGCACCACGATGTCGGCGCCGTGGCTGAGCGGCTGGGCCAGGTAGGGGGTGGCAACGGTGTTGTCGATGACCAGCGGGATGCGGAACGAGTGGGCCACGGCGGCGACCGCCTCGAAGTCGAGGACGTCACCCTTGGGGTTGCCGATGGTCTCGGCGTAGAACGCCTTGGTGTTGGGGCGGACCGCCGCCCTCCACTGGTCGAGGTTGTCGGGATCCTCGACGAAGCTGACCTCGATGCCCAGCTTGGGCAGCGTGTAGTGGAACAGGTTGTAGGTGCCGCCGTAGAGCGACGCCGACGAGACGATGTGCCCGCCGTTCTCGGCGAGGTTGAGCAGGGCCACCGTCTCGGCGGCCTGCCCGCTGGCCACGGCGAGCGCCGCGACGCCACCCTCCAGGGCGGCGATCGCGCTCCTCGAACACCGCCTGGGTGGGGTTCATGATCCGCGTGTAGATGTTGCCCAGCTCGGCCAGGCCGAACAGCGCCGCGGCGTGGGCCGTGTCGCGGAACGTGTAGCTCGAGGTCTGGTAGATGGGCACCGCCCGGGCCCCGGTGGTCGGGTCCGGCACCGCGCCGGAGTGGATCTGCCTTGTCTCGAAGCCCCAGTCGGGCATGTCCCTGGCCTCCGTTCTCGACCTCGGGCGCGGCTCATCGGCGCACGGTCGAGCGCATAGTCTATCGAAACAGTAGCCTTTGGACGGAGCCGCCGCGGAGAGACTTCCATGGAGAGGCGATGGTTGCCGGTCACGGGCGGGAGCGCCCGGGGCGGGTCGGCCGCGACCGTCTCAGCCTGAGGCCCGCCGCCACCCCCTCAGCGCCGCCCGGCTACGCCTGAATCTGGCGCTCCAGCTCCTGCCGGTCCCAGAGGACGACGCCGTCGGCGGTCGCCAGCTCCCGGGCTCCGGGGGTGAAGTACCAGGTGCTGATGATCATGCCGTGGATGTTCGTGCTGCCCAGGCCGCGCAGGGTGTCGCCGTGGTAGCGGAGGGCGTCCTGGAGATGGTGGACGACCTCCTCACCCAGCGCGGCGTTCCAGCGCTTGACCTGGACCACCATGCCCTCGGGCCCACGCGTGACCAGGAGCGCGGCACCGATCTCTCCGCAGCTGGGAGCGGAGCGCACCGCGTAGCCGCGGCGCGCGAAGAGCCCGGCCAGGTGCGTCTCCAGCGCCTCTCCCCCCATCAGGCTCAGGTTCACCACAGGGATCTTGCGCATCGAGGACGGCTGGTCGACCAGCACGGCGGTCGGCGCGCTGCCGTCCGGGGACAGGACCGGAACCGGCGAGCGTCCGTTGTGATGAATCCCGAGAGAGAGGGCCACGAACTGGACGATAGGCTCGGTCGTGTTCCAATCCTGTGATCGGTGGGTCGCAGAACGACCCGCGGTGTTGCACGGAACGCCGCGATTGTGCGCGGGGCTTGCAACGGGCCGCCGGCGTGCGTGGCGAGGCCCGAGAACTCGACCGCAAGGCGTGGATCGCAGCGTCAGACGGTGAGCTGCGCAGTGTCCACGACGAGGAGACGGACGGCGCTGACGGCGAGCTCCCGCCCGTCCGACGCGTCACGCATCGTCACCGTCCAGTGATGGACGCGACGCCCGCCGTGGCGCACCACCGCCTCGGCTTCGATGCGCCGGCCGGCGCCGACGCTGCGCAGGAAGCTGGTGTGGTTCTCCAGGCCCACGGCGCCCAGGCTGGGCCCAATGCGCCGGGCGGCGGCCATGGCGCCCAGCGACGCGAGGGTCTCGGCGATGGCGGCGTAGACCCCGCCATGCACCAGGCCATACGGCTGCAGATGCTCGGCGCCGACGTCGAGATGGCCGGTCACGCGCTCGGCGCTGACATCGTCCACGCGCAGGCCCAGGTGGGTGATGAAACCCGGCCTGGCGTCAACCTCCTCAGCCAACGGGAACGGTCCGCCGTGCCTCGGGCCGCGCCTCGAAGACGTCGCCGTAGCGCTGGGTGAAGGCGCGCAGCGACGGGGCGATGGGCTCGTCGAGCACGCTGCGACCCTCCAGGGCCTCCGCCGTCTTCAGACCGTGCCCGGTGATGTAGGCGACGACGACCTCGTCACCCTGCCACCGACCGGCCGCGGCGAGCTTGCGCAGCACCCCCACGGTGACGCCGCCGGCGGTCTCCGCGAACACCCCCTCGGTGCGAGCGAGCAGCTCCACCAAGTCGAGGATCTCCTCATCGGTGACGCTGGCGATGACACCGCCGGTGCGGTGGGCGGCGCGGATGACGTCGTCGCCATCGGATGGGCTGCCGATGGCCAGCGAGCGGGCGACGGTGTTGGGCTGGCGCACGGGCCGCACCGGCCGGTCCTCGGCGAAGGCGTCGGCGACCGGGGCGCAGCCCACCGCCTGCGCCCCGGTCAGGCGCGTCCGTGCCGGGCCCTCCACCAGGCCCAGGTCCACCAGCTCCTTGATCGCCTTGTCGTGCTTGACGAACTGCGAGCCCGAGGCGATGGGGATGATGATCTCGTCGGGGAGGCGCCAGCCCAGCTGCTCCGCCGTCTCGAAGGTGAGGGTCTTGCTGCCCTCGCTGTAGAAGGGACGGACGTTGATGTTGCAGAACGCCCAGGGCAGCTCGTCGGCCAGCTCGCTGCCGAGGCGGTTGGCATCGTCGTAGGTGCCTGTCACCCTGACCAGCGTGGGGCGGAAGACGGCCGTCGTCGCAATCTTGGCGGCCTCCAGGTCGGCGGGGATGATGATGCAGGCGCGAAGACCGGCGTGGGCGGCGTAGGCGGCGACGGCGTTGGCCAGGTTGCCGGTGCTGGCGCAGGCGATGGTGTCGAAGCCGTGGCCACGCGCCCAGCTGGCGGCGACGCTGACCACCCGGTCCTTGAAGGAGCTGGTGGGGTTCTGCGTGTCGTTCTTCAGGTAGAGGTGGCGCAGCCCGAGCAGCTGGCCGAGATTGCGGGCCGGGAGCAGGGGAGTGAAGCCCTCGCCCAGGGTGATGGGTTCCAGCTCGTCCTCCAGAGGGAGGAGTTCGCGGTACCGCCAGATGCTCGGCGGGCCCGCCTCGATCTTCTTGCGGGAGACGCGGCGGGCGACCTCGGCGTAGTCGTAGGCGACCTCGAGCGGGCCGAAACAGAGGTCGCAGGCATGGCGGGCTTCGATCGGAGTGGTGGTGCCGCAGGCGCGGCATCGCAGAGCCAGGGATCGCGGGGTCATGAGATGTACCTCAGGGTATGGGGGATGTCAGTTCACGCAGGGGGGACGGAACGACCGTCCCTCCGCATTCGCATCCCCGCGAGCCCGTCAGCGCCGGTCCGCGGCGCAGGCCGCGTCCCAGAGGCAGGAGGATTCCACACGGTGGCCCTGAGTTTACCGGGTCCGCCGGTCACTCCGGTCCGACAGCGAGTTCACGATCCGCCCCCCGTCATGCACCGGACAGGTCGGAGCGGTAAGGTGGATCCGATCCACCAGAGAGGGCCCCAGTGAGCGATATCGACGACCCCGGTGGCCAGCGGCGCGACGGTTTCGCGCCCTTCGGCCCGCCCGACCCCCCGAGCCCGCCGTCCCCGCCCTGGGCGATGCCGCCCGAGGCGGACCGGCCCGCGTGGCCGCCCTCTCCCCCACCCCCCGCACCGGTGGATTGGGGGTGGGGCGCATACGGCCCCTGGACGCAGCTCCCGTGGTACGCGCCGCCGCCGCCTCCCCCGCCGACCCGCCGGTCCTACGTCACCTCGATCGCCCTGCTCGCCCTCGTCGCCGCCGCCGTCGGGCTGGTGCTGGCGGTGGTCGGCACGCGCATCTTCCAGGGGCCCGGCGCTTCGACCGCGACCTCCGTCATCGCCGCCAAGGTGGACCCCGAGGTCGTGGACATCAACTCCATCCTGGCCGGCGGGGCCGGGGAGGCCGCCGGGACCGGCATGGTGATGACCTCCAGCGGGTACGTCCTCACCAACAACCACGTCATCGCCGGCAGCACCGACGTCACCGTGCAGGTCGACGGCACGGGCACGGTGTACGCCGCCAAGGTCGTCGGCGACGATCCCGTCAACGACGTCGCCGTGGTCAAGATGGAGGGTGTCTCCGGCCTGCAGACGGCGAACTTCGGCGATTCGACCTCGGTGACGATCGGCGACCAGATCTTTGTGATCGGCAACGCCCTGGGGAAGGGGGGCGTGCCGGCGATCACCAGCGGCAGCATCGCCAACTTGAATCAGACCATCACCGCCAGCGACCCGACCGGTGTGTCGGAGACGTTGAGCGGCCTGATCCAGATCTCGGCCAAGATCCAGAGCGGCGATTCCGGCGGACCGCTGGTCGACAGCGGCGGCAAGATCATCGGCATGGACACGGCCGGCCAGGTCGGCGGGGCCACCGGGCAGGACACCAGCGAGGTGGGCTTCGCCATCCCCATCGACAACGCCCTCGCCATCGCCCGGCAGATCGAGGCCGGGCACGCGACGGGGACGATCCAGCTGGGCGCCGGGCCCCTCATCGGAATCGACGTGAGCGAATCGACCTCCACGTCGGCGACGTCGGACGGTGCCGCCGTCGAGGCCGTCGAGGCGGCCAGCCCGGCGGCGTCGATCGGGCTCGTCGCGGGCGACGTCATCACCTCCCTGGGCGGGACCGCCATCACCTCGGATTCGGATCTCACCCAGGCGATGCGAACTCATCGCGCCGGCCAGACGGTGAGCATCGGGTGGCTGGACGTCAACGGCACCAGCCACACCGCTCAGATCACACTGGGCAGCGGCCCTCCGGCCTGATCCCGCAGGTCAGCCGCCGCCTTCGGGCGGGGCGAGGGACGTGATCAGCCGCGGCAGGTCGGCGATCGAAGTCGATGACCTGGACATTCCCGCCGGCCGCCGCGAGGGCGGCGGCCGCCGCCTCCGGGCCGGCGGCGAACTTGCCGGTCCGCACCAGCACCGCCCGCGCCCCGACCGCCAGCGCCCCGACCACGTCGGTGGTGACGTCGTCGCCGGCGACGAGGGTCTCCCCGGGGCTGCGGCCGAGATCGTCGAGGGCCATGGCGAAGAAGTCGGGCGAAGGCTTGCCGAAGCTGCGCGCCGTCTGCCCCGAGGCATGCTCGAGGAGGGCGACAAAGGCCCCTGTGTCCAGGGAGGCACCGTCCGGAGCGAGGAAGAATCGGCCCCGCTGCAGGGCGAGGAGCTGGGCCCCATCCCTGAGGCGGCGGAAGGCGGCGTTGAGCGCCGCGTAGCCGCCAACCTCCCGGCAGTCGCCCACCAGGACGTAGCCGGCCGCCGCCTCCCCGGCGTCGTGGGCGGCGAAGAGCGTCCGCAGCTCAGCGCTCATCAGCAGGTGACAGCGGCTCGACGGCTGCGCCTCGAGGAAGCGCACGGCGGCGACGGCGGGCGTGAAGATCATCGCCGCGTCGACCTCGATGCCGAGGTCCGCCAGCTCGCGGCCGACCGTCGCCGGCGTCCGCGAGTCGATGTTGGTGAGGAGACGCACGCCGATACCGCGCCCGCGCAGCCAGGCGAGGGTCGAGGCTGCGCCGGGCACGGGGCGGCCTCGATCGGTGAGGGTGCCATCGATGTCGAGAAGGGCGGCGGTGATCGCCATGGCCGAAGCCGATCATCGCAGCCAGGGCGAGGGGGGCGCGCCACGCCCACCCCGGGGTTCACCGCGCCGGTGAACCTGTGGCGCGGGCAGTGCCGCAGTGGCACGATGGGCGATGGCACGACGCCGGGCGGCGATGCCGCCCCCGCGCACGACCGGTGTCCCGCTTTGGACCTGGAGGTGAGCAGTGTGACTGTGAGAATGCCCGTGAGCGGGCCGGCGGTGGACGATCCCTGGCTCAACGCGCAGCGTCAGTTCGACGCGGCGGCGGACCTTCTGGAGCTCGACCGCGGGGTGCGCGGCTTCCTCCGCGAGGTGCAGCGCCAGCTCATCGTCAACTTCCCCGTCCGGATGGACGACGGCTCGATCCAGATGTTCGAAGGCTACCGGGTGCAGCACAACCTGTCCCGCGGACCGACCAAGGGCGGCATCCGCTACCACCCCCAGGTGACCCTGAGCGAGGTCAAGGCACTGGCCATGTGGATGACCTGGAAGTGCGCCGTGGCCGGCCTTCCCTTCGGCGGCGCCAAGGGCGGGGTGATCGTCGATCCAAAACGCCTCAGCCTGGCGGAGCGCGAGCGGCTGACCCGCCGCTACGCCGCCGAGATCGCCGTCCTCATCGGCCCCGAGCGCGACATCCCCGCCCCCGACGTCAACACCACCCCCCGCGAGATGGCCTGGATCATGGACACGCTGTCGATGAGCGAGGGGTACTCCGTGCCCGCCGTGGTGACCGGCAAACCGCTCTCGGTGGGCGGGAGCCAGGGCCGCAACGCGGCCACCGGCCGCGGCGTCGCCATCGTCGCCCGGCTGGCCTGCGAGCGGATGGGACGCGACCCCCACGACCAGACGGTGGCGGTGCAGGGATTCGGCAACGCGGGCACCTTCGCCGCCCGCCTGATGGCCGAGGATGGTTTCCGCATCTGCGCCGTCTCCGACACGGGGGGCGCCATCCACAGCGACCACGGGCTCGACGTGGCGGCGGTGGTCGAGCACAAGCGCAGGACCGGGTCGGTCGCCGGATTCCCCGACACCCTGGCCATGAACAGCGCCGACATCCTCGAGGCGCCCGTCGACGTCCTCGTCCCGGCGGCGCTGGAGAACCAGATCACAGCCCAGAACGCCGGGCGCGTCCAGGCCCGGCTGATCCTCGAAGCGGCCAATGGGCCGACCACCCCCGACGCCGATGAGATCCTCGCCCGGCGCGACATCACGGTCGTCCCCGACATCGTCGCCAACGCCGGGGGCGTCACCGTCTCGTACTTCGAATGGGTGCAGGACCTCCAGTCCTTCTTCTGGGAGGAGCCGGAGATCAACAAGCGGTTGGAGCACGTCATGACCGGGGCCTTCCAGTCGGCCTGGGAGACGTCGGCGCGGCTCTCCGTCCCGCTCCGTCTGGGAGCGTACGCGGTGGCGGTGCAGCGGGTCGCCCAGGCCACCATCGACCGCGGCATCTACCCGTGACCACCCGCTATCGCTGAGCGGCCTCCATCTCCCGGCACATCTCGGCGACGCGCCCACACAGCGCGTCGTCCGAGCCGAGGCCGGCCTCGACGGCCTCCAGGACGGCTCGCGCCGCCGGGCGGAGCTTGCCGCTCACCAGCGGGACGAGTTCCGCCGCCCGGGGATCGCTGACCTCCTGGCCGTGCCGGAGATGGGTCAGCCAGGCACCGAGGATGCGCACCGCCCCCCGGGGAGCGGACCGGCCGGCGGCCCGGTGGCGGTCGATGACCGGGGCCACCCGCTGCGCCAGCTTGAACGAACCGTCGCGGGCGATGAGGCGGAGCGGGTGGGCGATGCGCGGGTTGGCGAAGCGCTCGAGCAGCGCGGCGCGGTATCCCACCACCTCCTCCGCAGGGAGCCGCAGGACGGGGACGACGCCGTTCCACCATTCCTCCAGCCACGCCCGGCACCGCGGGTCGGCGGCGGCGTCGGCGACCGTGGTGTGGCCGAGGGCGCCTCCCGCGTACGCCAGCAGGGAGTGGCCGCCGTTGAGCAGCCAGAGCTTCCGCTCCGCATACGGCGCCACGTCGGGGACGAAGCGGGCGCCGGCCGTCTCCCAGGCGGGCCTGCCCGCCGGGAAGGCGCCCGCCAGCACCCATTCGCTGGACGGCTCGGCGACGGCGGCGCAGAGGTCCTGACGGCCAAGCGCCTGCCGGACCAGGGCCAGGTCCGCTCGGGTCGCCGCCGGGGTGATGCGGTCGACGACGGTGGAGACGAACGAGACGTTCTTCTCGGCCCACTCCGCCAGCCGGTTCCCCGCCGCCTCACACATCTCCAGGACGACGGTCCGGGTGGCGACGCCGTTGCCGATGAGGTTGTCGCAGGGAACGACCGCGAGAGGGCCGGCGCCCGCCCGGCGGCGGGCGCGCAGACCGGCGGCGAGGCGGCCGGGCATGGTGCGGAGGGCCGGTTCCGGGAGGTCGGGCTGTGCCCGCTTGCGGAGGAGTGCAGCGTCGGAGGCGACGTCGGGGTCGGCGCGATCGAGATGCCCGGAGGCGTCGAGATGGTACCCGGCCTCGGTGACGGTCAGGGTCACCAGGCCGACGCGCGGCGAGGCGAGGCGCGCCGTCCACACCCCGGTGTTGCTGCCGTCGTGGGCCTCGGCGATGGCGGCGACCACCTCCATCCGGTCCTCCGCCGGACCGCGCACGACCAGCGTGTAGAGGCCGTCCTGGGCGGCCAGCAGGGCCGCGGCGTCGGGGCTGCGGCCGGTGAAGGCGGCGATCCCCCAGGGCTCCGCGGCGGCGTGCTGCGTGTACCAGGCCTGGTGGGAGCGGTGGAAGGCGCCCAGGCCGAGATGGACGGCGCGCACCGGGCGGGGCGGGCCGGAACCCGCCCAGACGGCGCGGCTCAGGCGGTTCAAAGGCGGAATACGCTGCGGGGGAGCCGGTACGCCAGGTCGACGGCCACCTCCGCCGCCTCGTCCTCGTCCAGCCGGTGCTCGGCGACCAGCCGGCCGAGGAAGGCGCAGTCGACGCGCCGCGCCGCGTCGTGGCGCACCGGGATGGAGCAGAACGCGCGCGTGTCGTCGACGAAGCCGCTGGTCTTGGCGAAGCCGGCGGTGTCGGTCACCGCCTCGCGGAAGCGGAGAAGGGCACCGGGGGTGTCGAGGAACCACCAGGGCGCGCCGAGGTAGACGGAGGGATAGAAGCCGGCCAGCGGCGCCAGCTCGCGTGACCAGGTGGTCTCGTCCAGGGTGAAGACGACCATGCGGAACCTGGGGTGCGTCCCGTGCAGCTCGAGGAGGGGACGCAGGGCGCGGGTGAACTCCATCGCCACCGGGATGTCGGCGCCGCGGTCGGTGCCGTACTCCCTCCACGTCGGCGGGTGGTGGTCGCGCAGCACACCCGGGTGCAGCTGCATGACGAGGCCGTCGTCGCAGGACATTCGGGCCATCTCGGTGAGCATGTTGCGGCGGAACTCGACCTGCTCGGCCGGCGTGGCGACGCCCCGCAGCGCGGCCCTGTAGATCCTCTCCGCTTCCGAGGCGGAGAGATGCGCCGCCGCCGCGTCGGGAGGACCGTGGTCTGTGGCCGTGGCGCCGTTCTGCTTGAAGTACGCGCGCCGGGCTTCCAGTGCCTCGATGAAGCCGCCATAGCCGGCGGTGTCGACGCCGGTGGCGCGGCCGAGGTCCTCGACGCGTTGCCGCCAATCCGGCAGCGTCGGATCCAGATAGCGGTCGGGCCGGAAGGTCGGCACGACGCGGCCCTTCCAGGTGTCGTCCTCCCGCAGCCGGCGGTGGGCGGCAAGGTCGCTGCAGGGGTCGTCGGTGGTGGCGAGGACCTCGAGGTTGAATCGTTGGTACAGGGCGCGGGGGCGGTTCTCGGGGAGCGCGAAGCGATCGACCAGCCGGTCGTACAGCAGATCGGCGTCCGCCTCGGACGGCCGGATCGGCACGTCGAAGACCCCGGCCAGCGCGCCCTCGATCCAGAAGCGGGAGGGGGTCCCGCGAAACGCGTCCCAGTGCTTGCAGAGGAGCCGCCATGTCTGCCGGGGGTCGCCCGCCGGGCCGCTCCCGTCGCCCCGGGGGATGCCCAGCTCCGAGAGCGGGACACCCTGCGCGTGGAGCATTCGCGTCACGTAGTGGTCGGGGGTGACAAACAGTGAGGCGGGATCGGCGAAGGGCCGGTCGTCGAGGAGCAGGGTGGGGTCCACGTGGCCGTGGGGGGAGACGACGGTCAGGCCGCGCACGCGCTCGTACAGATGGCGGGCCACGTCCCGGGTCACCGCGTCGGCCGGGAACAGCCGGTCGGGGTCAAGCTCGATCCGCGTCACCAGCTGTGGACCGTGCCGTCGACAAGTCGGTTGGTCGGAAGGTAGGCGCGCTGGTACGGGAATCGCGCCGCCAGCTTCTCGTCGATGTCGACGCCGAGGCCCGGCTCCTCGCCCGGATACAGGGAGCCCGTGGCGAAGCGGTACGAGTGGGGGAAGACCTCGTCGGTCTGTGCAGTGTGGCGCATGTACTCCTGGATGCCGAAGTTGGGGATGGCCATGTCGACGTGGAGCGCGGCGGCGAGACAGACTGGCGACAGGTCGTTGGCGCCGTGCGAGCCGCTGCGCACGTGGTACAGCTCGGCGAGCGCAAAGATGCGGCGCAGGTGGCTGATGCCGCCGGCGTGCACCACGTCGGTGCGGATGTAGTCGATGAGCTGCTCGGTGATGAGCCGCTGGCAGTCCCAGATGGAGTTGAAGACCTCCCCCACCGCGAGTGGCGTCGTCGAGTGCTGCCGGATGATGCGGAAGCCCTCCTGCAGCTCGGCGGGAACGAGGTCCTCCAGCCAGAACATCTGGTACTCCTCGACGCGCTTGGCCAGCCGCGCCGCCTCGATGGGCGTCAGCCGGTGGTGCGCGTCGTGCAGCAGCGCGATGTCGAAGCCGTACTTCTCCCGCACCGCCTCGAAGAGCGCCGGCACCTGCTGCAGGTAGCGGGCGGTGGACCAGTCCGACGTCTCCTGCGTCACCGCGTCGCCGGGCACGTAGCCGGATTCGCGGTGGGCCGCGTCCGGGCTCACGCCGTAGATGGAGCTGATGCCCTGGATGCCGACCTGCACGCGCACCGCGGTGTAGCCGAGCTCCAGGAACCGGGCGACCTCGTCGAGCACCTCCGGGATGGTCTCCCCGTTGGCGTGCCCGTACACCGTGACGCCGTCACGGCTGCGGCCGCCGAGCAGCTGGTACACCGGCATGCCGGCGGCCTTGCCCTTGATGTCCCAGAGGGCGGTGTCGACGGCGGCGATCGCCGTCATGGTGACCGGCCCGCGGCGCCAGTAGCCGCCCTTGTAGAGGTACTGCCAGGTGTCCTCGATGCGGTGCGGCGTCCCGGCCGATGAGGAGGGGGCAGAGGTGATCGGCGAGGTAGCTCGCCACGGAGAGCTCACGCCCGTTCAGGGTGGCGTCGCCGATGCCGGTGACGCCATCGTCGGTGGTCAGCTTCAGCGTCACGAAGTTGCGGCCGGGACAGGTGACGATGACCCTGGCGTCGACGATCCTCACGCTCTCACCTCTGCCGTCTTGAGGCCGGTGCCCGGCCCCGGCGTCCGCCCATCATAGGAGCCCGGGCGCAGCCGGGCCGGTGGATTCCGCCCATTCAACATATGAACACAGGCTGTTGACGAGCCGCAGCTGTTCGGGCGTCCGGCACCGTGCGCACAGCAGAGCGGGAGCGCAGACGACGACGGCGAGGGCCTGGGCGCGGGAGACGGCGACGTTGAGCCGGTTGCGGCTGTAGAGGAACTCCAGGTTGCGAGGCAGGTCCTCCATGCTGGACGTCGCCATGGAGTAGACGGTCACCGGCGCCTGCTGGCCCTGGAACTTGTCGACGGTGCCGGCGCGGGCACCCCCGGGGAGGGCCTCGCGCAGCCGCTGGACCTGCGCGTTGTAGGGGGCGACCACCAGGACGTCGTCGAGGGTCAGCGGGCGCGGCGTCCCGCCGGCGTCGCTCCACGAGGCCCCGACCAGAGAGCTGACGAGCCGCGACACCTCGGCGACCTCCTCGGGTGACCATGTGCGGTTTCCCGCGTGCGGCGTGGGCACGTGCCGCAGGCCCATCAGTGGCAGCCCGTCCTTCGCCTCGAGGCGGTGCTCGGAGCAGGCGGGCACCGCCAGCAGCCGCCGGTCGTAGAAGGCGGCGGAGACGAAGCCGCACACCAGGGGGTGCATGCGGCGTGTCGTGGGCAGGAAGACGCCGCGGTCGGGAGGGATCGTGTCCAGGCCGCGCAGGACGTGCTCGAGCGCCGACGCCTCCGCTCCCGGCGGGTGGATCCCCCGCGCCGGCTGGGCGAGCTGCTGAGGGTCGCCGAGGAGCACCAGGTTGCGCGCCGCCGAGCCCACGACGCAGGCGTCGGCCAGCGACATCTGCCCCGCCTCGTCGATGACGGCGGCGTCGAGCAGGCCGTCCAGCGCCTCCGCGGCGAAGAACCATGAGGTGCCGGCGACGACATCGGCGTCGCCCGCCTGAAGTGCCGACGCGGCGGCCTGCGCGGAGACGGCGGGCCGCACACCTGCCACCGTGGGATCCTCCCCCTCCCGGCACTTCTGGAGGATGCGAACAGCCTGCCCCCTCGCGGCGGCGACCCGCGTCACCTCCTCCAGCAGGTGGCCGATGGCGCGGTGGGTGAAGGCCGACACGCCGACCTTCCGCCCCCGGGCCACCAGGTCGACGACGACCTGGGCCCCGGTGTACGTCTTGCCGCATCCGGGGGGCCCCTGCACCGCCAGGCACGAGCCGTCCAGGTCCGCGACGAGGCGGCAGGTGCCGGCGACGGGATCCTCGCCCGCGCCGAGGAGCGCCCCGGCCGGGGACCCGCGGTGCAGGCGGGGCGCGTCGCCGATGAGGAGATCCCGGGACGCCGAGTAGGGGCCCTCTCCGACCATCGCGTTCGCCGCGACCCAGGTGGCGAGCCGTTGGAGGGCCGCGCGCTTCCCCCTCGTGTCGATCGGCGGCGGCGGGATGAGGGACGACGGTTGTCCCCGGGCCTCGTGGGCGCGGCCACGCTTCAGCTCGATCCAGCCGCGGTCGCGGTCGATGGCGACCACCTCGCCGGCCGGCTTGCCGGTCCGGGGGTCGCAGGGGGCCTCGCCGACGTCCAACCTGTACTCCTGCGACGGATCGAAGGAGTAGCCGTGCACCGTGCCCCGGTCCATGGGGCGCAGCGCGCCCGCGTGGGTGAGGCCGCCGACCGCGTCGGCGTCGTCGAGGAGTTCCTCGTCGCTCATGGCGCAGCGGCCGAAGAACTCCCACCACTCCGACTTGTCCTCCCGCCGGTGCCAGTCGAGGAGCTGGGCGAGCAGCCATCGCGCCCGCTCCTCCCCGGTCCACGCCTCCCGGTCCTCCGCCAGGCCCGCGGTCAGCGAGGCCGCCAGGTCGCGGGTGGCCGACATCGCCAGCGAGAGCGCCTCCGACGGCATGCCCTCGCGCTCGGGCGGGCGCGCGATCCCGGTGCCACCGCGCACCGCCAGCTCATCCCGCAGTTCCTCCAGCCAGTCGCGCAGCAGCCGCGTCGACACGCAGTCGCGCTCGTTGTAGTCGGCGATGTCGTCGAGGATGCGCTGGTCGGGCGTCTCCAGCCACTTCTCATAGGCGACGATGCTCGACCCGGCGTCGGCGATCGCCTCCTGGCGCTTGGCCATGTAGAAGACCTCGAGGCTCTTCAACGAGTAGCTCTCGCGGGAGACGCGGACGCCCTGGCGCACCGCCTGATAGAGGTCGATGAGCACGCCGCCGCGGAGGAGACGGTCGACCTCCTCCTCGCGGGTGGCGTGACGCCCCATCAGCTTCTTGAGCGCCACCGGTTCGTAGGTCGCGTAGTGGTAGACGTGCATGGCCGGATCGCGGTCTAGCCGCTCGATGAGGAAGTCGACGAGCCCCTCGAACGCGACCTTCTCCTGAGCGCGGTCGTGGGCCCAGAAGGGGTGGAAGAGCGTGCCGTCGCCGGCGATCTCGACGACGCCGAAGAGGTACTCCAGCCCCCCGTCCAGGACGAATGGGTCGCCCTCGATGTCGAAGAACAGGTCTCCCGCCGAGGGGGGCGGGAGCGACGCCAGGCCGATGCCGGGAAGGGGCATGTCGAGCAGCTCGTGGCGGGGCGTTCCGGTGCTGCGCTCCTCCATCTGGAGACGGGCCTGCTGGCGGAGGCGGGACCAGGGCGCGGCGCCCATGTCGGGCCTTGGCCTCTCCGGCGCCACCGCCAGCGCCGCCACCGTGGTGATGCCGGCCGCCACCATGCGCCGCGTCTGATCGCGGCCCATGCCGGCGACCAGCGACAGGTGGTCGTCGGCGCGGCGCCGCGCCATGCAACGGTCCCGCCAGCGGCACTCGTCGCAGTGCTCCACGGGGTCGGGGTAGGTCACCACCGGAATGCCCAGGACCGTCTCCTCGAGACGCCGCCGCGCCGCACGGTGATAGGCGGCGCAGTCGGCGAGACGGTGCGTCTCGCGCACCCCGCTGCCGAGGAGGACGTGGATCCTCTCTGGGGCTGTGCCCTGGAGCCGCTCGACGTGGAGCGAGTACTCGCACATCTGAAGGAGCGCGCTGACCCGCACCGAGCGGGCGAGCTTGGCGTCGGCGACCTCGTACGACCAGTCGCCCAGACGGCTGGGTGCGGGGACCCGGAGGAGGAAGTCCGCCCGTCCCCGCCAGGTCCCGTCGAAGAAGGCCGCCTGGTAAACGACGTCCGCGCCCGCCCGCATGGCGGCGAGGGTCTCCGCCTCCGCAGCCAGAAGCCCTTCCCGGCTCTCCTCGTGGTCGCCAATCTCGACGATCATGGCGCCGCCGGCCCGGAGGAGGGCGAGCTGGGAAGCCTCGTGGGCCTCGCCGCGGCGCGCCAGCAGGTCGAGCTCCGGGTCCGCCCGCTGCGGACGAACCAGCTCCCCCCGGGTCGCGGCCAGCTCCAGCTGAGTGAGGTGCTCGCAGACAAGGGCGCCGACGAGGTCGGTGGGGCTGAGGACCACGCGCCCGTCGAGGCGGTTCATCGGCGCCCATTCTCCGCCTGCACCGGCGCCCTGGCTCGGCCGCCGCGGGGAGGAGTGCCGCATGCCCGGATCCAGCCCCGCGGGAGCCCTGGTAGGCTGCGCGCCCGGCGGATGCGCCCGGCGGATGGTGTGAGAATGGGCGCCGAGATGGCTGTCACGGGGGGTGGGTCGTGGTCTCGCAGGTGACCGAGGGGATGGTCTTCCGGCCCTCGCTGACGCAGCTGCTCGTCCACGTTCTCCGCCGCCCGCTATGGCAGATCGTCCTCGGGTCACTGCTGGCGATCCTGCTGGCGCTGGCGATCTTCGGCAAGATTGCCTCAGAAGTGGGCGGTGTCAAGGCGGGGATCGTCCTCGGGTGCCTCGTCGCGCTTCCGGTCGCGTATCGGCTGGTCGGCCGCGTGGAGGTACGAGACGGCTATCTGGTCCTCGGGACGCTGGCGCGGTGGAGGACGGTCCCGCTCACGGAGGTGACCGGTGTGGCGCTCTTCGCAGTCATCTCCAACCGCGGCGGTCGTTCCCAGGTGGCCGTGATCCACGGTCAGGGATCCGGCGTCTGCATGCTTTCCCGGCGGTTCTGGAGCGACAGCACCATCGTCGGGCTCCGTGCCGCCGTCCACTGCTACGGCGGGGACGGGAAGCGCCTTCCCGCGGGCGCGGAGGTGAGACCTGCCGAGCTCGAACTGCGGTACCAGGGAATCCTGCCCCTCTGGTGGCGACGGCCCAACCTCTTCGCCTGGATGCTGGTGCTCGGCATCCTGGCCATCGCAACTCCACTCTTGATGGCCCTCGGCTTCAAGGGCCGCTGAGGCGCCTCGCGCCAGGGACGGTCAGCGGCGGCGGAGCCGGCTGTCGGCGATCTCCGGCACGGTCCAGCCGGCGTCGCCGGGGTTGACGTTGGTCCCCGGGGGGACGATCTCGTCGATGCGGTCGAGGGTGGCCTGGTCGAGGGACACCTCGGCGGCGCCGAGCTGGCTCTCCAGGTGCTCCATGGTGCGCGGCCCGATGATCGCCGCGGTCACCGCCGGGTGCTGGAGCACGAAGGCGATGGCGAGGTGGATCAGGCTGATGCCGGCCCCGGCGGCGAGCTGGGACAGCGCCTCGACGGCGTCGAGCTTGCGCTGGTTCACCGGCAGCGTCATATCCTGCCGGCTGGCACGCGTGCCGGGTGGCGCCGCCTGGCCGCGACGGTAGGCCCCGGAGAGGAAGCCTTGCGCGAGCGGGCTCCACGGGATGACCCCCATGCCGTACTTCTGGCAGACCGGCAGCACCTCGGTTTCCACACCGCGAACGAGCAGCGAATACGGCGGCTGCTCGCAGACAAACCGCTCTCGGCCGCGGCGCTCGGCGACCCATTGGGCCTCGACGATCTGCGACGGGGGGAAGGTCGAGCTGCCGAAGGCGCGGATCTTGCCCGCCCGAACCAGGTCGGTCAGCGCGCCAAGGGTCTCGTCGACGTCGCAGGAGGGATCCGAACGGTGGATCTGATACAGGTCGATCCAGTCGGTCTGCAGTCGCCGAAGGCTCGCGTCGCACTCGCGGATGATCCAGCGACGCGAGTTGCCCTGGGCGTTGGGGTCGTCGCCCATCTGGCCATGCACCTTGGTGGCGAGCACCACCTGGTCCCGCCGTCCCCCGGCGAGGGCACGACCGACGATCTCCTCCAACTCGCCCTGCGCGTAGACGTCGGCGGTGTCGATGAAGTTGATCCCGGCGTCGAGGGCGCGGTGGATGATGCGGATCGAGTCGTCCTGGTCCTTGTTGCCCCAGGCGCCGAACATCATCGCCCCGAGGCAGAGTTCGCTGACGCTGATCCCGGTCCGGCCGAGCACCCGCTGTTCCACCAGACCAGAGTACACGTGGTCGGCGCACGAGCGTGTCCCAGTCCTCTGGCGGCCGGGCTGAGGGCTCCCTGACCCGGGCTCAGCGCGACGGGCGCGCGTGGGCGCCGGTCACGGCTTCGCCGGCGAGGACGGCGGCGAAGCTGACGCACGCCGCCAGGGCCAGCAACCACGCCAGCTGGTCCGTCCCCGCCACGCCGTCGTGGCTGCCGACGATCCACCAGAGCGAATCGCGAAAGGCGAGCGCGACGACGATGCAGGCACCGGCGATCACCGCCGCGTCGACGGCGCGACGCGGCATTCCGAGCATCGGTGTGTCGCTGCGCACGAAGCCGAGGTACGAGCCCGCCGCGATCAGGAAGCTGCACACGCCGCAAGCAAGGACGCCGACGGTGAGGAGCAAGGCGGACAGTGAGTAGCCCTCTCGGATCGCCTGCACGCCACCGAGGCTCAAGGCGAAGACGATGGAGGCGAGCGCGGCCGTCAGCAGAGGATGGCGGCGGACCGCCGTCAGCAGTTGCGCATCCACCCAGCGCAGCAGAGCGAGCGCCGGGTTGCGCAGGGGGCCGAGCCGGAGACTTTCCCGCTCCGCAACGGCGACGATGTCGCCGAGCCAGTCGGCAGCGTGGGCGTCGTCAGCCGCGAGCACGGCGCGCGGAATGCCGGCGCGGACCAGGTCGCGGATGGCGACGGCGGTGAGCACTGTCGCGACCGCAACCGAGCCGATGAGCAGAGCTGTGATGCCATCCCACTGACCGCGATTGGCTCCGGTGGCGACGCTGACCCATTCAGCCACCAGGGTGATGGCCATGGCTGCCGCGGCGACCTGACAGCCGCGCAGAAGACCGGAGACCCGAGCGAGGGGAAGCGGCTCCAACCGCCGGCAGGCGGGCAGGCGTGCGGCACAGGCCAGGGCGACCAGGGGAACGAAGAACATGGCGAAGGAGTACCCGGTGTCGAAGGGGTCGTTCAGCCAGGGCGCGTGGTCGTAGATCCCCTTGAGTTGCTTGGTCGGGTCGGTGACGGCGGTGAAGACGACGGCGGCCAGCAGCGTGGTGACCACGGCGCGGCCGAAGAGGGGACGCATCGGGTCGTCGACCGCCATGACCGCGGATGGGGTGCGGGGCAGGTTGCCGTTCACCAGTTGATGGTGCCACAGGTGCGGCGGAGCGTTGGGGTCCGGTGTCTGGAGAGCCTCCTGGCAGGGGGTGGACTTCTGATGGGATCCCTCCTCTCGGCGGGCCACCGAGGCCCTCCCGCGCGATCGTCGACAGCGTCCCAAGGCTGGAACAAGCGGCCTCTTGCACCGCCGTCCCCCTACGGCCCGCGCGGCTCTCGCGGGTCGGCGGGCAGCATCCACGCTGCCCGACCGGCCCGGCGCGGATGATGGGGGCTGCGGCGGAGCGGAGGCCGATGCCGCTGCGACCGGATGGAGCGAGACGGCGTTGGCCGACCCGGAGAGCACCGGCTACGCCCCGGTCAACGGCATGGATCTGTACGGGGAGGGCCGCGGCGCGGGCGGCCCCCCTCTGATCGTCGTCCACGGCGGGTTCGGCCTGACGAGCACGTACGGAGACCGGCTCGACCAGTTGGCGGAGAGGCGCCTCGTCATCGCCGTCGAACTCCAGGGGCACGGGCACACCCGCGAGATCCACCGTGCATTCAGCTACCAGGCCTTCGGCGACGACCTCGAGGGCGTCGTCGACCGTCTCCGCCTCGGCCGCGCGGACCTGCTCGGCTACTCATTGGGCGCGGGGGCCTGCCTGCGCGCTGCGATCCAGCATCCCGACCGGGTGCGGCGCCTGGCCCTGGTGTCGTTCCCCATCCGCCGCGACGGCTGGTTTCCCGAGGTGCTGGTGGACATGGCCCAGGTTGGCAGGGGCCGATTCGACCTGACGCGGCAGTCCCCGATGTACACGGCCTGGGCAGCGGTCGCACCCGACCCCAACAGCTTCCCCGTCCTCATGGAGCGGACCGGGGCCCTGCTGCGCACGCCCGACGTCTGGACGGAGGAGGCGCACCGGCTGGACACGCCGGTTCTGCTCGTGTACGGCGACGCTGACAGCATCCCGCCGTCGCACGCCGCGGAGTTCTTCGCCCTGCTGGGTGGCGGCCTCGAGGACGGCGGCTGGGACGGCTCGCTCCGCCCCCCCGTCACGGCTCGCGGTCCTCCCCGGCCGGAGCCATTACGACATCGTCGCGGCACCCGAACTGCCAGCCGTCGTCGACGGGTTCCTGGCCTGAGAGGCAGGGACCGCGGCTCCCCTACGACCCCATGGGTGGGGCCGCCGGATAGGGTGGCGGCGGTGGCGTCCATCCCGGCGGCGGCGGCGCGATCCCAATCGTCCTCGCCCACGAGGCGACGGTCCACGAACCGAGGACCTCGTGCCTCGAGAGTGCGAAGCGGTCGGCCCAGTTCTCGGTCGCTCCGTTGCCCTCGGCGAAGGCCTCCTGGAAGCCCGCCGCCTGGATCTGGGCCTCGACCTGCGCGTCGTACGACCCGATCGGATAGCAGAAGTCGACCACCGGCTCCCCGATCAGGGCCTCCAGCGTCTGCTGCGCATTCACGATCTCGGATTCCGACTGCGCCGCCGACTGCCTGGCTAGCGCCAGGTGATGGACGGTGTGGTCGCCGATGGTCATGCCCAGCGACTTGATCCAGACGATCTGTTGCGGCGTCATGTATCCGCCGGTGCCGATGAAGCTGGTGATGTCGAACGACGTGGCGGGGAACCCGTATTGGTACAGCAGCGGCGCAACGTCGGTGGCCATCGAGGAGAATCCGTCGTCGAAGGTGAGCAGCACCGACTTGCAGATGGGCTGCTGGTGGGCGGCCAGATCGCTGGTGAACTCGCTCATGGTCATGACGTGGACGTTGTCGTAGGCGAGCAGCGCCATCTCCAGGGCGAAGTTGGCCGGCGTCGTGGAGAGCGACCACCCGAACGGGTCCTGCGCCCCGTTGACGGTGCGGACGAAGTGGTACTCGAGGACGGGGACCGAGAGATTGGCGGAGCTGGTGGTGGCACAGGCCGAGAAGGGCGGAGGGGTGGGGACGGGGGTCGGCGTCGGCACCGGCGCCGGTGTCGGCGTCGGCATCGCGGTCGGGGTCGGGGTGGTCTCCAGCGCCGCGACCGCCGAGTGGATCCCACCTCCCTGGGCCGACGCGGCCAGCCCGTGGATCAGCCCCGAGGAGCCGGCGACGAGGGCCAGAAGGCACGCGACGACGGCGGCCAGCATTCGGACCGGTCGCCAGCGGGGCTCTGTGGGCAGGCTGGGAGGATCGGAGACCACACGCGTAGCCTACCCATCCGATCGCCCCTCCGTCCGGGCTGTGCCATCCTGGGACCGGCGGCGGGCGAACCCTCGCCAGACGTTAATTGGTGCGAGGTCCCACCGCTTCCAGGGAGGCCAGCTCGGCATGCCAGCCGCCACCGTCCACTGGGGAGTGCTCTCCACGGCGGCCATCGCCAACTCGCTCATCCCGGGGCTGCTCGTCGCCGAGGGGTGCGAACTGGGCGGGATCGCCTCCAGATCACGCGACCGCGCGGAGGCGGCCGCCGCCCGCTGGGGCTGCCGGGCCTATCCGTCGTACGAGGCGCTGCTCGACGACCCCGCCATCGACGCCGTCTACATCCCCCTCCCCAATCACCTCCACGCGGAGTGGACCATCCGGGCGCTCCGGTCCGGCAAGCACGTCCTCTGCGAGAAGCCCCTGGCCCTGTCAGTCAGCGAGGTGGACCGGATCGGCGAGGCGGCTCGGGCCGGCGGCCGCCTCGTGCTCGAAGCCTTCATGTACCGCCACACGCCCCGATGGCGTCGCGCCGTGGAGCTGGTCGCCACCGGTGCGATCGGGCAGCCGCGCATCGCGCGGGTCGGCTTCGCCTTCTCCGTGCCCACCGACCTCGCCAACATCCGCTTCGTCCCCGAGATGGGCGGCGGCATCATCTGGGACATGGGCTGCTATGCGACGAGCATGGCTCGCGGCGTGCTGGGTATGGAGCCCATCGAGGTCGTCGAACTCGCCGACGTCCGCCAGGGCCAGCCGGCGGAGACGACCGTCACCGGGGTCATGCGCTTCCCCCGTCAGGCGACGGCGCCCTTCTGGGTCAGTTTCGACTTCCACAACCCGTTCGCCCAGGTGGAGGTGGTCGGCACCGACGGCTGGCTGGTCCTGCCAGGGACCGGCATGCGCCGAGAGCCACTGACCAAGCTGCTCCTTCACCAGGGCGCCGGGGAGGTCTACGTCGACGGGGTGGAGCCGATGGAGGAGACGTTCCCCTTCACGGACCCGTACCGGCTCGAGGTCGAACACCTGGCCGACGCCATCCGCGGCCGTTCCCCGCTCCAGTACTCGCTGGCCAACTCGCGGGCGAACACGGCGGCGCTCGAGGCCATGCACGCATCGATCGCCCACCACGCCCCGGCACGCGTGGAGACCGGGGCCGACTGAGTGCAAACCGCCCACCAACTCAGCGATCCGGCCGGTCGACGATGGGCACGAAGATGGCCTCGCGGTGGTAGTCGAAGTTCAACAGGTCGATCCGATGTGTCGGGGCGATGAAGAGAGGTCTCCCCTCGAGACGGGTCTCCCCCGTGATCGTGAGGCTCTCGGGGAGGACGGTGATCGCTCCGAAATCGAAGAGAACGTGGTCATTCGGGCACAGACACAGCACGTTGTCGAGCGCGTCCCGCCCGTCATGCGGCCGGCCGAGCGGCCGGATGTGCGCCGCCTCCGCGTAGGGCGTGACCGGAGTGGGCAGCACCAGGCTGCAGATCTGACATGTGAAGTCGTACAGGCGCTTCACCTGCCGCGTCACCGCCGTGTCGCGCACGATCCTCTGAATGGTCTGCGCTGCGCGCAACGTCCTGTCCCCTCCCCCTTCCACCGCGATGGACGGCGTGAGCGACAGGTTCTTCAGGACGTATCGCCACCGGATGAAACCGTCGCTGGCCTGGCGCTCGCGGAAGTAGTTGTCGACGGCATAGAGCCCGTCGTACCGGAAGGCGGCGCCCACCTTGCGGATGAGTCGGACCGGCACGCCGAGATTCCGATTGCGGATGAGCGCGGCGTTTCCCAGGACGAGCCGCTGATCGGCGACGGCGCGGGATGTGCCGGGTTGGAGACCGCCCTGGCCGGTGTAGACGACCGTGTCGCCCTGATCGTCGTCGGGATAGACGCCCGAGAGGACGACTGACGCCGCCGCATCGTCGGAGGCGAAGTCAATGCCTGCCTGGAGCGGCCGGTGCACGCCCGCCTCGCGCAAGGCGCGGCGATTGGCGAACTCGGTGCCGGGGACGACGCCCGGCGGTTCCCCGTAGTAGATCGACGTGGGGGGCACGGCGGCCCGATCCTACGCTCCACTCTCCCCCATCGACAGGACGAGCTTGCCGAGCTTCGCGCCGGCCTGGAAACGGGCATAGGCGTCTGCCGCCGCTTCGAGGGCGTAGACGTCCTGCACCAGCACTCTGATCCGGCCGCCGGCGACCAGCGGCAGCACCTCGGCCTCGACCCGCCGCACGGCGGCGGCCCTCTCCTCGAGAGTGCGGGCTCGCAGGGTGGAGCCGGAGAGACGCGCGCGACGGCCCATGAGCTGCAGAAGGTTCAGCTCGATCGTCGCCCCGGCGCCCACCCCGATGACACTGATCCGCCCACCGGTCGCCAGCGCCTCCAGGTTGGCCGGGAAGTTCACCGCCCCGACCAGTTCGAGGATCACATCAAAGGGCCCGGCGCCGGCGATCTCGGACGGGTCGATGACCTGGGCGCCGAGCCCGGACACCCCCTGACGCAGCTCGGGGGCGCGGACGGTCGCCATCACGTCGGCGCCGGCGGCAACCCCGATCTGCACCGCGGCGGTGCCCACCCCGCCAGCGGCCCCGTTCACCAGGAGGCGCTCTCCGCGGCGCAGCCCGCACTGGGTGATCAGCGCGTCGTGCGCGGTGATGAAGGTCTCGGGGAACCCCCCGGCGGCGTTCCAGTCGAGCGACGCGGGCATCGGCATGGCGAGGCGCTCATCGACCGCGGCCACCTGGGCCTGGGCGGCGCCCGAGACGAGGGCCATGACCCGGTCACCCGGCCCGAAGCGTGTGGCTCCCTCGCCAATCTCGACCACCTCGCCCGCCAGCTCCAGGCCGGGGATGTCCGGCGCGACGCCGGGCGGCGCTGGATAGAAACCCAGCACTTGCGCCAGGTCGGCGCCGTTCAGACCGGCGGCGCGGACGCGGATGCCGATCTGGCCGCGACCGGGAACGGGTTCGGGATGGTCGGCGACGGTGATCCGGCGGTCGGCGATGGTCACGGCGCGCATCCGAGAGGTGTACCGCATCGCCGGCTCCAGCGGCCACGGACGCCTGGCCTCCGCAGGCGGAGACGGGGTGACCTGGCTCCGAATCAGGGATGGGGCTGTCGTGCGTGGCAACCGCGGCCGCCCATCGGTTGCAGGCCGTCAGTCGATCGTCGTGAGGTAGGCGCCGACCAGGGTGGCGGTCTGCTGATCGACTCCCCCGGCGCGGCGGGTCTCGTGCTCATGTTGGAATTGGGCGAAGGCAGCGGTCGAGGTGATGGGGTTCACCTCGGCGTCGGAATGGTTGTGGAAGGACACATGAAGGAAGGATCCGTCCGCCAGGCGCAGGACGATGTAGCTGACGTTGTCGGGTCTGGCTGCGGCCAGCGCGGCGAACACCCCCCTGACACGCCGTTCGTTCTCGTCCGCCGCTTCGGTTGACCGCGTCGCGTAGCGCGTCACCAATCGCTTCTGCATGACGATGCTCCCTTCGAGGCTCTGCCCCATACTGGATCGGCCGCAATCACTGTACCGGCGGCACCACGACGGGCCGCGCGACCCAAGACCAGAGAAGAGAAGGGAAGGCCGTGTCGACAGCCAGCGGCTCGGGAACGAAGGACGATCCCTGGGTCCTCAAGACGGCGCCGGGCGTTTCCGAGTACCGGATGTACCGCGACGCCGCCGCCGATCCGGCGGAGTTGGTGTGCCAGGTGGGCGGAACCCAGCTTCGCTACCTGCTGTCCTCCATCGACGACCTCCACGCCATGCTCGTCGCCCACGGCGGCTGGATGCCCCTGGGAGGGACCGACGAGCAGAAGTCCGCCCCTCTGGGAACCGTCGAGGCCTGGGGCCGATCGCCGTCCAATCCCGTGGGCGGCTGGTACGGGCTCAGGAAGGGTCTCCGAGGGCGTTTCGGCGTGTACCTCCCCCCTTTGCTGGAGGCACTCGGCCTGGCCGAACTGGAGCACAACCCCCGCGACAACCGGATACGCGCGCTGTAGGAGGCGCTCGGCCAGAGGTGGAAGCTACCTCCTCCGGCCCGCCCCGTCCGCCGCCCCTCCTCAGACGGGCAGGCCCGTTCCCTTGGAGACCCGGTACATGACCACGCCGTGGGCCGGCACCCTGGCGCTGATCGGCCCTGCGGTCTCCGTCAGCGCCTGGGTCCACAGGTTGCGCAAGGTGTAGCCGGTGGCGACGCCCAGACCGACCCGCGCCGCGGTCGTGGAGATCGTCGCCGGTGTTCCGGACTGGTTGAAGAGGACCACCGCGCAATCCCCGTTCTTCAGTGGCTTGGCGAGCACCCAGTGGCCTCCCTTGCTCGCCAGCGGACGACCCTGCTTGCCCAGCGGGTCCTGGTCCACGGCGATCACCGCGGTGTTGGTCAGGATGCTCCTGGTCGTCGCGGACATCGCCATCACGTTGTTGCCGGCGATCAGCGGGGCGGCCATCTCCGCCCAGAGGCTGAACTGGGTCCGGTACTCGGTGGTGGTCATCCCCAGGTTGCCGACCTCGAGCATGTCCGGGTCGTTCCAGCGGCCGGGCCCCGCCTTCGCGTAATTCCAGACGTTGGCCGTGAAGTGCTGGACCATGCTGGCGTAGCTGGATCGGATGTCCCGGGTCGTGCGCCACAGATTGCCCGTGCTCGGGCCCCACGACACCGGCTTGTCGGTGCGCAGGCGGGTGTCGTTGACGTCGTACACGATCGGCCGCCCGGTGGCGGCGATGGCCGCCCCCATCTGGGCGGCGAGGCTCCGGCTGACCTGCTGATGGCTCAAGGACCGGTAGTCCTGGAAGGGCACGTAGCACCAGTCCAACTTGACGAAGTCGACACCCCAGGACGCGAAGGTCTGGGCGTCCTGCTGGTAGTGGCCATAGCTGCCGGCACTGGTCCCGGCGCAGTTCCTGGTGCCGGCGCTGGAGTAGATGCCGAACTCGAGACCGAGCGAGTGCACGTAGCTCGCCACGGGCGCGATGCCCTGCGGAAAGAGCTTCGGGTTGGGCTGGAGGGTGCCCTGCCGGGTGCGTGACGGCAGGGCCCAGCCGCCGTCGATGTTCACGTAGGTGTAGCCGGCCGCCCTCATCCCCGAGGAGACCAGCGCCCGGGCCGCCGACTCGACGATGGACGCGGTCACCCTGCGGCCGAAATGGTTGTAGCCGTTCCACCCCATCGGCGGGGTGAGGGCCAGCCCGTTGGGCATGAGCCCGCCGGCCCCACTCGACAGAAGGTGGACGCTCGCGGACGGCGACGACAAACCGGACACCGGGGAGGCCACGGTCACGGTGACCCCCCGGGGCGCGGCGGGTGGGGTCGACGCCGCCGTCGCGCTCGGCGATGCGGCGAGCGCCGGAACCGCAGCCAGCGCCGATGCGGCGACCCCCGCGAGGACCGCGCTTGCGAAGACGCTCCTGATCGCCGTGCGGCGGGACATCGCATCCTTCTCTGGGTTCTCGCCTCGGAGCTCGATTATCCGTCAGGAAGTGTTAACCCGAGGGGCTTTCGGTTCCGTGACAGGCTGAAGGCCCGCCAGCCCCGGACCGGTCCCTCCCTGCCAACAATGCGTGAGACAGCGTCCCTTCGGTAATTAGCCCGGATCCACAGATGAGGTGAGTGTCCGGACGCAAAGACAGGCGACCAATCCAACTGGGACAATGGAATTGATCAAAGCCAACGTCTCAGCAGGGGGTCACCTGTCAGGTGCAAGTCTCTCACACGCCGCGCCACCTCGACATCACCTTCGATGACCGCAACCTGGTGGCCCACGCCGGCTGGTCCTGAGCTCGCAGCTGGCGGCTCGGCTCGAGGTGAGGAAGCTCATTCGGGATCGGCTCCACCTCGGCCACGGCGCCCCCGGCGCCGCCCATGCCGACCTCAAGGCGATGACGCTGATCTCGCGGCGTGGGAGGGCCCGGGTGTCATTCCCCCAGGTCGTCCGGCCCAGCCCAGTGTTGTGTGCCCTCACTCGAACCAAACGCTTTGATCAGCCCACAGACGATAAAGTGTTCAGGGTTCGCACACCACGGCGGACAGCATCTAAGCTCGCGGCATGGTCGAGCGGGCCAGGGATGGCCGTGCCTGGCGGATCGGCACAGAAGCCGACGTCGCCTGGATCACCAGTAGTACACCGAGTGGCCGGGCCATCACGTCGGCCATCCCGCCGGTGTTCGAGGCCTACGCCACTGTGGCGTTCCCGGAGACCGCCGAAGCGTGGGACCGGCATGCCATCAAGCGACAGTCCCCAATACTGGGCCAGCGCAGGTTGGTCTGACTAGGGTGCGGCCGGCCAGCCGCGCCGTCGCCATCTGCCCCGGCAGGGCCACGGCGACCAGCGTCAGAGCCGCCAGGGCGTCGGCGGCCAGCCACGAGCTGCGGTACCCGTGCAGGGTGGGCAGGATCCAGCCGCGCCTCACCCGCCGCCTCCCACCGCCGGCCGGGGCGGTCGGCATCACGACCGGCATGGCCCGCAGCGTACAGCGACAGCCGGGGCACCACCCGGGTTCGTCGGCTTGCGGGTCCGCGAGATGGGCCGTGGCCGCCCGGCGCGGCCGCTCCCGGCCGGGCGTTAGGACCCACCGTCAAACAACGTTGACGGTTGAGCGCGGCGCGATCGTGTAATTCCAGTCGCCGTGGAAGTCGTGCGGTCTCACGGAGACTGCCGCCAGCTCTGCGTCCGTCACGCTGACCCCCTTCGGATAGGCGTTGACGTCGCGCTCGGCGTGGACCCGCAGCCCCTGGCGTGTCGTAGTGGCTCCGA
The DNA here is from genome assembly GCA_963808125.1 of Candidatus Dormiibacterota bacterium. Classification (GTDB taxonomy): domain Bacteria; phylum Chloroflexota; class Dormibacteria; order Aeolococcales; family Aeolococcaceae; genus CAWEEP01. The sequence continues at coordinate 27,901 of CAWEEP010000060.1, forward strand.
TCAGGTCGACGATGACCTCGTGGCTGGTCAGTGGCCGGCCGCGCCAATTCGTGCTGATGTGCGAGAAGAGGCGATGCTCGATCTTGTTCCATTTGCTCGTACCGGGTGGCAGGTGGCAGACGGTGATGGCCAAGCCCGATTCGGCAGCGAGGCGGCCCAGCTCGTACTTCCAAAGTCGCAGCCGATAGCCGTTGCTGCCTCCGCCGTCAGCGCGAGATGAGCAGCTGACCGGCGCCCGGATAGGCGATCACACCGTCTCCGTGCCACCAGCGCCGTAGGCTCTCCACCGCGAACGTCGCGGTGTCGTGGTCCTGCCCCACGTTCACCCAGCCGACGTTGCGCTCGACGTCGTAGACGCCGTACGGGATCGCCTTGCCCAGCAAGGGGTCCAGGAAGTCGTGAACTCGCACGGCGACCGGCTCGCCCTTGGGTTGCCATTCCCTGCCCACGTTCTTGTGCTCGCCCTACGAGCTCCTTCTTCTTGGCATCCACCGACACCACGGGGAGCCCTGCGTCGCGAAACTCGCGCCGCCTGCTCGTTGGGATAGTCGAAACTGGGCGTCGCGATCCTCGTGTTGGTTGCCCTCGCGGACCTTCACATTGGCCTGGAGGCTGTAACCCGCCTCGCGCAACATGTTGCCGACCACGTCGGCGTGAGCCCATGCCCACCGTAGGTCAACGCCAGCGCCAGCTGACCAGTGTCTTGCGCGTCCACCGCAACGGCGACATCGGATGACCGCGCGAATCGGGATCCACGAGGGCATCCAGCGCCGCCTCGAGCCCCGGATCCAACTCGCGCAACCGCTTCCGACCGCCGCCGGGCCGGCGCACCCTTCCGTCCGCCTCGGGGGGCGCCTGAAGCTCACTCAGGGCCTTGTAGATCGTCGGCCTCGAAATCCCGGTCGCGCGTCCCACCAAGGACACACCGCCATGGCCCAACACGCGCGCCTCAGCGCCAACCCACAGCCGGCGTTGGCGCTCGTCCAGAAACGGCGCGAGAGCTGGGAACGGATTCGCAACCGCCGCCTCCGTCTTCACGGACCAAACGCTAGTTCATGCGCTCCCGGTTGTCGAGCTTATTCATCGGCGGCCCCTTAGCCGCGGCGGCGGGCTCCTTCTTCGCGCCACCGCGCCGCGTACACTGCCATCGCTGAGGACGACTGGTAGGGTCGTCAAGGCCGTCAGCGCCGGAGGGAGTTCGCGATGTCCAAGCGAATGAGATGGGCGGGTGCGGCCCGGCGCGGCCCGCGGCGATCACCTCCTCGCCGCCGCCTGTGGCGCGAGCAGCAACGGGGTTGCCGCCAAGACGCCGGCGCAACGATGCCGCGGCGGCGGCGGAGCTGGCCATCAAGGGCGCGACCACTACGAGGTCAGCAGTTCCGGTACGTCCGGCACCAGTGTCACCAGTTTCGACCTCAAGGTGGTGGGTGCGGACATCAGCGGCACATACACCCTGAACGGCAGCACCGTCGACCTGCTGGTGGTGGCCAGCACCATCTACATCGAGGCTCCGGCATCGTTCTGCACGGCCGAGGGTGCCTCCGCCGCCGGCGCCGCCCGGCTCGGGGGCGCCTGGGTTGAGATCCCGGCAGGCTCGTCGTATTCCAGTGACTTCTCTAGCATCTCGAACATCACCGACCTGCCATCGAAGCTGCCGTCGACCACGGACACGTTCACATCGGACGGAACCGGAACCGTCGAGGGCCAGCCGGTTGTCTTCGTGAAGGACACGACGAGCGGCAACGTCGTCGCGATCGCCACCTCGGGCCCCGCCTACCCCCTCCAGGTGAAGGAGACCGGTTCCACGGCCGGAACCTACGACCTGTCCAACTGGAATAGCGTCGCCACCTTCACCGCGCCGCCGAACCCGCTCACGCTCCCGAGCACCTAGTCGCGCACGCGCCGCAGACCGCATCCCGCTTCAGGGCCCAGGGAGTGGCCCGGCGGCCGCTCCCTGGGCCCGTTCGGTCCAGTGCACCCCGCCGCGTAGACTGGCCGCGCAAAGGACGGCCGGACGCGAAGGGAGGAACCGTGCGCGGAGACCCACGAGCTGGGCGGGTGCGGCCGGAGCGTCCGCCCTCATCGCCATCCTCGCCGCCAGTTGCGGCAGCAGCAGCAACGGGCTCACGTCAAAGACGCCGGCGCAGATCCTCGCCGCCGCCGTGTCGGCCGCCTCGGCGGCGACCAGCTATGTGATCGGCGGTACCGGTACTTTCGCCGACGGCGTCGCCAGCATCGACTTCGGAGTTGGCCGGGTCGAACCTGAACGGTTCGTTCGTGCTGGCTGGATCGACGGTGGATGTGATGCAGATCGCCGGCAACGTCTACATCAATGCGCCGGCGGCGTACTACGTATTCGAAGGGGAGACCGCCGCCAGGGCGGCGCTCCTCGACCACGTCTGGGTGGAGGCGACGGCGGGCTCCAAGGTGGCCAGCGACTTCTTCACCCTGTCCGGCCTCCTCGACATCTCCTCCGATCTGTCGAGCGCCGAAGCGGTCACCTCCGGCGGCACCGGGAGCGTCGGCGGGCAGTCCGTGGTCATCCTCGAGGCGGCGGACGGCACCGGTGTCGACATCGCCACCAGCGGGCCCGCCTACCCGGTGCAGATCACCACCACCGGCTCATCCGCCGCGGTGTACACGCTGTCCGACTGGGACAGTGTCGCCGCCTTCACGCCGCCGCCGAACCCGATCCTGATCCCCAGCACCAGCTCCTGAGCCCCGCCCAGCGGGGGCGACGAGCCTTCAGCCCGAGAACAGCCGCGGCGGACACAGGGGCCTCTGGCCACCGGACGACC
>CAWEEP010000061.1:0-8236 GCA_963808125.1 Candidatus Dormiibacterota bacterium
CAGCAATCCGACCGTGGAGGTGGAAGTCGATCTGGAAAGCGGCGCTTTCGGCCGCGCGATTGTCCCAAGCCGGGCGCATCGACCGGCGAGCACGAGGCCGTTGAGCTTCGCGACGGTGACAAGGGGCGCTACGGCGGTACTTCGGCCGTCAGAACGTCAAGACTGATCGCCCCCAAGATCATCGGCATGGACGCGCCCGAGCAGGTCGAGATCGACGAGCTGATGATCGAGCTCGACGGCACCGCCGAACAAGTCCAAGCTCGGCGCCAACGCCATCCTGGGCGTCTCCCTGGCCGGCGCCCAGGCCGCCGCCGACTCGCTCGGCCTGCCGCTGTACCGCTATCTCGGCGGCGCCGAACGCGCACGTCCTGCCCGTGCCGATGATGAACATCCTCAACGGCGGCGAGCACGCCGACAACACCGTCGACATCCAGGAGTTCATGATCATGCCGGTCGGCGCCGCCACTTCGCCGAGGCGCTGCGCATGGGCGCCGAGGTCTACCACGCCCTCAAGAAGGTCCTCAAGGAGCAAGGGCTGTCCACCGCCGTCGGCGACGAGGGCGGCTTTGCCCCGAACCTCAAGAGCAACCGAGGAAGCGCTCGACGTGATCCTCGAGGCCGATCGAGCAAGGCCGGCTACAAGCCCGGCAAGGACATCTGCATCGCCCTCGACCCCGCCGCCACCGAGTTCTACAAGGACGGCAAGTACGTCTTCGAGGGCGAAGGCACGCAAGCTCTCCGCGACGAGATGGTCGATTACTACGCGGAGCTGGTCGCCAAGTATCCGATCATCTCGATCGAGGACGGCATGGCCGAAAACGACTGGGACGGCTGGAAGAAGCTCACCGACGCGCTCGGCGAGCAAGATCCAGCTCGTCGGCGACGACCTGTTCGTCACCAACACCGAGCGCCTCGAAAAGGGCATCGACAAGGGCGTCGCCAACTCGATCCTCGTCAAGGTCAACCAGATCGGCACGCTGACCGAGACGCTCGACGCCATCGAGATGGCCAAGCGCGCCGGCTACACCGCCGTCATGTCGCCACCGCTCCGGCGAGACCGAGGACACCACCATCGCCGACCTCGCGGTCGCCACCAACGCCGGCCAGATCAAGACCGGCGCCCCGGCCCGCTCCGACCGCGTCGCCAAGTACAACCAGCTGCTCCGCATCGAGGAAGAGCTCGGCGACGCCGCCGTCTATCGCGGGCATGCCGCGTTCTACAACATAAGCAGGTAGTGGTTAGTAGTTAGTGGGGAGGGTTTTGCGAGGAATGGCGGAGCTCTGTCCGCTGCGGAAACTCCCTCCCCTAGATGATAGTCCAGGACTTGCAGTCCCGGACTGAAGTTCCCCAAGCTCTAGCTCTTTTGGGATGCAGATTGGCCTCGCGGATCCCAACCCTCTTCAGAGGGTTTTGCAAGCTAGGTAGCCTGGAATTCAATGCCCGGTGACCGCGCATGTGACACAAACGTAATCCCCACTAACGGCTGTTCACATTCGCGTGCTACAATCGTATATGTAAGCACCCGGCCGCCAGGAATGTCGGCCCATCCGTCACCCATCACTCAGACTGAAATCGTACTGGGATTAGGCCCTCCACTCAGCACTCATCACGCAGGACTCAGGACTCAACGATGCGTCGCACGGAGGTTTGCACCATCGGCCCATCCAGCGAGAAGGAAGAGATTCTGCATCAGATTCTCGATGCCGGATGACGTCGCCCCGGCTGAACTTCTCCACCGGCAGTAGCAGCGGCGCTGAGCAAGGTCGCGCTGCTGGTTGGAGCTGTGGAGAAGGCTCCTCTATCTCGCCGTCCTGCAGGACCTTCCGGTCCCAAGATGCGGATCGACATGATTGCCGCCGGGCAGGTGCAGCTCGTGCAGGGGCAAAGGTTTACGCTCACCAGCAAGATCGACACTCTGAACATGATCCGCCGGGGCTGGCAGGACGGGGCCAGCAGCGTTGCTCCCAACGTACCGGAACTCGCGGCCTCCTCGACCGCCGCCTCGAAGAGGCGATCCGGCTGGGCAACCTCGACGAGCGCAACCTTCTGGCCATCGTGGACCAGGCCACCAAGCTCGCGCCGACACCGGCTCGGCAGACGTGGTGCCGGGCCTCACCAAGCGGCTGCGGCGGGGCGTCTACGAGTACCTGCTCTCCCTCGACGCTGCCCCGCCCGCGGAGCGGCCCGCCGCGCCGGCCGCCCCGCCGGCCGCCGCCGCACCGGTGCCGCCGATCCTCCGTCCCGCAGCGCCTGCCACCCAGCCGGCACCGGAGTGAACGGCATGTGGTCGGCCCCCGGCCAGGCCTCCCCGCGACCCGCGCGCGCGCCCACCGGCAACCCGCTCATCGGAGCCGACGAGGCGGCTGCCATGGGACGGCTCCAGCTGCCGGAGTTCAGTCCCATCCCACTGGAGCCACGTGCCGGCGCGGCCAGGACGGCGCCACCCGCGCCCGCACCACCCGCAGCCGCTCCGCCGAGCCGCGCGGAGAGGACGTCCCCGACCCCGCCCAACCTCCCCCACTTCCGCTTCCACATCGGGGACCCCGACGACGTGTCCGCCGAAGCCCCCCCCGCCGAGCCGGGCAACGGCAATGGAAAGGTCCCCCACGACGTCCTCCCTGCCACCGAGGCCGCGCCGGCCGACGCAGCGGCGCCACGACGGGCCTCGTTCGCCGACCCCTCGACATGGGCGAAGCCGGTGACCCCGACGCTGAAGCCGGGATACGCTCCCGAAACGGCGGCGCACCTCCCGCCGGAACCGGCCGCGCCGGCCTCCCCGCAGCCCGGCACCGCGCCTGCCGGTGAGGCCCGGCTCAGCCTCTCGTGGCCGTCGCCGGTGGATCCCCACCGGGATGGGCCGAGCCAGCGCCCCAGCTGGCCGCCGGCCGTGGCGCAAAGCCGGCGGACGTCGAGCCCATCACCGGCTCCCCCGGCCCGGAGATCGAGAACGAGACCCCGCAAGCAGAGACCGGCGCCGGGACGCCACCCGCCGGCGGCTGGGCGGTGCGTCAGCCGGAGACGGTGCAGATCCATCTCCAGCCACTCGCCGGCGGGGCGTTCGAGTCCGACGAGGACGCGCTGGCCCCGTTCACCGTCGAAGAGGTCCCCGAGAGCGACCTTCGCCAGCTCCGTGCCTCCATCGAACTGAAGCTGCGGAAGAAGAAGTGCGACGACGCCGCCGCCATGCTGCAGCAGGCCGCTCATGAACTGGGAGGCCAGGCGGTGGCGGAGATGGCGCTCGACATCGGCGATCGGTGCCGCGCCCTGGGCAAGGGCAACGCCGCGCTCAACTGCTATCTCGCCGCCTCGAGGGCCGATCCCATCTTCGAGCCTCCACTGGCGCGATTGGCGGACATCTGCATCGACGACCACGACATCGACCTCGCCGTCTCCTACCTGGAGCGGATCGCGCGATTGACCCGTCTGCGCGGGGACAATCGCGGCGCACTGCGCGTCTACCGGAAGATCGCCACCATCGCCCCGTACCGGGACGACGTCCTGGAGATGCTGATGCGGGCCCAGATGACGGGCCGATTGGAGCCATGACGCCGATCCGCACAACTGCGAATAGGGCGCTCCTCATCTGTTACCGGATAGCGACACCCCGGCGTCGGTCGTAGGTCACACTCGGGCGGCAAGCCCCCACCAACCGAACCACGTCCCGGCCCCGCAGGGGCTCGACCACGGCGCGGTTGCAGCAGAAGGAAAGCAAGGTGGCCCTCCCGTCCAACAAACCACAGAACCGATCCTCCTCCTCGGCGGCATCGTTTTCGCCCTCCTGGCAGGATTCGTGGTCTTCCTCGCGGTGCAGAGGACCACAGGAACGCCCGCCCAGGGCACCACCTCCACCGATCAAGTGGTGGTGGCCGCGACGGCCATCCCCGCCGGCCAGAAGATCACCGCCGCTGAACTCACAACTCGCGCCTTTCCCACCAACAACGTCCCCGTCGGATACCTCTCCCTGGCGAGCGAGGCGATCGGCAAGATCGCGGCCGTCACCATCACCGCCGGGCTTCCCATCACGGCGGACCTTCTCACCACGACCCCCGGCACCACCAACGTGCCCATCCCGAACCAGCTCGACATCGCGCCCGGTGACGTCGCCCTGGCGATCCCCGCCAGTGGCACCACGCCGGACACGAGCACGGCGCTGATGACGGTCGGCTTCTACATCCAGGCCGGGGACCACATCGACATCCTCGTCGACGACGGTGGCCCGAGCGCCGACAGCAACGACGTGAGCTACGGATTCCAGGACGTCCCGGTGCTCGCCGTCGGCGGCCAGACGGCCTCGACGGCATCGCCCGCGGCGACGACGACGACGACGGCGCCCGCGTCGCCGACCTACCTCATCATCGAGCTGCCGCGCAACCAGGCGGAGGTCATGACCGCGCTGCTCACCCAGCGGTTCACCAACTCCACCCCGTCCAGCTCGTCGCCTTCCAGTACGGCAGGCCCCACCGCCCCGTATATCCTCAAGTACGTGCTGCGGCCCAGCAGCGAGTACGGAACGCCCGCCAGCCCGAAGTACGAGGCCGCGAGCGGTCCGGCGCTGACCGACCCCGGGGACCAGCCGGTGACGCCGCAGAGTTCGAGCACTCAGTTCGCCCCGTGAGCGCAGGGGCGCCGCAGAATCTGACCGGTTAGCGGCCTGACCATGACCGACATCCTCCCCATCCTCGCCGCCGTTCTCGTAGCCTGCATGCTGCTCTGCTGGGTTGCCCTCATCTTCGGGCGGAGCAACACGGAGGCCGACGAGGTCGCGCGCCGCCTCAGCGCCTACATGGGAGGCCAGCAGTCGCGCGTGCCGGAGCGGATCAGTTCCGGCAACGCCCTGCGCGACATCCTCGACCGGACCACCGACATCCTCAACCCGGTGATGGCGCGCGGTTCGTACGCGGGGAAGCTGGCCGAGGACCTGCAGAAGGCGGGGCTGCGCATGAAGGCATCGGAGTGGATGCTGCTCGTCGCCGGGCTCGGCGTCCTCGTCGGCGGTATCTGCTGGCTGCGCTTCTCCAGCATCATCGCGATCATCCCCGGCCCCGTCATCGTCTGGATCGGCAGCGGCATCTACCTGCGGCTGCGCCAGTCCCGGCGCACGCGGGCCTTCGAGGCCCAGCTGGGCGACACCATCGTGCTGCTCAGCAACGCGCTGAAGGCCGGCCTCTCCTTCGCCCAGGCCATGGCGACGGTGGCCAAGAACGCCTCGCCGCCCATCTCCGACGAGTTCTCCCGCGCCACCCGCGAGATCGCCCTCGGCATCCCCGTCGACGACGCGCTCATGCACATGGTGCAGCGCAACAAGTCCGAGGACTTCGACCTCATGGTCACCGCCGTGCAGATCCAGCGTGTCGTCGGCGGCAACCTCGCCGAGATCCTCGACACCATCGCTTTCACGATCCGCGAACGGGTGCGCATCCAGGGTGAGATCCGCACGCTGACGGCGCAGGCGCGCCTCTCCGGCGTCATCATCACCCTGCTTCCGGTCGGGCTGGCCGCCTTCCTGTTCTTCATCGAGCCCTCGTACTTCAGCCCGATGGTCCATCACACCCTCGGTTTCGTGCTGCTGGCGGCCGGCGCCTTCAGCATCATGCTCGGCACCGCGATCATCCAGAAGATCACGAAGATCGAGGTGTAGCCGGTGATGTACGCCGTCCTCGCCGGAGCCCTCATCGCCTGCGCCGTGCTGCTCGTCGTCCTCGGCCTGCGCCCGGCGCGGTCGGCTCAGGTCGATCTGCTGGAAGCGCGTCTCGCCCAGTTCACCGAGGCGGGTCGCGCCGTGCAGAGCCTGGCCGAGGTGGAGATGACGCTGCCCTTCTTCGACCGCGTCTTCCGCCCCGTGCTGGAACGCTGGGGCCGCCGCCTCGCCTCCACCTCGGGTCAGCAGCGGACGCAGGCGCTGCAGGAGAAGCTCAACCTCGCCGGCCGGCCCTGGGGGCTCACCGTGGGCGGTTTCCTGGTGCTGCGCATCATCTCGGTCATCTTCTGCGGCTTCATCGGGCTGGCCTTCGCGGGGCTGCTGCGCATGCAGATGCCGCTCTTCCTGGTCGGCCCGCTGTTGGGCCTTCTGCTCGGCTACCTGCTGCCGGATTCCATGCTGTCCCGCCGCATGCGGGGCCGGCAGAAGGAGATCCTCCTCGCCCTCCCCTCCGCCCTCGACCTGCTCACCATCAGCGTCGAGGCGGGCCTCGGCTTCGACGCCTCTCTGGCCCGCGTCTGCGAGAAGTACAGGAACGCCCTCTCGGCGGAGTTCAACCAGGTGCTCAACGAGATCCGCCTGGGACGGCCCCGGCTGGAGGCCCTCGACGACATGGGCACCCGCAACAAGGTGGAGGAGCTGAACTCCTTCATCCAGGCGGTGATCCAGTCGGAGCAGCTCGGCGTCGGCATCGCCAACGTCCTGCGCATCCAGTCCGAGGAGATCCGCCGCAGGCGACGTCAGCGCGCCGAGGAGACCGGGCAGAAGGCGCCGCTGAAGATGCTCTTCCCCATGGTGTGCTGCATCTTCCCCACCCTCTTCGTCGTCCTGCTCGGCCCGGCCGCCATCAACCTGTTGACGGAGTTCGGGTCACACTGAGGGTGCCGGGCGGCTGCCCAACGCGCTGAGTGCCTCGGTGAGCTGACCGGTCAGTCGTGACCGCCAGCGGGCGGCGAGCACCACGTTCGAGCGGTAGACGGCGGGGACGGCGATCTCGTCGCGCCGCAGCGCGTCGAGGAGACGGGAGAGATCCGGGACCAGCTCGGTCAGGCGCAGCCGCGCGGCCACGTGGACGGCGGCGGCGACGCGCACCTGCTCGCCCGAGGCGAGCCAGTCCCGCAATGCCTCCACGAGGCCCTCCCGGCCCTCCTCCAGCACCGAGCGCGAGGAGTTGAGCATCCCCGCCTGGACCGTTTCCATCCCGCTCTCCAGACGCCTCTCCAAGGCGGCGAGGATGGCGTCCCGCGCCCCCTGGTGGGCAAGCACGGCGGCCACCCCCGGAGCGGCCCGGCCGAGCAGCAGCTTCTCGAAGGGGCTCAGCTCGACATAACCGATTCTGTCGCCGGCGATGGAGACGATCCAGGGGCTTCCATCGGGGCGCAGGAGGCAGAGGTTCTCGGGGCGATCCGGCTGCATCCAGGCGAACAGACCAGGGGCGGTGCCGAGCACCTCGATGCAGGCGCCGCTCAGCTCGTACCGCAGCCGGCGCACGCCGGCGCTGACGGCTTCGGAGCGCAGCGACGGGGCCAGCCGGCCGAGAACCTCCAGACCCGATGGGCCCATCTCGCGGGACGTGTCCACACTGAGCACCGCCGTGTCGCACCGCGGCCGGGCACAGACGAGGAGGGCCCGGTAATCGTCCCCGACCGGCTCGTCGACCAGGTCGTACGTCTTGCGACCGGAGACGTCGGCGGCGCTGAGACGGGCGACGAAGCGGCTGTCCCGGCTCCTCTCCGGCTGCTCGGGTGGCGTGTCCATCAACCTGGCGCGATGGTACCAGGGGGCGAGCCCGCGCACACCGGTGATGCGAGACGTCGTCGCGGGGCCCGCCGCCGGCGAGGCCGCCCCTCATGCCACAGCGTCGTCACACACCTGTGGATACGGGTGGACGGGCGCGGTGCTACGGTGACGGCTGCCGTGCCTGCATACGGGCTCAACGAAGCCGCCGCCGACTTCATCCTCATCGTCGTCGTCGCCATCAACTGCTACATGGGATGGCACTTCGGACTGGTGCGGCGCGCCATCGCCTTCGTCGCCATCTTCGCCGGGACGGTATCGGCCACCTACGTCGCCAATCCCCTGGCCAAGGTCGTCGGCACCAGCAACCTCTACACCAACGCCTGGACCTTCCTCGGCGTCTTCGTCGTCGTGGTCATCCTCATCGAGATCCTCGCCGCGCTGTACGGCGAGCAGCTGCAGCGGGTGGTCACCGTCGCCTTCGACCACGTCGCCGGCTTCCTCGCCGGGCTGATCGTCGCCGTGCTCGAAGGCCCCGGCAGCAATGCAGGCATCCCGCTGTTTCTCGGTTAGGGAGTAACTGTATCTCTGGAGGCGGCACTGAGCCGGGTTCGGGAGCATAGTTGCCCAGGTATGCGCGGGTCGTGGGGACGGACATAACCCGGCGAATCTGTTTGCCGTGGCGCCTGAACCAGATCCAGTCGCCTCAGCGACCGCTCTTGATAGTGCGATCAAGACATTGTCCTGAGGGCCCGCAAAACGCGCAGCGGCGGCAGATGCGCTCGGGTCTGGCAATTCGT
>CAWEEP010000062.1:0-35631 GCA_963808125.1 Candidatus Dormiibacterota bacterium
AGGGGGTTGAGTGTGCGGCAGTGGAGGGACGCGGAAGCCTGAGCCTCAGACCTCGGGCGGCTTCTGCGCCGCGGTGCGAGCCTCGCGCTCCTTCGCCACCTTGGCGAGGTCGCCCGCCTTCGCCTTTTTGGGTTTCTTCGCCTGCCGCCGCGGTGCGCCGCGGCTCTTCTCACCGGCCACGTCTTGCTCCTGAGAATGTCCTGATGCCAGGATGCGATGGTACCGCCGGAACGGCCGTGCCGCGCAAGCGGGCATTCCGGGTCTCCGCGCCCTCCACACCCGGCTCTCGCCTGAGCGGCGAACCGGCCTGCGAATCGGGGCGGAGTGGTCCCCGTCCTCACCGGCGAGGCTTCGATGTCCCCGCCACATGCGGCGTCGCTGACGTTCGCGGCCGACGTGATCGGAGTGGACATGGCGGCATCGCGCGGCCAGCCGACTTCGCCGACGGCCTCCCCGCCCATCCGCCATCATTGGCGCGGCCCGGCACCCGCGGCCGTATGACGGGCCGGCATGCGGATGGCGTGCCATTGGGGATGAGATGACCGAACTGACCGTCGTGGCGCCCACCGCAACCGTGCCCGCCTACCTCGCCCGGCCGTCTGGGGATGGGCCGTGGCCCGGCGTGGTGGTCGTCCACGACGCCCTGGGCATGAGCCGGGACATTCGCAACCAGGCGGACTGGCTGGCGGGCGCCGGCTACCTCGCCATCGCGCCGGATCTCTTCGCGCGCAGCGGTCGCATGAAGGGGATGCTGGCCGTCATGCGCAGTGTCCGTGCCGTCAAGGGCCGGACGTTCGACGAGATCGAGGCTGCCCGCGCCGCGCTGGCAAACGATCCGGCCTGCACCGGCGCGTGGGCGTCATCGGCTTTTGCATGGGCGGTGGGATCGCCCTCTCCCTCGCCTCCGATCACGGGTTCGAGGTGATCAGCGCCAATTACGGCATGATCCCCGCGCACCCGGAGCGGACACTGCGTACCGCCTGCCCCATCGTGGGCAGCTACGGCGCGCGGGATCGCACGCTGCGCGGTGCCGCGGCGAAGCTCGAGCGGATCCTATCGGCCCTCGGCATCGACCACGACATCAAGGAGTACCCCGGCGCCGGGCATGCGTTCCTCCACGACCACAGCCATGAGGAGCAGGGTCGGGTGATGACGGTGATCAGCCGTTGCATGGGCGGCATGGGGTACCACGAGGCCTCCGCCGTCGACGCCCGCCGGCGCATCCTGGGCTTCTTCGACCGCCACCTCAAGACGGGCGTCGGCGGACTTCCCCCGGGCCACCGGAGTCGGTGTCAGAGCGGACCGCCCAAAGGGCATTGAGGCAGGGACCCTCGTGATCCCGCCACCCGCGATGCCGGAGGGGCTGGAAAGCAATGGCTGAAGGGTCCGCGCGGTGCCCCGTACTCCTCCTCCACGTCTGATCGGTCCCGCCAACCGAGGCGGCTCCCACGTCGCCAGCCCTGCAGTTCAAGACGCGGCCGGCCTCATCGTGCACGGCATCGTCTGCGGGCCGAGCAGGACGTCCATGCCGATCGCGCCCCGTGTCCAGGAGCCATGTGGCACGCCGGGACGGGCAAGGCTCCCGCGCGTCGCCCCTTCTCTGCCAGCGCGACCGGATGGCCCGCCCGACTGACTGGATTGGCGCACGGGACGGGTCGGGGCTGGTCTCTTGACCCCAGATACCCCTGGAGCCGACGGGGAGATTCGAACTCCCGACCAGCGGTTTACGAAACCGCTGCTCTACCACTGAGCTACGTCGGCAGCCAGGCGACCTCAGGCCGGGCCGGGCCGCCGGGGGCGCCATTATCGCAGGTGCCCGGGGAAGCCGGGGAGGCCGAAACGCTGGCCCGCCCCATCAGCCCCTGCGTCCCTCCCCCTTGCGATGGCAACATGCCGGAGGCATGGAGGTGACCAGCCCCGAACTCCGGCGCTTCTCCGAGGAGAACCCCTTCCGGGTCCACCTGGATGACGAGGGCCCGGCGCCCGGCGACGCCCTCCTCGTCGCGTATGGGGGCCCCCTCGGCATCCGCCGACTGTCCCCCGGGGTGGTTGCCAACTTCGTGATGACCGCCGACGGCGTCACCGCCTTCGGCAGTGGCGGCGGGGAGGGCGCTGGGGCGGTGAGCCTGCACTCGGCCGCCGACCGTTACGTCATGGCCCTCCTGCGCTCCGCCGCCGACTGCGTCCTCATCGGCGCCGGCACGCTGCGCGACGACGCCCGCCACCAGTGGACGCCGGCCACGGTCATGCCCGGCCTGGCCGCCGAGCTGGCCGCCCACCGCCGCCGCCTCACGGGGCAGGACACCCCGCCCGCACTGGCCGTGGTCACCTCCACCGGCCTGCTCCCAGAAGGCCATCCCGCTCTCGTTCGGCCCGACGCCCAGGTCCTCGTCCTCACCACCGAGGCGGGCGAGGCGCGGCTGCCCCGCCTGCATTCGTCGGTCCGCGTCGTCCCGCTTCGCACCACCGGCGGCATCCCCATCGACGCCATCCTCAACTCCGTTCGATACCAGCTGGGTGCGGCCACCGTCCTCTGCGAGGGTGGGGCGCGCCTCTTCGGCAAGCTGGTCGCCGCCGGGCGCGTCGACGAGCTCTTCCTCACTCTCGCCCCGCATCTCGCCGGACGGTCCAAGGCGGCCGTCCGCCCAGGCCTGGTGACCGGCGTGGCTTTCACCCCGGGCTCCACCCCGCGACTGGCGCTCCGATCGCTGCGCCAGTCCGGCGACCACCTGTACCTCCGCTACGCGGTGTCGGCGGCCTCGGCGGAGAGCCCAACTCCCTGAGCGCCGCCGGGTGAGGGGTCGCCGGCCTCGCGGTCTGGAGCCGGCGGGTCCATGGCCTCTGGGGTGGGGAACGGGCTCACCGACCCCAAGATGCCCCGCGAGCCGAACGGCTCGGGGGAGGTCACCACGCTGGTGCCGAGGAGGAGACCGCGGCGGCGGCTGAGACGACGGCGCACCCAGAACCAGGTGAAGAGGCCGGTGACGGTGATGAGCCCCTTGTCGGAGGCGCGCATCAGAAGGGCGGCCGCCACGGCGGCGTCGCCGGGAACGCCCTTGGCCGTGAGCAGCGCGATGACCGTGCTCTCGAATCCACCGACGCCGCCTCCGGGGCTCGTCACCGCTCCAGAGAGGTAGGCGGCGCCGTAGATGAAGGTCGTGCTCCCCCAGCCGATCGGCTGGTTGACGACGCCGCGCACCACCAGCCAGAAGAGGGTCACCTCGAGGAGGGCGCTGAGGACGCTGAGGATGATCCACAGCCAGGTGCTGGGCCGCCGCAGCATCACCACCGTCTGTTCGTGGAGGACTTCCAGCTGGGTCGAGGCCCGGCGCACCCCGGGGATGATCCCGACCAGCTTGAGCATGGTGTGGAAGATGGGGTTGACGGTGAGGATGACGAGGATGACGACGATCGAGGCGAGGGCCGCCGCGATCCCCGAGATCCCCGCCGTGTAGGCGAGGGAGCCGGGCACCGAGACGCCGACGATGACCAGTGTGTAGAGCAGCTCCTGGACGGTCACCGTGGCCATGGTGGTTCCGAGCGGGGCGCCGGTCGCCTCGCTGGCCAGCTCGGCCCGGGCCAGCTCGCCGAACGGCAGCAGACCGAAGGCCTCGCCGCTGACGGTGAACAGCAGCGAGTCGCGGGAGGTGACCGGCACCGAACTCGCTGGCGCAGGAGCTGATGCCAGCGGAGCGCCTTGCTGAGGTAGAAGCAGGCGGTGAGCCCCACCAGGGCCGGGATGAGGATGGGGGGAAAGCGCCCCAGGTCGCGGAGGAGGTCACCGGGGCGGAGGATGACGATGAGCGCCACCAGGATGCCGACGGTCACCACCGTCTGGATGATCAGGCGCACCCGGTGGGCTCTGCTCATCGGCTCACTCGCTCGGTTCGCAGCTCATTCGCCGTCGGGAGGTTGGGCCGGCGGCAGGGAGGTGGCCTGCGCGCGAGTGGCCGCCGAGCACTCCGATGCCGCCACCGTCCATCTCGCCGTCCAGAAGGGGCAGGGCGGCGTAGCCGAGCGACCCCCGGGCCGGTGTGCGTGCCAATGATGCGGGTCCAGCGCCACGACCTCGAGCCGGGCGATGTCGCAGGCGTCGCCGAGCCGCGCGCTCAGCTGCCCGGCGAACTCACCCGCCTCGGCGTGGAAGACGATCACCCAGAGCCGGCCGGGCATCTCCCGCGCCGTCTTCTCCAGCGCCGACAGCACCCCCGACTGGGTCCGCACCAGGGCGACGCGGCCGGTCTGGTTGTTGCTGAGGCGGAAGACGGGGCGGACGTGGAGGGAGTCGGAGATACCGGCGATGAGGCTGTTGATCCTGCCGCTGCGGGCGACGAACTCAAGGGTCTCCAGGGCTCCGAACATGCGGACGTCGCGGATCGCCGTCCCGGTGCGGTCAAGGACCGCGGGGAAGGCGGCACCCCGGGCACAGAGGAGGGCGGTGACGCGGGCGATCAGCCCGAGCCCGGCGGCGGCGGTGCCGCAGTCGATGACGGTGACCCGCTCGTGACCCTCCTCGTCGGCGAGCATCCGCGCCGCCAGCCGGGCGCTGCCATCCATACCGCTCCACGAGGCGGGCATGGTGAGGCAGAGGATGTTCTGCGCCGGCGACCTCCGAAAGGCGTGGAGGAAGGTCCCGGGCGGGGTTGTCGACGTGTCGGGCAAGGCGCCGGCGCGCAAGCGTTCGTAGAAGGCGTGGAGCTCCTCGTCCGTGCCGGCGCTGACGTCCGCGTCTCCGATGCGGACCGGCAGCTCGACCACCGTCACCATCGACGCCAGCGCAGGGGGGAGGAGCGCGCCGCTGCCGGTGACGACGGCGCAGCGGGGTGCAGCCGCGCCTTCCGAGGCACCGGTGGACGGCGGGGCCCAAGCCGCCGTGGCGGGGAAGCGCTCCACTGCTAGCCTCCAGGCTCTCGCACACGCGTGGCAGACCGTCTCCGAAGCTGCTGCCTAAGATGATAGTCGTGATTCGAGGGACGAAAATGCCGCGTCCGCCGGAAACCGGACGGGGGTCATGAGCGCCCGGTGGGTCGTCGTGACCTTCTGTGTCGTCGGGTATCTCATCGGCAGCCTGCCGGTGGGCTTCTGGGCGGCGCGCTGGCGCCGGCTCGGCCTGGACCTGCGCGGCTACGGGTCCGGCAACGTGGGCACCGCCAACCTGTACCGGCACGCCGGATTCGGCATCGCGCTCGTGGTCGGGCCCATCCAGTTCTGCCAGGGGCTGGTGCCCGTGCTCCTGGCGCACCTGGTGGGCGGTATCGGCACCGGGGGCCTCGTGCTGGTTGGCGTCACCGCCATCATCGGCAACGGCTGGTCCCTGTTCCTCGCCTTCGACGGGGGCCGCGGCGTGGCGGTCTCCACCGGCGTGATCGTCGCCCTCGGCCTCATGCTCCTCGGCATCGGCCTCGTCTTCCCGGCAGCGCTCCTCGCCTGCTTCGCCGTCGGGGCGCTTCGGGGCCACATTGCCGAAGGGGTCGTCTGCGGCTTCATCATCCTGCCCCCGCTGGCGGTGGCGCTGCGCGCCGACCTGATGGCGCTGGGCTTCGCCGCCTTCCTCGTCCTCATCCTGGCCCGGCGGTTGGAGGGGCTGTCCGGCGACGTCTCCAACTTCGGGGGGATGCGTCATCTAGTGCTAGACCCGTGTGCTGCACGATCGCCGGCCCGGTCGTCCCCTGGTGGGACACCGGACGGACCCATAGGGGCTTGACCGCGAGCCCTAGACGCCCCGCCCGGCACCGCGGCCGGACCGGGGAGCCTCGTCGGTCCACACCTGGTTGAACGGGTACCACTGGTCCGGGGCATAGGCCATGAGGGCGTCGAGCCGGTCGGCCAGCTCCTGGGTCATCGCCTCGATGCGGCCCCGCGGGTCGATCCCCCGGTCGACGACGATCCGGTAGTGGTCGCCGTCGCGGAAGCAGGCGACGGGAATGATGGGGCACCCGCTGCGGCGCGCCAGAACCGCAGGCGCGGCGCTGAAGAGAACGGGGCCGCGGCGGAAGCGGACCTCGATGGTCGGCCCACCCTCGGGGAGATCGACGAGGAGGGCCAGCAGGCGTCCCCGGCGGAGCGCGGCCAGCAGACCCTTGGCGGCGTCGTCGGGGGTGAAGACCTCCAGCCCGCGGCGCTCCCGAGCCCAGATCACCGTCTCGTTGAGCACCTCGGGGTGGAACTCGCGCATCACCGTGGTCAGCGCCAGGCCGTGCGAGAGCGCCATCGTCGCCGCCATGTCCCAGTTGCCGAAGTGGGCGAGGCAGAGGAGGCCGCCGCCGTGCTCCCGCTGCACCTCGCGGATGATCTCGAGCTGGTCGATGGGGTGGCGGCGCCGGACCTCCTCGGGGTCTAGGTGGTGGGCCCAGGCGAGATCCATGCAGGTCCGGTAGTACTCGCGATACGAGCCGCGGGCCCGCCTCCGGGAGGCGGTCACCGAGAGCGTGGGGTCGGCCCGGCGGTGGCGCGCAGCACAGGCGGCGACCCGCCCCGGACGGGTCGCACAGCCGAGGGCCGCGGCCGCGTCGGGCAGGAGGAAGCGGTGCATGCCCAGGGCTTGGGCGGTGCGGCTCGTGCCGCTCCAGGCGGCGCGCACCGCCCGGGGCGGAGGCGTCGTGCTGGCGATGGGGGCGGCCCGATGGCCGCCACGACTGGACCGGCCGGCCGGGCCGCCGTCCGCCCACCGGCCTGGGAGCCGCTGACCCGCTCGACGTCGTCCGCTGGTGTCTGGATAAACAGTCCACCTCTTGCGCGCCGTGATCGGCGCCATAGAGATGATGATGGGGGGGGCGCGCGGGCCAAGCGGGGGGGACGGACAGCGCGGGAGTAGGCTATGGCCCCCGGGGACGCTGTGCGCCCGCTGCATCCCCGCGCGTGACCGGTCGGGCCCGTCGGAATCAGCGATCTGGAGGTCGGGTCGTCGGTGGGATTGCGGGAAAGAGCGTACTGGTTCGGGCATGCGGGTGGGCACCATGCCGAGCGGTCTCAGCGCGTACAGCGCCCAGACCGTTGAGGCCCTCGTCGCGGCCGGTTCACGGTGCGCTTCTTCCACCATGAGATGGACAGCGACCCAGGACGGCCCATCAACGACGCCGTCTGCCTCGACGGCGATCTGCGCTTCAAGACCGTCACCATCCCCGTGCCCCGCACGCGCGCCGCCATCGAGAGGTCGCTCGCCGAGTTTCGCCCCGACGTCGTCCATCTCTCCCTGAGCGTTTCCCTGATCGACGGCGCCGTGGCGCGCACGGCGCGGCGTCTGGGGGCCGCGACGGTGGTCACCTGCCATCTGCCCTACGCCGCGGAGCACAGCATCCGCGGCCGCACCATGCGTGGCATCTACCGGTACCACGCTCCTCGCCTGCGCCAGTTCGACCGCTGCATCGCCCTCTCCGAGGGCCAGCGCGACCTGCTGGTGGAGACCGGGCTCCCGGCGGAGCGCATCGTCATCATTCCCACCGCGGTGGACGCCAACCGGATCTCTCCCGGCCCGTCCGCGCTGCGCGAGAGGCTCGGCGCCGCCCTCGTGGTCAGCTACCTCGGACGGCTCGACCCGGAGAAGCGGGTGGAGGAATTGATCCAGTCCTTCCTCGCTCGCCGCTGGCCGGCCGACCATCTGCTCCTCGTCGCCGGCGGTGGCAGTCAGGACCGGAGGCTTCGCGCCCTCGCCGAGCGCGGTTCCGGGGTCCGCATCCTCGGCGTGATCAGCGACGAGGACCGCCTTGACCTGCTGCGGGCGACGGACATCTTCGTGCTGCCCTCGACGGCCGAGGGGTTGTCCCTGGCGCTCCTCGAGGCCATGGCGGCCGGTTGCCCCATCATCGGCACCGCCGCGGGCGAGCACGCGGGCGTCCTCGACGGTGCCGGGTGTCCTCGTCCCCACCAATCCCCTGGAGCCCGCCCTCGGCGAGGCGCTGGAGGGCCTGCGGGCCGATCCCGAGCGCCGCCACCGCCTCGGCGACGCCGCCCGCCGGCGCGCCGTCGAGAGGTACAGCCTGGACGCCTACGTCACCGGGCTCCTCGACCTGTACGACGAGACGCTGAACCGGGGCCCTGTCGCCGCCGACGTCGACGGCGCCGGCCGCCTGCCCGCCGTCCCCGTCTCACCCCAGGCCTGAACCCGCGGCATCCTCGGCGTCGCCCGTGACGTCGTCCGCGGGCTCGAGCGGGGATTCGCCGGCCGCGGCCCCCTCGCGCCTCCCCGTCGAGCCCGCCCCGCGTCGCCGCCGCGTCAACCGGGACCCGCGCGTGGACAGCGGTGCCACGGCGCGGTCCGAATCGACCTCGAGGCCCCCCCCGCCTGCCGCGCCAGGTCGCCGATGAGGCTGAGGCCGAGGTGCCCGGCCTGGGCCTGGCGCCGGCGCTCGTCCGCCGAGAATCCAACCCCGTCGTCGGTCACGTCGAGGCCCAGGTGCCCGCCCCGGCGCCATACCGCAACCTGGACGTCGGGTTGCCTGGGCGTGCTGGGCGACGTTGCGCAGCGCCTCGCGGGCGATCCGGTAGACGGCGACGACCGCGGCGCCGTGGACGGCCCCGGCGCCGGCCCCAACGCCGATGTGCACGGCGAGCCCCGCCTCGCGCAGCGGTTCTGCGAGGTCGTCGAGAGCGGCGGTGAGGCCGACCTCCTCGAGGTCGGGAGGGGCGATCTCGTGGAGCAGCGTCCGGAGCTCTTCGATCGCCTCGGTGGTGGCGTCGGCGGCGCGGACCATGGCCACCGCCTCGCCGCCATCGCCGTAGCGGGCCTCCCGGCGCAGACCCATGGCGATCGCCGCCAAGTCCTGGACCACCCCGTCATGAAGGTTGCGGGCGATCCTCCGGCGCTCGGCCTCGGACGCCTCGAGGGTCTCCTGGTGCAGACCTTCGCGCTCACGCGCGTGGGCGGTGCGCTGGGCGTCGGCGGCCCGGCTGCGAGAGGCAAGCACGAGGAGGAACATCTGGAGCAGCAGAACCGGGACGAGGATCGGCAGAAAGCCTCCCGCCCCTTCCGCGTCGACCAGGATCACGGCGCCGAAGGCTGTCGCCCCCGCCCCCAGGTGATAGGGGAGAACGGCGGCGACGTTGTTGCGCAGGTAGTCCCACACGGCGAGATCGCGGTGGTGGATCTTCAGCACGACGACCAGCAGGCTCATGTTGATGACGTACTGCGCGGCGCCGGCGCAGACACCGGCGCCGACCCCGACGCCGAAGTCCAGGCGGCCGTTGGCGATGGCGTGGAAGGTCCCCCAGGCGGCGAGATCGCTGAGGAAGCTGGCGGTGACGTTGTAGGCGGAGCGGAACCATCCGGGACGGAACCGCAGCGCCTCGCCGCCAGTCTCGCTCGCCGCGGCGACCAGCGCCCCGATGGGGCCGGCCACCAGGCTCAAGCCGAGGTGGGCGAAGATCGACACCGACCAGTTGCTGTCGATGCCGGAGAGGACCCGCACCGCGGTGCTCGCCATGAGCAGGGTGACGGCGCCGCCCACCAGCAGGATCAGGGCGTCGCCGGCTGGGCGCACTGTCAACGCGGCGGCCCCCAGCGCTGCGGCGGCGATCAGGCTGACGTAGGCGATCAGCGGCCGCGAATAGGCGACGGGCGTGGACGGCGGCTCGCCGGGGAGCCAGCGCAATAGCCCGGCCATCCCCCGGTGGGGACCGGCGGCGCCTCGCCGGTCAGTCGTCGGCGTCATCATCGCCGGTCTCGGCCGATACGCCCGCGGTTACCCGGGTGGCCGAGGGACGGCGACGAGCTGCGGTCCGTCCGAGGTTTCCTCAGAAGTCCAGCGCCACCAGACCCATGCGCAGCGCCTTGGTGGCCGCCTCCAGCTTAGAGTGGGTGCCAAGCTTGGAGTTGATGCGGGCCACGTAGTTGCGCAGCGTGTGCTCGCTCATGAAGAGCTGCTCGCGGATGGCGGCGTTGCCGCAGCCCTGGGCCAGAAGCTGGAGGACGTCCACCTCGCGGGGGGTCAGCCCGTCCCCGTAGCTGCGGCGGGGGCCGTCCTGGTCGATGAGCTTGGCCACCATGGAGGGGGAGATCGCGGTGTTGCCGACCATGGCGCCGCGGATGGCGGCGGGGAGATGGATCAGGCTCTCGGACTTGGTGATGAAGCCGCTGCAGCCCGCCTCCAGCGCCTCGTTGAGGGCCTCCCGCTCTTCGTTGGCGGTCACGATGATCACCTTGGTGCGGGGGTGCTCCACCCGGACGTAGCGGGCGGCGACGATGCCGTCCCCGTCGGGGAGCCGGTAGTCCATGAGCACCACGTCGACGTGGACCCGGCGCAGGAACTCCCGGGCGTCGGCCAGCCGGTTGCAGATACCGTCGACGCGGACGTCGGGCTCATCCTGCAGCGCCCGCGCCAGCGCCTCGGCGAACATCTGATGGTCCTCGACGATGAGCACGCGAATGGGCTGGTGCTCAGAGGCTTCCGGCGTGGCGTCGGGTGTGAGGTCGGTCATCGCGCTGCGTAGAGAATATGCTGGCCGGCCCCGGAGCAGTACGCTCGGGAGCCATCTCGCTGGAGTTCGGGACGGCACCGTCATCCACAGACCTCACAGGTGGCGTCGACGGCCACCCGGCGTGGGGCGCGCCACCCTGCGACGAGCACCGCGGCCCCGCCCGCGCACACCGCCAGCAGCAGCCTGGACCAGCCGAGCCGGTCGGCCAGCAGGGCGGCGGCCAGGCCCCCGACCAGCATGCCGCTGTAGCCGAACAGCCACACCGCCGCGCTCGCCTGCCCGAGGCGGCCCGCCGGCATCGTCCGGGCCATCTGGGTTGCCGCCAGGATCTCGTACGGCGCCGACGCGACGCCGCTCATCACCACGAGGGCAATGTCGGCCCAGGCAACTCCGACCAGGGCGAGGGCGGCCAGCGGGAGCAGCTCGAGCAGGGTCAGCGTCCCCAGGGCGCGCCGCCCGATGCCGCGGCGTCGGGTCCGGAGCAGGCACAGACCGCCGAGGACGTTTCCCGCCCCGACCCCCGCGTAGACCCAGCCGATCGCGTTCGGGCTGCCGAGGCGCGCCGCGGCCGCCGCCGGGAGCACCGCCTGCAGCGCCGTGATGCCGGCGAAGATGCCGAACTGGGCGAAGGCGAGCTGGCGAGGGAAGGGCCGGCTCAGGATCAGGGCGATGCCGCTCCACATCCCGTGCCGCTGCGGCGCCGCGGCCGGGGCCCGGGAGTGGTTCACGGGCAGAGTGGCGAGAATTCCCGCGAGCGCGAGGAAGGACACCGCGTCCGCCGTCACCAGCCAGACCCAGTCGCCCCCCGCGGCGCCGAGAAGCGCCGTCGCGACGCCCGGACCGATGACGAGGGAGAGCGAATCGATGACGCCGATCCTGGCGGTAAGACGGCCCACCGCCCCGGCCGGCACCAGGCGTGGGACGGCCGCCTGGCCGGCGGGCTGGGCGGCGCCGCCTCCCGCCTGGCTCACCACCAAGAGGACCAGGACGGCGGGGATGGCGCGGGCGTCGAGGGCGACGGCGAGAAGGCCGGTGGCGCAGGCACGGCCGAGGTTGAGGACGACCAGGGTGGGCATCGGACCGAAACGATCGGCGAGGTGCCCCCCGGCCAGTCCACCGAAGGGACGCGGGGCGACCCGCAGCACCATGGCCACTGCGGGCGCGGCCAGGCTGCCGGTCAGGCTGTAGAGGGCGACGGCGACGGCGATGGTGGTGAGCCAGTCGCCGCAGTTGGAGATCACCCGGCCGGCCAGGAAACGCGACGCGGGTTGCCAGAGGAGGCTCTGGGGCGGTTCCGGTTCGGTGAGGAGAACCGCCACCGGGTGCCCCGCCGGCCCGGCGGAAGAGGCGGTGATCACGGGAAACCTCCCAGGAGGTGCCAGCGAGGCGGGCCCCCGGTGGTCAGCCGGAGAACCCGCCTCAGGGGATGAGGAGTATTTGTGGATCAGCCCCAGCCGTTGTAGGACATGCTGCTCTCCGGTGTGGCGCCCACCCCGGGTGTCCGGTACCTCCGACGGAGGAGCCGGACCGGAGTGGAAGCCTTGCTGCCTGCTGTTCCATCGTCGGGAGGTCGGCTCACCGCGACAAGACACCGATGTCCCTCATTCCGGGTGTTTCGGTATCCCATTTGGCGGCCCATTGCCGCGCGGCCATCCCCGTCCTGTCATCGGATGGCGCAGATGTATCCCTCGGGGGAGATACGTTTGCACTACGACTGCGCTGTGGTGCCCCCTCTCGCGGGGCCCATTGCCGGCCTTCGGCGTCGGGCCGGGGGCCTCCCCCCGCTCAGCCCAGCCAGGCGGCGAAGCCGGCCGTCGAGGTCCCCAGGCCGATGCGCACGCGCGGCAGTTGCCAGAGCGCGGTGCTCAGGTCGACGTCACTGTTGACCCGCAGGTCGAGTAGCCCGCCCACATAGCCGAAGCCGTGCAGCGTGGCGAACATCGGCGCCTCCTGCGCGCCGCCCTGCGTGGCGGTGGTCCACGGGTAGGGGCCGCTGTAGGCGATGAACTGGATGGGCTGCCCGGTGAGGTTCTCCAGGTACTGCTTGCTCTGCTGCGTCAGCGTGTTCAGGGTTGACGTCGAAGCGTTCCACAGCGAGACGTTGTCCTTCAGGGTGTGATCGCCGACTGAGAAGCCGGTGTCGTCGAGGCTCTGGATCTGCGCCGCCGTCATGTAGACCTGAGGCCCGTTGGTGGCGCCGATCAGCGCCGTGCAGGGGAAGAAGACCGCTGTGAAGCCGTACCTCTCGAGGATCGGCGCCGCCGTGGTCCACTGCGACATGCGCCCGTCGTCGAAGGTGATGACGAAGGAGTGCTGCGGCAGAGGCAACCCGTAGAGCAGGGCGTCGGCCAGGTGCTGCAGGGAGATGCTGGTCGCCCCGATGCTGTGCGCGTAGGCCATCTCCGCCTGGAACTGGCTGGGCAAGGTGGTCAGGCCCACCTCGACCTGCCAGCCGTAGAGGCCGAGCTGCGCCACCTCGCTCGCCGGCGGGACGGCCTGGATCTCGTGGTACATGAAGATGGGGACGTCCACCTGCCGCGGGGTGATCTGACTGGGGCTGACGACGGGGGCGTCCAGGGAGGCGGGTCCCTCATCCACCACCAGCGCCACCCCGGTGGCGGGATCGTATTCCACCGAGATCGAGAGCATGGAGAAGAGGGGGGCGACGCCGGGCGGGCTGAGGCCGCCCGGGTTGGCGAAGCGGACCGACACCGGGAACTGCCAGGTTCCGGGGACAGAGACGTCCGGATTCTCCGGGTCGTACCAGACCACGTCCGGGGTCGGCGGCCCGAGGGTGATGGCGGAGATGGTGGCGACGCCGAACTTCGCAGCCAACATGGCGGTGCGCGCCGCCTGCCCCGGCCACATCCCCTGTGCTTGCGGGGCCAGTTCGGCCCACTGGGCGTCGAAGTCACCGAGCGTGGTCTGCGCGGCGAAGCGCTGGGCGGCCTCGGTGACAGCGTCGTTGATCGGCGGGGGCGCAGGCGACGCTGTTGGCGAGGCAATCTGACTGATCGCCGCCACCGACGCGGTCGGCGTCGAGGCCCCCTGGGGCGCGCAGCCGGATACGGCGAGGAGCATCCCCGCCGCGAGCACCTGGATCAGCGGCCGAACGACCTGTCCGTACGGGACGCCGGGAGCCGGCGTCTGGAGCCGGGCCATCGCGTCAAGCCTATGGTACTTTCCAGCCCACCTGCTCACCGAGCTGGAGGTGCCACCAATCCCGTGGCAGTCCGGACGCCGCTTTCCGGACGGCGCCACGCCGATGTGGCCATCGCGATGCGATACCCTGTGTCACCCGATGGAACCGACCGCCGCGAACCCCGCGACCCCGATCCCACCCGGCTTCCTCGACCGGCTCGACCTCCCTGCCATCGACGTCAAGTGGCAGAGGATCTGGGCTGAGCGCGACACGTACCGCGCCGACATGGAGGGGCCGCGGCCCTTCTACTGCCTGATGATGTTCCCCTATCCGTCGGCGGAGAAGCTGCACATTGGCAACGCGTACGCCTTCACCGGGGCGGACGTCTACGGTCGGTACCGCCGGCAGCGGGGTGACGACGTCTTCGAGCCGCTCGGCTTCGATGCCTTCGGCATCCACAGCGAGAACTACGCTCTCAAGGTCGGCGAGCACCCGGCCACGCTGACCGCCCGCAACGTCGAGTACTTCCGCGAGAAACAGCTCAAACGGCTGGGCCTGGGAGTGGACTGGTCGCACGAGGTGGACACCACTGACCCGCGCTACTACCGGTGGACCCAGTGGGTCTTCCTCCAGCTCTTCAAGGCGGGCCTCGCCGAACACCGCGAGGGCCCGGTCAACTGGTGCCCCTCGTGCCTCACCGTGCTGGCCGACGAGCAGGTGCTGAGCGGCCACTGCGAGCGTTGTGGCAGCACCGTGGAGACGCGCTTCCTCAAGCAGTGGTTCATTAAGACGACGCATTACGCGCAGGAGATGCTCGACGCCCTCGACCACCTCGACTGGAGCGAGAGGACGAAGCTGGCCCAGCGCAACTGGATCGGCCGGAGCGAGGGAGCCCTCATCGATTTCAGGCTCGAGGGCTGTGCCCGCGATGCCGTGACCGTCTTCACCACGCGGCCCGACACCCTGTTCGGAGCGACGTTCCTCGTCGTCGGGGCCGACCATCCGCAACTCGCCGCCTTCGTCCGCGAGGACCGCCGCCGCGCCGTGGACGAATGGCGCCTCACCCTCCCACCGCCGGATGCCGAGCCCGACTTCGGCGTTGGCATCGACCTCGGCACCGTCGCTGTCCATCCCCTCACTGGAGCGGAGATCCCGGTGTGGGCCGCGCCCTACGTCCTCGGCGGTTACGGCACCGGAGCCATCATGGCCGTGCCCGGCCACGACGAGCGCGACTGGCAGTTCGCCAGGGCCCACGGCCTCCCCATCGTCGAGGTGATCGCCGGCGGCGATGTCGAGGCCGCCGCCTGGACGGGCGAGGGGTCGATGGTGAACTCAGCAGCGCTCGACGGGACGCCGTCGCTGGCGGGAAGGGGGCGGGTCGTCGAGCTGCTTGGGGAGCGGGGCGCCGGCTCGGCGCACGTCCAGTACCGGCTGCGCGATTGGATCATCTCGCGTCAGCGCTACTGGGGCCCGCCGCTGCCCATCATCCACTGCCCGGTCCACGGCCCCGTCGGCGTGCCTGATGAGGACCTCCCCGTCCTCCTCCCCGAGGTGAAGGACTTCCGTCCCATCGGCACCGGCGTCTCACCTCTCGCTCAGGTCGAGGACTGGGTGAACGTGCCCTGTCCCGTCTGCGGCGAGCCGTCCCGGCGCGAGACCGACGTCAGCGACAACTTCCTCGACTCCGGCTGGTACTTCCTGCGCTACCCGTCGACCGATTTCGACGACCGTGCCCTCGATCGCGATCGCACCCGTCACTGGCTGCCGGTGGACATGTACGTCGGCGGCAACGAGCACGCCGTGCTCCACCTCATGTACTCGCGCTTCCTCATGCGCGCCCTGCACTCCATGGGGCACGTGCCGGTGCCCGAGCCCTTCGCCCGCTTCCGGGCCAACGGCCTGCTCACCTTCGCCGGCGGCAAGATGTCGAAGAGCAAGGGCAACGTCGTCAATCCGGACACCTACATGGAGCGGTTCGGGGCCGATGCGCTGCGCCTCCACCTCATGTTCCTGGGACCGTTCCTCGTCGGCGGGGAGTGGAACGAGCGCGGCATGCTGGGACAGAGCCGCTTCCTCGAGCGGGTCTGGCGCTGCGTCCAACTGGCCACCTCCGGCGACACCGCCGACCGCGAACGCGAGCGGCGCCGCCACCGCACCATCGCCAGCGTCGAGGCGTCGATCGAACAGCTCCACCACAACACGGCGATCTCGGTCCTTCACGAGCTGGCGCGCGGCATCGACGACGACGTGCGGCAGGGCAGGGGCCGGCGCATCGACGCCCTGACCCTCGTCCAGTTGCTGGCGCCGTTCGCGCCCCACATCGCCGAGGAACTGTGGGAGCGGCTGGGGCAGCCGGGCTCGGTTCACCGGGCGTCGTGGCCGGAGCACGACGTGTCGATGGCCGCCAATGACCTGGTGACCATCGCGGTGCAGGTGAATGGCAAACTGCGCGCCACCTTCCAGTGCGAGGCGGGGACAGCTCCGGAGGAACTGGGCCGCCTCGCCCTGGCTCAGCCCCGGGTGGTCGAGTTGGTCGGAGACCGTGTGCCGCGCAAGGTGGTCGCCGTGCCCGGCCGGATCGTTAAACTTGGTGGTCTGAGGTCCGGCGTCGGCGTCATCGCCGCGGCCCTCTCTGGCGGGGTGGATCCCGGCGGCTTCTGACCAGGACCGGTCACCTGGGTCAGCAGACCACGCCGCTCCAGGGCACCTGCGTGCCGATGGTGGTGCGGGCCCACAGGGTCACTCAGAGGACGCCGCCGATGACGCCGAGCACGATCCCGGCGATGGCCAGGCTCCGACCCTCACCGGCCCGCAGCGCGGCCCGGTTCTTGCCGATGGCGCCGACGACGATCGCGAGGATGCTGGGGACGAGGAGGAGGGACAGGACGGCGCGGCGGGACGCGCTGTCAGAGATCCCCGAGAGGAGTAGAGGCGACACGGTGGCGGACCGGGCTCCGCAACCTGCCGTCTGAGCCGCCGTCTCCCGACGTCAGCAGGGCGCACCGTTCACCGTGCACGACGCCTGGAAGGTGTAGATCGCCGTGATGTAGAGGATGACGACGCCAATGGCCACGATGCCGCACACGAGGCCGGCGATCGCCATGCGCCTACTCATGCCTCCCAGTCGGTTGGCCCGCGGAATGCCGATGGCGCCCAGGATGATGGCCGCGATCGACGCCGGCCACGAGATCAGGTTGATGAGTGGGATCAGAGACAGGACAAGCGCGATGCCTCCCACGATCCCGGCGGCCGTCCCGACGCCGTTGGTGGGCGGTGACACGATGGAGGGGTCGGCGGGACCGAACGCCTGCGGATGGTCATATGGAGGCGGGCCGTACCGCGGCTGACCGTATGGGGGCTGACCGGGTGGGGGCTGGACGTATGGCGGCTCCGCGGACTGCGGCTGCGCGTGGTCCAGCCGGCCGTACTGCTTCGGGTCGCTACCCAACGGAGGTGCTGGGGAGACTCCCGGCGGCGGAGCGTCCTCCGCCGGCCGGTCAGCCCCGCCGGCTTCGTCTGGTCCCGCCATGCTCCCCACCCCCTGGGGACGTCCTCCGGAGCCTCCCGGTGGCTCCAGTGCCGACGTCGATTCCATCGAGTATGGACGGCGCGACCGGGCGCCGTCTCGGGGATTCGCCCATCTGCTATCCTGCCCGGGCGCACGGGCGCCTGATCGCATGCCCGCCAGATGCGCCTCTTCTCGGAAGGATCATGTACGCCATCATCCAGCACGGCGGACACCAGTACCGGGTCAGCTCGGGGGACCGCCTCGTCGTCGACCGTCTTCCCGACGACGTCGGCGCCGTGATCGGCTTGGAGCCGGTGCTCCTCGTCTCCGACGCGGACGGCGTCCGCACCGGGGACGCCAGCCTCGAGGGGGTCCGCGTGGCTGCGACGGTGGTGAGCCACACTCGTGGCAAGAAGCTCCGCATCCTCACCTACAAACCGAAGAAGCGCCACCGCAAGACGCTTGGATTCCGGGCTGACCTGACCGAGCTCAAGGTGGAAGGCGTCCTGGCCCGCGGTGAGGCCCTCCCCGCCTCCCTCGTTGTCGTCGAGGAGCCGGAGGCCCCCCTGGAGGAGGCTCCGGCGGCCGCTGCCAAGCCCGCCCGCGGCCGCCGTCCCGTCGCCGCCGTCATCGTCGAGGCGGCACTTGCCGTCGAGGAGCCGGAGGCCCCCGAGGAGGAGGCTCCGAAGCTCGCCGCCAAGCCCGCCCGCAGCCGTCGGGCCGCTCCTGCCGCCGCCGAGGCGGCGCCCACCGTCGAGGACACCGCCCCCGCGACTGCCGCCGCCGCGAAGCCCGCCCGCACCCGCCGGGCCGCACCCGCTGCCACGGTGCAGCCCGCCGCCGAAGAGACCGCACCGGAGGCTCCCGCCAAGCCCGCTCGCAGCCGCAGGGTTGCGAAGGGCGCGGCGGAAGCCTCGGACCCGGAGGTGTAGCCACATGGCCCACAAGAAGGGGGGAGGAAGCTCCCGCAACGGACGCGATTCCAACGCGAAGCGATTGGGGGTCAAGCGCGGCGATGGTGAGTTGGTGCTGGCCGGGAGCATCCTGGTCCGCCAGCGCGGCACCAAGATCGTCGCTGGCGAGAACGTCGGCGTGGGCCGCGATCACACCCTCTACGCGCTGCGCACCGGCCGGGTCGTCTACGACAAGCGCGGCGGCGATCGCACCCGCGCCAACCTCCAGGCCCTGACGCTGCTGACCGTGGGCGAGATGTCCGAGCCGGCTTCCCCGGTGGTCGGGGCGGCCGGGACTGCCGGCTGAGCCGGCGCCTCCGGACGCTGGCCGGCTCGATTGTTCCTCGACGAGGTCACCCTTGACGTCACCGCCGGGTCCGGCGGGCGCGGCGCGGTGAGCTTTCGACACGAGAAGTACGTCCCTCACGGCGGTCCCGACGGGGGTGACGGAGGTGCGGGTGGCAGCGTCGCCCTCATCGTGGACGGGAGTGAGTCCACCCTCGCTCGCTTCCGGGATCGGCGCATCTTCCGCGCCCCCGACGGCCGCGCGGGTGGCCGGAATCTGAGGAGCGGCGCCGGCGGCCAGGACCTGCTGCTGCCCGTGCCCCCGGGCACAGTGGTGCGCGACGCCGAATCCGGGGAGTTGATCGGAGACCTGGTCAGCCCCGACCAGCGCCTCGTCGTCGTCGGAGGAGGTCGGGGAGGCAAGGGCAATACGCATTTCGCCACCGCCACCCGCCAGGCGCCTCGCATCGGCGACCTCGGCGAGCGCGGCCCACGGCGTCGCATCCACTTGGAGCTGAAGCTGATCGCAGACATCGGCCTCGTCGGCCTGCCCAACGCCGGCAAGTCGACCCTGCTCGCCGCCCTCACCGGGGCCCGGCCCAAGATCGCCAGCTACCCCTTCACCACCCTGGAGCCCAACCTCGGCGTTGCCGAGCTGAGTGGGGGCCGCACCCTCGTCGTCGCCGACGTCCCGGGGCTCATCGAGGGCGCCCACCAGGGTGCCGGACTGGGCATCGACTTCCTCCGCCACCTCGAGCGGACCCGGGTCCTCATCCACGTCGTGGACTGCAGCGCAGGCCTCGAGGAGGCGCGGCTCGCCTTGCGCCAGGTCGAATTCGAGCTCGCCGCCTTCAGCGCCACGCTGGCGGCCCGGCCCGGCCTGGTGGCCCTGAACAAGACCGATCTGCCGGCCGCCGCGGCGGTAGCGGCCGAGCTGGGTCGGGAGATCGCCGGCGCCCACCTGATCAGCGCCGCGACCCGGCAGGGCACCGACGACCTCCTCGCCGCCGCCGCCACCCTGGTGGCGGGGGCGAGGCGGGACGGGAGCGAGGCGGCGGCGGCAGCAGCGGCGGCGGGGCCCGACGCCGCCGG
The DNA here is from genome assembly GCA_963808125.1 of Candidatus Dormiibacterota bacterium. Lineage (GTDB taxonomy): Bacteria > Chloroflexota > Dormibacteria > Aeolococcales > Aeolococcaceae > CAWEEP01. The sequence goes on from CAWEEP010000062.1 coordinate 19,394, forward strand.
GGCCCAGGCCTGGCCCGACGCGGCGCCGGTCTCCGAGGGCGGCCATCGCGTCTACCGGCACATCCCGCGCCATGTCGAGCCGCCGGCGGTGAGCCGCGAGGCTGACGGTGCCTACCGGGTCGTGTCGCCCGCTGTCGAGCGGATGGTGGAACGGACCGACCTGGTCGAGGAGGACGCAGTGGCCAGGCTCCAGCGCCGTCTCCTGGCCGCCGGCGTCGATGCCGCCCTGGCCGCCGCCGGGTGCCGGGAGGGGGACACCGTCCGCATCGGGGAGGAGGAGTTCAGCTTCGTCGAGGGCCTGGCCTCACCCGCCCTCCGGCCGCCGCGGCGGGCGCGCTGATGGCGGTGCGCCGTGTGGCCGTCTTCGGCGGCACCTTCGACCCCTTTCACCTTGGCCACCTCGCCGTGGCCGAACAGGCGCGGGAGGGCATCCTCGCCGGGGAGACCTGGATCGTGCCCGCCGGAACGCCGCCGCACCGCGGACACGTGGATGCTCCCGCCGCCGACCGCCTGGAGATGTGCCGGCTCGCCGTCGGGGATCGCCCCGGTCTCCGGGTCCTCGACCTGGAGCTTCTCCGACCCGGGCCCGCCTTCACCTTCGACACCATGCGCGACCTGACCATCGCCAATCCCGGGGTGGGCCTCTGGGTGGTGCTGGGGGCGGACGCCGCTCGCCAGGTCGGGATATGGGACCGCTCGGCGGAGTTGCTCGCCGGCTACCACTTCGTGCTCGTCAATCGCACCGGCGAGGCACCGATCCGTCACGATGAGGCCATCCGGCTCGGCTTCCACCCCGATCGCACCCGGGTGCTGGGGATCGACTCGCCGGCTGTCTCCGCCAGCGAGATCCGCCGCCGAGTCCGCGCCGGGGAAGCGCTGAGCGGACTGGTCACCCCGGCGGTGGCCGCCCTCATCGCCGAACGGGGCCTCTACCGGTGAGGCCGGAGCGGCACGGCGGCGATGCCATAATGCCTGGGGCATGACGTCCGAGGAGCTCGCGGCGGTGATCAGCGCCGCCGCCACCGACAAGAAGGCCCGCGACGTCGTCCACATCGACCTCCGCGGCAAGACCACCATCGCCGACTTCTTCGTCATCTGCGAGGGCGACACGGACCGTCAAGTTCGTGCCATTGTTGACAATATCGAGGAGACGTGCCGGGCCCAGGGGGTGCGGCCTCTGCACGTCGCCGGGTTGCGTGACGCCTCCTGGGCCTGTATCGACTTCGACAGCGTCATCGCCCACGTCTTCGTGCCCGGAGAGCGGCTCTTCTACGACCTCGAGGGGCTGTGGAGCGCGGTGAGGGCGCAGGCGATCTGAGCTGCCCATGCGCTGGCAGCCGGGGTCACGGGATCTCGACGCGCGGGCGACTCCGGGAGGTCAGAAGCCGCCGCTCCCCGAGCCGGGGTAAGTGGTGAGCACCGAGACCAGGTTGACGGCGGCGAAGAGCAGTGCCACGGCGCCGACGGCGATGACCGCGGCGAAAATCGCCTTCTCCCAGGTGGCGAGATGGCGTCCCCCGACGGCGTGCACCGGGGGCATGACGAGCCCGATGAGGGCGCCGGCGCAGAAGCCCCCCAGGTGCGCGTAGTTGTTGATGTAGGGGAAGAGAAGGAAGCCCATGGCGGCGGTGAGGATCACGGAGAGGATCACTCCCTGACGCAGAGCTCGGACGAGGCCGACCGGCACATCCTTGCCCTGCCGTCGGCCCAGAACGAGGAGCAGCCCGAGCAGGCCCATCAGCCCACCCGACGCTCCCACCGTGCCGAATGAGGCCCCGGGGAGGCCGAGCGAGGCGGCGGCGACGCTGACGAGGCTGGCTGCGAAGGCGGTGGCGACGAAGGTGGCCAGCATCATGAGCCGACCGTAGAGGGGCTCGACGATGCGGCCGAGGACGACGGTCGAGTAGCAGTTCACCAGTAGGTGGACGGACAGGTACGTGGTGACGCCGATGCCGCCCGGCACGTGGAGGAAGGCGGTGCTGAGGAGGCGCCACCAGTCGCTGCCGTTCTCGACCGAACTCGCTCTCCCCGAAGATGAGGGCACCGGAGCCCAGGTAGCCCAGGTCGCCGTAGCTCTGGGCCGAGTACCTGTTGATGACCGTGTTCTCGATCAGGAAGATTCCGACGAAGACCCCGACCAGGACGTAGGTCAGCCGGGGGGTCGCCACCAGGACGCGTCGGGTGGGGGCGATCGTGCCGCCGGCCACAGCCTGGCGTTCGGCCAGGTCCACCGCCGCCAGGGTCGGCGCTTCCGCCCCGTCGTGCAGCGTCCGGGCGATGGCGCGGATCTCCTTGACCGTCAGGGTGCCCGGTGGGGGTGGCAGCACCGCCTCCGCGTCTCCGGTGGCCGTGTCAGCCCAGACCACCCCGACGCTGACGGAGGGGTGCGCTGTGGCGGGCAGGCGGACGCCGAGCGGGCCAAGGGCGACGAGCAGGATGTCGCAGCGCTGCGCGCCCTGGAGATGAAGTCGGCGTCGCCCCAGCGCAGCGCCGCCCCGATTCGGCGGAGGAGGTCGGCGGTTTGCGCCGCGGGGTCGGCCTGGGGGTGGAAGAACCCCACCAGGGCGGAGCGCGCCCCCGTCCATCCGACGGCGGCGAGTTCGTAGTCGGCGCCGAGCTCGCCCAAGCGGGGATCGCGGGAGTCGGCGAGACGGAGACGGTACTGGGTCACCAGCTGCATGGCGAGGGCCCGGGCCAGAGCGGGCGGCTGGGGCGGGGAGGGCCTCCTCGCCCGGAGGTGTGGTTGGAGTCATCCGCGGCCAGTCTAGCCAGCCGGTGACCGCTCACCTCTCGCCCGTAGCGGTCCCGACCGCCTGCGCCGCCCGCGGAAGCGCTATCGTCCAGCGGCGATGTCTAGCCAGACCGCCCGCCCCGGCAAGCCCGCCCGAGCAGCTGACCCTCGGCGCCGTCTATCACGCGATGCGGGCCGGCCTCGGCGACGCCGGTCTGGTGCGGGTCACCGTTGAGTTCCAGGAGCGCACCACCTCGGTGCGCGCCTTCCAGACTTCATGCCGCGGTGCCCGCCCACATCGCCTCCCTGGTGCTGGGGGCCCGGCTCGACTACGCCGACCAGGGGCTGCAGCGGGCCGAGATCACCCTCAAGGGGTCGGGACCGGCGCAACAGGTCCTCGTGCAGCGGCAGGGGAAGCTCTACGCCTACAGCGTGGACGGGAAGAAATGGGGGCGCTTCGCCTCCCGGCCGCGGATCTTCGAACTCCTCGAATTCGAGGCCGAGATCGGCCACGTCGCCGTCCACGACGTGACCATCGATCAGTCGTTGAAGACCCAGAGCCTGGAGCAGGCGCTCGACGTCGACCTCGACCGGGAGGCATTCGCCCGATTGCTTCGCGTCTTCTCCGCCGACCTCGGCGACGAACCGGGTGACCTCTCCCTCGGTGCCTTCTCGGTGAGCCTTGAGGCGGCTGACGACGTCCAGCTCCTCTACTGGTGGGCCCTCACCGGCCTGGGTGGCGCCCCCACGTCGGCGGAGGAGGGCCCGCATGCCCTGCGCATCACCTGCAGCGTCTCCATCCGGATCGCCCCCGGCGACGCCCAGGAGCTTCGCAAGGTGAAGTGGGACCGCGGTCTTCCCGAGGTCGCCAATATCGACGACGTGTGGCGGATGCTGCGCGACCGCGACCGGGCCGCCCAACCCGCTGCCGGGACGGAGCCGGAACCAGGCCCGGCCTAGGCGGTCGGGCTGGGGCTGGGGGTGGGCGCCGGGGTGGGGCTGGGCGTCGGGGTCGGACTCGAGCTCGGGGTGGGGGTGGCCGCCGGCGTGGTGCCCGGGGGGACGAACGGAGTGGTGCAGTCGGGATCACAGATCGCCGTGCCCGTCGATGGACTGGTCCCGGGGAGGAAGTAGCTGCCCCCCTCCTCGTACACGTCAGAGGGCTGCTGATACCAGTTGTCGGGAGTGCCCGCCAGGACTCCCTCCATGTACGCCTGCCAGATCGGCGCCGCCCCGGTGAGGCCGCTGGTGATGTTGCTGAGCGCGTACTGGGGCTGGTATCCCTGCGGGTTCCCCACCCACACCGTGGTGAGAACCGTGGGCGTCCAACCCACCGTCCAGTTGTCGTAGGAGGTGAAGCCGGAACCGCTGGTTCCGGTCTTGGCGCTGACTGTGCGACCCGGGATGGTGAGGCGGTCGCCGTAGCCGAATTCCGGCTGGCGGAAACTGTCGTTGCTGGTGATCTCGCAGATGATGTAGGCGACGTTCTCGGGGAGCACCCGTCGCGCGCTGGCCTCGGCGTCGTACGTGTAGAGCACCTGGTTGTTGCTCACCGCCGTGATCGATTGGACCGGAGCGGGGTCGTGCTGGACGCCGAGGTCGGCGACCGTCGCCGCCGCGTCGGCGAGGTCCAGCGGGCTGACCTGATACGAGCCCAGCGTAAACGAGTACAGGTCGGAGGGCGGGAAGACGGGAACGCCGCCGTTGTAGAGGTAGAGGCCCATGTCCACCGCGAGGTTGGCAATGGTGGGCACCCCCACGGCGTATTCCGCCCGCACCGCGGGAATATTGAGCGAGTTGCCCATGCAGAACTCCATCTCGCAGTAACCGCCCGAGGCTCCCGAGTAGTTCTTGGGCTGGTAGCCGTTGAGGTTGAGGGGCGCGTTGGAGATCTGTGTCACCGCGGTGTACTGGCGCGACGCGATGAGTGCGGAGTAGGTGAAGAGCTTCATCGTCGAGCCGGGCTGGCGTGTCTCGATGGCCATGTTGTACTGGCCGAAGGTCGGGTCCGAGTAGTTGGCGCTCCCCGTCATGGCCAGCACCGCTCCGGTCTGCGGGTCGAGGCTGACCAGCGCGCCGTCATGCATGTTGTCGGCATTCGCCACCGGCGCGATCTGGTCGTGGACCGTCGAGTTGGCGAGCGCCTGGTCGGCCAGGTTGAGCGTGGTGTTGATGTTCCAGCCGCTGTACGACGTCCCGAAGTTGGCGGGAAGGTAGTCGTGCTCCAGGTAGTCGAGGAAGCTCTCTGGCCATGCGGTGCCCATCGAGTACTCCGGGAGGTACTGCCACCAACCGTAGAAGGTCAGCTTCTCGTTGGCGGCGGCGTTCGCCTCCACCTGGGTGATGTCGTTGTTGGTCACCATCGCCTGAAGCACCGAGTCCTGTCTCTGCTTGGCGAAGGGATTGATGCCCGCCGAGTCCTGGTTACTCAGCGGATCGAGGGTCGACGGCGACTGCGGCAGGCCGGCCAGCATGGCCGCCTGCGCCAGGTCGAGCTTGCTCGCGGGGATGTGGAAGTACACCTCTGCGGCCGTCCCGATGCCGTATGTCTGGTTGCCGTACGGGATGCGGTTCAGGTACATATCCAGGATCTGATCCTTGGTGAAGTCGGAGCCGATCTCGGAGCCGAGCATGATCTCCTTGATCTTGTAACTGATGCTGCCGTTGTCCTGGAGGAAGCTGATCTTCGCCAGCTGCTCGGTGATCGTCGACGCGCCGCTCGTGCTGCTGTGGCTCAGGTAGCCGAGCCCGGCCTGCACCAGCCTGGGCACGTCGATCGAATTCTCCTGGTAGAAGTGGCGATCCTCGATGTCGATGGTCGCCTCGAGGGCATCCTTGGAGATGCCGCTCAGGTCGACGTGGAGGTGGAAGGATCCCGAGGAGTGGATGATGTCGATGAGCGTCCCGTTTGACGAGTAGACGTTGCTGTCGATGGACGGCTCCATGGAGGCGACCGTCGCCGCGTCGGGGATCTCCGCCGCGTAGACGTTGTAGCCGGCGAAGACGGTGGCGACTCCGGCCACGGCCATGGTGCAGAGGATGCCCAGGGCCAGCAGCGAGAGTTGCAGCAGCGGGCGGCGCCGCGGCTTGGAGCGGCGCCGGGGCCGGCGGCCGAGGAGGGCGTCGCGCCGCGCGCCGCGCCGGGCGGCAGGCGAGAGGGTGCCGTTGGCGCCGTTGCCGTTGCCGTGGCGAGTGGCAGAGGCGCCTTGGCTCCTGGACTTGGCGCGGCGGCCTGGGCTGGGGCGCCGCCTGAAGCCGGCTCGGAGCCGCCACGGGTGCTTGTCGCTGGGGGGGGTGGTGGGCACGATTCTGTGGTGTGGTGGCGGCCAGCCGAGCACGGACGGCCGCTGGGGAGGGTAACGGGCTCCGGGCCAGCCGGGTTACGCTCGATCGAGCTCTCCACCGGACCGGTGCGCGGGTGATCTGCGGGCCCCAGTATAGGGGGCCTGCCCGCCCGCGGCCCGCCCCCGGCGGCTCTGCGGGCCGTGACCCGCCGGTTCGGCCGTGTGTCGGGTCGATGACAAATCCTCGGCCAGAGCCGGGACCGGGCGCGGAGCGATGACACAATCGCAACGGAATGGCTGTGCAGGCGCTCCCGACTGCTCCGGCACCGATCGCCCTGCCCCCGATGCCGCGCAGCGCCGACGAGACGGGACTTCCCTTCAGCTTCGTCTGCGACCTCGTCCTCAAGGTGCTGTACTTCAATGGCAGCATGCTGGGCGGCGCCCTGGCGCGCCATATCTGCATCCCCTTCGCCTTCGTGGAGGCCACCCTCAAGTTCCTCGCCGACGAGGGGTACTGCACCTCGGGGGGCGTCCGGGCAGCCGTTCTCGCGGATGACGAGTTGCTCAACGCCGGGATGCAGTACACGATCACGACCCAGGGCCGGCAGCGGGCCCGGGAACTGCTCGAAATCAACCAGTACGCTGGGCCTGCCCCGGTACCCATCGGTGACTACAACGCCATGGCGGCGCGCCAGGCGCAGGTCGGCGGGGCCGTCAACCGCGAGCGCCTGCACGAGGTCTTCTCAGACCTGGTGCTCGCGGAGCGGGTTCTCGACCACCTCGGCCCCGCGCTCTCGGCGCGCCAGGCGTGCTTCCTCTACGGGCCGCCTGGCAATGGCAAGACCAGCATCGCGACGGCGAGCGCCCGGCTGATGGGGCCGCCCGTCTTCATCCCCCGCGCCCTCTACGTCCACGGCGAGGTGATCCGCTTCTACGACCCCATCTACCACGTGCCGATCGAGCGCGAGCTCCCTCCCCACGATGCCCGCTGGCAGCTCGCTGAGCGGCCCGCCGTCACCGTGGGCGGCGAGCTGACCCCGCGGATGCTGGAACTGGGATTCGACGCCACCCTCGGGTTCTACGAGGCCTCCCTCCAGCTCAAGGCGAACGGCGGCCTACTCCTCATCGACGACTTCGGGCGCCAGCAGAACATGTTGCCTCGGGATCTGCTCAACCGCCTCATCGTGCCCCTGGAGAACGGCGTCGACTATGTGAACATCGCCCGCGCCGGGACCAGCGTCGCGGTGCCCTTCACCTGTCTGCTCATGCTGAGTACGAACCTGCGGCCCAGGAACCTCATGGACGAGGCTTTCCTCCGGAGGGTCCGCTACAAGGTCATGGTCCCCGACCCGACGGCGGCGGAGTTCAAGGAGATCTGGCGACGCACCTGCGCCACCAACCAGCTCCCCTACCGCGACGACGTCATCCTGGACCTGATGGAGCGCCACTATCTGGCCAAGGGACGCCCCTTCCACGGCTCACACCCCCGAGATCTGATCAATCACGTCATCCATCTCGCCCGCTATCTGGGCGTCGAGCCCGAGCTGACGGCGGAGATGCTCGACGAGGCCTGCGAGACCTACTTCGTCGAGGACGCCGCGGACTGAGCCCGGTGGGGATCAGTCCTCCGACTCGTCCTGGAAGGTGCGCACCTCGATTGCAGGCGGCAGGCCAGCGTGGCCCGGCGGGCCCACGCGACGGCGGCGTCGAGATCGGGCGCCTGGATGATCCAGCAGCCCCCGGCCGGCTTGTCCACTCGCAGAAACGGGCCCTCCGCGGTGCGAACCTCGCCCTGGACGGCGGGAACCACGGTTGCCGTGCTGGCGGGGTGCAGGCCTCCCGCGAAGGCCCATGCGCTGGCGGCCCGGAGATCCCGGTTGAAGGCCTCCACCTCTCCCATGATCGCCGCCAGCTCCGCGGGCGGAGGCGGCTCGGCATCTGGGTGGTACACGGTGAACAGGAACTGCTTCATCTGGGCGCTCCCCGCGGCGCCGCCGCCATCGCTCGGACTGTCGCTCTCAGCGTACCAAGGCACTCGTGGACCGGCGGGGACTCGAACCCCGGACCTCTGCCGTGCGAGGGCAGCGGTGCAAATCTGAACTCGGGAGAGGTCAGGGGGCCAATCCACCTGTTTCCTATGCGGAGTGCGCCTCTGATGGGGTCGCGACAGGGGAAGGACGCACCGTTGGCGGGACGCTACTTCCCGACCGGCCAGTGATCGACAGAAAGCCCCGCCATCGGGAAGTCCTTCGGGTTGCCCGTGGCCAGCTGTGCTCCCGCCTCGAACGCCGCGGCGGCAATGAGGCAGTCGGCTTGGGAGAGGGTGTTCCCGCGTCCTGCGTGCTCCTGCCGCCAGACCCCCGCCCGCCATCCCGCGGGTGCCACGAGCGGCAGGATCTCCAGGCCGGAAATGAGGCGGCTCGCCGCTGAGCGCTCGGGCGGCCGCAGACCACGCGCAACCTCCTCGATGTTGATGGCAGTGGTACACGGCTGGTCACCGTTGCGCCGGAGGTCCATCAGCCGGTCTCCCGCGGGCCGTCCGCGGAGGATGTCAATGAGCACCGTCGTGTCCAGCAAGACCCGCACGCTGCTAACCCGTCCGGCGTCGATCACCGCGGCGCTGCTGCCTCACCCACCCTGCGGCGTCGCCGTCCCACTCGTGGCCCGTTCCAGCGATGCTTCCTCGAGCTGACAGGAGGCTGTCCCAGCGCTCCTCCGCCACGAGGGCCGCCGCCACAGCCTGGCGAACGAACTGGCTGCGCCCCCTGGTTCCGGCACGGAGGTCGATTTGCGCCACGAAGCTGTCCTCCAACTCTATGTGCACTCTCATGTGCTAAAGATAGCACATACAGTCAGCGCCGGTGGCCGGTCACGGAAAGAATGAACACGCGCCGACTCGCCCCATTTCGCCGACCAGGACCTGCCCGCGGTGGGCGAGCTGGGAGACACGCTGGGCCTCCGCACCCTCGAAGCCACTTGGTCGTCCGCGACGGGCTGCTTGCCTACCCGATGACGGAGTAGTCGACGAGCAGATAGCCGGTCGGTGAGGTCGAGCTTCGGATCGACCCGAGCCGAATCGCCGGCAGGCCGTCGAGGAGCCTCCGCCCTTTGCCTACGATCGTCGGTGCGATCACCAGCCTGAGCTCGTCGACAACGCCCGCGGCAAGCAGAGCCTGGGCGACCGAGATGCTTGCATGCACGCCGATCTCGACTCCGGGCTGGTTCCTGAGCTCCCGCACGAACTCGACCAGATCGCCGTCGACCACCGTCGTATTGGCCCACTTCCGATCGAGCGGCGTGGAGGTGGCGACGTACTTCGCGACCCCGTTGATGAACGTCGCGAACGGCTTGAGGTCGCTGCCCGGCCAGAACTCGGCCCACTCCTCATAGCTGCGCCGGCCGAGGATGACCGAGTCCTGCACAGCGATGACGGCGCCGAGGTTGGCCACCATTGCGTCGTCCCAGTCGCCGAAGAACGCATCGGGTCTCTCCGCGACGCCGTCGAGGGACAACAGCTCGTACACCACGACCTTGCGCACGCTCAACTTCTCCGATTCACCTTTCCGGGCCTGCTCGGATGCTAAGAGGTTGCGCCAATTGCGTATGTGACTGAACTCGAGCGACTCGGTTGAGTCGGTGTACAAGCAGGCACGGATGTTCGCATCATTCGGGTGTCGTTACCAACCCGATGAAGGACACCCATGCCTGCGCTCCCATCATTCCTCATCCGGCCCCTGTGGCACCAGTTCTCAGCGCTGCTGCCGCCGCAGAGGCCAACCCACCCGCTGGTCGGCCATCGGCCGCGGATCGATGACCGCGTCATCTTCGACAAGCTGATCGAGGTCCTCGTCTTCGGTGCGGCGTACTGGCGCATCGCCGATCGAACCTGTTCGGCCACCACTCTGCGGCGCCGCCGCGACGAGTGGATCGCGTTGGGTCTGGGGGATCAGCTGCTCACCATCACCCTCGCCGCCTATGACCGGATGATTGGCCTCGAACTCACCGACGTGGCTGTCGACGGATGCATCACCAAGGCGCCCTGCGGTGGGGAGATGGCCGGGCCGAGCCCGGTGGATCGGGCCAAGCAGGGCACCAAGCGCTCGAATCTGGTCGACGCCAACGGCATCCCGTTGGCCGTGATCGCAGCTCGCGCCAACGCCAACGATTCGCCGCTGCTCGGCCCCACGCTCGACGCCATGCACCCTGACCACTCGATGCCGCCGGGGGAGATGACGGTCCACCTCGATCGCGGCTACAACTCCGCCAAGACCCGAGCCGCCCTCACCCAGCGGCACCTCAACGGCTGCATCGCGAAGCGCGGCCAGCCGGCGCCACTGATGGCCTCCAGTCGCTGGGTGGTGGAGCGGACGAACTCGTGGCAGAACGCCTTCAAGAAGCTCGTCTGGTGCACCGAGCGACAGGCTCGGGTGATTGCCTTCTATCACGCCCTCGCCAACGCCGTCATCGTCCTCCGTCGCCTCATCCGCGAGGGCTGGAAGCGCTACCGCTGGGAGGGTCGCCCGGCACGATGCCCGTGAACGCACCGAACGCCTATTGGCGCGAGTTCTAAAGCTGGCGATCGCTGCCGCGCTGGCTGATCTGGCGCCAGCCGGCGGCTTCAAAACCGGCGATCACCTCGGGGGCGCTCGGCGGCATGGTCGGAGAGACGAGCCTCCTTCGGCCAGCCCGCACATGCGATCCACCGATTCGAGGCCGACGACGAGCATGCGCCTGGCGCTATCGACGCGGTCGCCAGTATCGGGCGCCTGGTGGGCGGACACGTTCCTTTGTTGAGTGGGTCAGGATGGGGCTACCCCGCAGGGGATGGGGCTGACTTGGACCCGGCTGGACACGGCTGGTGGGGGATCGGCAAGGATCCGTCCTCCCTCCGCAACCAGGACTCGTCGGGGAGCCAAGGGGCCGATCGACCTGTTTCCTGTGCTGAGTGCGCCGCCGATTGGGCCCGAGATGGGAGCCCGGTAGGAAAGAGTTATACTATGCCCATGAAGACGGCGGTTTCGATTCCCGATCCCCTCTTTCGGGCTGCCGAGCGCCTGGCGCGGCGGCGCGGGCTCCGCCGAAGCCAGCTGTACGCAGAAGCCCTGGAGCGCCTGGTTGGCGCCGAAAGGTCCGATGAGGACCTCGTCGCGCAGATCAACCTCGTGGTCGCAGGGGTCGACACCGCACCTGATGGCTTCACCCGGGAGGCGGCTCAGCGGTCCCTGGCGCGCGTTGAATGGTGATTCGGCGCAGTGAGATCTGGTGGGCCGATCTCGGACCTCCACGCGGTTCCGCCCCAGCACCGCGAAGACCTGTGGTAGTGGTCTCCGCTGACCATCTGAACGCATCTGACATCCGGACCGTCTCGGTGGTGGCCCTGACCTCGAACCTGAGATGGGCAGGGATCCCGGGTAACGTGCGAATACGCAAGGGCACAGCTGGACTCGACCGCGACTCCGTAGTGAACCTCACCCAACTACTAACCCTTGACAAGGACGACCTCGACACCCGCGTGGGTCGGCTGCCACTCCCGCTCGTTCGCGAGATCGACGAGGGACTGCGCCAAGTACTCGAGCTCTGACCGATCGCGGCCACCGTGCGCGAGTGATCGCCACTCCGGCCCTCGCGAAGGTCTCAAGACGAGACGATGCCAACATCCTCAAAGGCTGAGGTGACGGGACCGCTTGTACCTACTCAATCTACCGGCTCCCGAGGACGTCGAGAGCAGCGACGCTACTGAGAGGGGGCCAGGGCCGCCACCAACGCGGCGGTGAGACGGCGAGCCTCGGCCGTCGTCTCCGCCCGCTGGTCATAGGTGTGGGCCACCGAGATCGCGACCAGATTGGGAGCGGCCACCATCAGGTCGCGCAGCGCCTCGCTCACCTCGGCCAGACGGGGACCGCCGGGCGCTGGGTAGAGCAACCCCGGCATCTCCGTCGGTGCAACGACGTCGACGTCGAGGGGGACGTAGAGGGGCCGGCCGGGCTGCACCACCCGGCTCAGCTCGGCCAGGGCGACCCGGCGGATTGCTGATCTTTTGAGCGCCTCCTCCTCACCGAGATCGAGGTCGCGAGCCCCGGCGAGAACCACCCGCTCCTCCGGGATCGGGTCGATTCCCAGGCCATCGATGATGGCCTGGTCCCCCCGGCCGACCAGCATGGCCAGCGGCATCCCGCCGAGGTAGCCCGAGGGAGTCGTCTCCCAGGTGTTGAAGTCCCCGTGGGCGTCGAGCCATACGACGTCCGGCTCGATGCCGGCCCGTTGCAGCCCGGCGACGACGCCTAGCGGGGCCATGCAGTCCGGAGCCTGGATCAGGGCCGGGACGTGGTCGGCGACCCAGGCGGCGAGCACGCCGAGCACTGCGGTGACGCGCTGCACCGTCGTGCCATCGGGGGGTTCCGCGGCGAGCCTCGGGGCGTGCCCGATCACGAACTTGGGGAGAAGCTCCCCGATGTACCAGGGCACGGTGATGGTCGCGAATCCCGAAGCGGCGCTCACGCGGCCACGTATGGAATTGACCGCATGGTTTCGGGACCGGAGTGCCCAGCCCGCGAAGTGAGCCGTCGGTGGACCGGCGGTGTCAACCCTCCGTCCGCAACCGGCACCCAGCGTGAATTGCCGGCGGATCGCCCGCATGGCGGGGTGAGCCGAGCCCGGCTCCGCCGGGCCGGCGAGGGGCGGCGAGCCCCTGTGAGATTGAGAGGGGCCCCGGCGCAGCCTGCTGCGCGGGGAAACTGGACCGGCGGGGACTCGAACCCCGGACCTCTGCCGTGCGAGGGCAGTGGTGCAAATCTGAACTCGGGAGAGCCGTCAAGGGGCCGATCCACCTGTTTCCTATGCGAAGTGCACCCAGAGTGGGGCTGCGATGGGGCTAGGATCCAGGAAACGCATCAGGCAACTCATCAAGGCTTTGCCCCGGTCCGCCTCTCGGCCCGACCGTGAGCGTCAGGGCCATGACCTGGGTCTGGCAGCACTCGCGGGCGGACGGCAACGTCCGAACTCGTCCTCCTGGCCATCGCCAACTCCGCCAACGACGACGGGCTCGATGCCTGGCCCTCGATGAACCGCCTATGCCAGAAGACCCGGCTGAGCGAGCGGACGGTCCGGCGCTGTGTCCGCGAGCTCGAGCAGCTCGGTGAGCTCCGGTGCCTGGGCGGTAGGCGCGGGGCCCATGGCAGGCGGGTCAGCAACCGCTACGAGGTGACCATGGCGTCGACCGGCCAGATTGACCGCTCGACGGGACCGACGACCGGTCAGCCGCGACCAGAACCACCGGCCAACCTGACCGGTCGCATAGAGGATGAACCGTCCCGAGATCCGTCCTTCCCCCCTGCAGTCCCCCCGAGGGATGACGCCGGGCGCATGGCCGACTTGGGCAGGGACGCTCGCGCGGAGCCAGCCGCGGACGCGGGGGGTAACGATTCGGACGCCCCCGGTCGTACCGACGCCACGGCCCGAACCTTGGCCTCCGAGCTGTGGGCAACTCTCATGCCGAAGCCGCTCGCCGGATTCCGGGCCTTCCAGGCACGTGTGCGTGAGTGCCTCGCGGCCGGCTATACGCGCGAAGCCCTGCGCCGGGCGGCGCCACACGTCGCCGTCTGGAGCCACGCGGGGATCGAGATGGCGTTCGCCAGAACCGGGATCGACCGCACGGCCCGCGAACCGGCGCCGGTGCCGGCGCGAGCGAGTGAGGAGCGCGAGCGTGCGGAGTCCGTGGCTCGCTCGCAGGGATGGGCACCCCACGATGCGGGCTGGGAGGCGGCGGTGGAGGCCGCCACCGCCGGCGAGGCGGTGCCAATGCCCGTCTGGATGCGGGCCGAATGCGTGGCCACGGACCTGTGGTTGGAGATGGGCCCTGAGGTGACAGGCGGATACCCGGCGTTCCGAGAGCTGCTCCGCCATCGCCTCGCTGGAGGCGCCAGCGAGGGGGAGATCAGGGCGTTGGCGAAGGCGGGAAGACAGGAGGTGATCAGCGAATGAGTGCTCGACGAGGCAACCCATCTCCCTCGCTAGGGTGTTGCTCACTGGTGCCGGAGATCATGCTGCTGGCGGGGATCATGGCGCCGCTCATGCTCCTCGATGCCCTAGCTGGCGTCGACACCTGGCTAGCCCATGGGCACTGGATGCCGCCGGCCCCGAATGCCCTGCTAGGTGGGTGGCAGCTCGTGACGCATGCGGGCGACCTCGCCCTCGCCTGGCCAGCCGCGACCCGTAGGGTCGCCCCCGCGGGAGCCGTGTACTGGCTGACGGTGGCGGTGGCCGCTGCCGTGATCCTCGGCGTCGCGACGTGGGTGATTCGGCTGGTTCGTCGCCGTCGCGGCGGCGCGGCGAAGCACAGGGGTCTGGCGAGCCGAAGTCACCTTCGCAACCAGCTGGGAGGGCAAGCCGCTCTCGCGCGAGCGAGGACGCTGCGCCCGTCGGTCGCTCGCCCGAGCGTGACGGACGTCGGCATCTCGCTGGGGCGTTCCGTCGAGTACGGAAGCGCCCTGTTCGGGACGGTGGAGGACTCCTACGCCCTGCTCGGACCGCCGGGCATGTTCAAGACGTCGACCCTGGTGGTGCCGGGCGTGATCGACTATCCGGGCCCGGCGATCGTGACCAGCACCAAGCCGGAGCTGCTGCTCCTGACGGCCTCGATCCGGCCGGGACCAGCATGGGTCTTCGACCCGACCGGGACGGTCCAGAGAGCCGTGACATCGCGGGGGAGTTGGCAGCCGGTCCTCTGGGACCCCGTCCTGGGTTGCGACGTCCCGCGGACGGCCATGCGCCGTGCCCGGGTCGCCGTGAGCGCGAGCGGTGCAGGCAAGGGGGTCACGGCCGGCGACTACTGGAGGACTCGGCGATCGCCCTCTGCCAGGGATACCTCCACGCGGCGGCCCTCGCCGACGCTGACCTCCGCACCGTGACCGGATGGGTCGACAACCCGTCCGACCGGCGGGCCGTCGACATTCTCCTCGACCATCCCGCAGCCGCTCCAGGGTGGGGGGAGCGGCTGGGGCCCAGCTCGCCGGGGGCCCAGACGATCGGGAGCGACGGTCGGTCTTCAACTCGCTCAGGAGCGCGTTCGACTGCGTGGCCGACCCGGAGGTCATGGCGAGTTGCTGCCCGGTCGGGGGCGGCACCTTCGATCCCGTCGAGTTCGTCGCCGGCACGGGGACCCTCTATCTGGTCGGAGACCCCGAAGACCAGGTGCAGGTCTCGGGGCTGCTGGCCGTGCTCCTGGACGCCGTCGTGGCGGCCGCCAGGGAGCGCGCCGCCACCCTCCCAGGCGGGCGCCTGGATCCTCCCCTTGGGCTATGGCTCGACGAGGTGACCCAGATCGCTCCGCTGCCCTCGCTGCCGATGCTGGTGTCAGACGGTCGAGGTATCGGGATCACCGTCGTCGCCGTCTTCCAGACGCTGGCGCGGGCGCGAGAGGTGTGGGGAGACGACGGGGCCGCAACCCTCTGGCAGAACTGCACGGCGAAGCTGGTTTTCGGCGGAATCAGCGATCACGAGGAGTTGGAGAGGCTCTCGCGCCTCTGCGGCGAGTACGACGAGACGGTCGTCAGCCACCACCGCGACGCGGACAGGCGGCGATCGGAGACCCGCTCCACCCAGCGACGTCGACGGTTGTCGCCGGAGGAGATCCGCGAGCTGCCGCAGCGCGAGGCGCTCCTCCTGTACCGCCAGATGCGGCCCGTCACGACGCGCCTCACTCCCTGGTTCGAAGGAGCAGTGCGGACGCGGATCGCCGCCGCCCGAGCGAGTGCGGAGGGGGCCGGTGACCGACGATCTTCGCGCCGAGGTGGAGGGCCTCCGCAGGCTAATGGGGGACCTCCTGGATCGCCTCGTGGGTCAGCACCTACGGTGGCGACGAAGACAAAATTCACATCCTTCTTGGCTTTGGCTGCCTGGCGCGCCATCGCAAGCAAAAGTGCGATGCCGGGGCCGCGCTCGCACGAACTCGTATACCAACTGCTCACCGGTGTGGAGACCACAATGGTGCGGGCTGCGCCACGGTCTGTGCGGCCGATGACGTTGTAGCTTGCGACGTCACGCTGGTAACGAACGGACATGTCAATGCTTACTCTTGCGCCGCTCTTGCGCGCAGCCTCCAACTCGTCGGCGAGTCGTGCCGGTACAACGATCACCGTCATCGGCCGCGGGGCATCCTCCTGATTCACGTTGTAGGTAAAGATGGATCCGGCCGGATTGTCGATGGTCAGCACAATTGCCATCGT
>CAWEEP010000063.1:0-24192 GCA_963808125.1 Candidatus Dormiibacterota bacterium
CGGCCAGGGCCAGGAACGGCTTGCCATCGACGATGAGTTGGGTGGCGGCGCCGCGCGCTTCTCCAGGTGGGCAACGGGTGGGCCACTGGCGGGGTCGTCTTGGCTGGGGAGCACGCCGTCATCAGGGCCAGCGCGCCGGCCAGCGCCAAGCAGGCAAGATTGCGATGTTGCATAGTTTTCGCCTTTCGGATGGTATTCTCTGATGCATTGTACTATCATTCGGGCGTCGGCATGGGTCGATGCCACTGACCAAACGTTTTCGCGAAACGATCCGCGAACAAACACCGACGGGAACCGCGATTCCGTAAGGCGTCGCTTCGTGAAGCAATCGAACTCATGCTCTCCGGCGACGAGAAGGCGGGCCGCGCCATTCTGCGCAACTATATCAACGCCACGGTGGGCTTCCGGCAATTGGAAGAGGCGATATCCATCCCGGCCACGAGCCGCATGCGGATGTTTGGGCCGAATGGCAACCCATCGGCCATCTTCCGCGGCATCCAGCTGAACCCGCTGGACCCGGCGAATTCCTCGTATCTGCTCTGGGTCATAATGGGCTACATGCTGGTGTCGGCCGCCATCGTGGTGACCGTCGGCCGCATCGGCGACATCTTCGGTCGTGTGCGGATGTACAACCTCGGGTTCGCCTGGTTCACCGTTTCGGCGATCCTGCTGTCGCTGGGTGGAGCACCGGTTCCAACGGCGCCCTTGAGCTGGTCATCCTGCGCATGGTCCAAGCCGTCGGCGGGGCGCTGCTCATGGCCAACTCCGCAGCCATCATCGCCGACGCCTTCCCCTCCGACCAGCTGGGTTTCGCCCTTGGCATCAACATGGTGGCGGCCATCGTCGGCTCGTTCCTCGGCATCATCGTCGGCGGCGTGCTCTCCGAGCTGGCTGGCGCTGGGTCTTCCTCGCCAACGTCCCGGTCGGCGCCTTCGGCACCGTCTGGGCCTACCTCAAGCTGAGGGACATCGGGGTCCGCGTCAAGGCGCGCATCGACTGGGCGGGCAACCTCGCCTTCGCCGGCGGCCTTCCGGGATGCTGGTGGGCGCCACGTACGGCATCGAACCATACGGCACGTCTCAGTCGGGCTGGGGCAATCCGTTCGTCCTGGGAATGATGACCGGTGGCATCGCGTTGCTCGCCGCCTTCGTCTTCATCGAGACCAAGGTTCAGGATCCGATGTTCCGCCTCTCGCTGTTCCGCATCCGGGCGTTCGCCTTCGGCAACCTCGCCCAGTTCCTGGGGTCGATCGGGCGCGGCGGGCTGATGTTCATGTTGATGATCTGGTTCCAGGGCATCTGGCTGCCCTACCAGGGCTACAGCTTCGCCGTCACCCCGGTGTGGGCGGGCATCTACATGATTCCCTTCACCCTCGGATTCGTGGTGGCCGGTCCGTTGTCCGGACGGCTGTCGGACCGCTATGGCGCCCGACCCTTCGCCACGGCCGGCATGCTGCTGGCGGCCGCCACGTACGCGCTGATGATGCTCTTCCCGTTCAACTTCAACTACTTCTACTTCGGCCCCGTCATGTTCGTCTCCGGCATCGCCGGCGGCCTCTTCGCCTCGCCGAACGCGTCGTCCATCATGAACTCCGTCCCCGCCCGCCACAGGGGGGCCGCCTCGGGCATGCGCGTGACATTCAACAGCACCGGCATGCCGCTCTCCATGGGGCTGTTCTTCACCCTGCTGGTGGCGGGTCTCAACGCCAAGGTTCCGTCGGCCCTTCTCCACGGGCTGGTCAAGAGCGGGATCCCCGCCGCCAAGGCGGCGGCGCTGTCCCACGTGCCGCCGCTCGGCTACGTCTTCGCCGCCTTCCTCGGCTACAACCCCCTGAAGACCCTGCTCGGGCCCAGTGTGCTCTCGCACCTTTCGGCGTCCCAGGCGGCGACGCTCACCAGCCGCTCCTTCTTCCCCACCCTGATCGGCCCAGCGTTCGTCGGCAGCCTCTCCATCATCCTGGGTTTCGCCGTCGTCATGAGCCTGATCGCCGCCGTCGCCTCCGCCTTCCGGGGCGGCAAGTTCGTCCACGTGGACGAGGAGTCGAAGGCCCAGCGCCACGCGGCGCAGGGCATTCGGCACCACCCGGTGGTCACCGGAAAGTAGGCAAAGCCCAGTCCCCCTTCCTCACCGGGCTCCCGTCCCTTCGGGCGGGGGCCCCCAGGGGAGGCCGGCCGGCCTAGGTGATCTCGGGAGCCGGAGCGTTGAGATCCTCGGGCAACGCCTGGCGCAGCAGGATCAGCCGGCAGTGGGCGGCGCTGAGCAGGTGCGCGCCCGTCCGCCCCAGGCTGAACTCACCGAATCGGGGTTTGATGCCCAACCCCACCACCATGAGGTCGGCGTCCCAACGTCGGGCCTCGTCGACGATCGCCGGGCCCGCCTCGCGGGCCTGCAGCACGGTGGTGCGGACGTGGGCGCCGAGGCCGGCCGCCACCCCCTCCATGTCCATGAGCACCTCCTCCGCCCGGCCCAGTTCGTCGCTCAGGCTGGCTGACAGGGGAAGGTTCCTGGCCACTTCGAGGACGGTGATGATAAGGATGTCAGCCTTCGCCGGTCGGCCCAGCCGACAGGCGGCTCGCAGGGCCTCCCGGTCCGCCGGCTCGCCCCGGACGGGGACGGCGATCCGCCTCGGCGAGAGGATCGACAACTCGCCGGTGGAGGTCGCGGCCGGCCGCGAGCGGAAGAGCTTGGGGGCCATGGAACGCAATTGTCGCAGTTGGGAAGGAGAGCGGTCGCAGCCGACCGCCAGCCGCGGGGGGGATCACATCCGACCCTATACTCGGAGGCAGTGCGAGTTCTGATCGTGGGCTGCGGACGGGTGGGATCCACGCTGGCCAGAGACCTGGCCGGCGAGGGTCACGCTGTCACCGTCGTCGATGTGTCGCGCCGGGCCTTCGAACGCCTCGGAGAGGGTTTCCCCGGGCAGGTCGTCCTGGGCAGCGGGACTGACCAGGAGGTGCTGGAGCAGGCCGGCGCCAGCGATGCCGACTGCTTCGTGTCGGTGACCAACGGCGACAACCGCAACATCATGTCGGCGCAGATCGCGCGGGAGATCTTCAGCATCCCGCGGGTCATGACACGGATCTACGACCCCATCCGGGCGAAGGTGTACCGCGAGATCGGCCTGTACACGTACTGCCCGACGGAGATCGGGGCGGCCATCGCCCGCACCTTCTTCGCCTCCGGACCGGAGGAGGCCGACCGGCCGCTTCAGGCCATCGCCTCCAGGGGGGTGCCCGCCGGTGCCTGACCGTCCCGCCTACATCATCGTCATCGGCGCCGGCAAGGTCGGCTTCTACCTCACCCGCCACCTCCTGCAGAGCGGCTACGAGGTCGCCCTCATCGAGAAGGACCCAACTCGCGCCTCCCTGGTGGCGGCCCAGCTGGGAACCGGCTCCTGCCTGGTGGGCGACGGCGACGAGATGGCCTTCCTCGCCACCAGCGGCATCGAGCGCGCCGACATCGTCGCCGCGGTCACCGGGGACGACGAGGACAACCTGGTGGCGTGCCAGCTGGCCAAGCGCCAGTTCCACGTGCCCAAGACCGTCGCCCGCGTGAACAACCCCCGCAACGTCCAGCTCTTCCATCAACTGGGCGTGGACGTCGCCGTGTCGGCCACCGAGCTGATCCTCGGCGTCATCGAGACCGGCCTCGCCAGCCACGGAGACGTCCTCGAGATCTCCATCAGTGGCAGCGAGTCGTCCCTGGTCAGGGTCACCATCCCCGTCGGTCCCGCCTCCGGCAGGCCGATCGCCGAGATCGCCGAACTGGCCCACGAGCGGGTGCTTCTCCTGGTGCGCGACGGGCGGGAGATGCCGCTCGACACGCCGCTCGAGACCGGCGACCAGATCGTCATGTTCACATCCAGGCCGGTGGCGGACTTCTCCCTGGAGACGCCCACCCTGGCCGCCATCGGCGTCCGCTAGCTCCAGCGCCCCGGGGGCCATCAGCGCGGCAGCTCGTGGCCGGCTGCGGCGGTGCACCCCTGCGAGGCCTGCTCGATGCGCCGTCAAGGTAGGATCAGCGACCGAAAGTGCCCGCCCCCGACGCCGCCACAGGCATCGCCGGCCGGGCAGCCACCCTCGTTCTCGGCGGAGCCAGGTGAATCCAGTCCACTCGGGTAGACGGCGCACGCGGACTTGAACGACGAGGGAACACCTCCGGAACCCGACCAGCCCGACGGTGAGGTCGTCCGCCCCCAGAGCCCGGCCACGATGAGGGGCGCCCTGGAGCGCCGGATCGTCCAGTCGGGTCAGCTGGCCGGCAACCGCTACGTCGTCATCGAACGCCTCGACGATTTCCGCCACACGCGCCGCGGCATGCTGGTCGCCACCGCCCACGCCGACCTCCCCCGGGGCGGCGCGTCCCGCCTCCGCTACCTGATCCGGCGCGCCGTGGTGGGCCGACGGCTGCCCACGACGGCGATGGAGGGGGAGCGCCTCCCCATCCGCAAGGCGCTGCCGATCCTTTCCTCCGATCCCCTGTCGTCGGTCGCCTACGGTCCCGAGGCCGGGCTCACCGTCCTGGTCGCCGCCGGGGTGGGGGCGCTCTTCTTCGAGATCCCCATCGCCATCGCCATCGCCGTGCTGATGATCCTGGTGGTCACCTCGTACCGGCAGCTGGTCATCGCCCGGCAGGCGGACGGCGGCTCATACGCCGTGGCGCGGGACTACCTGGGCCAGTGGCCGGCGATGATCACGGCCGCCGCGCTGCTGGTCGACTACGTCCTGACCGTGGCGGTCAGCGTCTCCTCCGGGGCTGACGCCGTCGCCTCCGCCTTTCCGACCCTGGTGGGTCTCCGCCTCCCCCTCGCGATCGTTCTGGTCCTTCTGCTCTGTGCAGGCAACCTGCGCGGAGTGCGCGAGGCGGGGAATATCTTCTCCCTGCCGACGTATCTGTTCGTTGCCGTCATCGCGGCGCTCATCGTCGCCGGGCTGGTGGAGGGCCTGAGCGGGGGCGCGCACCACGCCTTCGGCGCCTATCCGCCCATCCCCAACGTCACGGCCGTCATCACGCCGTTCCTGGTACTGACCGCCTTCGCCTCCGGGTGCTCGTCGATGACGGGCATCGAGGCCGTCTCCAACAGCGTGCGCAGCTTCCGGGAACCCTGTGGCGACAACGCTGGAAAGGCCCTGGTGTTGATGGGCGCACTGCTGGTGACCCTCTTCCTGGGCGTCACCGTACTGGACGTCGTCTTCGGCGTGGAGCCGGCACGGAGCGGCAGCCCGACGGTGCTCGCGCAAATCGCCACGGACACCTTCGGGGGTCCGTGGCGATTCCTCTTCTACGTCATCCAGTTCAGCACCATGCTGGTGCTCATTCTCGCCGCCAACGCCAGCTTCAACGGATTCCCCCGCCTCTGCGCCTTCCTGGCGCGCGACGACCGCCTGCCCCACCGCTTCGGGGCCTTCGGCGACCGCCTGGTCTACTCGGGGGCGATCATCTTTCTGACCGGCGTGGCGGTGGTGGTGATGGTTGCCTTCAACGCCAACACCGACCGGCTCATCAACCTCTACGCCATCGGCGTCTTCACGGCCTTCACACTGGCGCAGGCCGCGCTCGTCCGCCACCAGATGCACCACCGCGGCAGTCACTGGAAGCGCAACGCCATCATCAACGGCGTCGGCGCCTCGGCCACGGCGCTGGTCGACGTGATCGTCATGGCGGTGAAGTTCCGCCTCGGCGCGTGGGTGGTGCTGATCATTGTGCCGATCCTCATCCTGCTCTTCTGGTTCGTGGGCCGTCACTACGTGTCGATCCGGCTGAAGATCCGGCGCGCCGAACTCGGGGACAAACCGTTGGCGTTGTACAAGACGGTGGTCCCCGTACGCGGACTCGACGAGCCCACCCGCCGCGCCCTCGCCTACGCCCTGACCCTCGGGCGGGAAGTCGTCGCCCTTGACCTGAGCGGGAATCCGCCGCTGGCGGCGCAGATCAGGGCGCTGGGCGCGGCGGCCCCGGGGCACACTGGCGGCCACCACACCGTCGGCATCGAGGTCGAAGCCCCCGAGCGTGGCCGTGGCCACCGCGCCATGCTGCGGCTCATCGACCGGCTGACGCGCGAGGCGGAGCCGGGGCGCATCACCGTCATGGTCCCCGACACGGTCACCGGCGCGGGGACGTTGGGCCTGCTCCGCCACCCCCACTCGCTGCGCCTCAAGCTGGCGCTGCTGCGGCGAAACGTGGTGGCGGTCAGCTACCCCGCCGACTGGAAGGAGGAGGGCTCCACCGACTACCTCGTGGCGGCCACCCGCCGCGTCGCCATCGTGCCGGTCTCGGGCCTCGACGTGCTGACCCTGAGGGCCCTGCATTTCGCCCAGGACATCGCCGACGAGGTGCTGGCGGTGCACGTCGCCACCGGACAGCCGGTGGACGCGCCCAAGGAGGAGACCGGCGTCGGCATGGCGGGCAATGACAACCCCGGAGCCCCACCCGACGAGGAGGCGGCACGTCTGGTCGCCAGCTGGGACGGCTGGGTGCGTGACCGTCTGGGCGGGGACGTGGACCGGCCGCGCCCGGAGTTGGTGATGGTCGTCTCCCCCTACCGCACCGTGGTCCAGCCAATCCTCCGCTACCTCGCCGCCTACCGCCAGCAGAACCACGACGCCCTCTGCACCGTGGTGCTCCCCGAGCTGGTCACCCGGCACTGGTGGAATCAGATCCTGCACAACCACCGGGCCTTCCACATCAAGGCGGCCCTGCTGGGCGGGACCGACTTCGCGGTGGCCGACGTCACCTACGAGCTGGGCTGACCTACGTGGGGACGACCGGGCCGCCGGTGCCGCCGTGGAAACCGCCCGCCAGGGCGACGATGACGATGACCATGATCGCCGCCACCACGAGGAAGATGCCGACCGCACCGAGCACGATGCCGGCGATGGCCATGCCCCCTCCCGCCGTCGCCGCGCTCCCTGATCTGGCGAAGCGCGACGATGCCGAAGATGAGGGCGAGGATGGAGCCGACCCCGTCGAGGACGAGGATGCCGAGGATCATGGAGGCGAGGGCGAGACCGTTGGTCGGGCGGCTCACGGGGTAGTAGTAGCCGGGCGGTCCCTGCGGCCACGGCGTCGGAACCATGGGCGAGAACGGCCGCTCGGGCAGCGATCTCGGCGCGTCGGTGGGCCGCCACTGCCAGCCGTCCCACCGCCACAGGCCGTCCGGGGAGACGGAGGTTCCCTGGACTGGCGTTGTCATGAGACCGCCCCATTGTGGGTGATCGGTACCGGGCCCGGGGTTCGAACCCGGACGGGGCGAAGCCCCCGCGGTGTTTAGGACCGCTGCGTCTACCGTTCCGCCAGCCCGGTGGGCTCCGACCAGTCTATCCCGACGACCTATACTGCGGACGGATGTTCGCCAGCCGGGCCGACAACGTCAGCTACCGACGCAGCCAGGCCGCCACGCAGAGCCCACTGCACCCCTCCGCCGTGGCGCGGGGGCTGGCTCTGCAGGTGCTGAGCTCGGACGATGAGGCGGCCTTCCGGCAGCGCGTCGCGCAGCACCTCGTCGACGAGCTGAGCCAGGCCGCCGGCCTGCCCCCTGCGAGGTGGTGGTCCCAGACCGACCCCAGGTCCACCGCCACGACGGGCGCCGGCTGCAGATGAAGACCTACGGCTACTACCGTTTCACGCCGGCGACGGAGACCCGCCCGGCCCGCGCCCGCATCCGCATCTACCACCGCACGGCGGTGCAGCAGAAGCCGATCTCCACCAAGGTCTTCCTCAACACCGTGCTGCACGAGTGGATGCACCACTACGACTTCCACGGACTGCGGCTGGCGCGTTCGTACCACACCACGGGCTTCTTCTTGCGGCTGCGAAGTCTCGCCAACTCGCTGGAGGTGGCCTTCGTCCTGCCGCCGGAACCCGACGCCGGCGACGGACACGCCGGCCGGCCGGTGGGCACCGAGCCCCCGCCCTGGGCCGCGCCGGCATGAGGGGCGGAGCCGCCTCGCCATTCCCGGCCCGGCGGACCACGCTGCGCTTCGGCGTCGTCGGCGTCACCGACATGGCCAGATCTCGAGACTTCTACCGCGGCGCCCTCGGCCTGCATGTCGTGGCCGGCGGCAGGGCGACGCGGGGACGCCGCCGCTGCCTGCTGGAATCCGAGGGCCGCCGCCTCATGCTGGAGGAACTGCCGGGTTCCGGGGCGAACGGATGGGTCAACGACGACTTGCAGCTCGGCATGCGCCACATCGGCTTCAAGGTCGACGACACCGATCGCTGGGCGGAGCGCGTCCGCGCCGCCGGAGGCGTGTTCACGCGGGAACCCTTCGACGCCTTCGGCGGTGTGCGCATCGCCTTCTTCCGGGACCCCGATGGCGCCCACCTCGAGCTGGTGCAGAACGTCGTGCACTACACCGACGTGTGGTCGCCGCCTCTGGCGGCGGCGGAGGCGGCGGTCCCCGCGCCGCGGCGTCCGCGCTTCGACCACGTCGCCCTCTCCGTCACGGATGTGGGCAGGACGTTGACCCTGTACCGGGAGGCCCTCGGCTTCGAGGTCATCGGCCGCCTCGCGCAGCACGACGCACCAAGAGGTTTCCGCATCACCTACGTCATGGCGGGCCAGGCCATCCTCGAGCTGTTCAGTTACACCGCGCCCATGCGGCCGAACCCGTGGGTCGCCGGCGCCGAGGCCCCCGGCCTGCTCCGCGTCGGCGTGGCATCAACCCACCCTCGCCGCACGCTGCGCGCGATGGCGGCGGCCGGCGCCATCGCGTCGGTGCAGCCTGGACCGGGCGCCCATGAGGTCGCCGTCGACGGCGACGGAACCCCGTACGAGATCGGCCGGACGCGGGCCGGCGGGACGCCGTCAGGCTGACCGGCGCTCCGTGGAGCGGCCCTCGGCGGCGGCTGCCTCCCAGCGGTGCTCGATGCGGCCGAAGCGCCACACCGTCAGCGCCACCACCCAGGTCACGACGAACAGCCCGACGATGAAGAAGCCGGCCTCGTTGATGTTGAAGTTGGCCATGAAGTTCCAGAAGCCACCGGTCAGCTTCAGCTCGGCGGCGAGCAGGCCGAAGATCTCGATGGTGCCGATCAGCATCGCCACGGCGACGGAGAGGCCGGTGATGGTGATGTTGTAGTAGACCTTGCGCACCGGCTTGGAGAACGCCCAGCCGTACGCGAAGTTCATGAAGGATCCGTCCAGCGTGTCCATGGTCGCCATGCCGGCGGCGAAGAGGATGGGCAGGCTGAGCACGGCATACCAGGGCAGTCCCGCGGTGGCGGCGCCCGCGGTGGCGGCGAGCAGCGCCACCTCGGTGGCGGTGTCGAAGCCGAGGCCGAAGAGGACGCCCACCGGGTACATCTGCCAGGGGCTGTGGATGGTGCGCATCAGCTTGCCGAAGAAGCGGAACATCAGGCCGCGGGCGTTGAGCTGCTGCTCCAGCTCCTCGTCGTTGAAGCGGCCACGTCGCATCTCCAGGAAGACCTTGACGATGCCGACGAGGACGACGAGGTTGAGGATGGCGATGAGGTAGAGGAAGCTCCCCGACACGAGCGTGCCGACGACGCCGCCGAAGCTCTCCACCGTCGAGTTCTGGTTGCTGACCTGGCCGATGATGGCCCGCGCCGCGAAGGTGAGGCCGACGCCGAGCACGAAGACGACCGTCGAGTGCCCGAGGGAGAACCAGAACCCCACCGAAAGCGGCCGCTTGCCCTCGGACATCAGCTTCCGCGTCGTGTTGTCGATGGCGGCGATGTGGTCCGCGTCGAAGGCATGGCGCAGGCCCAGCGTGTAGGCGGTGATGGCGACGCCGATGCCCAGCAGCTTGAAATGCTGGGGAACGATGGCGACGATGAAGATGCCCCAACCCAGCACGTAGAGCAGGACGATGAAGACCGCCATGCCGGCGATGCGGCTCCACTCACGCGGAGTCAGGGCGTTGCACAACCGGGTCCATCGGGCTCCGACCGTCGCCATCGGGGCTCCTCCTCCACCTCTTCCCAGGCTTTCAGCCTAGACCAGATGCGAGCTGGATGCAATAGCCTTTCCGAAGCCCTTGCCTGGTGCTGGCGAATACGCCGCGGCGGCGGCTATCCTTAACCAATGACCCCCACATCCGTCGATGAGCTCGTCGCCCGCCTCCGCGAGGAGGGGACCAGGGTCACCACGGCCCGGCGCCTGCTCATCGAAGCCCTGGTGGGCGAGGCGAGGCATCCGACCGCCGAGGAGCTCCTCAGCACCGTCCACCGGATCGCACCGGACATCAACGCCTCCACCGTCTACCGCAACCTGGAGGAACTGGAGCGGCTCGGTGTGGTCGTTCATACCCACCTGGGCCACGGCGCCGCCACCTACCATCTCGCCGAGGGCGCCCACGGCCATCTGGTGTGCGAGAAGTGCGGCGCCGCCGTCGAGGCCCCCGACGACCTCTTCGAGGCGATGGCGCGCGGCGCGAAGAACAGCATCGGCTTCGTCCTCCACCCGTACCACTTCGCGGTGCACGGCGTCTGCGCCGGCTGCGCCTCGGTGGCCGCCGAGGAAGAGGCCGCGATCCGGGGCACCTCCGGCTAGGTCAGGGGCCGGGGAGCCCGGCGCCGGTCCCGCGCCGCCGCGGTCGGGGAACGGATCCGGCTCTACCCTTCGAGGCCGGCGGCCGTCCTGCCCGCCAACGCCTGCTCCCGTGGCGACAGCGGGGGCTCCTCGTCGCCGTGGATCGCCGCCAGGAGGATCCCGTCGTCCGAGCCCTTGATGATGTAGGCGAAGACCCCCGCCGCCATCATCATCCGCGTGATCAGGGCATCCCCGAACGACGCGTAGGCGACGAGCCGGATGTCGGGGACGACCTCGCGCAGCCGGCGCGCGGCGACCCAGCCGCTGCCGTCCGGCAGCGTCACGTCAAGCACCGCGACCTCAGGCTCCCAGAGCTTTGCCAGCGAGACGGCTTCGGCGATGCGACCCGCCGTGCCGACGACGTTGATCATGTGGTCGCTCTCCATGATCTCGGCGACGGCCTCCCGCGCCTCGGGGTCCTCGCCGACGATGAGCACAGTCACCGGGTCGGTCGCGCGATGACCCCACAGGGCCGTGTCGGCAAGCTCTGGTTCGGCTATCACCTGTGTCTCCCTGCTGGATTGGTGTCCCGCTGATGATCGTCCCCGGGCGGCGGAGCGCAAAGATTCGGATGCGCCAAGCTCCGCTGGCACAGCTGCACTAGCGGTGTGAGAAGGGGGGGGCATGGACTCTCGGGCCGCCTGCATCTGGCCAGGCGAGCGGTGGGGTGCATGCGCCTCGGGGCGCGGTACGCCCGGGTCTGGATGGGCGTCCACCATGTCCCGAGACAGCCGTCCGCCATGCGGCGAGCCCCGGCGGCGGCGGGCCGCCGACGAGGAACCAGAGCTCAGCTCGCGACGTCGACGATGGACCGCCGGATGAGGGGCTGATCCGCGCGCGGCATGGGCATCAGATCCTCGCCGTGGACGGCGGCCAGCAGCAGGCAGATGTCCGACCCCTTGGTGACGTAGGCGTTGATCCCCGCCGCCAGCATCGTCCGGGTGACCAGGGCGTCCTCGAACGACGAGTATGCGACGAGCCGGATGTCCGGGCAGACCTCGAGGAGGCCACGCGCCGCCGCCCATCCACCGCCGTCCGGCATGTTGACGTCGATGATGGCCACCGCGGGCTGGGTGGCCTGCGCCAGTGCAACCGCCTCGGTGATCCGACCGGCCGTGCCCACCACGGTGACCGTGTCGTCGGTCTCCATGATCTCCTGGACGGACTCGCGCATGGCCGGATGATCGTCGACGATCAGGACCGTCAGCCGGTCCGGGATCGGGTCACGCCACAAGGCCGCGTTGGCAAACTCTGGGTGCTCTCGCATGGCGGTCATCCTTCTTCGTCGGGTCTCCCCACGATGATCACCGCCCGGCGGGCCGGAACCAAGATTCCGATGGGCCATCCTTGGATGGCGTACGTGCACTAGCTGGTCCTGGCGTTCATGCATCTGGCCGGTCCGGGCCGGCACCCGTACGCTCGACGGGTGCACCCGAAGCCCCGCGCCAGGCCGGCCGCCATGCGTGATCGCCGCTTCTTCGCCCTGGTCGCGGCGGTGGTCGGCTTCTCCCTGTTCAGCGCCTTCTGGATCACCACCCACGCCCACCACGACCCGGGCACGGTCGCCTTCGACGACATCTCCGAGGCCGCCGCCGCGCTGCTGGCGGCCGCGGCCTGCTCCATTGCCGCCCGCAACAGGCACACTGAGGCGCGTCGCACCTGGGGGCTGATGGGCGCGGCGGCGCTGCTCTGGGGCCTCGGCCAGGTGGCATGGACGGTGCAGGAGGTGGTCCTGCACGAGAACCCGCAGAACCTCTTCCCCTCCTGGCCGGACCTCGGCTTCCTCTCCTCCATCCCCTTCGCCATCGCCGGACTTCTGGCCCTCCCCGTCCTCGGCCGCTCGGCGCTCAAGGTCCAGTTCTTCCTGGACGCCCTCCTCGTCGTCGGCGGCGGGCTGTTCGTGAGCTGGGCGACGGTGCTGGGCCCGCTCTACGCCAGCTCCTCCACCGGGTTCGTCCAGCAGGTCCTCAGCCTCGCCTATCCCGTTGGCGACCTCTTCATGATCTCCATCGTGCTGCTGGCCCTCTCGCGGATGGGGGGCAGCACGCGCCACACGATGCTCTTCCTCGGGCTGGGGCTGGGCCTCAACGCGGTCGCCGACAGCACCTTCGCGTACCTGACCACGGTCCGCAGCTACGACACCGAGAACCCCGTCAACGTCGGCTGGACGCTGGGATACCTCCTCATCGGGCTGGCCGCCCTGCGGGCGGTGAACTCCGCCCGGCAGGCCCCCGAGGTCGAGGGCGAGCAGGTGCGCTGGCGCACCGCCCTCCCCTACGTCCCCGTCCTCGCCGCCGGTGTCGTCGCCGCGATCGCCCAGCTGCGCGGCACCCGCTTCGACAGCCTCATGCTCTGGGACGGCTTCGTCATCATCACCGTCGTGCTGATGCGCCAGTTCATCCTGGTGCGCGACACCCAGAGCCTCGATAACCGGCTGCAGGAGCAGAACCTGCGCCTCGACGAGCTGGTGAGGGAGCGAACGCGCGCCCTCGACGACACTCTCATCGGCCTGCGCCAGGCCAACGACGAGAGCCGGGGGCTGCTGCTGCGCATGGTCACCCTGCAGGACGAGGAGCGCCGCCGGCTCTCGGTGATCATCCACGACGACATGCTGCAGTGGATGACCGTGGGCCACACCCGGCTGCAGATCGCCCAGTCGACCATCGCCGAGCCCAAGCTCGCGGCGGCGGTGAGCCGCGCCGACGAGGCCGTGCGGGGCTCGATCACGAGGATGCGCGGCCTCATGTCGGAGCTCCACCCGCAGATCGCGGAGCGCGGCTTCACCCAGGCGCTGCGCGACTACCTGGAGCAGGGGCAGGGCGACGGCGACCTCCACTGCTCCCTGGATGGGCACTTCGCGGAGGAACCCACCGGAACGGTGGCGACGACCCTGTACCGCATCACCTGCGAGGCCGTCGTCAACGCCCGCAAGCACGCCGCCGGCTCCAACCTCGTCGTCGAGCTCAGCGATCCCGAGGGCGGGTACGCCATCTGCATCCGCGACGACGGCCCGGGTTTCCTCCCCGAGGGCGGCGGATACTCGCCCACCGGCCACGTCGGCCTGACCGCGATGCGGGAGAGGGCCGAGGCGCTGGGCGGCTGGTGGTCCCTGGAAAGCCAACCCGGGGAGGGGACCTGCGTCAAGGTCCACGTTCCCCGCGAGGCGGCGGCCTCGAATCCTTCAGACGGCTCAATGGTGCTGGAGGCGGATGCCGCTGTTCAGGTCATGGAAGCGGCTCTCGGCTCAGACCGCCGGGAGCCGCTCGTGACCCTCCACGGTCCGCTCGGCCTGGGTGAACTCGAGCGCGGCCGTGCCGGCGAGGCGGGCGCGCCCCCGACCGGGGAGGTCGATCTGATCGCCGTCGCTACCGGCCGCCCCCGCACCACGGGCTGAGGGCGATCCCGGGCGATCGTCGCCCGGTTCGCTATGGTTGTCAGCGGTGCGGGTGCCCGTGGCACCGCGCGCCGGGAGTCCCTGGAGCGGCGACGTAGCCAAGTGGTAAGGCACGGGTCTGCAAAACCCTGATCGTGAGTTCGATTCTCACCGTCGCCTCCAGTGTGAGATCCCGGGACATGGTGGTCTGCCGACGGTTGGACGACGGCTGACAACCGGGTGTGGCGAGCGAATAGCATGGCGCTGCCCGGAGACCCGATCGCTGTGGAGGTGGAGAGCATGGGAGCTGCCGTCAAGAACCCCGCCCGGCGGGTGATCTCGCCGATCTTCTTCATCCTGGCCGGACTCTGCTTCCTACTTCCCTTCGCCGGGGTCTCCTGCAACACTGCCGCGCTCAGGTCTGAGGCCTCGATCACGCAGGGGCTGGGTGGAACCAGTTCATCGGACAGTCAGGCGATGAACGCCTGCCTGAACAGCCTGACCAACCTCAACCTCATCACCTACTCGGGCATCAACCTGGTCGCGGGCTCGGCTCCGACCACGGTCAGTCAGCTTCCGTCCGGCTGTTCCGCGTACAGCCAGGAGAACGGGGGCTCGACGACATCCACCAGCAGCGACCCGGGCCAGGCCAACCTCGGCATCCAGTGGCTCCTGGTGATCGCGCTGGTCGCCATGCTGGCCGGCTTCCTGCTGAGCCTTGGCCGCTTCGCGCTCCGCGGCCTGGCGGTCGCCGCCGTGGCAGTCGGCGCCATCGTCCTGCTGGTCATCAATCAGGGCCAGGTGAGTTCCGAGTTCATCACCAAGCTCGATCAGGGTTCCAGCACGGCCGCCCTCCTCTCCGGCTACTTCAACGTCACCATGGGCATCGGCTGCATCCTCGCCATCGTCCTGCTGGCGCTGGCTGCGCTGTACAACCTGGCCGCGGACCTGGCGCCGCTCGTTGCGGCAGGATCCAGAGCCGCCCCCCTCGCCGCGTACGCGAACGTCTCCGGTGTGCCTCCAGCGGCTCCGCCCGGCCCCGATGGCGGGCCACCGCCCGCACCGCCATGGGACGCTCCGGATGCCCCGCCGACGGCCCCACCGCCGCCGCCACCGCCGGGAGGCTGAGCCCCAGGAGTTCCCTCGCCGGTCATCGTGGACTGCGCCGGCCGGACGGGCGCGGAGGTCTTCTCCCTGCGCCCAGAATCGGCAGCAGCGTGAGTGATCGCGGCCTCGACCGGATCCGCCGGATGTACGACCGCCATGCCCGCGGGTACGACGCCGGCATGGTCGCATGGAGCGCCGGTTCGGGACGTGGCGCTCCCGCCTGGTGGGCGACCTTGAGGGCAGGGTCCTGGAGATCGGCATCGGCACCGGCCTCACCCTTCCCCATTACGGCCCCGGCGCGCAGGTCACCGGCGTCGACCTGAGCCCGGAGATGCTGCGCCCGGGCGCGAGCGCGCGCCGAATCCCTGGAGATGAGCGCCGAGTTCCGGGTGATGGACGCGCAGGCGCTGACGTTCGACGCCCGCAGCTTCGACGCGGTCGTGTTCACCCTCGCGCTCTGCACCGTCCCGGACGCGGCGAAAGCGCTGCGCGGTGCGTTGCGGGTGGCCCGCCCCGGCGTCCCCGTCCGCTACCTGGAGCACGTGCGCAGCGGCGTCCTCCCGGTGGCCGTGCTGCAGGACCTCATCAACCCTCTGACCGTGCTGCTGCAGCACGACCATTGCAACCGCCGCACCGTGGACCTGGCCCGGGCCGCAGGGATCGTCGACCTCCACGAGGAGCGCACCCTCGTCGGAGTGCTGAGCCTGGGGCTGGGCCGGGCACCGTAGCGGGGCGGAGATGCGGCAGGAGACCGGCGGAGCGCACCGCCGATCTCCCGCGGCCGATTCAGGCGGCGGCCTCGGCCCCCACCGGCGAAATGACCTCCACCGTCTCCGCGGTTCGCGCGATGCGGCGTCCGGGGATGAACAGGGCGGCGGCGGCGCCGACGGCGACGACGACCGCCCCCACCGTGATGGCGGGAACGAGGCCCTGGACGAAGGAGGTCCCCGAGCCGTACCCGCCGATGTGGGCGAAGATCGACGCCAGCACGGCGACGCCGAGCACGCCTCCCACCTCACGGATGGCGTTGTTGGCGCCCGACGCCTTGCCCTCCTCGTCGCGGCGCACCGAGCTGAGCACCACATTCGCCACCGGGGCGAAGAACAGGCCCATGCCGACGCCGCTCAGCACAAAGGGCAGGATGAGGGCGCCATATGGGGTCGTCACCGTGGTGACCCGGCCGATCCAGAAGAGCCCCGCCGCCTGCAGCGCGAGCCCGAGGGAGAGGAAGGTGCGTCCCGGGATGCGGCTGGAGAGCGCCCCCGCGGTCGGCGCCACGATGAGCGGCATGGCCGTCCAGGGGAGGATGCGCAGGCCTGCGGAGAGCGGTGACAGCCCCTGCACGATCTGGAAGTACTGGGCGAGAAGGAAGATCGAGCCGAACATCCCGAAGGACATCAGCAATGACGCGGCGTTGGCGCCGCTGAAGGCCCGGCTGCGGAAGAGGCGCAGGGGGAGCATCGGCGAGCTCGCCCGCCACTCGTACACAACGAAGGCGGCGAGGACGAGGCCGCCTCCGGCCAGGGAACCGACGATCTCGGGGCTGCCCCAGCCCTGGGAGTTGGCCCGCACCAGCCCCCAGACGATGCCGAAGAGGCCGGCGCTGGCGAGAACGAGCCCGGTCAGGTCGAGGCGCCGATCGGAGCCGTGGCTCTCGGTCAGGCGGAGCCTGGCCAGGGGCAGGAGGAGGAGGCCGATCGGCACGTTGAGCCAGAAGATCCACTGCCAGCTGATGCCCTGGACGACGGCACCGCCGACGATGGGCCCGACGGCGATGGCGAGACCGCCGATGCCTCCCCAGGCGCCGAGGGCGAGGCCGCGACGCTCCGGCCGCACCGCCGCGCTGAGCAGGGTCAGGGTGAGCGGCAGCATGGCCGCCGCCCCGGCGCCCTGGAAGGCGCGAGCCGCGATGAGGGCCGACGGGCTCGGCGCCAGCGCCGCAGCGGCGGAGCCGAGAGTGAAGGTGAGCAGGCCGAAGGCGAAGATGCGCCGCCGGCCGAAGCGGTCG
This sequence comes from Candidatus Dormiibacterota bacterium, assembly GCA_963808125.1. Lineage (GTDB taxonomy): Bacteria > Chloroflexota > Dormibacteria > Aeolococcales > Aeolococcaceae > CAWEEP01. The sequence continues at coordinate 17,041 of CAWEEP010000063.1, forward strand.
CCGAGCGCCGCCCCGGTGAGCAGCAGCACGGCGAAGGTCAGCGTGTAGGCGTTGATCGTCCACTCGAGCTGCGAGAGGTTGGCGTGCAGCTCACGGCGGATGACGGGCAGCGCCGTGGTCACCACGAGGTTGTCCAAGCTGCCCATGAACAGGGCCAGCGACGTGATGACGAAGGTCCAGGCCGTCCGCGATCGTTGGGTCATGTCCATGTCCTCCTTCTCTGTGGTGCCGCCGTGCGGCCCTCGGCTGTCCGTCCCGCCGGCACCCGGTTGCCGGTTCCTTGTTTCATATATCTAGTGATTGATCACTTACTTGGAGGGGTAAAAAAAGAGAGCTCTCGCCGGCCCCTCAGGCCTCGGTCCTCCCCGCCAGATGCCGTGCGGCCCAGAAGGCTGTGCAGCCCTCGACGAGGGACGCCGCCCACGGCTCGGGGGCGGCGAGCTGGCCCAGCATCGCCAGGATGTTCAGCAGCATCCCCTGGGCGAAGAAGCCGTTGATGGAGCCCCAGTCGGCGCCGCTCAGGCATTGCACCTGGTCGACCAGCCGGCCGTAGTTACCGGCGACCAGGGCGCGGATCTCGGGGTCGTCGCAGGCGGCGTAGGCCTGGAGCTGGGCGCGCAGGCTGACGGGGTCGGCGAGGATCTCCGCCTGGTACGCCATGCCGATCGTCTCCAGGACGTCCTGCGGGCCGCTCCGGTCGCGGGCCGCGGCGTCGAAGACGGCGCTGGTCGCGTCGAAGCAGCGCTGGATGGCCGCCAGCACCAGTTCGCGCTTGGTGCGGAAGAGGCGGAAGAGGTACGGCTGGGAGATGCCGGCACGGCGGGCGATCTCCTCGGTGGAGGCGGCTGAGTAGCCGTCCTCGGCGAAGACGGTCAGGGCCGCCCGGAGGATCTGCTCCCTCCGCTCCTCCGCCGTGAGCCGTTCAGCTCCCGCGACCGGTGTCATGGCCGCCATGGTAGTGAGTACTCACCACCCTGTCAAGGGCAGCCCGCCATCTCGCCGGAGGAGCTCAGGCCGGCGCCGCCCCTCCCCCGCCAGGGGCTGGGCCGCCCCCGTGCAGCCGCTCCCGCAGCTCCGCCAGGCGGGCCGCGACCGCCGCCTCCGCCCCCAGCGCCCCCGGCTCGAAGTAATGGCGGCCGCCGAGACGGTCGGGGAGGTGCTGCTGCTCGGCCACGCCGCCCGGTTCGTCGTGGGCGTAGCGGTACCCGGCGCCGAATCCCATCTCGCGCCCCAGGCCGGTGACGGCGTTGCGGAGGTGGAGGGGGACGGGCTCGTGGAGAGTGTCGAGGACGTCATGGCGCGCCGCCTCGTAGGCGCGCTTCGCCGAGTTGCTCTTCGGCGCCATGGCCAGGTAGAGGGTGGCCTCGGCGAGAGGCAGGTACCCCTCGGGCATGCCCACGAAGTGGGCCGCCTGCTGCGCCGCCATGGCGACCGAGAGTGCCTGGGGGTCGGCCAGCCCGATGTCCTCGGCAGCGAGGATGACCAGGCGCCGGGCAACGAACAGCGGGTCCTCCCCCGCCTCCAGCATGCGCACCAGCCAGTAGATGCCGGCGTCCGGGTCCGAACCCCTGATGGACTTGATGAAGGCGGAGATGAGCCAGTAGTGCTGATCGCCGGCCTTGTCGTAGAGGAGGGCGGGCGATTGCAGCGCCCCCTCCACGTCGTCCACCTCGACCGCCGTGCCGCCCCGGGCGGAGACGGCGACGACGGCCAGCTCCATGGCGTCGAGGGCGACCCGGGCGTCGCCACCGCTCAGGCTGAGCAGGCGCTCCTCCGCCGCCGGGGAGAGGGCGATCCCATATCCGGCGAGGCCCCGCTCCGGGTCACTGAGGGCGCGGCGCACCAGCGTCCGCAGCGCCTCCGGCTCCAGCGCCTCCAGGCGGACGACCCGGACCCGGGAGAGCAGGGCGGCGTTGACCTCGAAGCTGGGGTTCTCGGTGGTGGCGCCGAGGAGGTGCACCAGCCCGCTCTCGACGTGGGGCAGGATGGCGTCCTGCTGACCCTTGTTGAAGCGGTGGATCTCGTCGATGAAGAGGACGGTCCGGCGTCCGAGGCGGCGGCGCTCCCGGGCCCGCGCCACCACCTGGCGCAGGTCACTGACCCCCGCCGACACCGCGGTCATGGGTTCGAAGGCGGCGTTGGTCATCGCCGCCAGGATCATGGCCAGCGTCGTCTTGCCACTTCCCGGCGGTCCCCAGAGGATCAGTGAGGGCAGCTGGCCCGCCTCCCCCGCTCGGCGGAGCACGGTCCCGGCTCCCACGACCTTCTCCTGGCCGACGAACTCGTCGAGCGTGCGCGGCCGCATCCGCCCCGCCAACGGCGCCGTCATCGCGGCCGGACGGCCAGACGCGGGCTCCGGCGCCCTGGGGAGGCCGGCTTCGGCCGGCTCCTCCCGAGCGTCGCCGAAGAGCTCCGCCTGACCGCCGCCGGCCCCGTCCGTCATGCCCATGGGACCGCAGGAGGAACCGGCAGCGCCTCTGGCGACCGGTCAGGCTGCCGCACAGTGACCGAGCGGCGTCAGCGCGCCCTGGGTGGCGCCACCGGCGGCGGGGTGACCGGAGCGGCCGCTCCGGCAGCGCCATCGGCTCCGGGAAAGCCGGCCATGACGCTCTTGATCGCCTGCGCAGCACCCATGAGCGCCGAGGCCTCGGCGGGGATGACGATGGTGGTGTTGGGGCTGTCGGCGAACTTGCTCAGGGTGTCGAGCTGGAGGATGGCCACCAGCGTGGGATCGGGCGCAGCCGTCTTGATGGCGTGATACACGTTCCCGATGGCCAGCGCCCGGCCCTCGGCCTCCAGGATGGCCGCCTGGCGGGCTCCCTCGGCGCGGAGGATCAGCGACTGCCGCTCGCCCTCGGCCTGCTTGATGACCGCCTGCCGGTTGCCGTCGGCGATGTTGACGGCCGCCTGCTGGGCTCCCTCCGACTGGAGGATCTTGGCGCGCTTCTCCTGGTCGGCCTGCTTCTGGAGGGCCATCGCCTGAAGGATCTGCGCCGGCGGGCTGATGTCGACGATCTCGATCCGGTTGATACGGATCCCCCACTTGTCGGTGACCTGCTCCATCTGCAGCTGCATGGCCGCGTTGATCTGCTCACGCTGGGAGAGGGCCTCGTCCAGGCTCACGTTGCCGAACGCATTACGCAGTGTGGTACGCGCCTGCTGGTCGATGGCGATGGAGAAGTTGGAGACATTGAAGAGGGCGGCCTTGGCGTCGATCACCTGGTTGAAGATGGTGGCGTTGACGGCCACGGCAACGTTGTCCCGGGTGATGACGTCCTGCCGGTCACCGGTGCGCGGCGTCTCGCGCATGTCGACGAGGACCAGCCGGTCGAAGATGGGGATGACGATGCGGATCCCCGGACCGACCTCGCGATGGAACTTGCCGAACCGGGTGATCACGCCCGTGAAACCCTGCTGGACCATGTTGACCGCTGAGCTCAGCGTGGCGATCGCGAGGATCACCACCACGACGACGACGACCAGACCGACGACCACCCTAGTACCTCCTCAGATGTTGGCCGGCACCGACAACGGGGCCCGGTCTAGTTGACACGGGACGCGCCGCTGGCGCGCACCAAGAGCGTTGTGCCGCGCACGCCCGCCACGATCACCGGGGTGCCGGCGGGCAGGGGCTGCGACTCGTCGGTGACGGCGAGCCAGCGCTCGTTGGCCAGCAGGGCGTGGCCATGGTGGTGTTCGTCGCCGACGTCGTCGACGGTGATCGCCCGCTGACCGACCAGGCCACCCGCCATTCCCGGGTACTGGAGGTTGACGGTGCGGCGGTCCATGGCTCGCTTGAGGCTGGGCCGCGCGGCGAACACGCCGGCGACGGCGACGCCCGCGCCACCCACCGCCTGGACCGGGACGGGGACACCGACCAGGGACAGGACCACGGCGGCCACGGCACCGACGGCGAGGAAGAGGGCGTAGTACGCCTGGGTGTGGACCTCTCCCGCGAGGAGCAGGACGGCCGCGACGAGCCAGATCAACCACCACATATCGGTGCGGCCAGTGTAGCCCCGCCACAAGGGCTGTGTGGGCGGCCCAGATCGTCCCCGCCGCCCCACGGAGGCCACCGTCCGGAGCTAGGATCAGGGCATGAAGGGAGATTCGGTCGAGATCGTCGTCGACACCGGCGGGGCGACGCAGACGTACGAGATCACCGCCACGCTGGCCGGGCGCCGGGTCGAGGTCAGCACCGCCCGGGGAGTGGTCGAGGTCAGCGAGGTGACCCGCACCGGGCGGGCCGTCCGCACCGGCCGGTTCATGCAGGCACGGGTCATCGCCCTCGTCGAGCACCCCTCGTCGGACGGCGTCGAGGACGACGAGGAGGGGGCTCCGTCCCGCCGGCGCGCCCGGGTCGAGCAGGAAGAGACCCTGCTCTGAGCCCCCTGCAAGGGCGCGGCCGGGCGGCGACTGACTAGACTGCGATCGCGCCGTCCAGGGCGCCCCAGGAATGAAGGAGGGAGTTGCGGTGGCCACCCCCGGCGACATCTTCGCGGAGATCAATAAGCGCCTCGGCACCGACCCCACGAAGGCCGGCACGACGACGGGAGCCTATCGTTTCGACCTCAGCGGGGAGGACGGCGGCGAGTTCCACATCGTCCTCAAGGACGGCAAGGGTGACGCTGGCCCCGGCGCCCCAGAGAACCCCAACACCACCATCTCCATGGCGGCCGCCGACTTCGTCGGAATGGCCACCGGGACGATGAACCCCATGCTCGCCTTCATGGGCGGCAAGCTCAAGGTGAAGGGCGACATGGCCCTGGCCATGAAGCTGCAGAACCTGATGCAGTAGGGGGCGGCCATCCCCATCCCCGCTCCCGCCCGAACCCGGCCGCTGCGCTTCGCCTACGAGGAGCCCAGCCGGTCGTTGCTCATCGAGTGGGCCGACGCCACCACTCACCTGGTGCCCTACGCCGATCTGCGCCGCGCCTGCCCCTGCGCCACCTGCGCCGGGGAGATGGGCTTCAAGGGGCGGTTCGCCTCCAACCCGGACCTGGAGCCGGGGGAGGACGAACTGGCCGACATCGCCCTGGTCGGAGCCTACGGTCTGAACGCGGTCTGGGCCGACGGACACTCGACCGGCATCTACAGCTTCGAGCGCCTCCGCGAATTGGGGAGCGGACCGTCAAGGGCTGATGCCGGAGGAGGCCCGCGAGGCCCGCGGTATACTCCCAACCCCGTGCGGGAGTAGCTCAGTGGTAGAGCACTACCTTGCCAAGGTAGGGGTCGCGGGTTCGAATCCCGTCTCCCGCTCCACGGCGTTCTGAGCCCAGATTCAATTCAGAATCAGGCCTCGTGGAGCCCGAGCACCTCTACGACGCATGCCCAACCGCACCAGCGACGCCACACCGGCGCCACCCGTCAGCGCCGTCACGGATCACACGATCCCGCCTCGCCTCGACCGAAGACGCGTCGAGCGCCACAGACACTGAGCCTCATAGCGGGGGCATGGTCCCCAGCTGGCCGAAGAAACTTGCTCCCAAGTACCATTCGTGAGCGTATCGACGTAGCCGGCGTTCGGTACGCCGACACCGAGGAGCCCCGTCGTCCCGTTGGTGCTTAAGACCGCTACTGGGTCGCTCGTGAAGGAACCGAGGCCGACCCATTGAGCTGCGCTGGTCAAGGATCCCTCGTAGGTCTGCCCGGTACTGTTATCGAAATAGAGCCGCAGTGTGCCACCAAACAGCGCGAGCGCAGGGTCGCCGATGGCCGTCTGCCCGGTGGGGATCTCGGCGTATCCCGTCCATTGCGAGGTGCTCGTGCATGCTCCACTGCAGCTATTCTGGTATAGGTCACCCGTACCACCAACGCCGACCAATTCCACATTCCCGTTGAACGGCGCTTGTCAACCCCGATGAGACAGATGGCGACGATCAAGTAGTGAGCAGGCAACCCTCCTGGGTGGGCAAGGCTGGCGAGGCCTCGGGGAGGCAGGAGCGTGAAGGTCCACTGGGACGAGCGCCTGGTGCGGACCTACCTGGACGGCCAGGCGGTGGCGGTCCACAGCCGGGGGCCGGCGGGATCGCGGTGGACCCGGCCCGAGCATCGTCCGTCTTCGGCATGGAAACCCGAGGAGTTACTGGCTGCCCTCGACCGCTGGCGTGAGTGGGCGATCGCCGCGCCGCACACGCACCCCACCGACTGGGCTGGGATCGACTGGGCACCTCGGGGATGGGGAGGACTCGTTCGACATCGGCCAGATGCCATCCCGACCAACGTCATAGGCGGCAAGAGGCGGAGATGGGTGAGGACCGATCATGGAGCACCACGTCACCGTCCCTCAAGTATCACATTGTGTCACAGAACGTGATACTATTACGGCATGAGAAGTCTCCGCCTCCATCCCGATGCCGATGTGAAGGTTCGTCGAGCGGCGGCCATCAGGGGGGTCTCAGTGTCCGAGTTCATCCGTCGAGCGGCGGTGGAGGATGCAGAGGAGACGCTGGCCATTCGCCCCAGCGAGCGGTTCGCGGACGTTACTGGAGCCATCCGCGGTGGCGGCGGCCGGGCTCGGCGCTCGGGGGAGGCGTTCGCGGACGCCCTCGTCCAGACCCGAACCAGGGCATGACGCTCACAGACGCCGGTCCCCTGATCGCGATCATCGACGCCGACGAGCCCGACCACAGGGCGTGCATCGAAGCCCTCGACCACCTCACGCTTCCCCTGGTGACGACATGGCCGGCGTTCACCGAGGCGATGTACCTCCTTGCCAGGGCCGGGGGGACCCAGGGCCAGCGTTCGCTCTGGAGGTTGGTCCAGTCGGCCCGCCTCGTTCTCGCCGACCTGTCGCCGGCGCTTGTCGACCGAAGCGCTCGCCTGATGGATCAGTACGCAGACCGAACCATGGATCTGGCAGACGCGACCTTGGTGGCGCTGGCCGAGGAGCGAGGCGACCGCCGAATCTTCACCCTGGATGCCGACTTTCAGATCTATCGGCTGCGGGGGCGGCAGCACTTCGAGCTGCTGCCGAGTCGCTGAGCTGCCTCCCGGGGCGCTACCCCGCATGACCACTACCTGATCCGCATCCGACAGAAACCGAGACCTCGTGGGCGACCGGAAGCGCCCTCGCTTGTTGCCAAGGTAGGGGTCACGGGTTCGAGCCCCGCCTCCCGCTCCAACCCTCAACCCTTCGCGCACTCGTCGCTG
>CAWEEP010000064.1:0-8716 GCA_963808125.1 Candidatus Dormiibacterota bacterium
ACTAGCTGAGATCGGGAAAGCCGTTCAATAGCAGGCGGATGGAGCCAGGCTGTGCCAGCGAGTGCCACGGATAGGCTCAGAAATAGGCTCAGTTCTGCTAGGCTCCGGAGCCGTGGCGACCACCGACCGACGCCGGCGCAAGCCGGGGCTTGCTTGGAGGTCGCGGCAGGCGCGGGGTGGTGCCCTTAGGGCGGACGTTCTCTCAGAACGCCCACATCGGAACTCACGCCGTACTTGCCGATGGGCCTGTTCCGGCATAACCTACCATGCAGGATCGGGGCTTCCCGATAGCCCTCGGCCCAGCGACGGGGAGAGCAAGGCATGGACGCTAGTGGAACGACTCTCGACCCGCAGGGCGAGGCGCGCCAGGCGCTGAGCTCAGCCGCGAAAGACTTCGGTCCCCGAGCCATGGCCTCCTACGGGCCGCCGCCAGGGCCGCCGACCGGGCCGCCGCCAGGGCCGCCGACCGGGCCTCCACCAGGGCCACCGACCGGACCGCCATCAGGACCTCCCGCCGGGCCGCCGATGGGCCCGGGTGGGCCGGGGTACGGCCAGGGTGGCGGCGGCTACAGCCCGCCCCCTGCGGGTCCGGTGCCGCCACCGGTAGGGGCCACGACGCCGCCACCTCCCAAGGGTCGCGGCGGCCTCGGCGTCCTGATCGCCGTGCTGGTGGTGATCGTCCTCATCGGCGGCTACTTCGGCATCGCCGCGGCGGCCAAGCTCGCCCCCTTCACCGCGGCCAAGAGCCCAACCCCAACCCAGACGGCCACGCCGACCGGACCCGCGCACACTCCCACCCCGACCTCTACCCCGACCCCGGCGGTGGCCGCCCAGCTCATCCTGGGCAACGACCTGGTCTTCAAGGCTGCCTGCGTGTCGGCGACGTCTCAGGCGGCTCTAGCTGAGGCCGACGCCAACTACGATGCGGTCATCATCGTCATCAACTGCACGGATCCCTCGCTGAGCGCCCTGGATGCAGACTTCAGCGACGGCAACTACGACATGGGAGACTGCGCGACCGCCCAGTCGTTGGCCGACTGCATCCCCAGCTACATCACCGACAACGCCACCACCTGCACAGCCTACTCCAGCTCGGCGTACGTCAACTCCGACGTCACTGGCCAGGAGCTCTGCGACCTCTCCGAGCAGGGGAACCCCGAGGACTACGCGCTGGTGGTTGCCTTCAACAGCTCCACCGCGGTCAGCACCTACTACAACGACCTTCTGACCGAGAACCACATGGGGAACAGCCAGGGGACCTGCTCCATCGGCGGGAGCAACGGGGAGGCGAATTACGTGACGACCACCTCGGACGAGGCGGACTACTGCGCGAACACCTTCAGCAACACCGGAACCGGCAACCAGGGTTCGGTCTTCGAGTGGGAGTCGCCGCCGGGCTCGGCCCCCTGAGCACCGGCTGACCGCGGCTGTCACTGGGTCAGGCGAACGGCCCGGCGGGCGATTCGGTTCAGGCACCACTCCGCCAACTGTCATCCCCCAACACTGGGCCAGCCCAGTGGTGTCGCCCCGGCTCGAGTCCTGGCCGCAGCGGTTCTCCACGCGTGAACAGGCGGTCGCGTTCTTCGGGGGCCCTCCCCATTCCGACGGCTGGGTCGACGGCCTCGAGGAGCGGGCCGACGGCTGGTGGCCTCGCTTCGACCGGCAGGTGATGGTCGCCACCATCGCATCGGCCGCCGACGGTGCGTGGTGGGTCGACTGGGCGAGGGTGCGCTGCCCCAACCTGCTGACGCGAGGCGATGCCGGATGGATTTCCGAGGCCGATCTCGCGGCCATGGCCGAGATGGTGCCGCGGGCGGAGACGGTGACGATCGTCGGAGCCGGGCACGACGTGCATCTCGACAACTCGGCGGGGTTCGCCGGCGCCCGGGTGGGATTCCTGCGGCGCTGAGGCCGTCGAGAGCGACAGGGGCTCTGTCCGGATCCCGGTGAGTCGGGCGACAATAGACAGAGACTGCAGCCCCCGCGCGAGGCGGAAGAGCGGAGGGCCATCCGGGTGACTGACGAGACCGGTGCGGTCGACAGCGTGGCGGTGGCGGGCAGTGCCAGGACGCGTCATGGTGCGGCGGTCGCTGGGAGCGTCGAGACGCGCTACTCGGCCGCGGTCGCGGGCAGTGCCCTGACGGTGGCAAGCGCCGGTGTGGCGGGGAGCGCGGTCACCCTGGGAAGCGCCGCCGTGGCCGGCAGCGCGGCGGTGGCGGGGAGTGCCGGGACCGTCGCTTCGACGGCAGTGGCGGGAAGCGGCCTGACGGTGGCCAGCGCCGCGGTGGGGGGAAGCGCGCTGACCGTCCTTGGCAGCCTCATCCGCGGCTGTGTCGCGACCCTCGCGTGCCTGCGCTGCACACGGTGCATCGCGTGCGTCGCCGGCGTGGACTGTGTCGACTGCATCGGGTGCGTCGGCTGTCGCGAGCTCCGCGGCGTCTCCTGGAGGCTGGGCGACCGCCGCACGGGAGGGTGACCGTGGTGCGGGCGCCGCGGCGCCCCTTCGGTCGCATCCGGTGGATGGCCGTCTGCGATACTGCCGCGCATGCCGGTCCCCGATCCTGAGGTCGTCACGGCGCTGGAGCGCGCCGTCGCCGCCACGCCGGGCGACGCCCCACTGCGGGCGCACCTCGCCCAACTCCTCCTCGACGCCGGGCGGCCGAACGATGCTCTGGACCACCTCGCCGTCCTCTTGGCGCGGCGCCCCGACGACCCGGACGGCCTTCGCCTCGCCGAGGCGGCCGCGGAGGCGGCAGGGGATGCGGGGAGGGCCGCCTCGTACCGGCGCGTCCGTGTCGCCTTGGGCCCGGAAGGCGCCGCCTCACCTCCCCTGGCCGTTGGCGGGCCCGAGGTCGGCCATGCCGCGGCGTCGGAGCTTCCGGCGACGCTGGGGACGGCGGGCCCGAACGCCGAACGCGAGGCGGTGCCCCTGCGCGTCCTCGACGGCGATCGTGACGACGAGGGGTTGCCGACCGAGGTCGAACGCCCGCGGCTGAAGCTCGCCGACGTCGGCGGAATGGAGGCGGTCAAGAAGCGGCTCGACATCGCCTTCATGGCGCCGATGCGCAACCCTCAGCTCCGCGAGATGTACGGCAAGTCGCTGCGGGGCGGCCTCCTGCTCTGGGGCCCGCCCGGCTGCGGCAAGACGTTCGTGGCGCGGGCGACGGCCGGTGAGCTGGCAGCGAAGTTCATCGGTGTCGGGCTCTCCGACGTGCTGGACATGTGGGTGGGACTCAGCGAGCGCAACCTTCACGGCGTCTTCGAGATGGCGCGGCGGCACGCCCCCTGCGTGCTGTTCATCGACGAGCTCGACGCTCTTGGCCAGAAGCGGCTGAACACCCGCTCGGCCCCGACCCTGCGCAACGTCATCGCCCAGCTTCTCACCGAGCTGGATGGCGCGATGACCGACAACGACGGGGTGTTCGTGCTCGGCGCCACCAACGCCCCCTGGGACATCGACGCCGCGCTCAAGCGGCCGGGGCGCTTCGATCGTTCCCTTCTCGTTCTCCCCCCGGATCTGCCCGCCCGCGAGGCGATCCTCCGCCACCACCTGCAGGATCGGCCGCTCGGGAGCGATCTCGACCTGGCGGCGCTCGCGGCCCGGACCGACGGGTTCAGCGGCGCCGACCTCGCCCACGTCTGCGAGTCCGCGGCCGAGTACGCCCTCAGCGATGCCATCAGCAGCGGGGACGCGCGACCCATCGGCCAGGCCGATCTCCTCCGGGCCCTGGGCGACATCCGATCCAGTCTCGGCGAGTGGTTTGCCATGGCGCGCAACTTCGCCATGTTCCAGAACGAGAGCGGGGGATTCGACGACCTCCTCGAATACCTCCGGCAGCACCGCCTGGCGTGACCGGCATCACCGCCGATCCGGGCCGCCCCCGCCGAGCGAGGGCCGAGGCGCTGCTGGCCGCCAAGCGTCCGAGGGAGGCCGTGCGGGAGCTCGGACAGGCGCTCGCCTCCGCTCCTCAGGACGCCGGCCTCCACTGCCTGATGGCGCAGGCCTTCCTGGCCATGAAGGAGCCGAAGAGCGCGGCTGAGGCGGCGGCGCGCGCCATCTCGTGCCAGCCGGACGGGGAGTGGGGACATCGGCTTCTGGCGCTCGCCTACAAGGCGCTGGGCGCGAAGGACAGATCGCTCGCGGAAGCATCCGAGGCGGCCCGCCTGGCGCCGGTGTCGCCGCAGGCCCTCCATACGCTCGGAACCTGCCAGCTCGGCGCCGGGCAGGTGCGGCAGGCCGCGGCGACCGCGGAGAGGCTCCGGTCCCTGGCGCCCGAGTGGCCCCTGTCGCATCAGCTGCTGACGCTCGTGGCCCTGAAGCAGAGGGGCTCCGACGCGGTGGAGCACGCCCTCAGGGCCATCGAGCAGGATCCTCTCTCCGCCTACAACTGGAACAACCTGGGGGCCGCCTACGTGCGGCAGAGCCGCAGGGTGGAGGCCGCCAAGACCTTCATCCACGCGCTCGAGCTCGATCCCACCGATGAGGTTGCCCAGAGGAACCTGAAGGGGTTGGTGATGCCGCTCACCTCCGTCCGGCGGGACCGGGGATGGCGAATGCTGATCCTGGCCCCCCTGACGATCCCGTTTGCCGTCTACTTCCAACTCACCCTGCGGCGCAAGCTGCCGGAGACGATCCGCACGGAGTTCCTGGCAACCCCCGTGGTGCGGATCGAGATGGTCGTCGTCGTCGTCGCCCTCCTGCTGTCGGTGGGGGGCATCGTGCTGTCAGAGGAGTCGGGCCAGGAGGGCGCCGCCCCGTATCTGGTCATCCTCCTCGTCGCGGGCCTCCTCTACGCCGTGCTGCGCGGGGCCGACACGGTGCGCTGGTGGCTGTCGCACCGGCCCCGCCGGAACCTCTGAGGGGAGCCGCGTGGTCACCCCCATGGGTGGTTTCGGTGGGCCGGACCACCCCGACCTCCCCGTGCCGGCGCCACGACTGCGGCGACGGGAGATCGTCGCCCGGCTTCGAGCCGCCGGCTGCGTCTTCGCCGAGGACGAGGCGGGTCAGCTGCTCTCTGCTGGGCGGTCGCCCGCTGAGCTCTCCTCCGTGGTGGATCGGCGCGTCGCGGGCGAACCCCTCGAGTACGTCATCGGCTGGGCTGAGTTCCGCGGTCTGCGGATCGCCGTCCTCCCTGGCGTCTTCGTGCCCCGCCATCGCACCGAGTTCCTCGTGGACCAGGCCGTCGCCCTTGCCCGGACCGGGGCGGTGGTGCTCGACCTGTGCTGCGGCTCAGGGGCGCTCGGTCTTGCGCTGACGAGTTCCGTGGAGGGCGCGGAGCTCCACGCCGCCGATATCGACCCGGTCGCCGTGCGGTGTGCCCGGGGCAATGTCGCGGCCGTCGGGGGACACCTGTACGAGGGCGATCTCTTCGAACCGCTGCCCGCCAGCCTGCGGGGACGCATCGACATCCTGCTGGCCAACGTCCCCTACGTGCCCACGGGTGAGATCGAGCTGCTGCCTCGAGAGGCCCGCCTGTACGAGGCGAGGGCGGCACTCGATGGGGGAGGGGACGGGCTCGACGTCCTGCGTCGCGTGGCCGCCGCGGCGCCGGTCTGGCTGGCACCATGCGGGCACCTGCTCATGGAGACGAGCGAGGCGCAGGCGCCTGTGGCCGCGGAGATCCTCGCCGGCAGTGGGCTGACCCCCCGAGTGGCGGTGGACGGCGACCTGGAGGCCACGGTGGTCATCGGGATGAAGCGCCTGGCATCGTCCACCGCCTCGCCCGGCCACCGGGCCACCCGGAGGTCCACGTAGCTGTCGTGGCGGTAGGGGAGGGGAGGCACGCGCGTGCGGCCGTGACGAGTGCCGCCTGGCCGCGCGGGTCGGACCTCCTCTAGTCTGGGATGTCGGCGAGGGGGCTCGGCAGCGGCGACCGACGCCGTTGCCCGGGAACCAGCCCCGCGCAGACCAGCAGTGCCGCCAGGCCGCACATGACCGCCAGCGCCCGATCCCACCCGATCAGGGGCCCCAGGATGAGAGCTCCGAGGGCCCCGACCAGCATGCCTGCGTACCAGACCGAGAACAGGGCTGCGTTCGTTCTCGGCAGATCGGCGGCGGGCACCCTCTCCCTGAACGTCGCTGTTCCCCCAGATCTCAGTGGAGACGCCGGCGGCTTCGGTCATCACCAGGAGCGCCAGCGCCATCCACAGTTGATGGACGAGGCTGAACAACGCGAGCGGCGTCACCATGGCGAACGCCGTCACCGCGAGTCTGAAGCGCGTGAGCTGCACCGGTCGCTTGACGAGGACGAGGGTGGCAATCAGGGCGCCGGCGCCGACGGCCGAGTACAGCCAGCCGACGGCCGAGGCTCCGCCGAACCGCTGCTGAGCGGCGACGACGAGGACGCTCTGCGTCGCCGACGCGGTGATGGTGCCCGCCGCAAAGGTCACCACCACCAGCCGCAGCAGCTCGTCACCGAGCAGGATGCGGAATCCGCTGCTGAGGCGCTTGGGCGCACCGGCCTGCCCGGACGGGCCGGCCGCCATGGGCACCAGACCGGCGACGAGGACGGCCCCCAGGGCGAAACTGATGGCGTCGAGGATGAGAAGCACCGAGGGACCGCTGGACGATCCGGTGATCAGAAGCAGGACCGACCCGAGGGCCGGGGCGATCAGGATGGAGGAACTGTCCGCTCCGGAGAGGAGGGTGTTGAAGCGGGCGATACGGTCCGGTTTGACCAGCCTGGGGATCGCGGTGCCGATGGACGGCCGGGCGATAGCATTCAGGAACTGGGATGCCACCACTGCCAGATAGATGCCCACCAGCGAGTGCGCGGCATAGAGGGGGACGATCGACGCCGTGATCAGGCCTTGGGCGACCCACGCCGTCGCGATGACACGGGTCGGCCCCCAGCGTTCACCCAGCCCGCCGGAGTACCCGGCGGCCACCACCCGCGGCGCGACCCGGGCGAGGATATAGCCGGCGGGTGCTGCGGGCGATCCGGTCAGCCGGAGCAGCAACACCACCAGGGCGGTCGTGCTGAGCCAGTCTCCATAGAAGGAGACATACGCCGCACTGAGCAGCCGCCCCGCCCCCGCGCTGGCGGGGCGGCTACCGACGCACCGATCCCGGGGGCCACCATAGTGGCAGCAGATCCTACCGCCCACCGGGCCCATCCGGGTCGATGGGGTTACCTAGCTAGACGACGCCCTTGCGCCTCAGGACCAACGGTAGTTGAGACGAGTGCCCCACGAACCCATGCCGGCCACCTCCTTTCCCAGATCTCCCCCTCCCGTCCCAAGAAGCGTCCGAGAGTGTCTTCACAACTCTTGACCGGATCGTTTCCGGGGGGGCTTTAGCGCAACCGCCGCGTCACCAACCTGCGACCCCATCTGTGGCAGGCGGCGACGACCCTACCATCCGCGCAATGAGTTCGCCGGTCCCGGCATCCGCCAACTCGGGGAAGTCCATCAGGGGTGGTCGTCGCTCCGAAGCCGCCTCGACTTCCTTCCTCCGGAAGAGCCCCTTGGGCCTGTCGACTACACGCCGGGGCTGATGACGTACGTGACCGCCATGCTGGCAATCGCCGTGACGGCGGCCGTTCTCAGGTTCGGATGCCGTCCGATCCCCTCACGGTGCTCTTGGGCCGCTGGCAGGTGTTCCTTCTCGCTGCCTACGGGGTCCACTCGCTCACCGGCGCCCAGATCGAGTTCTCCGTGGAGATCATGGCGCACCTCGGTTTGACGCTCGCCGTCGGTCCCGCCGGTGCCCTGGCCGCCTCGGTCGGGGGGTCGGTCGGGAACGGAAGCCGTTTCCACCCCGGCTGGTTTCGCTCCATGTACAACACGGCCGACTACTTCCTGGCGGATCTGGCGGCGTGGTCCGTCTTCCACGCCGTGCTCAGGTTCGGCAGCCCCTGGTGGCTCCAACTGCTCGCCGGCCTGGCGGCCGGCGGCGCTCAGTTCCTGGCCAACCATCTCCTCGCCGGCGTCATCCGGCTGGCGACGAACGCGGCGTCGGTCGTGCGGGTCTACGGCGGTGGCGGCGGAGTGATCGTCCCTGAGGAGATCGCCCTGCTCTCCGAGCGGGGTGTGAGGGTCTTCTCGCCGGAGGACGGGCAGCGTCTGGGTCTGGCCGGCATGGTCAACACCATGGTGGCCGAGTGCGACGTCGAGCTTCCTGCCGGGCCGGCCGCACTGGACACGGCAAGTCCGAAATCATCGACCGCATCGCCGTCTCCGTCGGCGACCGCGTCATCACCACCAGCGACCTCGACCGCGAGATTCGCGTCACGGCTTTCCTCAACGGCGTGAAGCCGGATTTCAGCCCCGCCGGCAAACGCACTACCGCCGATCGCATGGTGGAGCAAAAACTGGTGAGGAAAGAGCTGGAAAGCAGCCGGTATCCCACGCCGCAGCCCAATGACGTGCTGCCGGCGCTGGAGGATTTCAAGAAGCGCTTCTATCCCAAGGGAGGCGATTTCGAGCGGCGCTGGCGCAATATGGCATCACCGAAGAGAATGTGAAAGGACGAGTTGCTGTGGCAGCGCACGCTGCTCGAATTCGTCGAGGTCCGCTTCCGGTCCGGCGTCCAGGTGACGGATCAGCAGATTCAGGACTACTTCGAAAAAGTGGTCGCGCCGACGGCCCGGGCGGCGCATCCCAGCCAGCCGGTTTCGCTGGCGGACTATCGCGACCAGCATCGAACAGATGCTACCGGCCAGCGCGAAGACGAGGAGATGGACAACTGGCTCAAAGAGGCGCGGCGGCGCACGGA
>CAWEEP010000065.1:0-51045 GCA_963808125.1 Candidatus Dormiibacterota bacterium
TCCGCGGCGTCAACTGCGAGACGGTGCTGGAGAGCCTGGAGCGCCGGGGCCTCATCATCGAGGTGGGCCGGGCGGGGACGCCGGGCCAGCCCCGCCTCTTCGGCACGACCCTGCGGTTCCTCCAGCTGGTTGGGCTGGAGACCATCGACCAGCTGCCCGCCGTGGAGGGCGCGGCGCGGCTTGCGGCGGACGGCGGTGACGGCGACGCGGCGGGCGGGTGGCCGGCCGGCCTCACCGACATTGGGGCGAGAGGTCGGCTGCCGGAGGCCGACCCGGCCTCAGAGCCTGAGTGATGGCGGCCACGCGCGAGCGGCTCAACCGGTACCTGGCCCGCCGCGGGGTTTCCTCGCGGCGCGGCGCCGACTCCCTGATCAGCGCCGGGCGGGTGGCCGTCGACGAAGCCACCGCCACCGTCGGCACCAGCGTCGATCCGGAGCTGGACGCCATTTCCGTCGACGGGAATCCCATCGCGGGCGAGCCGGCCCGTCACTCTGCTGCTGAACAAGCCAATCGGAGTGGTGACGACGGTGCACGACCCGCAGGGGCGTCCCACCGTCATGGACCTCGTCACCTCCCCCCCGGCCTCGTCCCCGTCGGCCGCCTCGACGCCGACAGCCACGGCCTGCTGCTGCTCAGCACCGACGGCGAGCTGGTGCACCGGCTGACGCATCCGCGCCACGGGGTGACCAAGCGATACCGGCTGATCCTCGATCAGGACGTCGCTCCGGAGCACCTCCACCGCCTCGTCGCCGGGGTGCATCTCGAGGACGGCCCAGCTCGCGCCGTCGCCGCCCACCGCGGCAACACCGCCAGCGCCAACGTCATCGAGGTGACCATGTCCGAAGGCCGCAAGCGCGAGGTGAGACGCCTCTGCTCCGCGGTCGGGCTGCGCGTCACCGACCTGCTCCGGGTTGCCTTCGGACCCCTCGTCCTGGGTCAGCTCGGCGACGGCGAGACGCGTCCCCTCACCGCCGGCGAGGAGCGCGACCTCTATGCCTGCGTCGGCCTGGCGGTGCCGTGAGCGCGCCCCCCGTGGTCACCGTCGACGGGCCCGCCGGGAGTGGCAAGACGACGCTGGGCCGCCGCCTCGCCGCCGCGCTCCAGCTGGCCTTCATCGACACCGGCCTCTTCTACCGGGGCGTCATGGTGGCCGTGGTCGCCGCCGGGCTCGACGCCGGCGACCGCGAGCGCATCGTGGAGGTCACGCGGCGGACAGCCATCGAGATCAACACCGCGCCGGCCGACACGAGCTGGGAGCTCCGCGTCGACGGCGAGGACCCCGGCGAGAGCGTCCGGGGATCCGCGCCACGCCCTCCTGCTCAGCACCGTCAGCCAGATTCCCGAGGTGCGGCGGCATCTGCTGGCGCTGCAGCGCGCTCCGGCCGGTCAGGGAGCGGTCGCCGTCGGACGCGATTGCGGGACGGTCGTCTCCCCGGCGCCCTGGTGAAGCTCTACCTGCAGGCCAGCGAGACAGTGCGCGCGGCGCGCCGTGCCGCCGAACTGGAGCGACGCCCGCGGCTCTGCCGTGGACAACGGCGCATCGAGTCCGAGATCGCCGGGCGCGACCGCACCGACGCACCGTCAATATCTCCGCGGCCGGCGCCATCCTCATCGACACCGCCAGTGGCGGCATCGACGAGATCGTGGAGATCGCACTCCGCCACTGCGCTGCAGCCGGCGTGGTGGGGCGCGCCGCCGCCGACGTCGCGAAGGCGCAGTGGTCAGCGCGCGCGGCTCGACGCCCGCGCCGGCGGACTTCACCTACGCATCGATCCCCATCGGGGAGCTGTCCATCGCCACCATGCGGGGGAACCCATGCGCCTGGTCTGCCGCGCGATCCTCGACGGGCTCCTCAGCGTCGAGGGCGCGGAGAACGTGCCGCGTCAGGGCGGACTGCTGGTGGTGAGCAATCACGTCGGCACCATCGATCCGCCCTTGATCGGCGCCTACCTGCCACGTCCCGACGCCTACTTCATGGCCAAGAGCGAGTACTTCCAGCATCCGGTGGGGAGGCTGTTCATCGCCAAGGACCATGCCTTCCCCGTGGTGCGGGGCACGGCGGATCGCACCGCGCTGCGCCGCGCGCTGAGGCTGCTCACCGAGGGGCGCGTCGTCCTCTACCCGGAGGGCCATCGCAGTCCGGACGGGAAGCTCCAGCCCGCCCTGCCGGGGGCCGGGTTCCTGGCTCGCACCGCCGGCGTCCCCGTCCTGCCCGTCGGGTTATGGGGGACCTCGCGCGTCCTCCCGGGTCGGCGCCAGGTGGCCGCGCCGAGCCCCCGTGCATCTGCGCTTCGGCGAGTAGCCGCCCCCATCCCCACCCTGGACACCCGTGGCCGGCGTGCTCTCCAGCCAGCAGATCGCCGACCTGCTCATGCGCCGGGTCGCCGCCGTCCTCCCCCGCACCCGGCGCGGGGTCTTCGCCGACGGCGACGCGGGCGGAGGCTCCGCCGCCGGTGGCGACGCAGGACATGAGCCGAGACCTCGTCGCCTTCGACCTGGAGACCACCGGGCTCTCGCCCAAGAGCGACCGGATCATCGAGATCGGCGCGGTCCACTTCAGCCTCGATGGCGGGGAGGGGCGTGACCTGCAGATGCTGGTCGATCCCGCCATGCCCGTTCCTCGCCGTCCAGCGCCTCACGGGCATCAGCGACGCGACCCTGGAGGGCCAGCCGTCGCCGGTGGAGGCGGTCGCCCAGCTCGCCGACTTCTGTGACGGGGCCGACCTGATCGGGCACGGCAGCCCTCGACCTCGCCCTCTGCTCCAAGGGTCGCCCAGGCCTCGGCCGCCGGGACGCGATGGACACCCTGGAGCTCGCCCGGATCCTCATGCCCTGGAGGCGAGCCACAGCCTCGGACGGCTGAGCCAGGCGCTTCGCCTGCCGCACGACCGCCCCCATCGCGCGCTCAGCGACGCCATCACCACCGCGGCGCTGTTCCATCTGCTGCTGACCAATCCACGGGCATCGCAGGCGACACCTCGGGCGAGATGCGCCGGGTGGCGGCGCGGCGGAACCGCCGCTGCGCCGCTTCTTCGACCTCGTCGACGAGCTCCGGGGGGACCCGGCGAGGCGTCGGGCCGTGCCCGTGGCGGCGGACACGGCCGCCGTCCCGGAGGTGCAGAGCCCGGCGTCACCCTGGGACCCTCAGCAGCTCCTCGCCGGCAGCCTCGCCGACGCCTCGGCCCGGCTCATCGGCCCGGGCGGCCCGCTCGGCGAGCATCCCGGCTATGAGTACCGGCAGGCGCAGGAGCAGATGACGCGGGCCGTCGCCCAGAGCCTGGAGCGGGGGGGCCTGGCTCCTCGTCGAGGCAGGAACCGGGGTGGGCAAGACCCTCGGCTACCTGATCCCGCTGGCACTCTGGGCGGAGCGTGGAGGGGGGCGCGTGGTGGTCGCCACCAACACAGTCACCCTCCAGGAACAGCTCATTGAGAAGGATCTTCCCGCCCTGCAGCCACTGCTCCCGCGGCCCATCCGCGTGGCCATGCTCAAGGGACGGAGCCACCACATCAGCCTGCGCCGGTTCCGCCGCTATCTCCGCCAACCCGACGTGTCGCCGCACGGGGCCGATCTCGACACCATCAGATTCAAGCTCAAGCTCCTGCGCTGGCTGGAGCTCACCCGCACCGGGGACCGCGCCGAACTGCACCTGGGCGGGGCCGAGCGCGAGCTGTGGCGGTCCGTCGAGTCGAGTCGCGACGACTGCCTGGGGCCGGCCTGCATCAACTGGCCCAACGGGGCCTGCCCGATGGTGGCCGCGCGGCGTGCCGCCGTGGCCGCCGAGCTGGTGGTCACCAACCACGCCCTGTTGCTCAGCGACGACCCGGAGGAGGGAAGCCTGCTCGGCGCGTACTCCGCCCTCGTCATCGACGAGGCACACCACCTGGAGGACTCGGCGACCAGGGTCGGCGGCCACCGCCTCCGCGGCGCCGACATCGCGCTCACCCTGGACCGGCTCCCGGAGTTGATCGACGCCGACCTCAACGCTCTGCTGGATCAGAGCCGGGCGGCGGCCCAGCGGCTCTTCGGCGAGGCCAAGGGGTTCCTGGCCGAGCACCTCGGCGGGGGAGAGGGGGCTCCCAGCGGCAGCCTCGCCCTCACCGACTCGGTGCTCGACGAGACCGGCATGCACGGCCTGGTCCGGGCGGCGCATCACACCATCGCGACCCTGCGGCACACCGCCGAGGCGCTGCGCTCGGCGGATCCCGCCACCTCCCTCGCCCTCGACCTGCTGCCCCAGGCGGACCGCGGCGGCGAGGAGCTGGAGGTGGCGGCGGCGTCGCTGGAGGGGTCGGCGGCGAGTCTCGACGACATCCTCATCCACCGCCGCCCCGGGCACGTGTCGTGGATGGAATTGAGAGCCGAGCAGGCGGAGCTGCGAGATGCCCCCGTGTCGCCCGGCGAGGGCCTGGGCAGCGGTCTCCTTGACCGGGCACGGACGACGGTGCTGACCTCGGCGACCCTGGCCGTCGCCGGGGACTTCGGATTCATTCGCGAACGGCTCGGACTCCGGGCCCGCACCGACGAGCTCGCGCTGTCGTCCCCCTTCGATTACCTGAGCCAGGCCCTCTGCGTCCTCGTCACCGACATCCCGCCCTACGACGACGCCGGCTACGAGCCGGTGCTGGCCGGCATCTGTGCCGGCATCGCCGAGCGCCTGGGCGGACGCACCATCGGCCTCTTCACCGGCTACGGCGCCCTGCGCCGCATCCGCGACATCTCGGCGCGTCGGCTCGCCGGGTCGCAGATCGCGACGCTCGGGCAGGGCGTGGACGGGACGAGGCGGCAGCTCCTCGCCTCCTTCCAGAGCAACCCCCGCACCCTCCTCCTGGGCACCTCGACGTTCTGGGAGGGGATCGACGTCCCGGGGGACGGCCTGCAGTGCGTGATCATCGCCAAGCTGCCCTTCGCAGTGCCCACCGACCCACTGGTGCGGGCCCGGGTGGCGGAGCTGAGCGATCCTTTCGGCGGCTACGTTCTGCCTCAGGCGGTGATCCGCCTGCGCCAGGGATTCGGCCGCCTCATCCGCTCCGGCCAGGACCGCGGCGCCGTCGTCATCGCCAACTCGCGGCTGCAGACGCGCGACTACGCCCGGCGCTTCCTCGAGGCGCTGCCCCCGGCAGCGGTGTTCCGCGAGCCAGCCGACCAGGTCGCGCTGCGCGTCGCCGACTTCGTCGGCGCCGGCAGAGGGCGTCCGTCTCCGGAAGGCGGAGAATCGGAGCTGCCGTGACCGAACCCGACGCATCCACCGGCTCCGGCGCGGAGCCGCAGCCGACGTCGCTCCGCCAGCCGGGGCACCGCAGCGACATCGTCGTGGCTCTGGCGCAGACGGCGCCGCTCCTCGGCGACGTGGGGCGCAACCTGGAGCGACATCTCGAGCTCATCGGCAGCGCCCAGGAGCGCGGCGCCGACCTGGTGGTCTTCCCCGAGCTGTCCCTCACCGGCTACTTTCTGAAGGACCTCGTGATCGACCAGGCCGTGCGCCTGGGGGGCGGCGAGATCACCGCCCTGGCGGCCGCCTCGAAGGCGATCGACGTCGTCGCCGGCTGCATCCTGGAGAGCGACGACCACCGGTTCTTCAACGCCTGCGTCTATCTGTCGGCGGGCGAGGTCGCCCACGTCCACCGCAAGGTCTACCTGCCCACCTACGGCCTCTTCGACGAGTCCCGCTACCTCGCCTCCGGCACCCGCTTTCGCAGCTTCGCCGCCGGCCTCCCCTCGGCCCATCCCCGCCGCGCGTGGAGGGCGGGCATGCTCATCTGCGAGGACATGTGGCATCCCAGCTCGGCGTACCTGCTCGCCCGCGACGGGGTGGACATGATCATCTGCCCGTCGGCGTCGCCGGGACGCGGGGTGGGGCCGGGCGCGGAGCTGGGGACCGCCACCAGCTACGACGTCATGACCCGCACCTACGCGCAGCTCTACACCGCCTACGTCGTCTACTGCAATCGCGTCGGCTACGAGGACGGCATCAACTTCTGGGGTGGGTCCCGCGTCGTCGACCCCGAGGGCAGGGTGATGGGCGCTCCGGCGGGCCGCGACGAGGCCATGCCGCTGCACCGCCTGGACCTCGCCGCGTTGCGTCGCGCCCGGATCGCCAACCCCATGTTGCGCGATGAGCGCCACGATGTCGTCGACGCCGAATGCGAGAGATTGCGCCGGCGCGAACGTGACTGAGCCATTGGCGGCGGCGTCGGAGCCGGGAGCTGCCGGCGAGGGAACGGCCCGCGACGCTTCGCCGCTCTCGGTCCTCGACATCGACGCGGCGCTCGTCAGGGAGATCCTCGTGCGCTTCGTCCGCGACGCGGTGCGCAAGGTCGGCTTCGAGAGGGCCGTGGTCGGCCTCTCCGGCGGCGTCGACTCGGCGCTGGCGCTGACCATCGCCTGCCGTTCCCTCGGCGCCGGCAACGTCGTGCCCGTCCTCATGCCCTATCGGGGCAGCAGCCCCGCCTCGGAACGCGACGCGAGGACGGTGGCCGCCGGGCTCGGCACGACACCGAGGGTTGTCGACATCTCGCCCCAGGTGGACGCCTATTTCGAGCGCTTTCCGGAGGCGGACCGCACCCGCCGCGGCAACAAGATGGCCCGCGAGCGCATGTCCATCCTCTACGACATCTCCGGTGCGGACGGGGCGCTGGTCGTCGGCACCTCCAACAAGACCGAGCTTCTGCTCGGCTACGGGACCATCCACGGCGACATGGCGCACGCCCTGAACCCGCTGGGCGACCTCTACAAGACGCAGGTCTTCGCCCTGGCACGGCATCTCGACCTGCCCCGCGAGGTCATCGAGAAGCCCCCCTCGGCCGACCTCTGGGAGGGGCAGTCGGACGAGGAGGAGCTGGGCTTCGAGTACGCCGCCGTCGACCGCCTCCTCTACCACATGGTGGACGAGCGCCGGACGCCGGCGGAACTGCGCGCCCTGGGATTCGCCGACGGCTTCATCCTGGACGTCGAGCGCCGGGTGAGGCAGAGCCAGTACAAGCGCCGTCCCCCGCTCATCGCCAAGCTGTCGAACCGCACCATCGACCGCGACTTCCGCTACCCCCGGGACTGGGGCCACTGAGATCAGATGCCGAGCCTGAGCACCGCCGGCCTCTTCTGTGTGGCGGCGGTCGTGCTGGTCGCCATCCCCGGGCCGGCGGTGATCTACATCCTGACCAGCAGCGTCAGCCAGGGCCGGGCCGCCGGCCTCGTCTCGGCCCTGGGCATCGCCGCCGGGGGAACGGTCCACGTCGCCGCCGCCACCGTCGGCATCTCCGCCGTGCTCGCCTCGTCGGCCGCCGCGTACAGCGTGGTGCGCTACGGCGGCGCCGCCTATCTCATCTACTTGGGCGTGCAGAGGCTGCGCCATCACGCCACCCGGGCAACCGATGCGCGGCCTCCGGATTCGCACCGCCGGGTCTTCCGGCAGGCGGTCATCGTCCAGAGTCTCAACCCCAAGGTGGCCCTGTTCTTCCTCGCGCTGCTGCCCCAGTTCATCGACCGCGCGCGCGGGCCGGTCTGGAGCCAGGCCGCGATCCTCGGATCGATCTTCCTAGGGGTCGCCCTCATCGGGGACTCGCTCTGGGCCGTGACCGCCTCCGCGGCCTCGGCCTGGCTGCGCCGCCGCCCGGCCGCCGCCCGGCGCGGCGACGCCCTGGCGGGTGGCGCCTACCTGGCGCTTGGCGCGACGGCCGCCCTGGCCGGTGGCCGCCACGGCTGAGCCGCACGGCGACGCCACCACCGGCGAGCTCATCGTCCTGGCCACGCCCATCGGCAACCTGGAGGACGTCAGCCGCCGCGCCGAGCGGGTCCTCCGGGAGTGCCATGCCGTCGTCGCCGAGGACAGCCGGCGCACCCGGATCCTGCTGCGATCCCTCGGCATCGAGCGCCCCATCCTCTCCCTGCCCGCCTTCGACGAGGAGCGGCGCGTCCCGGCGCTGCTGGGGCGGATGGAGGCGGGCCAGAGGCTCGTGCTCTGCAGCGACGCCGGCACCCCGGCGGTGAGCGATCCGGGCAGCCGGCTGGTCGCCGCCTGCCAGCGCGCCGGCATCGGCGTCACCGTGGTGCCGGGTCCGAGCGCGGTCACCGCCGCCGTCGCCGGCAGCGGCCTGGGGGGCGGCGGCGGGTTCGTCTTCCTCGGCTTCCCGCCGCGCTCTCCGGGCCGGCTGCGGCGCACCGTGGAGGCGGGCCTCGCCGTGGGCCTGCCCGTGGTCCTCTTCGAGTCGGCGGTGCGGCTGGCCCGGACGCTGGAGCTGCTCGAGGCCCAGCTGGGCGCGCGGCCCGTCGTCATCGCCCGGGAATTGACTAAAGTCCACGAGACCTTCCAGCGCGGCACCGCCGCCGACCTGGCCGCCGCGCTGCGCCGGTCACCGCCCCGGGGGGAATGCACCGTCGTCATCGGATCGCCGCGAGACCAGCCGTGAACCACCCCTACTACATCACCGCCGGCATCGACTACGTCAACGGCGACCCCCACCTCGGGCACGCCTACGAGAAGGTCGGCTGCGACGTGCTGGCCCGCCATCGCCGCCTTCGCGGCGACGACGTCCGCCTCACCATCGGCAGCGACGAGCACAGCCAGTCGGTTCTCCGCGCCGCCCGCGACCAGGGCGTCAGCGCGGAGGAGTTCGTCCGGGCGCAGTCGGAGAGGTTCCGCTCGCTCTTCGATGCGCTCGACATCAGCTACACCGCCTACGTGCACACGGGAGGCGAGGCGAACCGGCGGGCCACCGAGAGCCTGATGCGAGCCGTCCACGACGCCGGGCACATCTACAAGGGTTGGTACCGCGCCTGGTTGTGCCCGTCCTGCGAGACCTACTACACCGACAACGACCTGGTCGCCGGGCTCTGCCCCGTCCACGAGCGGCCGGTCGAGCTCGTCGAGGAGGAGAACTACTTCCTGCGCCTCAGCGCCTTCCGCGAGCGCCTGCTGGCGCACTTCGAGAGCCACCCCGACTTCCTCGTGCCCGAGCCGCGCCGCAAGGAGATCCTCAACCTCGTCCGGGGCGGGCTGGAGGACATCAGCGTCTCGCGGGGTTTCTCGGACTGGGGGTTCCCCCTGCCCTTCGACCCGACCCAGGTGGTGTACGTCTGGTTCGACGCCCTCATCGCCTACCTGACCGGCGTGGGCTACGCCTCCGACCCCGCGGAGTTCGAGCACTTCTGGCCCGCCGACGTGCACATCATCGGCAAGGACATCACCCGGTTCCATGCCGTGATGTGGCCCGCCATGCTGATGGCGGCGGGCCTGCCCCTGCCGCACCGGGTCCACGCCCACGGCTTCATGACCCTGGGCGGTCAGAAGATGAGCAAGACCCGCGGCGTGTTCGTCGAGCCCCGCGCCCTGGTCGACCAGTTCGGCAGCGACGCCGTCCGCTACGTGCTCATGGCCGAGGTCCCCTTCGACCGCGACGGGGACTTCTCCATGGAGGGCTTCGTCGACCGCTACAACGCCGACCTCGCCAACGACTACGGCAACCTCGTCTCGCGCACCGAGAAGATGGTGCAGCGCTACTTCGCCGCGCGGGTGCCCGAGCGGGGAGGGGAGGAGCCCATCGACCTGGAGCTGCGCGAGCTGGCCCGGTCCGTGGTCCCCGAGTACGACGCCGCCATGGACGAACTCGATATGACGGGCGGGCTCCAGGCGGTGCGCCGGCTGGTGGGACGGGCCAACCGCTACGTCGAGGAGGTGGCGCCCTGGAAGCTGCGCGAGGCCGGCGACGCGCGTCTCGGCACCGTTTGCGGCGAGCTGCTGGAGGCGGTGAGGGTCAGCACCATGCTGCTGCACCCCTTCGTCCCCAGGGCGACCGAGCGCGTCGCCCGCGATCTCGGCATCCGGTTCGACGGGGATCTCCGCGCCGACCTCTCCGCGTGGCCGGGCCTCCGACCCGGAACCCCGGTGGGGGTGGGCGACATCCTCTTCCCGCGGCTGGACCGCGACGCCGTCCTGGCGGGGAGATGACCGGGCCCGGCGCCCCCCCCGCGGCCGGCGATCCCACCGCGGTGGCGTCCACCCCCCCGCTGGTCGACAGCCACTGCCACCTCCAGATCCTCGACGTGCGCGAGGGCGGCGCCGGCGTGGAGGCGGCGCTCGACGAGGCGGCCGCGGCCGGTGTCGAGCAGATCGTCTGCCCCGGGCTCAACCTCGAGGACAGCGACCGCTGCCGGGTCATCGCCGAGACCCACGCCGGGGTGTTCTTCACCGTCGGCTGGCACCCGCACGAGCCCACCCGCCCCGACGCCGCTCAGCTGCGCGCTCTCGACCAGCTGCTCGGGCACCCGCGCGCCGTCGGCGTCGGCGAGGTGGGGCTGGACCGGTACTGGCGGCCCGGGTACCACGAGACGCCCATCGATGTCCAGCAGGACTCCCTCCAGCTGATGCTGGAGCTGGCCCGTGCTCACGACCTGCCCGCAGTCATCCACGATCGCGAGAGCCACGTCGAGGTCCTCGCCGCCGTGGACCGGGTGCCCGGGGTTCGGGGCGTCATGCACTGCTTCAGCGGGGACGCGATCCACGCCAGGCTCTGCCGGGAGCGCGGCTTCCTCGTCTCCTTCGCCGGGAACGTGACCTTCCCTCGCAACCTCGACATCCAGGGCGCGGCCCAGGACATCGATGACGCCGGCTTCCTGGTGGAGACCAACTCGCCGTTCCTCGCCCCCGTGCCGCACCGCGGACAGGGCAACC
Organism: Candidatus Dormiibacterota bacterium; assembly: GCA_963808125.1. Lineage (GTDB taxonomy): Bacteria > Chloroflexota > Dormibacteria > Aeolococcales > Aeolococcaceae > CAWEEP01. Next base: position 10,665 of record CAWEEP010000065.1, read on the forward strand.
GGCCGGCCTACGTGGCGCTGACGGCGCTGGCGGTGGCCCGGCTCCGCGGTGTCCCCGTGGCCGAGGTCGCCAGGGCGACGACCGCCAGCGCGCGACGCCTCTTCGCCCTGGCCGCCGCGGACCGGCTCCATGGTTGACGCGCCGCCGCACCCCGCCGGGCCCCCGGGACGCCCCCGGCGCCCGGCCGACCTCACCGATCCGGCGACGGTGCGAGCGGTGGCCCGAGGCGCAGGCCTCCAGGCCAAGCGGCGCCTCGGCCAGCACTTCCTCGTCGACCGCGACGCCCTCACCGACATCGTGGACGCGCTCGCGCCCGAGGCCTCCGACACCGTCTGGGAGATCGGCCCGGGCATCGGAGCGCTCACCGAGGAGCTCGCCCGGCGCGCCGCCCGGGTGGTGGCGGTGGACCTCGACCCCGCCTGCATCCGGGCCGCCACCGACACCCTGCGGGAGCACGCCAACGTCGAACTCGTCGAGGCCGACGCCCTCTCCGTGGACGCGGGAGGTCTTGGCTTGCCCGACGACCACCTGGCCGCCGGCAACCTCCCCTACAACCTCACCGGGGCGCTCCTCAGCCACCTCTTCGAAGCCGCCCGGCCTCCCCGGCGCGCGGTCTTCCTGGTGCAGCGGGAGGTCGCCATCCGCATCGCCGCGCCCCCCGGGGGGTGGAGCCTGGCGACGGTGGCGATCCGTTCGGTGGCCACCGTGGAGCGGCTGCGCGACATCCCGCCCGGCAGCTTCCTCCCCCAACCGGCCGTCTCGTCAAGCATCATTCGCCTCCAGCCGGCCGGCGACATGGCCGCGGAGGAACGCAGAAACGTGCTCGACCTGGCTCGCGGAGCCTTCCAGCTCCGCCGCAAGACGCTGCGCCACGGTATGACGCGCGCCCTCGGCGACGCCGGCCTCGCCCAGGCGGTCCTGGCCCGCTGCGGCATCGATGCCGGCCGGCGGCCCGAGACGCTCGGGCTGGAGGAGTGGCGCGCCCTCGCCCGGGCCGCGGGAGAGCTGCGGTGAGGAATGGACGCTCGTCCGCGCCGCCCGAGCATCCCCAGCCACTGCACGCGGTGCGCCCGGCCCTGCCGCCCCGGGGGGAGGATGCGGCGGGCTTCGCCAGTGTTCTGCGCCGGCGCGATTTCCGCTTCCTGTGGGCCGCCCAGTGCGTCAGCCAGGTGGCCCAGAACTTCATCCAGTTCGCCCTCCTCGTCGTCGTCTACGAGCTGACCGGCCTGACCACCGCCGTGGCCGCCGTCGCCGTCGCCTTCACCTTCCCCGGCGTGGTTCTCAGCGCCCCGGCCGGCGTCTACGCCGACCGCCACGACAAGCGGTCCCTCATGGTCCTGACCAACCTGCTGCGCGCCGGCCTGCTGGTGCTCATCCCGCTCACCCAGCTGCTGCCCTTCCTCCGCCACCAGGCCTGGCCCCTGCTCGTCATCACCTTCCTCTTCAGCTCGGTGGGGCAGGTCTTCGCTCCGGCGGAGGCGGCCAGCATCCCCTCTTTGGTGAGCCGGCGGCAGATCCAGGGCGCCATGTCGCTGTTCATGACGACGGTGATCTTCAGCCTTGTCGCCGGCAGCGTCCTGGCCCCGATCTGCCTCATCCTCTTCGGCTACCTCATCCCCTTCTACATCGCGGCCGGACTCTTCGCCGTGGCGGCGGGGTTCTGCTGGCGCATCGGCGCATCGCTCAAGGCGGTGAAGACGGGGACGGCACCGGAGAGCCACGTCCTCCAAGAGCTCCGCGACGGCCTCGCCATCCTCCGCCGCAGCCCGGCGCTGCGCTGGGGCATGATCCAGCTCGGTCTGGCGCTGGTCATGGTCTTCACCGTGTACGCCCTGGGCGCGCCCTACATGAAGAAGGTGCTGCACCGCTCACCGAACGACATCTCCATCGTCCTCATCCCCGCCATGGTCGGGCTCATGGCGATGGCGGGGGTCCTCGGTCAGCACCTGGTGACGCTCTCCCGCCGCTCCCTCATGGTCCTCGCCCTGCTCACCACCGGCCTCTGCCTGGCGGCGATGGGCGTCCTGCCGCCCATCCTCCAGGACGTCGGGCTGTCGGGCCTGCTCATCCCCGCCGTGGTGGTCGTCGCGCTCCTCTTCGGCTGCGCCCTCGGCGCCATCCTCATCCCCGCCTTCACGGTCCTGCAGGAGGGGACGACCGAGGAGTCGCGCGGCCGGATCTTCGGTGGCGTCTTCACCGTCATCAACGCCGCCATCGCCCTGCCCCTGCTCGCCTTCGGCGGTGCCGTGGACCTCTTCCACTCCGTCAACGGCGTCGTCATCGTCTTCGGCGCCCTCATCGTCGCCGTGGCCGCCGGCTTCCGGGGCCCGCTGTGGGAGCGGCTGGCCATCCTCGACCAGCCACAGGCGGCGATCTCCGACCTGGGGCTGGGTGCACCGAGCCCCTGAAACGGCGCTGCAACGTCCGGGTCGCGGTGCCATCAAAGCACCGGCACGACGGGGGGGCGGTGACAAGCTCGCGCTCGGAGTCGAGGTGAGTCGGGGCGGTCAGTGGAGGCGCCGTGGGAGAGATGCGGGCGATCGTCACGTGTGAGTACTGCGGCCACCGCCAGGAGATGGCGCGGCCCATCCGCAAGCCGGAGTCGTTCCACGTCGTCTGCCACGGGTGCGAGGGCATCCTCCTCGTCGAGGTCACCAGCGCCGACCTGCATCCCGCCCGCTCGGGCTCCGGCGTCTCTCAGCCGGCCGGCGTCTGACGGCGTCCGGGGGAGGCCCCGGCGGGCGCCCGCCGGCGGGGGCCGCCGAGGGCCGCGGTATGATCCCGGTTCACCGGCGCACGAGCGTGGGCGTATAGCTCAGTTGGTACGAGCGCAGCGTTGACATCGCTGAGGTCTCAGGTTCGATCCCTGATGCGCCCACCACGCCATCCGCGGTCCTCGGCGCGCCCGTGGCGGCCTCGACGCCGCTGGGCCCGGGACACCCGCCGCCACGCCGGCTGGGCGGACGGCACGCTCCGCCGCCCCGGCGGGCCTGCCCTGTCAGCGCACACCTGACGCCTCCGGGCTGGTGTCGCCCACGAGCCCCATGCGCGGGTTGATAACATTTTTCGCACAGGCCTCCGGCGACTTGTGAACTGGGCAATCCGCAGTTGTCCACAGTCTGCACAGCACCCCGTCCGCGAGGCCTGTGCGGAGTTCCCCGGAACTGTCACGAAACCGCCGCAACCAGATGTGTCCTGGGAGTTGACAGCCCCGCAGAGCAGGGTCGTAGACTGGCTGACTAGCATGGAAGTGGGTGCGCGTCGCGTCGATTTGGGCCGCCCAGCACCCAACCGGGTGTGCGCCCGCATCGGCTGCAGCACGCCCGTCAAGAAGCCCACCAACAAGTACTGCAGCGTCCGCTGTTGCGCCATCGACCCGGAGCGCCATGAGCGGCTGCGCCTCCAGGCGCAGCGCGCCTCGCGCCGTTCGGTGCTGCCCATGTCGCGGCAGCTGTCGCTGGACGTGTGGGTCTCCTCGCGGAGCAACCCCGAGGCGGAGATCGACATCGTCGGCGAGGGGCGCGAGGACGTGCCCCGGGGGATGTCGCGGCTCATCGGCTGAGCCGAGGGCGTTCCCCGTACAATTCGCCGCGCAGTGCCCGAGGACGTTGACGACGCCGCTGAGGCTCGGCCCCCGCTGGAGGCGCCGGCGGAACTGACCTGGACATCCTGCGGCACAGCGCCGCGCATCTCATGGCCGCGGCCGTCTGCGACGTCTTCCCCGGCACCCGGTACGACGTCGGCCCCTCCATCGAGGACGGCTTCTTCTACAACTTCCTGCTGCCCGGCGACCGCCATCTCACCGAGGCGGACCTGGCGACGATCGAGGCGCGCATGGGCGAGATGGCCGCGCTGCGCCTCCCCTACCGTCGCGAGGTGATGGACCGCGCCCTGGCCCGCGGCCTCTTCGACGCCATGGGCCAGAGTTTCAAGGTCGCCATCATCGACCGCCTCGCCGACGACGTCACCAGCGTCGCCGTCTACCGCACCGGCGATTTCGTCGACCTCTGCCGCGGCCCCCACGTCGCCGACAGCGGCCAGATCCGCACCGTCAAGCTGCTGCGCGTCGCCGGCGTCTACTGGCGCGGCGACGAGCGCAACCCCCAGCTGCAGCGCATCTACGGCACCGCCTGGATGACGGGGGAGGAGCTCGCCGCCTATCTGGAGCGGCTTGCCGAGGCCGATCGCCGCGACCATCGCCGCCTCGGCCGCGAGCTGGAGCTCTTCCACTTCGACGCCTCGGCGCCGGGCATGCCCTACTGGCTGCCCAACGGCGTCATCGTCCTCAACGAGCTCATCGACTTCTGGCGCAAGGACCACCGCGCCCGCGGCTACCACGAGGTGATGACGCCGCTGATCAGCGAGAAGGCGCTGTGGGAGACCTCGGGGCACTGGGACCACTACCGCGACGACATGTTCCTCATCCCCGTCGACGAGCAGACGACGTACGGCCTCAAGCCGATGAACTGCCCCAACGCCCACGTCATCTACAACCTGCGTCGCCACAGCTATCGCGAACTCCCCCTGCGCTACTCGGACATCGACCCGCTGCACAGATTCGAACGCTCGGGGACGCTGCACGGCCTGCTGCGAGTCCGCAAGTTCATGCAGGACGACGCCCACATCTTCGTGACCGAAGAGCAGATCGAGGAGGAGTACGCCCGCATCCTCGAGATCACGCGCCTCTACTACGGCATCTTCAAGCTGGAGTTCTCGCTGCGCCTGGGGACGCGGCCCGACGACTTCATGGGCGACGTCGAGACCTGGGACCGCGCCGAGAGCGCGCTGTTGCGCATCCTGGAGGGCAACGCCGGGACGCCCTTCACCGTCGAGCGCGGCGAGGGCGCCTTCTACGGACCCAAGGTGGACATCCTCATGAAGGACGCCATCGGGCGCTCCTGGCAGACGGGGACGATCCAGCTGGACTTCCAGCTGCCCCGGCGGTTCGGCTGCGAGTACATCGACGCCTCCGGGGCTCCGCGCACGCCGGTCGTCATCCATCGCGTCATCTACGGCTCGCTGGAGCGCTTCATCGGCATCCTCATCGAGAACTTCGCCGGTCACCTGCCCCTCTGGCTGGCGCCGGTCCAGGTGGAGATCGTGCCCGTCCAGGACGACGTCCCCGAGGTCGTCGCCCATGCCCAGCGGGTCGTCGACCGCCTCGAACTGGCCGGGCGCCGGGCCGCGGTGAACGATCGCCCCGGGGAGAGGATGCAGGCGCGCATCCGCGACGCGGAGCTGCGCAAGGTGCCCTACGTCGTCGTCGTCGGCAAGCGCGACGTCGAACGCGGCGACGACGTCGTCAACCTCCGCGACACCAGGCGCGGTGGCACCGAGAACCTCACCGTGACCGACCTCCTCGCCCGTCTCGCCGAGGAGGTCGCCACGAGGCGGCCGGACTAGTCGCCCCGACGGCGGGTCTAAAGTGGCCCATGCCGCAGCGCCTGCGCCGCCTCGCCGACATGGTCACTGACCTCGGGCTGGGGGAGGACCCCGACGCCCTCGTCGCGGCGGGGGAGATCGAGGTCGACGGCTTCGTCGTCACCAATCCCGACAACCGGGTGGCGGCGGGGGCGCAGGTGCGGCGTCGCGTCTCCCGGAGCCTGCGCGGCGAGGCCAAGCTGGCGGCCGCCCTGGAGGCCTTCGCCGTGCCGGTGGCCGGCCGGGTCGCCCTGGACGTCGGCGCCGCCGCCGGGGGCTTCACCCGGGTCCTGCTGCGCGCCGGTGCCCGACGCGTCTACGCGGTCGACGCCGGCCACGGCCAGCTGCTGGGATCGCTGCGCCAGGATCCCCGCGTCGTCAACCTGGAGGCGACCAACGTCGCCGCGCTGGATCGCCGGCTCGTCCCGGAGCAGGTCGAGGTGGTCAGCATCGACGTCTCCTACCTCGCGCTGAGCGCCGCCGCCGCGCAGCTCGACCGCATCGACCTGGCGCCCGGGGTCGACCTCCTCGGCCTGGTCAAGCCCATGTTCGAACTGCGCCGGGCCACGGCCCCGGACGACGACGCCAGTGTGGAGGCCGCCCTGGCGGCCGCCACCCGGGGACTGGCGGCGGCGGACTGGCGGGTGGTCGCCGCCATCGCGTCCCCGGTGCTGGGTGCCCGGGGGGCTCGGGAGATGCTCGTCCACGCCAGGCGGGAGCGGTAGGCGGCGGTTTGGCGTGCGTCGCGGCCGTGGTATGCTCCGCCGCTGACGCGACAAGCGCCGCCAAGAGGGTCCGCTCGGCACGGCCCCACCTCCCGGGTTCGCCTTGGAGGTCCAGCCACCCTCCCTGGATAGCGGAAGCTATCCGTTTTTGTTTCTATCCCTTTCCAGGAGGCCCACCCATCGCGTTTCGAGAGTTGCGGGTCAATGACCAGATCAGGATCCCCTTGGTCAGGCTGTTCGACGACACCACCGAGGAGGCTTTCGGGATCGTCGCCGTGGAGCGGGCCAAGCAGCTCGCAGTCGAGCGGGAGTTGGACCTGGTCGAGGTCGCTCCGCAGGCGCAGCCTCCGGTCTGCCGTCTCATGGACTACGGGCGTTTCAAGTTCGAGGCCCTGAAACGGGAGAAGGAGAGCCGGCGGGAGCACAACGTGATCACCGTCAAGGAGATGAAGCTCCGGCCGAAGATCTCCGAGCACGATTTCCAGACCAAGTTCGGCTACGTGAAGCACTTCCTGGAGGAAGGCGACAAGGTCAAGCTCACCATCATGTTCCGGGGCCGTGAGATGGTCCACCAGGAGTACGGACGCAAGCTTCTCGACCGCATGGCGGAGGACCTCCGGGAGCTGGCAGCCGTGGAGCGCAATCCCCTCGTCGAGGGCCGCAACATGACGATGATCATGAGCCCGATGCACAAGAAACCAAGCAAGCCCGCCCTGTCACACGCGGACGACGGCACCGAGCCGGGTCCGGCGGCGGCCGAGGGCAGGGACGAAGGAGACGGCGCAGATGCCCAAGATCCGCAGCCATAGGGGAACGAAGAAGCGCTTCCGCGTCACCTCCACCGGGAAGGTGATGCGGCGGTACGCGATGCAGTCGCACATCCTGGAGAAGAAGAGCGCCAAACGCAAGCGCCTCTTCGCCGGTGAGACGGCGGTGTCCTCCGCCGACGTCCGCCGTGTGCGCCGCAGCGCGCCATACCTGTAAGGAGATCGCGCCATGGCCAGGGTGAAACGCGGGGTCACGCAGCGGGCCCGACACAAGAAGATTCTGGAGCTCACCGAGGGGATGCAGGGGAGCCGCCGCCGGCTCTACAAGTCCGCCAACGAGGCCGTGCTCCACTCCCTCGCCTACGCCTACCGGGACCGGCGCCAGCGCAAGGGCGACATGCGCGGCCTCTGGATCGCCCGCATCAACGCCGCCGCGCGCCAGAACGGGCTGCCGTACAACCAGTTGATGCACGGCCTCAAGGCGGCCGGGATCGAGATCAACCGCAAGATGCTCGCCGACCTCGCCGTCGCCGACGCGCACGCCTTCACCCAGCTGGTGGCGGTGGCTCGGGAGGCGCTCGAGCCGAGCTGACGGCAGCGGGCCCGACGCCTCGCGGCGCGAGGAGGGAGACATTGGCTTCGGCTCTGGTCCCAGGGGACCTGCACGAGGTTCTGGCGCGAGCGCTCGACGCCGTGCGCGACGCCCCTGACCTGACCACGCTGGACGGCGTCCGCGCCCGCTACCTGGGCCGCGGCGACGGAGAGCTGACGGTGCTGCGCAAGCAGATCGGCAAGCTCGACGATCCCGACGCGAGGCGCCAGTACGGTCTCTCCGTCAACGAGGCCTGCCGCCGGGCCGAGAACGAGGTGGAGTCGAGGCGCGCCGCCCTGGAGGAGGCGCGGCGCCGCGCCGAGCTCGGCGCCGAGGCCATCGATCTCACCCGGCCGGCACCGCCGCTCGGCCGCGGGCACCTGCACCCGGTGACGCGGATGAGCCGGGAGATCCGCCGCGTCTTCACCCAGCTCGGCTACCAGGCGGTGAGCGGGCCCGAGATCGAGTACGACCGCTACAACTTCACGCTGGTCAACATGCCCCCGGGTCACCCCGCCCGGGACACGCAGGACACCTTCTACGTCGACCGGTCCCGGGTCCTGCGCACCCACACGAGCCCGGTCCAGATCCGCGCTCTCATCACCCTGGGCGCACCGCTGCGGGTCATCGTCCCCGGCAAGGTCTTCCGCCGCGACAACGACCCCACCCACTCGCCGGTGTTCCATCAGGTCGAGGGCCTGCTCGTCGACGAGGGCGTCACCGTGGGCGATCTCAAGGGAACCCTCGAGTTCCTCGCCAGATCCCTGTTCGGCTCCGATCGCGCCCTCCGGCTTCGCCCCCATCACTTCCCCTTCACCGAGCCCTCGCTGGAGATGGACGTGTCCTGCATGATCTGCGGCGGCGACGGCTGCCGCATCTGCAAGCACAGCGGGTGGATCGAGGTGCTGGGCAGCGGCATGGTGCACCCCGACGTCCTGCGCAATGGGGGCGTCGATCCCGATCGCTACACCGGCTTCGCCTTCGGATTCGGCATCGAGCGGGCGGCGCAGCTCGCCTACGGCATCGACGACGTCCGTCTCCTCTACGAGAACGACGTCCGCCTGGTGCGCCAGGCATGAAGATCTCCCTCGAGTGGCTACGCGAGTACGCCCAGCTCGACGCCCCCATCGCCCACCTGGTCAGCTCCCTGGTCGACACCGGCACCGAGGTCGACACGGTGGAGAGCGCGGCGGTGGGAACCGTGGTTGCCCGGGTCGTGGCGCTCGCCCCCATCCCCGAGTTCGACCAGAGGCGTGCGGCTCGCCGACATCGAGGTGGGCAGCGCCGAGCAGGTCCGCCTCATCACCGGCGCCCCCAACGTGCGGGTGGGCGACCTCGTGCCCTACGCGCCGGCCGGGACCCTCCTGCCGGGCGCGACGCGGCCGCTCGAGGTCAGGTCCATGTTCGGCGGCAAGTACTCGTCGCCCGGGATGCTGCTCTCGGCGGTGGAACTGGGCGTCGGTGAGGACGCGGGCGGGATCCTGATCCTGGAGAGGGGACGCCCCGGCCAGCCGCTTCACGAGATCCTCGACATGGACATCCTCGACGTCGAGGTCACCACCAACCGCCCCGACTGCCTCTGCCATCTCGGCATCGCGCGGGAGCTGGCCGCCGCCCTCGGTGAACCCCTGAAGGAGCCCTCCACGGAGATCCCGGAGGGGCTGCTGTCGGCGACGGCGACGGCGCGCCGAGTGTCCATCCGCATCGACGACCCGACGGGCTGCCCCCGGTACACCGCGCGGGTCATCGAGGGCGTCGTGGTGGGGGAGTCGCCGGAATGGCTGAAGCGGCGGCTACGGCAGATCGGCCTGCGTCCCATCAACAGCGTCGTGGACGTCACCAACTACCTGACCCACGAGATGGGTCAGCCCATGCACGCCTATGACCTGGACCGCTTCGGCGACCTCGCGGGGGGCGGGTCACCCGCCCTCGTCGAGGTGCGGCGAGCCCATGCGGGCGAGAGGCTCGAGTGCCTTCACGGAGCCACTCTTGACCTCGATCCCGGAGATCTCGTCGTCTGCGCGGGCGCCTCACCGGCCGGCGTGGGCGGTGTGGTCGGCGGCACCGCAACGGCCGTCGACCAGCGCACCCGCAACGTCCTCCTCGAGGCCGCCAACTGGAATCCCATCGACATCCGGGCCACGTCACGCCGTCACGGGGTGCGCACCGACGCCTCGACCCTCTACGAGAAGGGGCTCCCGGACGAACTCGCGCCTCTGGCGCTCGACCGCGCCGCCGCGCTCATCGCCACCTTCGCCGGCGGCCACGTCCTGCGCGACCGGCTCGACGAGCACCCTGCGCCCCTGCCCGCGCTGCAGCCCGTCAGCGTCACCGGCGCGTGGCTGAGCGGGCTGCTCGGCTATGCCGTGGAACCGCACGAGGCGGCAACCGCCCTGGCGCGCCTCGGCTTTGCCGTCGAACAGGACGGCGATTCGCTCACCGTCCAGCCGCCCTACTTCCGCCGCGACGTCCGCATCGCCGAGGACGTCGCCGAGGAGGTCGGCCGCTCCCTCGGCTACGACCGGCTGCCCAGCACCCTACCGGGCCGGCGCGTGGCGGTGGGGCGTCTCGCCGCCGAGCCGGCTCTCGACGACTGGGTGCGCGACGTCTGCCAGGGAGCCGGTTTCGACGAGGTGATCCCCTACGTCTTCGTCCGCCCGGAGGTCGCCGCCTGGCTTCCCGGTCTCGGCGAGGGACGCTCGCCGATCGCCCTGGCCAACCCGCTCACCGAGGAGCAGACGCATCTGCGCACCAGCCTTCTCCCGGGTCTCGGCCAGGTCCTCTCCCTCAACCTCAACCGCGGGGTGAGTGGGGCCGCCATCTTCGAGGTCGGGCGCGCCTACTGGGAGGGCGAGCGGCGTGGCCCGGCGGCGGGTTCGACGCCCGACGGGGCCGATGCCGATCTGCCGCCGCTTCCCGCCGAGCCGCTCCTGCTCGGCACCGCCACGCATGTCGAGGGAGGCGCAGAGGCCGCCGCGGCCGCGTTGCGGCACTGCCAATCCCTCATCGTCTGGCTCGTCGAGCATGTCGGAGGCGAGGTGGTCACCCACGAGCCCGCCGCCATTCCCGGCCTGCGGCCGGGACGGGCCGCCTGGCTGCGCGTCGAGGGCGGACGCGTGGGGCTGGTCGGCGAGCTCGACCAGGAGACCCTGGAGCGGCTCGAGCTCCGCGGGCGGGTGGTGGTCGCCGAGTTGCGCCTCGACGCACTGCTGCTGGCGGCGCATCGCGCCGTCCAGTACCGGCCGGTGCCCCACTTCCCCGCCGTGGTACAGGACCTGGCCGTCACCGTCGCCGGCGCGAGCCCGGCGGGGACGCTCTTGCCGTGATGCGCGAGGCGGGGGGGCCACTTCTGGAGTTCGATCGAGCTCTACGACGAGTTCCGGGGCGAGCAGGTGGGGGAGGGGCGCAAGGGCTGGACGTTCCGGCTGACGTTCCGAAGCCCCGACCGGACGCTGGCCTCGGCAGACGTGCAGGGATGGCAGGATGCCGTCGCCCTCGCCCTGCGCCAGCGCTGCGACGCCGAGGTGCGACGGTAGGAGGGGGAGGGGGACGCGGCGATGTCCTCCCCCGCGCCTTCTTCGCCCGCCCCACCGAGGCGGTTGCCCGCGACCTGGTGGGGGCGCGCATCGTCTGCGACCCGGGGACCCTCGATGAGGTCGACGCGGTCCTCGTCGAGGTCGAGGCCTATCTCGGCCTGGAGGACCCCGCCTCCCACGCCCACCGCGGCCCCACCCCGCGTGCCGCCGTCATGTTCGGCCCGCCCGGCCACCTCTACGTCTACCTCTCGTATGGCATGCACTTCTGCGTCAACGTCGTCACCGAGCCGGACGGCACCGCCGGAGCCGTCCTCCTGCGCGCCGCGGCGGTCGAAAGCGGCGAGGCCCCGGTGCGCCGCCGGCGGCAGGGCGCCGGGATCGCACCCGAGGCGGCGGCGCTGCTGCGGGGGCCGGGCAACCTGGGGTGCGGTCTGGGGCTGACGCTGGCCGATAACGGCGCCGACCTGTGCGATCCGGGAGGCAGGGTGCGCCTGCTTGAGCGAGACGACGCCATCCCCATCAGTGTGGGGCGCCGGATCGGCGTCAGCCGGGCCGCCGACCGTCCGCTCCGCTTCGCCTGGACAGGCCATCGCGCCGTCTCCCGGCCCAGCCCGCCCGTGCCCTGAACCGGGCCGGTTGGCCGGGGGCGGCGCCGCATCGGATCAGGGCGGGCAAAGAGAAGGGGCCGGACTGTGCCGGCCCCTTCATTTTTGTTTGCCGATTCATCGGCAGCCCGGCGGATGGGCCGGGCTAGGTGTGGCACCGTCCGGTGCCTGGTGTCATGCCCGGGGCGGCGACCCACCGCGTGTCCCACGGCGCCTCATCCATTCCAACCAACCTGCCGGATCAACCGGACGCTCCCGGCGATCTCACGGCGGCGCCCACGTGGGTGCTGGCGGGGCCCGCACCGGGCCCTACGCCTCGGCTCGAGTGTGCCTCAAGCGCTGGTACACGGTTCGCATTGGTGTTGTCCTCCGCGTGTACCGGATCCTTGCCGTAAGACTACGCCGTGCGGGAGCCATGTCAACCTGGCGTGGGCACTTTGTGGCAGCCCGGCCCGAGCGGGGAGCGATGGCATACTCCTCGCGGCGGCGCCGCGCGGCCCGGACACCGGGGGGAGGAGAGGAGAGCTGGAAGGCCGGAGGGAATCCCCGTTCCGCCGCTTCCGATTGCCGGCCGCCATTCTCGGTGCCGGTGCCCTCATGGCGTTCGCTGCTGCCGACGTCCTCGCCGGCTGCGGCGACGTCGATGCCGCCGCCCTGTCCGGTACATGGCAGTTCAGGATCACCGTCTCCGCCTACACGGGAGGCACCCCCGGCAGCGTGGAGACGCCGGTCGGAACGTCGTCAGTCCTCAACGTCGCCCTCTCGACGGCCTGCGCAACGTCCGGCGGCTGCACCGCCACCATGAACCCAGTGTCGGGCAGCGTCGACCCCGAGGTCTACGACAGCACGACCGGCTTCTACTGGCTGGACGGCACAGCCCTGGGCCACAGCGGCAGCACCTTCTCGGGTGTGGCGCCAGGCGGCGGCTTCGGCGGCCGCGGGCTGCCCTCCTGCCGGCCGCCGGCGGGCTTCGACAGCTACCCGACCTCCCTGACCGTGGTCCAGGCGACCGAGGACGCCGCCGGAGCCTGGCATGCCGTGGCCCTCTCCGGCACCCAGACCAACGATGAGAGCTGGGTCTGCGATGGCGCCACCGGCGTCGTGGGTGTGGTCCGCCACCTGAGCCTCCTCGCCGTGCCCGCCGGCGCGAGCTTCCCGTCCTCGTCAACGCCCGCCTGCGCCACGGCGGCGACCGGCAACCCTGCCAAGTTCCTCGATCTCCTCGGGCCTGGCCACACCGGCGGACGCCTTCAGTTCGCCGGCCGTGACCGCCGTCAACGCCGCCATCACCCTGGGGGTGATCCTCTTCATCACCTTCCCCTCTCAGCTCTTCAACAAGACCTTCGAGGAGAACTACGACGACATCCGGGACATCGCCCTGCGCCGCCTCGGCTGGCTGCGCAGGTTCAGGCGCCGCGCCGACCGGGAGGTTGGCGGCTGGATCCGCGCCGGGGCGTTCGCCCTCACCGTCCTCTGCGGCGCCGCCCTGGCGAGCCTCAACGACCCCGGTTTCGGATTCAACGGGCACTCCGGTGCGACCTACCTCGCGGTCGCGCTCTCCATCCTCACCGGCGTCACCGTCGGGGGGCTGGTCGGCGCCCTCTACCGCCGGCTGCGCGGGCAGCCGGTCATCGCCAGCCCGCACGCACTCCCCGCCGGACTGCTGGTCGCCGGGGGATGCGTCCTGGTCTCCCGGCTGACCGCGTTCGAGCCCGGCTACCTGTACGGCGTCATCGCCAGCATCGCCTTCCAGGGCGCACTTCCCAAGAACGAGCAGGGACACACCGCCGCCCTCGGCGCCGTGGCCAGCCTCGCCGTCGCCGTGATGGCCTGGCTCGCATGGGTCCCCGTCTCCCAGGCCGCGGGAGTTCCGGGCGCAGCCCTTCCCGTCGTCGTCCTCGCCGACCTGCTGGCCTCGATCTTCGTCAGCGGCCTGGTCGGGACCGTCATCACGCTGCTGCCGCTGCGGCTGCTTCCCGGCGCTGCGCTGGCGGCGTGGAACCGCTGGGCCTGGGCGGGCACCTTCGGCATCGCCGCGTTCGGCCTCGTCGAGGTCGTGCTGCATCCCGGATCGACACCCGCCCACCCGGGCAGGGCCGCGATTGTCACGGCCATCCTCCTCTTCGCGGTGTTCGGCGGCATGACGGTGGGTTTCCGCTGGTACTTCGGCCGTCGCCGGAGGATGCGCGAGAAGGGCGAGAGCACCCGCGGGGCGCCGGTGACCGCCAGTCCTGAACCACGCGCCGAGCCGGCCGGTGCGCCTGCGCCGACACCCCGGGCGCCGCGCACGGCCCCCCGGCCCCATCCCTAGAATGCAGGCTGCCGCACGGCGCGACGATCACCATCCCGTCCGTCCCCATCGCCACCACGTCGTTGGCCGGCGCCGCTTGGTGACGTGAATCGTGGCCGCGGCCACCGGTGCCGAGGCGCGAGCAGGTCCGTAGACTGAGAGGGCTCGGCGCACCTACAATCGGAACGTCTGTTCGGCCACGGAGGTCACCATGTCCGGTCACAGCAAGTGGGCGGGGATCAAGCACAAGAAGGCGGTGGTCGACGCCCGCCGTGGCCAGATCTTCACCAAGGTGGCGGCCGAGCTGTCCGTGTCGGCGCGCGAGGCCGGCGCCGATCCGGCGGGCAACTTCCGCCTGCGCCTCGCCATCCAGAAGGCCCGCGAGGTCAACATGCCGGCCGACAACATCGAGCGGGCCATCCAGCGCGGCGCCGGCGGCAAGGAGGGGGAGAGCCTCGTCGAGGTCCGCTACGAGGGGTACGGGCCCCACGGCATCGCCGTCATGGTCGACGTCGTGACCGACAACCGCAACCGGGCGGTGGCCGCCATCCGCAACCTCTTCACCCGCTCCGGCGGCTCCCTGGGTGAGACCAACAGCGTCGGCTGGATGTTCACCAACCAGGGTGTCATCCGCGTCGATCCCAAGGGCAAGGACGCGGAGGCGATGGCCATCGACCTGATGGAGGTGGTCGACGTCGGCGCCGACGGTGACATCGGCGTGGACGGCGGCACGGTCCAGGTGGTCATGGCCCCCAGCCGCTTCGAGGCGGTCCGCCACGGCCTGGAGCAGGCCGGCTGCACCATCGAGGCCGCCGAGGTGACGATGAACCCAAGCACCTTCGTGACCGTCGACGCCGCGCAGGCGCGCTCCGTCATCCGGCTCCTCGACGGGCTGGAGGAGCTCGACGACGTCACGCAGGTCTACGCCAACGCCGAGATCCCGGACGACGTCCTCGAATCGGTCGCCCAGGACTGAGGTGCGGGTCCTCGGCATCGACCCCGGCCTCGGCCGCTGCGGCGTGGCCGTCGTGGAGGGCCGGGCGGGATCGCTGCGCCTGGTGCTCGCCGACTGCCTGGAGACGGATGCGGCCGAGGGCGACGGTCTGCGGCTCCTGGACCTCTCCCGCCGCCTTTGTCAGCTGGCCGGTGATCTCCATCCCGACGTCGCGGCGGTGGAGCGGCTGTTCTTCTCCACCAACCGGGCCACGGCGATGCGCGTCAGCGAGGCCAGGGGCGTCATCCTCTGCGCCATGGCCGGGGCCGGCGTCCCCGTCGTCGAGTACACACCCAACGAGGTCAAGGAGTCGGTGGCCGGCTACGGCGCCGCCACCAAGCACCAGGTGATGCGGATGACCGCCTCCCTGCTTGGCGTTGAGCGCATCGCCGGTCCCGACGACACCGCCGACGCCTGCGCCGTCGCCATCTGCCACCACCATCGCGCCGGTCTGCAGCGGGGCATGCCGCCCGCCGGCGCCACCGGGGTCAGCCCCGCTCTCGAGGCCGCCGTCGCCGCCGCCCGGGCCGCCCGGTGATCGCCCGCCTGCGCGGCAGGGTGGTGGGCCTCGACACCGACCAGGCCGTGGTCGAGGCGGGCGGTGTGGGCTACCAGGTCTTCTGCCACCTGCGCACGCTGGCCGCCCTGCACGAGCGCGGCGACGCCGAGGTGACCCTGCACATTCACACGTCGGTCAGCGACGAGGCGATCCGCCTCTACGGGTTCCTCGACCGCGACGAGCTGCGCCTCTTCCGCCTCCTCATCGGCGTGGAGCGCATCGGCCCCAAGGTGGCCCAGGGGATCCTCGGCCGGGCCCAGCTGCCGACCATGGTCCGGGCCATCCGCGAGGGGGACGTCGCGCTCGTGGCGACGGTCCCCGGCATCGGCCGCAAGACCGCCGAGAGGCTGATCCTGGAACTCAGGGACCGCCTCGGCGATCTCGCCCTGGTGGCGGAGCCGGTCACCCCCGGAGGCCCCCGCCAGGCTGACGAGGCTGCCATCGCCGGGCTCGTCAGCCTCGGTTTCCGCGAGACCGAGGCTCGCTCCGCGGTGCGCGCCGCCGCCGCCCACGGCTCGGACGACGGCGACGTGACGGCGCTGGTGGGACGCGCGCTGCGGCTCCTCGACGTCGGCAGCACGGCGCCATGACCGAGAGCGACGACACCCGCGTCGTCAGCCCGGCCGAGTTCGACGAGGAGCGCGCCGCCGAGGCCGTCCTCCGGCCGCGCCGGCTCGCCGATTTCGTGGGCCAGCCGGCCATCCGAGAGCAGGTGCGGATCCTCATCGAGGCGGCGCGGGGACGGGGCAAGTCGGTGGACCACGTGCTCCTCTACGGCCCTCCCGGACTGGGCAAGACCACCCTGGCCCAGATCATCGCCACGGAGATGGGCGTGCAGGCACGGCTGACCAGCGGGCCGGCGCTGGAGCACCAGGGGATGCTGGCGTCGATCCTCACCGCCCTGGAGGAGCGGGACGTCTTCTTCATCGACGAGATCCACCGGCTCAACCGGGCCGTCGAGGAGGCTCTCTACCCGGCGATGGAGGATCTCGCCTTCGACTTCGTGGCGGGGAAGGGGGCGGGGGCGCAGACGCTGCGCCTGAGCCTGAAGCCGTTCACGGTCATCGGCGCAACGACCCGCGCGGGAGCGCTCGGCGGTCCTCTGCGCGACCGTTTCGGGGTGACCTTCCGCCTCGACTACTGACGGCGCCGACGAGCTGGCGGCGATCATCACCCGGTCTGCCCGCCTGCTGGAGGTGAGCCTCGACGCCGACGGGGCGCAGCTGCTCGCCAAGCGCGCCCGCGGGACCCCGAGGGTCGCCAACCGGCTGCTCCGCCGGGCTCGCGACTACGCCCAGGTTCGCGCCGACGGGCACATCGACGTGGCCGTCGCCGGCGCCGCCCTGGACGTTCTCGGCGTCGACCGCCTCGGCCTCGACGAGATGGACCGGCGCGTGCTGCAGACGCTCTGCGGCCCCCTCTCCGGCCACCCCTCCGGAGTGCAGACGATCGCCGTCTCGGTGCAGGAGGAGCCGGAGACCATCGAGGACGTCGTGGAGCCGTACCTCATCCGGCTGGGCCTCCTGGTGAGGACGCCCAGGGGACGGCTGGCGACGAAGACCGCCTACGAGCACGTCGGCGTGACCGCGCCCCCGGACGCCCCGGGGGGGCAGCCGGGCGGGGGCGGGCAGAGCCGGCTCTTCGACTGAGCGGAGCAGGCAGCGGCAGCCAGGGGCCCTACCGGTGCGGGTGGCCACCCGGGTACTCTCTGGCCGTGGCGACAAGCGTGGAAACGGAGGGACTGGTCGCCCACTACCGCTACGACCTGGCGGTTGATCGCATCGCCCAGCGCCCGCTTGCGGACCGCGACGCGTCGCTCCTCCTCCAGGTCGGCGGGGCGGGCCTCACCGACCACCGTTTCCATGACCTCCCCGACCTGCTGCGCCCGGGTGACCTCCTCGTCGCCAACGACACGCGGGTGCGCGCGGCTCGGCTGTACGGCACGCGGGCGGGGGGAGGACGCTCGGAACTGCTCATCCTCGGCGCCATGGACGCGGACAGGTACTCCTGCCTGGTCCGCCCGTCACGGCGGCTTCCCATCGGCAGCCTGGTCGAGATCGCGCCGGACCTGAGCGCGCGTATCCTGGGCCCGGCCCCCGGCCATCCCGGTGCGCGCATCGTCGAGTTCGTCTCCAGCGGAGACCCGGCCGAGACGATCGAACGGCACGGGTCGGTCCCCCTGCCGCCGTACATCCACGACCAGCTCGAGGACCCTGAGCGCTACCAGACCGTGTTCTCCAGCGGCCTGCCCCGCTCCGCAGCCGCCCCGACGGCGGGACTTCATTTCACCCGGCGCATCCTCAGCCGCCTCCAGGCACGCGGCATCGGCTGGAGCACCGTGTCCCTGGACGTCGGCCTCGGCACCTTCGCCCCGATGACGGCGGCGCGCATCGACGACCACGTCATGCACGACGAGGCCTTTGCCGTCCCCGCCGCGACGGCGCGCCGCATCGCCGAGGTGCGGGCGGCGGGCGGGCGCGTCGTCGCCGTCGGCAGCACCGCGGTGCGCACCCTGGAGACGGCGGCGGGCGGGGACGGATCGGTGTGTGCCGGCATCGGCGTGACGCGCCTCTTCATCCGCCCAGGGCATCGCTTCCGGGTCGTCGACGCCATGCTCACCAACTTCCACCAGCCGGGCTCCAGCCTGCTCGTCATGGTGGCGGCACTCGCCGGCCCAGTCTGGCGCGACGCCTACGCCCATGCCCTGGACGGGGCGTACCGCTTCCTCTCCTTCGGCGACTGCATGCTCGTCTGGAGTGCCGCCGGCCGCCCTGATCTGCCTCCCGGCGCCGGGATGGGGGAGGCGTGAACGCCTTCACCATCACCGCCAGGGACGGCCTCGCCCGGACCGGGGTGCTGCGGACGGCCCACGGCACCGTGGAGACCCCCATCTTCATGCCCGTGGGGACCAACGCCAGCGTCAAGGCCTGCCACCCGGCCGAGGTCCGCGCCGCCGGGGCGCAGATCATCCTCGCCAACGCGTACCACCTGGCGCTGCGGCCCGGCGTCGAGCTCATCGAGCGAGCCGGGGGCCTGCAGCGCTTCATGGCCTGGGACGGCCCCATCCTCACCGACTCCGGTGGGTACCAGCTGATCAGCCTGGCCGGGGTCGCCGGCGTGGACGACGAGGGGGCCACCTTCATCTCCCCGTGGGACGGGTCGCGACTGCGCGTCACCCCCGAGGAGGCGGTGGGCATCCAGTCCCGCCTGGGCGCCGACATCGTCATGTGCCTGGACCACCCCGTGGCCTGGGGCTCACACCCGCAGCTGGCCCGCGAGGCCACCGCGCGCACCCACCGCTGGGCGGAGCGGTGCAGGGCTGTCAGCCTGGCCCCGGACCGTCTCCTCTTCGGCATCGTCCAGGGCGGGTTCGACGCCGCCGAGCGGGGCGCCTCGGCCCGCCATCTCGGCAGCCTCGGCTTCGACGGCCTCGCCATCGGCGGCCTCTCGGTGGGCGAGTCCGTCGCCGACATGGAGGCCCTCACCCGGGCCTGCACCGAGGAGATGCCCGACACCTGTCCCCGCTACTTCATGGGCCTGGGCACCGACCGGGAGCTGGTGGCGCTGGCGGCGCTGGGCGTGGACATGTTCGACTGCGTCGTGCCGACACGGCTGGCCCGCAACGGGACGGCACTGACCCGGGCGGGCCAGCTCCGGCTGAGCAACGCCGACCGCCGCGACGAGCTCGGCCCGGTTGACCCCGAGTGCGACTGCGTCTGCTGCCGCGACTTCAGCCGCGCCTACCTCCGCCACCTCTTCAGCAGCCACGAGATCCTCGGTCACCGCCTCCTCAGCATCCACAACATCACCCACCTCTGCCGCCTCATGGAGAGGGTCCGGGGGGCCATCCGGGTCGGCCGCCTGGCCGATCTACGCCGCGAGGTGGAGGAGGCCGCCGGCCGGGAGGCGCCGCCGCGGCACCCCTCCGGGTGAGGCGTCCGGCCCATCCGAGAGGGCGAGCGGGGCGGCTCGAGGGCCGGACGACAGTTCGGCCCGGTGGTTCGCCTCGTCGGTCCACTAGACTTCCGCCTCGTGTCCTGGATGCGCATTACCAAGTGGAAGGTGGCGGCGATCTTCGTCGTCGTCCTGGTCGCCATCGTCATCGACGGCTGGAGCTACGTCGCCCGGGTCACCAGCACCCGGACCTCTCAGGTGGTCTCCTCGTCCCAGGACACCACCACCAGCTTCGCCGTCACCCCGGGAACGGGCGGCGCCTTCGCCGCCGGCCAGAGCGTCACCGTGGGCGGCAACCAGGCGGTGATCCAGAGCGTCAAGGGCGACGTCATCACCCTCAACTCGGCGCTGCCGGCCGTGCCCGCAGCCAAGACGGCGGTGTTGCAGAACCCCGGCCTGGCCGGCCTCACCCACCAGCTGACGTCGGCTCCGACGATCCTCGGTGCCCAGGTCTACGTCCATAAGGGCCTGGACATCCAGGGCGGCTCGGAGCTGACCATCGCCGTCTGCAAGAGCTACAACGATCCCCCCGGCATCGGCTGCCGCAACGGGCCGCAGAACGGCGTCAGCGTGTCCACGGCGCAGTCGCTGACCATCCCCGTCCTCCAGCAGCGGGTCGATGGGCTCGGCGTCTCGGAGGCGACTGTCCAGGGCGAGGGCGACGACCTCATCATCGTCCAGCTTCCGGGCGTCGCCCTGGCGCAGGCCGAATCCACGATCGGGACCACCGCCCAGCTCCATTTCGCGACCGCTGTGGCCGGCGCCCCCCCGGCGGGCGCCTCCACCAACCAGAACTACTGCGGCGAGAACCCCGGGGACAGCTTCTGCAAGGACCAGGACAACCTCTTCGACCCCTCCCAGGTCAGCTCGTCGACGGCGTGCTCGGGAGGACCCTGTTACCTGACCGACCCCAGCACCGGCGCGCAGTACCACTGGAAGATCGATAACAAGATCCCCGCCTCCGACATCTCGAGCTCCGCGGTGGGCACCGCCCAGACCACGGGGAGCCCGGTGGTCGACATCACCTTCAACTCCTCCGGCGGCAACGAGTGGAACTCCCTCACCAACACTGCCTACTCCGCCTACGAGGCGGGCCAGAGCAGTGGCGTCGGCCTCGCGCCAACGGCCTACATCGCCATCTTCCTGGACAACAAGATCATCAGCGTCCCCTACGTCAGCGGCGGCGACCAGGGCAACCACACCGAGATCAGCGGACTCTCGCTGACCGAGGCGCAGAACCTCAACTCGGAGATCTCCGCCGGTGCTCTGCCGGCTGAGATCGAGACCGTGGCGGCCAGCGCGGTGAGCCCGACGCTGGGCGTCCAGACCGTCAACGCGACGCTCCTCGCTGGCGCCATCGGGATGATCATCGTCATCCTCTTCATGATCGGCTACTACAGGTTCCCGGGCCTGCTCGCCAGCGCCGCCCTGATCCTGTACAGCATCATCAACCTCGCCGCCTACAAGCTGATTGGCGTGACGGTGAGCCTTGCCGGGCTGGCCGGCTTCGTCCTGTCGGTGGGCATGGCCGTCGATGCCAACGTGCTCATTTTCGAACGAACACGCGATGAACTACGCCATGGGAGACCTGTGGGCATCGCCGTGGAGACCGGCTTCCGCCGCGCCTTCCCGGCCATCCGGGACAGCAACATCTCGACCGAGATCGTCTGTTTCATCCTCTATTTCTTCGGCTTCGACGTGGTCAAGGGTTTTGCCCTCACCCTGGGCATCGGCGTCGCCATCAGCTTCTTCAGCGCCGTGCTCATCACCCAGTCGATGCTGGCCTGGGTGCTGCGCTGGAAGATCGGCCGCAACCCCACGCTGTACACCGAGATCCACAGCGAATACGCGGAGCATCCGCCCAAGGGCCGCTTCGACATCGTCAAGCGGCGGAACATCTTCTTCGCCGCCTCGCTGGCGATCATCATCCCGGGGCTGCTGGCCATGCTGTTCTGGCACAACTCCACCTCCCCGGAGGGCTTCCGCCTGGGCATCGACTTCGCCGGCGGCGACCAGATTCAGGCCACCTTCACGCGACCGACCACCACGGCGGAGCTCATCAGCGCCGTCAACTCGGTGAAGACCGGGCTCCAACCCCAGGTGCAGAACAACGGGAGCAACTCCTTCTCGATCCAGACCCTTCCCACCAGTGTGGACACCCTGGACTCGATCTACAGCAAGGTCAAGGACGACTACGGCATCAAGACCTCCAGCGTCAACCAGGTCGGGCCGAGCATCGCCAGCAGCCTGGTGGTCAGCGCCATCGTCCTCATCCTCATCTCGGCGATCCTCATCGCCATGTACCTCGCCTACCAGTTCGGCAAGCAGCGGCAGGTGAACCGGTGGCGATTCGCCGCCTGCACCTTCTTCAAGCTCTTACATGACGTCTTCGTGCTGGCCGGGATCTGGGCCATCATCGGGCACTTCACGCCCCTGGGGCAGGTGGACAGCTACTTCATCACGGCCTTGCTCACCGCTGTCGCCTTCTCCATCCACGACACCATCGTGGTCTTCGACCGCATCCGCGAGAACCTCCGCGTCGGGCCGCGTTTCACCTTCGACCAGACCGTGAACCTCTCGACGGTGCAGACCATGACGCGGTCGCTGAACACGTCGCTGACGGTCGTCTTCGTCCTCCTCGCGCTGGTCCTCTTCGGCGGATCGACCATCCAGGGCTTCGTCCTCGCCCTCCTTGTCGGCATCGTCACCGGCACCTACAGCTCGATCTTCAACGCCTCGACGCTGCTGGTCGCCTGGGACAAGGCGCGTCCCCAGCAGCTGCCGGGGCGCGGCGTTCGCAAGGTGGCTGCCCGGCCGGCCCGCGCCAACTGAGCGTCCGCCGTCGGCAGGCATGAACACCCCGGATATCGACGCCATCGCTGAGCTGCTGCGGCCGGCGCTCACGCTCACCGGCGTCGAACTGGTCGATGTGAAGTGGAAGGGGGGCGGCCGCGGCGGCAGCGTCCTGCGCGTGGTGGTCGACCGGCCCGGCGGCGTCGACCTGGACGGCCTGGAGCAGGCGTCCATGACGGCCAGTGCGATCCTCGACGCATACGACCCGATCGACCCGGCGTACTCGCTGGAGGTCTCATCCCCCGGCGCCGAGCGCCCCATCCGGACCCCCGAAGAGTGGCACGCGGCCATGGGCCGCAGGGTCAACGTCCGCTACCGGAGCGGCGACGCCGAGCTCATCGTCGAGGGGCACCTGGTCGGCACGGGCGGGGACATCGTGGAGATCGAGGCGCGGACGGGCGGGCACCGCCCACGGATCGTCGCCGTCCCCGTTGCCGCCGTCGTCGCGGCGCGCATCGTCGTGGACATCTGACGTGGGCGCCGTGGCGCCGCGCCGCAGTCCCGCACGCCGCGCCGCGGCCGGCGGCCTCCTCTGATGGCGGGCCGGAGCCGCGACGATCCCCTGCGCCCCAGCGCGGGCGATCTCCTGGAGGCGGTCGGCGAGATCGCCAACTCCGCCGGGGTCACCGAGGGCGAGCTGACCGCCGTGGTCGGCCAGGCCATCCTCGACACCTACCGGCGGCTTGTCGTCGACGATCCCGGGCTCCGCTTCCGCGTCGACCTGCGCAAGGGCGTCCAGGAGATCTTCCGCCTCGAGCCGGAGGGTGGCGAGACGCTGATGCCCGCCCTCACCGGCGACGCGGCGCGCCAGGCGGCGCAGGCCGTGCGTTCGGCCGTCCTCGAATGCCTGCGCTACGCCGGGGCGGAGCGGGTGCTGACCGAGGCCACACTCCGACGCGGCGAACTCATCGACTGCATCGTGGAGAGCCGGGCCGGCAACTCCTGGTACCTGCGCGCCGGAGACCTGACCGTGGTGCTGCCTCCGGAGGAGCAGGCGGCCGGGGAAACCCCGGTGCCCCGGCAGCTCATCAAGGTGGTCATCCTCGAGGGCAGGCGGCGGGCCAAGGACGCCGTGGTCGTGGGATCGCGGTCGCATCCGCAACTGGTTCGCCTGCTCTTGGAGCAGGAGGTTCCCGAGCTGGTCAGCGGCAAGGTGGTGATCCGCGCCATCGCCCGCGAGGCCGGCCGCGCACGAAGGTGGCGGTGGAATCGCGCGATCCGGATATCGATGCGCAGGGTGCCTGCATCGGCCCCAGGGGGCTGCGCCACCGCGCCGTCACCGCCCAGCTCGGCCTGGAGCAGATCCAGATCGTCGGCTACGACCCCGATCCCGCCCGCTACGTCGCCGCCGCCCTCATCCCCGCCGCCGTCCTTTCCGTGACCCTGGAGCCGGAGCCCGGACCGCCCACGTCGAGGTCGACGCCGGACAGCTGTCCCTGGCCATCGGGCGCGGCGAGAACGCCCGCCTCGCCGCCCGGCTCACCGGGTGGCGGATCGACATCGCGGCGACACCGCCGGGCGCCGGGACCGGCGCGAGCGGTGACTGACGCGACCCCCTGGCGCACCTGCACCGGCTGCCGCCGACGGCGGCCGAAGGGCGAGCTCGCCCGTTTCGCCCTGGGCACGGCGGGAACGGTTATTCTGGATGCCCCCGCACGGGCCCCGGGACGCGGCGCCTACCTCTGCCGGGACAGCGGGCCGGAGTGCATCCGGGCCGCCCGGCGGCGGCGCGGCCTGAGCCGATCGCTCCGGGTGGGGGAGAATGCCATCGATTACGAGACGCTGAGCCTCCGGCTCGCCGAGCTCGTCCAGGAGGACACACCATAGCCACGGTCAAGAAGATCCGGCTGCCAGCCAGCGTCACCGTGAGGGAGCTGGCCGAACGCCTCGGTGTGCCCGCCGCCCAGGTCATCACCTACCTGATGAAGAACGGGGTCCTGGCCACCGTCGCCCAGTCGATCGACTTCGACACGGCGGTCCTCGCGGCGGACAGCTTTGGCTTCGAGGCGGAGTCGGAGGAGGCGCCGGCACCCGCCGCCACCACCGCCCCGGTCGCCGCCCGCCGGCGCCACCCCCTCCTCGACCTCTCCTCGGCCGACCCCGCCACGCTGGTGGCACGGCCGCCGGTCGTCGCCGTCCTCGGCCACGTCGACCACGGCAAGACGTCGATCCTCGACCGCATCCGCGCCTCCAGCGTCGCCTCCGGCGAGGCCGGCGGCATCACCCAGCGCATCGGCGCCTATCAGGTCGAGCGCCAGGGTCAGACGATCACCTTCATCGACACCCCGGGCCACGCCGCGTTCACCGCCATGCGGGCCCGCGGCGCCGACGTCACCGACATCGCCGTGCTGGTGGTGGCCGCCGACGACGGCGTCATGCCCCAGACCGAAGAGGCGATCCAGCACATCCGCAGCGCCGGGGTGCCCATCGTCGTCGCCCTCAACAAGGTGGACAAGGAGGGCGTCAACACCGACCGCGTCCTGCAGCAGCTCGCGGAGCGCGGGGTGGTGCCGGAGAGCTACGGCGGTGACGTCCCCGTCGTCTTCACCAGCGCCACGACCGGCCAGGGCATCGACACCCTGCTCGACACCCTGCTCCTCGTCAACGAGGTCATCCTGCCCACCAAGGCGGATCCCACCCGCCCCGCCGTCGGCACCGTCATCGAGGGCGAGCTGGAGCGGGGGAGGCACGGTGGCCACCGTCCTGGTACAGAACGGGACGCTGCGCATCGGCGACAACGTCGTCGTGGGGACGGCGTACGGCAAGGTCCGCGCCCTCGTCGACGACACCGGCAAGCGTGTCAAGGAAGCCGGCCCCAGCAAGCCGGTCGAGATCACCGGGCTCACCGAGGTCGCCACCGCCGGTGACGTGCTCCAGGTCATGGACAGCGACAAGGCCGCCCGCGCGCTGGCCGAGCAGCGCACCGCCTCGCAGCGGGTCCGCATCGCCCAGCCGGTGCGTCGCATCACGCTCGCCGACTTCGCCGCCGTCCAGGGCGAGGTGCGCACCCTCACCCTCGTTCTCAAGGCGGAGGCCGACGGGTCGCTGGAGGCGCTGCGCGGCCAGATCAGCGCCATCAACGATCCCAACGTGACCATCCGCATCGTCGGCGAGGGGGTCGGCGCGGTGGGCGAGGCCGACGTCAACCTGGCCGCCGTCTCGGGGGCCATCGTCATCGGCTTCAACGTCCGCCCCGACGAGCGCGCCAGGGCGGCCGCCGACGAGCACGGCGTCGACGTCCGCTTCTACGACGTCGTCTACCAGGCCACCGAGGACATCGAGAAGTCCATCCGCGGCATGTACGAGCCGACCTTCATCGACGTCTACCAGGGCAGGGCCGAGGTGCGGCGCGTCTTCCAGGTCGACGGCAAGCCCGCCATCGCGGGCTGCCAGGTGGTGGACGGCAAGATCACCCGCAATGCCCGCTGTCGGGTGCTGCGTGGCGGCAAGGAGATCGCCAGCGGCAAGGTCGACGCGCTGAAGCGGTTCAAGGACGACGTGCGCGAGGTGGCCCGCGGTTACGAGTGCGGCATCACCATCGATGGTTTCGCGGAGTTCGTCGAGGGCGACATCCTCGAGGCATTCGTCGTCGAGCAGCAGAACCTCTGATCTTGGCCGCTGTGACGCCGAACCGCCGCCCGGGCAGGAGCGCATCGGGGCCTCCGCGCGAGGGGAGCTTCCAGTCCGCCGCGCTGCCGCCGTCGCGGCCCCCACGGCGGGAGCGGGTCGCCGAACTGCTCCGCCAGGAGATCTCGTCGCTCATGCTCACCGAGATGAAGGACCCAAGGGTGCACCTCGCCTCCGTGTCCGAGGTGCGCATCGCCCCCGACCTGCGCAGCGCCACGGTGATGATTTCTGCGCTGGGCGACGACGCGGAGCGCCAGGCCGTCGTCAGCGCCATGCGCCACGCCGAGGGCTATCTGCGAGCCCAGATCGGCCAGCGACTGGAAAGCCTGAAGACGTCGCCGCACCTCCGCTTCGAGCTCGACGAATCCATCGCCTACTCGGTGCGGATGAGCAGCATGCTGCGGGAGATCGAGCCGCCCGTCGAGCCGGTCGGTGAGGCGCCATGATCGGGTCCACCGAGCCCCGCGTCGCCGGGGCGCCGCATTTCGCCACCGTCGAGGAGTGTGCCGGCGACATCCGCCGTCTCATCGACTTAGCCATGGAGATCGGGTGCCTTGCCCACAAGGATTCCGACGCCGACAGCGTCGGCTCCGCACTCGCCTTCGCCGAGGCGCTGGCGGAGATGGGCAAGAGCGTGCGCACCGTGGTCCCCAGCCCATTCCCCTTGACCCTTGACCACCTCCCCGGCTTCGACCAGATCGTCGCCGGCGCGCCGCCCCTCGACCTTCTCTTCACCTTCGACTGCGCCACGGTGAATCGCTTCGGCGACCAGGCGTCCTTGATCGACACCGTGCCCCACGTCGTCAATGTCGACCACCACGCCGGCAACGACGCCTTCGGCGAGATCAACCTCGTCGACCGCACCGCGAGCGCCACCGGCCAGGTCGTGTACCAGCTGCTGCGCGCCATGGGCTGCGGCATCTCGGCGCCCACGGCGACGAACCTCTACGCCGCCCTCTTCACCGACACAGGCGGCTTCCGCCACGAGAACACGACGGAGGCGGCGCTGCGCCTCGGCGCCGATCTCGTGGCCCTCGGTGCCGACGCTGGGTGGGTGGCGCTGAAGAGCTACAAGTCGCGCTCCGTCCCCCAACTCCGCCTCGAGGGGCTCACCGTGGCGCGCATGCACACGGAGTGCGACGGGCGCCTGGTCTGGTCCGAGGTGACCCAGGACATGCTCCGTGAGACGGGCGCCGACATCCGCGAGGCGGACGGCATCATCGACCAGCTGCAGAGCGTGGAATCCCTGAAGATCGCGATCCTCTTCAAGGAGGCCGCGGCGGCGCTGACCAAGATCAGCGTGCGCAGCCGTGACGAGGTGGACGCCACCTCCATCTGCACGCCGTTCGGCGGCGGAGGGCACCGGCGGGCGGCCGGTGCGGAGCTGCGCGTCCCCATCGAGGAGGCCCGGGAGATGGTCCTCGACATCGCCCGGGCGGAGCTGCGTCCCGGAGCGTGACCGAAGCGATGGCCCCGCCGGCCCCGGGCAGGAGCGTCATGCTCAACGCCGTCCTCGCCCTCAACAAGGAACCCGGACAGACGTCGTTCGACTGCGTCCGCGAGGTGCGGCGGATCTACGCCGAGCGCCGCGTGGGGCACGCGGGCACCCTCGATCCCACCGCCAGGGGGCTGCTCCCCCTGTGCCTGGGGAGGGCGACGCGCTTGGTGGATTACTTCCACCTGCAGAGCAAGACCTACCTCTGCCTCGTCCGCCTCGGCGAGCGATCGCACACGCTCGACACCGAGGGCACGGTCACCCCCGGCGCCGACGCCTCGGGGCTCGACGAGAGCCGCGTCGCCGAGGCGCTCGCGGCCTTCGTCGGGGAGATCACCCAGATCCCCCCCATGCACTCGGCGGTGCGCCACGAGGGTGAGCACCTGTACCAGCTGGCACGCCGGGGCGAGGAGGTCGAGCGCCCGGCACGGCCGGCCGTCATCCACAGCGCCCGCCTGCTGCGCCTCCGCCCCGGCCGCGTCGCCGAGGCCGACCTCGAGGTGACCTGCGGCAAGGGCGCCTTCATGCGCGTGCTGGCGGCCGATCTCGGCGACGCGCTGGGCGTGGGGGGGATGCTGGGCTGGCTGGAGCGCACCCGCTACGGCGCGCTCGACCTCGCCGGCGCCCACACACTGGACGAGCTCCGGGAACTCGACGACCCCGCCACCGCCCTCCTTCCCGTCGAGGTGGCGGTGGACTTCCTGCCGCGCATCGACCTGGCCCCGCCGCTGGTGACCCAGGTCCGCCGCGGCCAGCCGGTGTTCCTGCCCCGCCCGTCCCAGGGGCTGCCGCAGGGAGAGGTGCGGGTGCACAGCGCCGACTTCGAGCTGGTCGCTCTCGGCGAGGTCACCGGCAACCGTTTCCGGCCCACCAAGGTCATGGTGTCCTAGCGGGGGAGGGCAGGTGGAATTGGAGCACGGTCTCGTCCCCGATCGCGGCGCCGCGCCGCCAGCCGCGGCGATCACCGTCGGTGTCTTCGACGGGGTGCACCGCGGCCACCAGAGCCTGCTGGCCGCCACCGTCGCCGCCGCCCGCGAGATCGGTGGCATCGCCGTCGCCGTGACCTTCGAGCCGCATCCGAGGGCCGTCCTCGACCCCGGCAACGTGCCGGCCGAGATCACCACCCTCGACGAGAAGAACGAGCGTCTCGCGGCGCTCGGCATCGACCGGCTGGTGGTGCTGAACTTCACGCTGGAGATCAGCCGGTGGAGCGCCGCCCTTTTCTGCGAGCGCCTGCTGGAGCGTTTCGACGTCCGGCGTTTCGTCGCCGGCCCCGGTTTCGCCGTCGGGCACGCCCGCAGTGGCGACACCGCCTTCCTGCGCGCCTTCGGGGCCGAGCACGGGTTCACCGTCACCGAGGTCGGCGGCGTGGAACGGGGCGGGGCCTCCGTCTCGTCGACCCGGATCCGCGCGGCCCTGGTCTCCGGCGAGGTCGAGGTCGCCGCCGATCTGCTCGGCTATCCCTACTTCATGGACGGCACCGTGGAGATGGGCGAACAGGTGGGGCGCCGTCTCGGCTTCCCCACCGCCAACCTCGGCGTGGAGCCGGGCAAGTGCCTTCCGGAGATCGGCATCTACTCGACCTGGCTGCGCTCCCGGGGCACCTGGCACCAGGCCGCCTCCAGCATCGGCTACCGGCCCACCTTCGGCGGCGACCGCCTGACGCTGGAGGCGCACGTCCTCGATTTCGACGCCGACATCTACGGTGAGCGCGTCCGGCTCGCCTTCACGCACCGCATCCGCGAGGAGAGGATGTACCCGGACGAGGCGTCCCTGATCGTCCGGATGCGGGAGGACGTCCTGGAGACCCGGCGGCTGCTCGCCGGGAAGGAGCCGCCCGAGGGGCTGTGACGGGTGCGTCGGGCGGACCGGTCCGCCGTCCGGCATAACCGCGCGTGCCCGGCCGCCCCAGGTCCCGGCCCGAGCGCTGCCACCATCCAGTGACGGAGACCCCGATGACCGAGACCCCGCCGTTCCCCGGCCCTCCGGCCGCCTCCGCGGCTCCGCCGCCCTTCGACCCCCGGTGGTTCGGGCCGCCCCCGCCGGGGTGGGCACCCTACCCCATGGCGCCGCCGCCCCGGTCCCAGGCCGACCCTCGCGCCCTCCCGGTCAAGATCCAGGTCTGGGCCGTGGTCGAGATCATCCTCGGCGCCCTCCTGATCGGCACCATCCTGGTCAACCAGGCCTCCTGGCAGCAATAGGTGCAGACGGGGGGCAACGACACCGGCCACACCACCGGAGCGCCGCTGTACCTGACCTTGTACGCCTACGCCGCGGGGCTGCTCACCGCCGTGACCCTGGTCATGGCCATCCGGGGCCTTCTCTCCGGCCTCGACGCCCGGCTCGCCCGTTTTCGCGCCAGCCAGCTCGCCGTCGCCGTCTCGGCCGTCCTCCTGGCCGGGGGCTCCCTGCTGATGATGCAGATGGTGAGCTGGACAACGCCCTGCGGGACCTCGTGCTTCGAGCCGGCGGTCAACGCCAACACCGTCGTCTCGAGCGTCGCCATCGACCTGGGTGCGGGCCTGGCCGGGGCTCTGCTGCCCGGTGCCCTCTGGCTCTGGAGCCGCGCCCGATCGGAGGCACGGGCGGTGCCGCCGGCCGCGGGACCGCCTCCGGCGTCTGTGCAGTAGCGGGCGGTCCTGCCGCGTGAACGGTTCGTCGGCGGCGCCTGGCACGCCACCGACGCTGCGACGAGCACGGCCCTGCACCTGTCGGAGGAGGGGTCACACAGCCATGCAGGCAATGCGGATAATCCGGCTGCGTCCCCTGGTCGGGCGGTCCGCGGGCCCGTCCCCAGGGCGACGTCGGCCCGACAGCTCCTGGGGGAGATCGACGTGACCCAGATCCCACCCGCCTCCGAACCGACGACCCCGCAGGGAGTTCCCCAGCCCGCCTGGCCCGGCCAGCCGCCCGCCACCTGGTGGGGAGTCTATCCGCAACCGCACAGCCCCCAGCCGCCGGGCTTCATCCCGCTCAAGGTGCAGGTGTGGGCCGCCGTCGAGGTGGCGCTGGGGGCGCTCTTCATCGGCGGCATCCTGGTCAGCCAGGCGAACTGGACGACCTACTCAGGGGAGCCAGTCATCGGCGGTCAGCTCAACGTCTCCGGTCCCCAGCTCATCTCCGGGGCACCGTGGTACCTGACCGCCTGGGCCTTCGTGGCCGGGATCGCGCTGGCCGTCGCGCTCGGCGTCGCCGTCCGCGCCCTGCTCTCCGCGGGCCCGCGCAGGATCGCCTGGTTCCGCAGCACCCAGCTGGCCGTGGTCGCGGCGGGCTTCGCCCTCGCCGCCGGCTACACGCTGATGACGCAGATCGCGGGATGGACCTCGAACTGCCAGAACGGCTGCGTGCTGCCGGAGCAGGGCGCCAACGTCAACACCGTGGTGTCGAGCCTCGCCATCGACGCGGGCGCCGGCCTGGTTGCCGCCCTGCTGCCCGCCGCGCTCTGGCTGTGGTGCCGCGGCCGTGAGGACGCGCCGGTTCCGGCGGAGGCAGCGACACCGAGGCCGCAGTAGGGGGGGCCCCCGACCACCCCACGCCGGGTGTCCACAGCGGCGCGGCACAATGCGAGGTCGCACGGCGGCACATCACGGAGGCGGCAGGCATCGTGCCCAGCGACGGTCCGGATCGCAGCTTCCCCAAGGGCTTCCTCTTCGGGGTCAAGTCGTCCGCCTACCAGGTGGAGGGCTTCGGTGACCGTCGGCGGGCGCGGCGTCTCCGTCTGGGACACCTACAGCCACCAGCCGGGAACCACCCACAACGGCGACAACGGCGACGTCACCGCCGACCACTACCGCCACCTCGACGAGGACCTCGACCTCCTCGCCGAGCTGGGCGTCGGCATCTACTGCTTCTCGGTGGCCTGGCCGCGCATCCAGCCCACCGGCAGCGGCCCGGCCAACCAGCCGGGGCTCGACTTCTACCGCCGCATGGTCGACGGCCTGCTGCGCCGGGGCATCACCCCGTCGGTGACGCTGCACCACTGGGACGTGCCCCAACCCCTCCAGGACAGGGGAGGCTGGACGTCACGCGAGACGGTGGGGCGCTTCGCCGACTACGCAGCGATCGTGGCTACGGCCCTGGGCACCGACATCGGGCCGTGGATGACCATCAACGAGCCCTGGTGCCCGTCCTGGCTCGGCTACGCCAAGGGCGAGCACGCCCCGGGACACCAGGACCTGGGGGAGGCCGCCGCCGCCAACCACTTCCTGCTGCTGGCCCACGGAGAGGCCGTCCGCGCCATCCGGGCGGCGGTGCCAGGAGCCCAGGTCGGGATCAGCCTCAACCTGCAGCCGTTCTGGCCCGCCAGCGACCACGAGGACGATGTCCGCGTCGCCCGCCTCGCCGACGGCAACCTCAACCGCCTCTTCCTCGAGCCGATCCTGAAGGGGGCATATCCCGCCGACATGCTGGAGCACTACGCCGGCCACCGCCCGGGCTTCTCGGTGATCGCTGATGGCGACCTCGCCGTCATCGCCGAGCCCCTCGACTTCCTCGGCGTCAACTACTACGCCCCCATGACCGTCTGCGCCGTGTCGCGTATGGCCGAGGCCCGCGCCGCCGGCTACTGGGTCCCGGCAGCCGCGCCGACCAACCTGCTCGGCGCCGACACGGGGATGGTCGAGGTCTTCCGCCCCGCCTTCCAACGCACCCGGATGGGCTGGGAGATCGACCCGGCCGGCCTCGCCGAACTCCTCGTCCGGGTGCGCCGCGAATGCGGAACCCTGCCCCTCTACATCACCGAGAACGGGGCGGCCTGCGACGACTACGTCGGCCCCGACGGCCAGATCCGTGACGCCGACCGCATCGCCTACCTGGAGGGCCACCTGCAGGTCGTCCTCGACGCCGTCCGCTCCGGGAACGACATCCGCGGTTACTTCGTCTGGAGCCTGATCGACAATTTCGAGTGGGCTCAGGGTTTCCAGAAGAGATTCGGCCTGGTGTGGGTCGACTACCCGACCGGCCGGCGCACCCCAAAATCGAGCTTCCACTGGTACCGGCGGACGGTCCGCGCCAAGGCGCTGACGCCGGGCGTGGACTGAGGCGGTCCTCCTGCCGTGAGCCGGACGCTCGTCGTCGTCAACCCGGCGAGTGCCGGAGGCCGGACCCTGCGCCGCTGGCCGGCGATCGAGAGGGCGCTCAACCGCGCCGGCATCGACGTGACGGCGCAGCTCACGATCGGGCCGGGCGACGCGACGACGCTGACCCGAGAGGCGATCCTGACCAGGGACATCCGCCGCATCGTCGCCGTCGGCGGTGACGGCACCCTCAACGAGGTCGTCAACGGCTGCTTCGACGGCGGCTGCACGCCGCTTGCCGCCGACCTGACGGTGGGCCTGATCCCGAGTGGCACGGGGGGCGACTTCCGCCACGCCCTCGGCCTGCCCACCGACCCGGAGGCGGCGGCAGGCCTCCTCGCCAGCGGGACGACCCGCGCCGTCGACGTCGGCCGGGTCGCCTTCCCGGATGGGACGGTGCGCCACTTCATCAACATCGCCGACTGCGGCCTCGGGGGAGAGGTGGCGTCCCGTGTGAATCGGCGGCGCCGTCGGGGCGGCGGCCTGGCCGGCACGGCCGTCTTCCTCGGCGTGTCGGTGGCAACCCTGCTCTCGTACCGCGGCCGCGACCTCATCCTGACCCTGGACGGGGAGACCATCCACCGCAAGGTGCAGCAGGTCATCGTCGCCAACGGCAGCCACTTCGGCGGCGGCATGCACATCGCGCCCGGCGCCGAGCCCGACGACGGGCTCTTCGACGTGGTCATCGTCGCCGACATCTCCCGGCTGGGATCGATCCGAGCCGTGCCCCGCCTCTACCGGGGCACCCACCTGAGCCTTGCCGTGGTGGAGGTCCATCGCGCGCGGTCCATCGACATCGCCGCCGCTCCGGGTGAGCTGCCACCGCTCTTCGACGTCGACGGGGAGCAGGTGGGGCGCGCGCCCGCCCAGATCACCATCTGCCCCGGGGCGCTGCGATTCGCCGCCCCGACGTGAGCCGGCGCTGACACCCAGGGGCCGAATTCTGCTACTTTACGCAGATGAGCACACCCATCAGTGCGCTTCAGCGCAATGCCTCGGCGGTGGTCCGCAGGGTGGCCGCCTCGGGCATTGCCGAGGACATCACCGATCACGGTCGCGTCGTGGCCGTCCTCGCCCCGGTCGCTCCGGGGGGCCCGCTCGACAGGCTGCGTCGCGCCGGGCTCGTCCGCCCCGCCGACCCGGAGGCGCTGCTGCGGGGACTGGTCGCGGCCGCCGGGCTTCCTCCCCTGGAACTGGGACGCGCCCTCGTCGAACAGCGCGACACGGATCGGTGACCGTGGCCACCCGAGAGCTGCCTGACTACGTCGATTCCTCGGTTCTCATCGCGGCCCTGGCGTCCGACGACCCCCGCCATGACGTGGCCGGTCGGTGGCTCAACGCTCGCCAGGGGAGGCTCCTCACCTCGGCGATCGCGGAGGTGGAGGTCGGCCGCGCCCTCGCTCGCCGGCACGCCCCTCGGGCCGTCCTCGTGGCGGCACGGGAACTCCTCGCGGGCTGCGATCTCGTGGAGGTGTCGTCAGACATCCGCACTGCGGCCCTCGCCGTGACCCCTGGCAGTGTGCGCAGCCTCGACGCGCTCCACGTTGCCACCGCCATGGTGGCCGGCCTGGAGCGGTTCGCCACCTATGACGAGCGCCAGCGCCTGGCGGCTGAGGAGGCCGGCCTGGCGGCGGTGGTCCCCTGAGGGCGATCCGCATGGCAGCCGGACGCCGAAGTCCTTCAGGCTTCGAACGGTCCGATCCGGAGCCCTGGAGCATGCGTTTGCTAGACTGGCGACGACCGACAGAGGGCCCGGCTCCGGATTGAGGCCATCGCGCCCCAGTCCAGTGCCCCGCTCTCGGTCCGGCGTCTGGCCATCATGGCCATCCTGGAGAACGTCACGTGCCCGAGCTTCGCAGCAAGACCGACATCATCGCCGAGCATCGGCGGCATGACACGGACACCGGCTCACCGGAAGTCCAGATAGCCGTCCTCAGCGATCGGATCAGCGGATTGACCGAGCATCTCCGCGACCACCCCAAGGACCACGCCTCCCGCCGCGGGCTGCTCAAGCTCGTCGGCCGCCGCCGCCGGCTTCTGGACTACCTGGCCCAGACCGACGTGGAGCGGTACCGCGCCATCATCGCCCGGCTGGGGCTGCGCCGATAGTGCGAAGCGTCTCACCGGGATCCTCGGCGAAGCGGGAGGGCGGCCCCCCCGCCGTCCCGGCGCTCACCGTCCCCTCCACAGAGGAGGGCCTTCGGACAACTCTCGTCTGAGCCGCTCACCGGCTCACCTCCTCATCGACTTACCCCGATTGGCCTCTCGAGCCGAGCCGGGACGGTGAGACGTTGGGGACTGATTCCCGGAGCTGTCGCCGCCGCCACAAAGGTGGCGCGAACCCCAAGCCCCGGCATCAGCCTCCAACAGCCTCACCTCCGACATCGCCGAAGCCGGCGGGGACAGCCCCCATCGGAGAATTCATGCCCAATCCAGACCCGAAAACCTTCCAGACCGAGTTCGCCGGCCAGACCCTGACCGTGGAGACCGGCCACATCGCGGAGCAGGCGAATGGCGCGCTCTTCATCCGCTGCCGCGACACCGTGGTCCTCGTCACCGCGGTGGCCAGCAAGTCCCCCCGAGAAGGTATCGACTTCTTTCCCCTCACCTGTGACTACGAAGAGAAGCTGTACGCCGCCGGTCGCATCCCGGGGAGCTTCCCGCGCCGCGAGGGAAGGCCCAGCGAGGCCGCGGTCATCGCCTGCCGGATGATCGACCGGCCGATGCGACCGCTCTTCCCCAAGGACTTCCGCAACGACGTCCAGCTCGTCGCCACCGTCGTCTCGGCGGACCAGGAGCAGGACCCGACGACGCTTGCCGTCACGGGCGCCTCCCTGGCCCTGCAGATCAGCGACATCCCGCACGCGGGTCCGGTCGGCTGCGTGCGCGTCGGCATGGTCGACGGCCAGCTCGTCCTCAACCCGACCCTCCAGCAGCTCGTCGACTCCGATCTCGACCTGGTCGTCGCCGGGACCGACGACGCCATCACCATGGTGGAGGCGGGGGCGCGCCAAGTCTCCGAGGAGACCGTGCTGCAGGCGCTGCGCCTGGCCCACGACGAGATCCGCCGCCTGGTCGCCTTCCAGCTCCACATCCGCGAGGCGCTGGGCGCGAAGCCGGTCATGGACTACCCGCGGTGGGTGATCGACCCCGAGGTCGCGGCGGCGGTCCACGAGCAGGTCAGTGGCCACATGACCGAGACGGCGCGCAACGCCGACAAGAAGGTCCGTGAGGCCGCCCTCGAACTCTCTCAAGGCCGAGACCATCACCCAGCTCGAGGAGCGCTTCCCGGCCGGCCGCGCCGACATCGCCCGAGCCTTCGAGAGCGAGGTGAAGAAGGCGGTCCGCCAGGCCATCCTCACCGAGGGGATCCGCCCCGACGGCCGTCGCACCGACGAGATCCGCCCCATCTGGTGCAAGGTCGGCGTCCTGCCCCGCACCCACGGCAGCGCCCTCTTCACCCGCGGCCAGACCCAGGCACTGTCCATCGCCACTCTCGGTTCAGGCCAGGATCAGCAGAAACTCGACGGGCTGGGCCTCGAGGAGTTCAAGCGCTACATGCACCACTACAACTTCCCGCCCTTCTCGGTGGGAGAGGCGAGGCCGCTGCGCTCCCCGGGACGCCGTGAGATCGGCCACGGGGCGCTGGCGGAGCGGGCGGTGCACAACGTCATGCCCGAGGACGAGGAGTTCCCCTACGTCGTGCGCGTCGTCACCGAGATCCTGAGCAGCAACGGCTCCACCTCGATGGCCTCGGTGTGCGGCTCGTCGCTGGCCCTGATGGACGCGGGCGTGCCGCTGACAGCGCCGGTGGCGGGCATCGCCATGGGCCTGATCAGCGACGACGGCGGCGACCGGTCGGCCATCCTCAGCGACATCCAGGGCATGGAGGACGCCCTCGGCGACATGGACTTCAAGGTCGCCGGCACCGCCAAGGGCATCACCGGCCTGCAGATGGACATCAAGATCCGCGGCCTGAGCTGGGCGCTGCTGGAACGCGCGCTGGCGCAGGCGCACGCGGGCCGGCTGCACATCCTCTCCAAGATGGCCGAGGCACTCTCCGCGCCCAGGCCGGAGATGAGCCCGTTCGCCCCCCGCATCGACACCATCCAGATCAACCCCGACAAGATCCGCGAGGTCATCGGCCCAGGCGGCAAGACCATCCGCCGCATCGTCGAGGAGACGGGCACGCAGATCGACATCGAGGACGACGGGCGCGTGATGGTCGCCAGCGCCAACGCCAATGCCCGCGAGCGTGCACTGGCGATGATCCGCGACCTGACCGACGACGTCGAGATCGGCCGCATCTACAAGGGCAAGGTCACCCGCCTGATGGGCTTCGGCGCCTTCGTCGAGATCGCACCCAAGAAGGAGGGGCTGGTCCGCATCGGAAACCTCGCCGAGCACCGGGTCGAGAAGGTCGAGGACGTGGTCGCCGTGGGCGACGAGATCATGGTCAAGGTCATCGAGGTCGATGACCGCGGACGGGTCAACCTCTCCCGCCGCGACGCCATCCGGGATCTGGCGAACCGCCAGGACCAGACGGCCGGGGCGGGGACGGCCAGCCCGGCGTAGGAGAACAGGGCGATGGCGGAGCGGTCGGCGGCCCCGGTGGTGGCCCTGATCGGCGCGACCGGCGCCGCCGGGTCCACGGTGCTCCGCATCCTCGAGGAACGGCACTTCGCCATCCGGGAGTTCCGGCCCATGGCCTCGGCGCGCAGCGACGGGGCCATGGTCCGCTTCCGCGGCGAGGATGTGCGCGTCACGACGGTCGACGCCGAGAAGCTGCAGGGCTGCGACATCGTCTTCTTCGCCGCGGGGGCGGCGGTGTCGCGCGAGTTCGGCCCGGTCGTGGCCGCGGCCGGCGGCGTCGCCGTCGACAAGTCGAGCTACTACCGCATGAATCCGGAGGTCCCCCTTGTCGTCCCCGAGGTCAACGGGGAGGCGGTGCAGGGCAACCGGGGCATCATCGCCAACCCCAACTGCGTCGCCATCCCGCTGACGGTGTCGCTGGCGCCGCTGCACCGGGCCTTCGGCCTGCGCCACCTCACCGTCTCCACCTACCAGGCGGCGAGCGGTGGAGGCCGCGACCTCCTCGCCGAGCTGCGGCTCCAGGAGGGGGACGACGCCTCCGGCCGGCCCCCGCATCGCGAGTTGTACCCCCACGTGCTGCACGGCAACGTCGTCCCCGGCGGCTGGAAGATGGTCGGCGACGACACCGACGAGGAGGTCAAAGTCATCCAGGAGACGCGGCGCGTGCTGGGGCTCAGCGGGCTTCCCATGACCGTGACGACGGTGCGGGTGCCGGTCGCCGTGGGCCACAGCGCTGCAGTCTGGGCGGAATTCGAGAAGGATGCCGATCCCGCCGAGGCGCGTCGCATCCTCCAGGGGGCGCCGGGGGTTCAGGTGGTCGACGACCCCGGGGCGCAGGCCTACCCGACGCCGCGTGAGGTGGCCGGGACCGACGTGGTCCAGGTGGGCCGCATCCGCCGCGACCCGAGCCGTGAGCACGGCCTCGTCCTCTTCTTCGCCGCCGACAACCTGCGCAAGGGGGCGGCGACCAACGCCGTCCAGGTCGCGGAGCTGGTCCTGGAGTACCGCGCGTAGCCGGGGCAAAACTGCGCCCCACCGACCGTCGCGTCGTCATCGCGGCCCTCGCCGTCGCCTACGTCGCGGCCTGGGTGGTCGTCGCCCTCATCTTCGACACCACCAACAGTGACCTCGACCTCTTCTTCTGGCCCTCCGCCCAGCTCGCGGCCCACGGCCACCCGCTGCTCGTCTACGCGGTGCGCGCCGGCACCATCCCCAACGACAACGGGCCTCTCAGCCTCATCCCCCTGACCGGTGTCGTCGCGGTCGCCGACCTGCTCGGCTGGCAGGACAGCGTGCGGCTCCGGGCCGCCTTGACCCTGGGCGTCTTCGCGGTCTTCTCCCTGCTCCTCGCCGTCGAGGCGGTGCGCGCAGCGGAGGCGGGTCGCGGGCGGATGGACCATCGCCTGGCGGCGTCCGCAGTCTTCCTGCTCGCCCCGCCGCTGTGGATGGCGGTCGCGGACTTCGGCCACATGGAGCAGCCGCTCGACCTGTGGCTGGTGCTCCTTGCCGTCCGCCTCCTCGGCCGGGGGGGCACCGTCCGGTCGGGCCTTCTCCTCGGTCTGGCGGGGTTGACGCGGACCGTGTCGCTCATCTGCCTGGTGCCTCTCACCCTGCTCCTGCTGCGCAACGGCCGGCCCCGCTCCGCCGCGGCACTGGCCGGCACCACGGCCGCGACCTGCGCCGCCGGACTGCTGCCGTTCTACCTCGGCGACCGGCAGGACCTCCTGTATTCGCTGGTCACCAATCGGGGCAGCCTGCCCATCGACGGCGGCTCCCTCTGGCTCGTGGTCCGCGGCACGAGCTGGGCCGGCCTCGTCCAACACGGGGACGCATTCCTGTTCATCGGTGCCGCCGTCCTCCTCTGCGCCGTCGCCCTGTGGCGGCGGCCGGCGGCGGCGCTCACCTCGCCGCGTCTCTACGGCCTGCTCGCCATTGCCGCCGCCTGCATCCTGATGCTGGCCAAGACGACCTGGGCCTACTACGTCCTCGATGTCTACGTCTTCGCGGCGATCTGGTGGATCGGCCGCCCCGGAAAGTTGTTCACCTGGCGCCTGCTGGCCCCGCTGCTGGTCGCGGTCGGCACGCTCCTCGCCACGGAGACCGTGGCCCTGCCCCCGACGGCGTTGAACGTGGCCGTGGGCGTCGCCGCCTCACTGGGCATGGCGGCAGTCATCGGCGTCATTCTCGGCGACTGGTTCCGGGACGGCGCTTCGGCCGATCCAGAGAGGCCGCGGCCCTTCCTCGAGCCGCCGGGCGGGCCTGCGCCGGCACCCTGACCGCACGCTCCTGATTCAGGCGCGCTCGTTCCGGCCGATACCACGAAGGTGCCGTGGTGGCGGCACCTTTGACGCCGCGGTCCTGGCGAGCGCCCCCCGCGCTCACCAGCCTCCCCCTCGTCGACCACGACTTTGGGGGAGTGTAGCAGAAAGTCCTGTGGCAATGGGGTCCAAAGACCCTACACAACACAGTTCCGGATTCCATGCCCGACTGCGCGCGGCGACGTCCCGCGCCATGAAGCGGTCCGCGAACCCTCCGGGCGGCCGCCTGGGACTGGCGTTGGGGAGTGTCACAATCCGAGACATGTCCTCGGCCGCCGACTCCGCCCTGGCGGTCGTCCACGATCACATCCTGGCATGTACCGCATGCCCCCTCCATTTGCGCCGGATCCAGGCGGTCCCCGGTACCGGCGCTGCGGCCGCCCGCATCATGGTGGTGGGGGAGGGGCCGGGAGAGACCGAGGATCGCCTCGGCAAGCCGTTCGTGGGGGCGGCGGGCAACGTCCTCACCCACCTTCTGGAGAGCATCGGGGTGCGCCGGGAGGACACCTTCATCACCAACGTCGTCAAGTGCCTGCCACCCGGCAACCGCGACCCCGAGCCCGCCGAGGTCGAGGCTTGCTCGCAGTTCCTGGACGCCCAGGTGGAGATCATCCGGCCCGACGTCATCCTCGTCCTCGGCCGCCACGCGCTGGCCCGGCTGCTCCCCGGCTCGCCCGGCATCACCCAGGTCCACGGCCACGGGGTTGTCCGCGGTGACCGCCTCTACGTCCCCCTGTACCACCCGGCCGCCGCCCTCTACAACGGCTCGCTGATGGGCACCCTCGAGGAGGACATGATCAAGGTGCGCGGCTACCTCGCCGCCGCCGCGGAGCACCGCCTGCGCGCCGCGACGGCGCCCGAAGAGGGGGCGCCGGGCTCCGCCGTGCCCGCGACGCCGGGGGAGCCGCCCGCCATCGACCCGCGCCACCAGCTCAGCCTCTTTGACTGATCCGGCCGCCGTCTCGCCACGCTCCGGG
>CAWEEP010000066.1:0-18372 GCA_963808125.1 Candidatus Dormiibacterota bacterium
GAGAGCCCGGCGGTCCGCGCCGCGGCGCGGCCGCAGACCCTTCGTCTGGTCGCGCTGGGCGGCTTCGGGGAGATCGGCCGCAACCTGCTCGCCATCGAGTGCGGCGAGGACATCGTCGTCGTGGACTCCGGCCTGATGTTCCCCGAAACCGAGATGCTGGGGGTGGACCTGGTGATCCCCGACATCAGCTGGCTCATCGAGCGCCGGGAGCGGGTGCGCGGCATCGTGCTCACCCATGGCCACGAGGACCACATCGGCGGCCTCCCCTACATCCTCCCCCGGCTCGACGTCCCCGTCTGGGGGACCGCTCTGACGCTGGGGCTGCTGCGCGGCAAGCTGCGCGAGCACCGCCTTCTCGACAGCGTCCGGCTGCGCACGGTGCGGCCGGGGGACAGGGTCACTCTCGGGGGGGTCGTCGTTGAGTGGATCCACACGACGCACTCGGTACCCGACGCCTGCGCTCTGGCCCTGCATACGCCACTGGGCGTCATCGTCCACAGCGGCGACTTCAAGATCGACCAGACCCCGATGCAGGGGGAGCCTCCCGATCTCGCGCGTCTTGCCCGCCTGGGCGACGCCGGCGTCCTCCTCCTTCTCAGCGACAGCACCAACGCCGAGAGCGAGGGCATGACGCCCAGCGAGCGCACCGTCGGTGCCGCCCTCGAGACCATCGTCCGGGAGGCGGAGGGCAGGGTGCTGGTGGCGACCTTCGCCTCCAACATCTCGCGCCTCCAGCAGGTGGTCCACGCCGCCGAGGCGGACGGCCGCCACTGCCTGGTGGTGGGCCGCTCCATGCTCACCAACATCGCCATCGCCCGCGACCTGGGCTTCCTCGAGATCGCCGCCGGCACCCTGGTGTCGCCGCGCAAGGCGGGCCGCCTCGCCGATTCCGAACTGTGCATCCTCTGCACCGGGGCCCAGGGGGAACCGCTGTCGGCGCTGACGCGCATCGCCTCCGGCGAGCACCGCATGGTGACCATCCACAAGGACGACACCGTCGTCCTCAGCGCCAATCCCATCCCCGGCAACGAGGAGTTGGTGCACCGCACGGTCAACAACCTGCACCGGCTCGGCGTCCGCCTGCGCCAGGGCAGCCACCACGGCGTGCACACCTCCGGCCACGCCAGCCGCGAGGAGCTGCGCCTGCTGCTCACCCTGTGCCGGCCCCGCTACTTCGTCCCCGTTCACGGCGAGTACCGCCATCTCGCCGCGCACCGCAGCATCGCCCTCTCCACCGGCATCCCGCCCGAGAACATCGCCGCTGTCGACAACGGCGTCGTCCTGGAGATCGACGACACCGGTCTGCACGAGATCGAGGAGCGCGTCTCCGCCGGTTACGTCTACGTCGACGGCCTGAGCCTCGAGGAGGCGACCGACGTCGTCTTCCGGGACCGCCGCCAGCTCGCCGAGGACGGTCTGATCATCGTGCACATCGCCGTCGAGCGGTCGTCGGGCGCCGTGGTGGCGGGGCCCGACCTGATCTCCCGGGGCTTCGTGGAGATCGCCAACGGCGAGGCCATCTTCGACGAGGCTCGCATCCGGGTCCGCGACAGCGTGGAACACCTCGCCCCCGACGCCGGCTGGACGGTCTGGAAGAGCACTGTGCACGAGACCCTCTCCCGATTCCTCTACTCGCGCACCCAGCGCCGCCCCCTGATCCTGCCCCTCATCACCGAGGTGTGAGGCCGACGCCGCCTGACGAAGCCCGCGAACGCGCATTCGCGCCCGGCTCGGGCCTGCTACGATCGATGCGACCAGCCCTACCCCCCCCTGACGTCACGATACGAGGCTGATATCGCATGGCTCCTCGGACCCAGACACGATCCCGCGCCAAGCCGGCCCGGCCGGCCCGGCGCCCCGCCGGACGCCCCGCGAACCGCCGCCGGCCGCAGCCGCAGCGACAGCCCCCGCTCAGCCCGGACCAGCGCCGCGAGCTGAGCGGCGTGGGCCTGGTCGGCCTCGGGCTCCTCGCCGCCGTGATCCTCGCCCTGCCCCAGGGCGGGTCGCTGGCCAAGCCCGTGCACGACGCCGCTCTCAACGGGCTGGGCATCGGCGCCTGGCTGGGGGCCGCCGGCATGGTCCTGGTCGGCGCGCGGCTCCTGGGCCGCCGCCAGTGGGCCGGGGGCGGCCTCGCCGCCGTCGGCAGCGTCCTCGTCGTCGCCGCCGCCCTGGTCATCTTCGGCGTCGTCATCCCCGGCAGCGCCGGAGTGGTGGGAAAGCACCTGGCTTCGGGGCTCTCGCGCTGGCTGGGCGGGGCTGCGACCGTCGCCCTGATGCTGGTGGTCATCTGCGCCGGCCTGGTCGTCGCCGTGGACCTCCGCATCGCCGCCCTGGCCTCGGCCTTCCGTGCCTGGCTGCGCAGCCGTTCCACGCCCGCGGTGACGCCCCGCACCAGGGCGGCGGGATCGGAGCGGACCATCAGCCTGACCGGCGTCCCCGCGGCATCCCCCTTCGCGCCCTCACCGGCGCAGCTCAGCCTCTCCGACGCCGCCTATCCGCCGCTCCACGAGGAGCCCCCCACGGCGAGCATCCCGGCCGATCCGCTGCCCGAGTTCGTCCGCGAGTTCGAGGGCACCGTCGAACCGCCGGCCCTCGGCGCCATCCCGGAGGTGGCCATCCTGCACGGGGAAGCCCTCGGCGAGGAGGAGCCGGAGAAGGTCTGGACCCTACCGGACGCCGAGCTGCTCGACACTGTCACCGGCAAGCGGGAACGCCTGGAGAAGGAGGTTCAGGCCACCGGCGCCCTCATCGTCAGCACGCTGGCCTCCTTCGCCATCCAAGCGAGGATCGTCGGCGCCAACAGCGGGCCGACGGTGACCCAGTACGAGCTGCAGCCGGCCGCCGGCGTCCCCGTTCGCAAGATCGTCGCGGCGCAGACCGACCTCTCCCTGGCGCTGGCCGCGCCGGTGCGCATCCAGCCCTTCATCCCCGGCAAGTCCGCGGTGGGCATCGAGGTGCCCAACAAGGCCGCCCAGCTGGTGTCGCTGAAGTCGGTGGTGACCTCCGGCGCCTTCTCCGATCCGCGCCACCGCCTCGCCGTGGCGCTGGGCGCGGACGTCTCCGGGCACCCCGTGGTGGGCGACCTGTGCCGCATGCCGCACCTGCTCGTCGCCGGCGCCACCGGCAGC
The DNA here is from genome assembly GCA_963808125.1 of Candidatus Dormiibacterota bacterium. Lineage (GTDB taxonomy): Bacteria > Chloroflexota > Dormibacteria > Aeolococcales > Aeolococcaceae > CAWEEP01. The sequence continues at coordinate 3,129 of CAWEEP010000066.1, forward strand.
GGCAAGTCGGTGTGCGTCAACTCCATCCTCGCCGGCTTCCTTCTCCAGGCGACTCCGGCCCAGCTCAAGCTGATCCTCATCGACCCGAAGCGGGTGGAGCTGAGCAACTTCGCCGACGTCCCCCATCTCCTCGTCCCGGTCGTCGTCGAACCGGAGGCCGCGGTGGCGTCCCTGCGCTGGGCGGTGAAGGAGATGGAGGAGCGCTACAAGCTCTTCGCCACCCACGGCGCCCGCAACATCGCCGTCTTCAACGAGCGCGCCCCCGGGCTGGGGCTGACTCCGCTGGCCTACACCGTCATCGTCATCGACGAGCTCGCCGACCTGATGATGGTGGCGGCGGGGGAGATGGAGGACCTGGTCTGCCGCATCGCCCAGCTGGCCCGGGCCGTCGGCATCCACCTCATCGTCGCCACCCAGCGGCCGTCGGCCGACATCATCACGGGCCTGATCAAGGCCAACATCCCGAGCCGCATCGCATTCGCTGTGACCAGCGGAGTGGACTCCCGGGTGATTCTCGACGAGGTCGGCGCCGAGAAGCTCCTCGGCCGCGGCGACATGCTCTACCTGCCCATCGACGAGGGCAGGCCGCGGCGGCTGCAGGGGGCCTTCTGCTCCGACCGCGAGCTGGAGGCGCTGATCGAGCACTGGAAGCTGCAGGGCAAGCCGGAGTACCAGGAGGAGGTCTTCCAAGTCGAGGCCACCGTGTCGTGGGCCCGCGAGGCCACAAAGCGCGACCCCCTCTTCGCCAAGGCCGCCCACACCGTCGCCGCCGAGGGCCGGGCCGCCGCGTCGCTCCTCCAGCGCAAGCTCAACGTCGGCTACACGCGGGCCGCCCGTCTCGTCGACCAGTTGGCCGACTACAACGTCGTCGGCCCCTTCGAGGGCAGCAAATCCCGCGAGGTGCTGATGGACGTCATCCAGGTGGACGAGCTGCTCGCCGACATCGGCGCCGAGTAGCGGTCGCCTCTCGGCGGCCGCCGGGGCGGGGACCGGACGTGCCGGCGCCGGAGGGCTATCCTTTCGTGCAGCATGGCCCAGGAGTTCTCCTTCGACGTCGTCAGCGACTTCGACCACCAGGAGTTGGTCAACGCCATCGACCAGACGCGCCGGGAGATCCAGGTGCGCTACGACTTCAAGGGTCTGACCGCCGACATCACCCTGGAGAAGGACGAGCTGGAGCTGCTCAGCGAGGGCGACATGCAGCTGCGCGCCATGCTCGACGTGCTCCAGAGCAAGGTCCACCGCCGCGGCATCGACCTCAAGGTCCTCGACCCCCAGAAGGCGGAGCCGGCAGCGCGGGGCAAGGTCCGCCAGGTCGTCAAGCTCCGCCGGGGCATCTCAGACGAGCTCGCCCGCACCCTGACCAAGAAGGTCCGCTCCGACCATCCGAAGGTGCAGTCCCGCATCCAGGGCGACCAGCTGCGCATCACCTCCAGGGACAAGGACGCGCTCCAGGGCGTCATCAAGGCGCTGCGCGAGATGGACCTGGACATCCCTCTCCAGTTCACGAATTACCGGTGAGCGACCAAGAACCGGTGACGCCGCTTGGCTGAGGGTGGGCGGCATTGGGGCGCCCAGGTGAAGAGCCACCTGAACCTGCCCAACCAGCTGACCATCCTCCGGCTGCTCCTCGTCCCCGTCATCGCCGTCTCCCTGGCCATCAAGTTCACCGACCACTACCAGGTGAGCCTCGTGGTCTACGCCCTGGCGGCCGCCACCGACACTCTCGACGGCCGCATCGCCCGTGCCCGCCATCAGGTCACCGAGCTGGGCAAGTTCCTGGACCCCCTGGTGGACAAGGTGATGGTCATCACGGTTCTTGTCATCCTCGTCGAGAAATCGCTGCTTGCCGCCTGGGTGGTGGTGGTCGTCTTTGCCCGCGAGTTCGTCATCACCGGGCTGCGCTCGGTGGCGGCGGCGCAGGGGGTGGTGGTGAGCGCCAGCCCCTGGGGCAAGTCCAAGACGCTGACCCAGAACTGCATGATCGGGCTCCTCATGCTGGCCCAGCCCTACCCGCTCCTCCAGCCGGCGGCCACCGTCTTCATCTACCTGGCCGTGGTGGCGACGGTCCTGAGCGGCCTCGACTACCTCTGGCGCTACCGAGGCTTCGTGACCTGATGACCCACGCTCCACGGCTCGCCGTCGACTTCCCGACGGCATCGCCTCTCGGCACCCGCCTGGTCCTCCGCGGCTTCTCGCTGGCAGTGGCCGAGTCCTGCACCGGCGGCCTGCTGGGAGCGGCGGTGACCGCCCACCCCGGCGCATCCCGCTACCTCAAGGGTGGCGTGATCGCCTACTCCGACGAGGTCAAGACGGAACTCCTGCGCGTCGATCCCAGTCTGCTGCGCCGGTTCGGGGCGGTGAGCGCCGAGGTGGCCCAGGCCATGGCCGAGGGGGTCGCCCGGCGACTGCACGCCGACCTCGGCCTGGCCATCACCGGCATCGCCGCCCCCGGCGGCGAATCCACGGACAAGCCGGTGGGGCTCATCTATGTGGCGGCCTCGCTGCGGGGTGACACCCGGGTGGTCGAACTCCGCGAGACCGGCTACCGGGAGGCCAACCGGGCCGCCGCGGTCCGGGCCGCGCTGGCCCTGGCGCATGAGGTCGTCGCCACCGCCCGCTGACGACCACCGGCTTCGGCGTCCTCCCGCCCCGCCCCACCCCTGGAGCCCTTGCGGGGCGGGTGGGGACACGCTAGACTGCGCGTCGTACATCTGTTCGTTCAAGCGCGAAGCGTCGCAGGCCAGGAGATATAGCGTTGGCAAGTACACAGACAGGTGGTGCCATGGGTCGTACAATTGAGCTCGCCGGGCGGCGCACGGCCGCGACCAAGGATGCGGAGGCGGAGGCGGTGACGACGGAGCGGGAGCGAGCCCTCGCGACGGCCCTGACCCAGATCGAGCGCGCCCATGGCAAGGGGGCCATCATGCGTCTCGGGGACGCCCAGGCCCAGCCGGTCGAGGTCATCCCCACCGGCGCCCTGACGCTGGACATCGCCCTCGGCGTCGGCGGCATCCCCCGGGGCCGCGTCGTCGAGATCTACGGGCCGGAGAGCTCCGGCAAGACGACGCTGACGCTGCACATCATCGCCGAGGCACAGCGCCGCGGCGGCGTCGCCGCCTTCATCGACGCCGAGCACGCCCTCGACCCGCCGTACGCGGCCCGCATCGGCGTGCGCACCGAGGAACTGCTCATCTCGCAACCCGACACCGGCGAGCAGGCGCTGGAGATCGTCGAGGTTCTCGTCCGCAGCGGCGCGGTCGACGTCGTCGTCATCGACTCCGTGGCGGCGCTGGTGCCGAAGGCGGAGATCGACGGCGAGATGGGGGACAGCCATGTCGGTCTCCAGGCGCGCCTCATGTCCCAGGCGATGCGCAAGCTGACCGCCGCCATCAGCCGCTCCAACACGTCGGTGATCTTCATCAACCAGCTGCGCGAGAAGGTGGGGGTGATGTTCGGCAACCCCGAGGTCACCACCGGCGGGCGCGCCCTCAAGTTCTACGCCTCGGTGCGGCTGGACATCCGCAAGATCGAAACCATCAAGCAGGGGCTGGACGCCGTCGGCAGCCGCGTCAAGGTGAAGGTGGTGAAGAACAAGGTGGCGCCACCGTTCCGCTCCGCCGAGTTCGACATCCTCTACAACGAGGGCATCTCCTACGCGGGGAGCGTCCTCGACATGGCCGTCGACGCCCGCATCATCGACAAGAGCGGCGCCTGGTTCTCCTACGGGGACACCCGGCTCGGACAGGGCCGGGAGAACGTCCGCGACTTCTTCAAGCAGAACCCGGATCTGATGGAGGAGATCGCCGACCGCGTGCGGGCCGACGCCCTGCCCGGCACGGCCGCCGCGGCGGAGGACACCACCCAGGGCGTTGCCGCCGCCCCGGTCGCCTGACCGCAGGCGGTCACCGCCTCCCATGCCTGGCCTTGGCTCCGACCGGCATCCCCGGTCGGAGCCTTCCGTCCCCGTCGACCCGGATGACCGCGAGGCCGCCGCCAAGGTGGCCGCGCGCATGCTCGCCAGCGCCGACCACAGCAGCGCCGAGGTGCAGCGGCGCCTGGAGCGCACGGGCTTCAACGCGGCCGCGGCGGGGGAGACCGTCGCCGACCTCGAGACCCGGGGCTGGGTGGACGACGCACGCTTCGCCGGTGACCTGGCCCAGCAGCGGCTCGCCCGCGGCTACGGCCGCCGCCGGGTCATCGCCGACCTGGTGGCACGCGGCGTCGACCACGACGCGGTGAGCGACGCCGTCGCCGGCATCGGGCGGGCAGGTCGACGCCGCCCGCGCCGCCGCGGCCAGGCTTCGCCGCGGTCATGCCGCCGGGCCCCCCGACCAGGCCGAGGTTCGCCGCCTCTACGCGGCGCTGCAGCGGCGGGGTTTCGACAGCACCGACATCCGCACCGTCCTTCGCGAGCTTGCCGGCGAGGCCGCCCCGGACGAGGACACCGGGGGGGCACCGGGGGACGTCAGCCTCGAGGTCATCCACTTGGACGGCGGCGGCGCGGACTGACCGGAGGCGTCAGCCCTGGGGCCGGACGGCGGGCCGGCGGGCGCGGAACATGGCCCGCTCGTACCCGGTGACCGGCCCCAGGAGGACGAGGAAGGTGAAACCGGTCACCAGCATCCCCACCACCACGAGCCCGTCGAGGTGGTCGAGTGAGATGGCGAGGCCGCCGAGGAGGGCGCCGATGGCGCCGCCCGCCGACAGCGCCACGGAATAGGCGGACATCAGCGCCGACCGGTCGGCCGCATAGGTCTCCGAACACTCCGCCATGTAGGCGATCGCCGCCGGGCCGAAACCGGCCACCCACAGGGTGCCCAGCGCGATGAGCGGCAGGAGGTAGGGCAGGGCCCCCAGCGGCAGGTGGTCGGCGACGAGGAGCGCCACGGAGAAGACCCACGCTCCGGGGATGGCGCGGCGCATCTGCGCCGTCGGCCCGAGCCGGGGGATCCAGGGGATCCACAGGACGATCCCCATCACGAGAAGCAGGATCCAGGCGACCAGGATCAGCGCCACCAATCGAGTGTCGACGTGGCGCACCAGGCTCTGGCCGACGACGGGGGAGCGGTGGAGGAGGGCCGCGAAGTTGGCCGCGTAGGCGCCGATGAGGGCGAAGGCGCCGATCCAGGCGGGGAGGAAGGCCCGGATCGGACCGCGTCCGAGCACGGCGCGGAGGACGGTGGAGAGCGGGCTCACCGGCAGGGGGGGCACGTGGGCGACGAAGCGCAGGCAGATGAGGCCGGCGAGCAGGTAGGCGCAGGCGAGGACGATGAAGGCGCCCCGGCCCAGGTAGTGGTACGCGAACGGTCCGGCGGCGAATCCACCCGCGTAGCCGGCCAGGGTGGCCGCCTCGAAGGCGCCGCTGGCCCGGGCGCGGAAGCGGATGCTCTGCGAGCTCGCCGCGGCCACGGCGCCGAGGGCGGTGGGCACGAAGGCGGCGGCGCTCAGCCCCTCCAGCAGCCGGGCCGCGAAGATCTGCTGGGGGTGGGTGGAGGCGGCGGTGAGGAGCACGCCCAGGCAGCCCAGCACCGGCCCGCCCACGAGGAAGAGCTTGCGTCCCCTGCGGTCGGCGAAGCGGGCCAGGATGGGGGCGAAGATCATCTCCGTCAGCGCCTGGGCGGCGCCGATGATGCCGATGGTGAAGGCGTGCGGCCGGCCGTGGGCCAGGTCGGCCAGGTAGAACTGCACGGCGACCCCCACGCCGGCGGCGCCCACCCGGAGCAGTGCCGTGCCGAGGAGGAGAGCCGCCGTGGAGCGCTCCCGGGAATCGCGCAGCCCGTGCTCCATCTCGGCGACGGCGGCGGCCGACGTCGCATCGGCGTGGGGCACCGCCCCGGCCGGCCGGCGCCGCCAGGGGAACCGTCCCGGCAACCCTGAGGAATCGCTCACGAGGCGTGATGATCAGGGGCAGATGGGGCTGGGCACCCAGGCGCCGCCCTGTGCCCCTACAATGCCGTCACATCCACGGGGACAAGCCGGCGCGCCAGCCGGTCCGGTCGTGGGGTACGGACGGATACCGCACCACCCCCGGTCCGCCTCCCCGGGATGGCGGCGTCCCGAGGTGTCTCCCACCTCACCCTCCCGACAAACCCGAGGACATCTCCCATCAGCGACCTCCTGGCCTTTCTGGCCCTCGGTCTCGCCGTGGTCATCGCGGCGGGCGGTCTGATTTACGCACAGCGCGCACAGCGTCGAGCTGACGCGACGAGCGTCGTCGAGTCCGGGCGCCTGCGCGACGAGCGCGGCGCCGCCGACCAGGAACGGGCCTCCATCGTCCTGGCCGCCCGCGAGGAGGCGCACCGGCTGCGCTCCGAGGCGGAGGCCGAGGTCCGCGAGCGCCGCGCCGAGATGGCCCGCCTGGAGCAGCGCTCGGCGCAGCGCGACGAGGCCCTGGAGCGGCGCAACCGCGACGTCGAGCAGGGCGAGCAGCGCCTCGGCCGCCGTGAGGAGGAGCTGGAGCAGCTCCGCCAGAACCTCGAGAACGACCGGACGAACGTCGGAACCGAACTCGAGCGCATCGCCGGCCTCAGCCAGGATGAGGCGCGGGCCGAGCTCCTGACCGAGGTCCAGGGCGAGCTCGACCACGAGATCGCGGAGCGCATCCGGGCCGCCGAGCAGCAGGTCCGCGAGGAGGTCCAGGAGCGCAGCCGGGAGATCCTCATCGCCACCATGCAGCGCCACGCCTCGGAGCAGACCGGCGAGTCCGCCGTGACCGTTCTCCACCTCCCCAGCGAGGATTTGAAGGGCCGCATCATCGGCCGCGAGGGCCGCAACATCCGCGCCCTGGAGGCGGCCACGGGGATCGACGTCATCGTCGACGAGACGCCAGAGGCGGTGGTGCTCTCGGGCTTCGACCCGGTCCGCCGCGAGGTGGCCAAGGTGACCCTGGAGCGCCTCTTCGCCGACGGCCGGATCCATCCGGCCCGCATCGAGGAGGTGGCGGCCAAGAGCCGGGCCGAGATTGGCGACAGGCTCCGCGAGGAGGGCGAGGCCGCCTGCCAGGAACTGGGCATCACCGGGGTCCATCCGGAGCTGGTCAAGCTGCTCGGCACGCTGCACTTCCGCAGCGCCTACGGCAGCAATGTGCTGACGCACAGCAAGGACACGGCCGCGGTGGCCGGCATGATCGCCGCCGAGATCGGCTACGACGTCCAGGAGGCCCGGGAGATCGGCCTCTTCCATGACATCGGGCAGGCGGTGGAGCAGCACGTCGAGGGCTCGCACGCCTTCATCGGCGGCGAGATCCTGGCCCGGCTGGGACGCCCGGCGCGGGTCGTCCACGCCGTCCGCGCCCATCACTACGACGAGGAGCCGCGGACCATCGGTGCCTTCATCCTCATGACCGCCGACGCCATCACCGCCTCGAGGCGGGGGGCGAGGCGGAAGTCTACTGGCCTCGTCGATCAAGCGGCTGGAGCGAATCGAGCAGATCGCCGACTCCATGCCGGGTGTGGACCGGAGCTTCGCCATCCAGGCGGGCAAGGAGCTGCGGGTCATGGTCAAGCCCCTGGAGGTCGACGACGACCGCGCCCAGATCATGGCCCGCGAGATCGCCAAGCGGCTGCACGCCGAGGCCAGCTACGCCGGGCGCATCAAGGTGGTCGTCCTCAGAGAGACCCGCAGCGTCGAGTACGCCAAGTAACGATCGCATCGCAAGAGGCGGCCCCGGGCTTCCGGCAAGAGGAGAATCCACACTCACCGTTATGCTTTCGTCGACGCAGCGGTTGCAGCAACAGTCCAGACAGGACACGGCAGCGCAGGTGGAAATCCTCAAAGTCTCGCGCAACCAGCAAGCCGGTCTCGGTGGCCGGCGCCATCGCCGGGGTGATCCGCAGCCAGCAACGGGTGGAGGTGCAGGCCATCGGGGCTGGCGCGATCAACCAGGCGGTCAAGGCCATCGCGATCTCCCGGGGCTACGTCGCCCCGGAGGGATCGACCTGGTGTGCATCCCCTCCTTCATCGACATCTCCATCGATGGCGAGGAGCGCACTGGCATCCGGCTTCTGATCGAATCGCGCTGAGCCCCCGGGTTCAGCCGCCGCTCCGGCGCCGCCGGCGTCGCGCATGCCGGAGTTCGGCGTCGACCCAGTTCGCGTCGGCGTGGCTCTCCAGGGTCTCGGGATTTCCCAGGTGCGGTCTGTCGGCGGGCGGGGCGAAGACCGCTTCGGGCCACGGCGAGTTGTGACCGAGACTTGGCCCCTGGCCCCCGGCTGTCCCGATCGCACCCAGAGGAGGACCACGAAGAGGGCGGCCAGCACGGAGAGGACGATCACCGCGATCACCGCCGCATCGTCGCACCGCGGCGGGGCACGACGTCCAAGCCGCCCACCCGCTAGGCTGTGAGCGTCCCATGGCAACGCCTCTCGCCCCGGCTCAGCCCCGGCCGCGCGCGGCTTCCAGCCCCTCGCCCTCGCCCAGCGACCGCCGGCCCGCCAGCCCATCGTCCCCGTCCTCGCCGCCCTCCGCGGGTCCACCTCTGGCACAGCGGCTGCCGATCAACGACGCCGACCACGAGATGCTCTCCGAGCGCTTCGCCGAGATCGGCTTCGTGCCCGACGCCGCGCTGGACGACAGCGACCTGGCCGTTTCTCATCACCTGCGCGGTGCGCCAGAACGCCGAGCAGAAGATGTACGCAGTTCCGCGAGCTGACGGAGTGGAAGCGCGCGCGCCCGGGCCGGGCTGTGGCCATGACCGGATGCATGGCCGTGGAGCATGGCTCCAGCCCTGCTGCGCAGCTGCCCGATCTCGACTACCTCTTCGACGTCCGCGACTGCGACGGCTTCTTCGCTCGACTGCAGTCGGTGCACGGCCGCAGACCTCGGCGGCGCCATCCCCATGCCAGCCTCGGATCGACCATGGCGTACGTCTCGGTGATGGGCGGCTGCAACGAGATGTGCACCTACTGCATCGTCCCCTTCGTCCGCGGCCGCGAGACGAGCCGCCCTGCGCGACATCGCCGGCGATGTCCGGCGGCTGGTCGGGCGCGGCGTGCGCGAGGTCACCCTGCTGGGCCAGAACGTCAACTCCTACCGCGACCCGGACACCGGCACAGGCCTGCCCGAGCTGCTGGCGGCGGTGGACGACGTCCCGGGCCTGTGGCGGCTGCGTTCCTGACCTCCCATCCGCGCAACGCGACGCTGCCCCTCTTCGAGGCGATGCGCGACCTGCCCACCGTCTCCGAGCAGCTGCACCTGCCGGTCCAGGCGGGCAACGACGCGCTGCTGCGGCGGATGCGCCGCCTCTACACCGTGGACGGGTACCTGGCCGCCATCGGGAGCGCCCGGGCCACGGTGCCGCACCTGGGGCTGACCACCGACATCATCGTGGGCTTCTCCGGCGAGACGGAGGAGGAGTTCCTCGGCACGGAGAGCCTGCTCCGCACCGTCCGTTACGACGTGGTCCACCTCCAGGCCTACTCGGTGCGGCCCGGCACCGCCGCGGCACGCCGCCCCGACGACGTCCCCCTCGTCGAGAAGAAGCGGCGCCTCAACCACCTTCTCGCGGTGCAGCGCGGGATCGCCCTGGAGCGCAACCAGGACCTCATCGGGCAGACCGTCGAGCTTCTCGTCGAGGGCCTGGCGGAGGACGGCCGCCCCTACGGCCGCACGCGCCAAGGGCGCATCGCCTTCCTTCCCGCGGAAAGCGCGGCGGCCGGCGAGCTCCGGCTCGCCCGGGTGGTCGACGTCAGCGCCTGGCAGCTCTCGGCGCAGCTCGCCGCCGCGGCGTGAGCGGCCGGGAGCGGGGCACACCCCCGCGCCTCCTCGCCGAGCCCGCACTGCGCACCCGCCGCCATCGACCTGGACGACGCCGGGACACCCCCATCCTGCGCGAGTACCGTGCGGTCAAGGCGGCGCACCCAGACGCCCTCGTCCTGGCGCGGCTTGGCGACTTCTACGAACTCTTCGGCGCCGACGCGGAGGTGGCGGCGCCACTCCTCGAGGTGACGTTGACGGGACGGGGGTTCGGCGGGGCCGGCCGCCTCCCCATGTGCGGTGTCCCTCATCACGCGGTGGCCGCGCACCTGCGCCGGCTCCTCGACGCCGGGCACCGCGTCGTCCTTTGGGACCAGGTGGGCGAGGTGACGGCGGGCCGGCTCGTCCGGCGCGACGTGACCCGCGTTCTGAGCCCGGGCACTGCGGTCGACGGCGAGCTGCTGGAGCCGACCCGGGTGGCGCGCCTGGTCGGGCTCGTCGAGGCGGGCGGCCACGTCGGCCTCGCCGCGCTGGACGTGGCGGGCGCGGAGCTGGTCGTCACCGAGATCCCCGGCGGCCTCGAGAGCGCCGCTCTCCGCGACGAGATGGAACGCCTCGACGTCGCCGAGATCCTCCTCGACGAGGATGCGCAGCTGCCGCCGTCGTCGGCGCCGGCGGCGACCCGAACCCGTGTGACGGCGGCGCTGTTCGACGCGGGTCGGGCCACCGAGCGGCTGCTCCAGGCCGGCGGAACGGCCAGCCTGCGCGGCCTCGGCCTCGAGGAGATGCGGCTGGGCACCCGTGCCGCCGGCGCCGTCATCGCCTACTGCGAACGCTCGCGCCTCGTCCTCCACCCCGGGCTGCTGCGCGTCGTCCCCCGCCAGGGCGGCGAGCTCATGCGCCTCGACCCGCCGACGCGTCGCACTCTCGAGCTGGTCCAGCCACTGGGTGGCGGAGCCAGCCTCGCCCAGCTGCTCGACGGGACGCGCACGCCGATGGGCGCCCGACTTCTCCGCCGCCGTCTGCAGGAGCCGCTCACGGAGCCCGAGGCGATCGACCGGCGTCTCGACTTCGTGGCCGCACTGGTGGTGGACCGGCGCCGCCGCGATGACCTCCGGCACCGTCTCGCGGCCGTCCGCGACCTGGAGCGGCTGGTGGGCCGCGCTGCGCAACGGCTGGCGACACCCCGCGACCTGGGCGCCGTCCGGGACGCCTGCGCGGCGCTCCCCGGCGTGGCCGCGAGCCTGGAGACGCTGCCCGGCGAGCTGGCCGGCGCGGCGGAGAGGGCGGTGCCGCCGGCCGAGGTCGGCGCGCGGCTCGCGGCGCTGCTCGTCGACGACCCGCCGGCCGTTTCGCGCGAGGGCGGCTTCGTCCGCCCCGGCGCGGACGCCGAGCTGGAGTTGCTGCACGGCTCGGCCGCCGAGGCCCGCGAGTTCATCGCCGGCCTGGAGGCGGTGGAGCGCGAACGCACCGGCATCCGCTCTCTGAAGGTCGGCTACAACCGCGTTTTCGGCTACTACATCGAGGTCCCCCACGCCCATCGCGGGGCGGTGCCGGCCGGGTACGTCCGCAAGCAGACGCTGGTGGGCGGCGAGCGCTACATCACGCCGACCTGAAGGAGCGCGAGACGGTCGTCCTCAGCGCCCGGGAGCGGCGCCGTGGCGCGGGAGATGGAGCTCCTCGCAGATGGCTGCGCGCTGGTCGCAGCCCGCGCCCCACCCGCTCGACTGCGCCGCCGCCATCGCCACCGCCGATGTCGACCAGCGCTCGCCGCCGTGGCCGACGAGGGAACGCTGGGCCCGGCCCACCGTCGACCGCTCCACGGTCACCGACATCGAGGAGGGACGGCACCCGCTGGTCGAGCGCAGCCTCGGCCGCGGGCACTTCGTCGCCCAATGACATCGAGCCTCGACGTGGCCCAGCGCATCGTCGTCCTCACCGGGCCGAACATGGCCGGCAAGTCGACCTACCTGCGCCAGGTTGCGCTCATCACGCTGCTCGCCCAGGTCGGCAGCTTCGTCCCCGCGCGGCGCGCGCGCATCGGCGCTGCGACCGCATCTTCACCCGCGTCGGAGCGCAGGACGACCTCGCCGCCGGCCTCTCGACCTTCATGGTGGAGATGACCGAGACGGCGGAGATCCTGCGGCAAGGCGACGGCCCGCTCGCTCCTCGTGCTGGACGAGATCGGCCGCGGCACCTCGACGTACGACGGGCTCTCCATCGCCCAGGCCCTCGTTGACACATCCACGAATCGCCGCACCTCGACTGCCGAACCCTGTTCGCCACGCATTACCACGAGCTGACGGCGCTCGCCGACCGCCTCCCGCGGGTCGTCAACGCCGGCGTCGAGGTCGTGGAGGAGGGGGACACGGTGACCTTCCTCCACAGCATCCGGCCGGGCGGCGCCGACCGCTCCTACGGCATCGAGGTGGCGCGGCTCGCCGGCCTCCCCGCCAGCCTCCTCTCCCGGGCCCGGGAGATCCTCTCGGAGCTGGAGCAGCAGCGCCCATCGAGGCTGGCCGGCCGGTCCCGGCGCAGATGGACCTCGGTCTCGCCGTCTCCCCGCCCCACCCCGTGATCGAGGAGCTGGCGCAGCTGGATCTCGACGGGATCACGCCGCTCATGGCCCTCAACAAGCTCGCCGAGCTGCGCGACCGCGTGTCCTGATGGCGGGGGCGCCCATCCTCCTGCTGCCGCCGGCGGTCGCCGACGCCATCGCCGCCGGCGAGGTCGTGGAGCGCCCCGCCGCCTGCGTCAAGGAGCTGTGCGAGAACGCCCTGGACGCCGGCGCCACCCGCATCGACGTCGACATCGAGGGCGGGGGCCTGGCGCGCATCGCGGTCAGCGACGACGGCGCCGGCATCCCCGGCGATCAGCTCTCCCTGGCAGTCGCGCGCCACGCCACGTCGAAGCTCACCTCCGTCGGGGATCTCGCGGCGGTGCGCAGTCTCGGCTTCCGCGGCGAGGCGCTCGCCAGCATCGCCGCCGTCAGCGACCTGACCCTGCTGAGCCGGCCCCGGGGAGCGGACGGCGCCTGGATGCTGCACTGCCGCGCCGGCGCAATCCTGGAGCATCGGCGCGCCGCCGGGAGCCCGGGCACCACGGCCGACGTCCGCGATCTGTTCCACAACACGCCGGCACGCCTGCGCTTCCTGCGCGCGGAGCGGAGCGAAGCCGCCGCCGCGGTCCGCATCGTCACCGAGCTCGCGCTCACCAGGCCAGAGGTCGCCTTCAGCTGCCGCAGCGACGACCGCGTTGCCCTGCGCACCCCGGGAGGAGGCCTGGCCGACGCCACCGCCGCCGTCTACGGCCGCGACGCGGGGGAGCTGCTGATGGTGGACGCCGCGGGCGACGTGACCGTCTCCGGCCTGATCAGCGAGCCGCGCAGCCACCGGGGAAACCGTCTCGGGCTTGTCGTCATCGTCAACCGGCGCCGGGTGCACAACCGCGCGCTGGTGGCGGCGGTGGAGGAGGCATATGCGGGCCTGCTCCCGGTGGGACGCCACCCCTTCGGTGTCGTCGAGGTCTCCCTGGACCCGGCGATGGTGGACGTCAACGTCCACCCCACCAAGCGCGAGGTCCGCCTCCGCGAGGAGGGACGCGTCTACAGCGCCGTGCAGCGGGCGTGCTGGGCGGCGCTGCAGGAGTTGCGCTTGGGTGCGGGTCAGGTCCGGCTCCCCCAGTTGGGCGGCCTGCCCGCCCGCGCCGGTGCCGCCGGCCTGGAGATCCGCGATGACGTCCTCCCCGGCACGCAGCTCCTTCCCGGCGGCCGGGCTGGGGAGCCATGGCGTGCCGTCCCAGGCGTCGACACCGAGCCCCAGAGCGCGGTGGAGCCGTCCGCGGACCACCGCCTCACGGACCTGTCCCCGCCTCGTCCCCTGGCGCAGGCGGCGGACGGCTGGCTCCTGGCGGAGTTGCCCGCCGGCCTGGTCCTCGTCGATCCCCACGCCGCCCACGAGAAGGTCCTCTACGTCGAGCTCCTCACCGAGGGCGAGGCCGCGGAACAGGACGGCCGCGAGGCCGCCAGCCAGATGCTGCTGATCGACGCGGTGGTCTCCGTCGAGCCGGCGCAGGCGGAGCGTGCTCTGGAAAGCGCCGAGCTGCTGCGGAGCATGGGCTTCCAGCTGGAGCACTTCGGGCCCGGGCTCGTCCGCTGCCATGCCGTCCCCGCGGCGGCGTCGCGGGGGGACCCCTCTCGCCTGGTGTCCGAGGTTCTCGGTGCTCTCGACGACGGCGGCGACAGGGCCGGCCGGCGCCGCCGGATCGCCGCCGTGACCGCCTGCCACGCCGCCGTCCGCCTCGGCGAGCGGATCGACAGCCGGGAGCAGGCGCGCCTGCTCGAGCGGCTGGTCGCAACGCCGGGAGGCATGACCTGCCCCCACGGCAGGCCAACCGTGATCGTCCTCGACGACCGCAGCCTCCGGCGAGCCTTCGGCCGCCCGGTCGCCTGAGGTGGCGATGGGGGAGGGGCCCGGTCCGATCCTCGCCGTCGTCGGGCCGACGGCCACCGGCAAGACGGCGGTCGCCGTCGGCCTGGCCCGGCGACTGGGTGCCGCGGAGCTGCTCAACGCCGAACTCGCGGCAGATTCTCCGCGGTCTGCGGGTGGGGACCAACCGGCCGTCACCGGAGGAGCTGCAGGGGGTGACATGCCACCTCCTCGATCTCGCCGACCCTGGCCAGCCATTCTCGGTCGCCGCCTGGGTGGGGGAGGCCACGAGCTGCCTGGCCGACCTCGACCGGCGACGTGTCCGCGCCATCGTGGTGGGCGGGACGGGGCTGTACGTGCGGGCGCTCCTGGACCACTTCGAACTGCCCGGCGGACCACCCGACCCGGTCCGGCGCGAGGCGTTGTCGGCGGCGGCGGCCACCCCCCAGGGCCTCCTCGCCCTCGGCATGGAACTGCGCCGTCGCGATCCCGCCGGCGCCCTGCGCATCGACATGCGCAATCCGCGCCGGGTCGTGCGCGCCATGGAGATCCTCGACGCGACGGGCAGCGCCGCCGCCCCAAGGCGCGAGGGCCCGCGCCGGGCCGCGACCTGGATCGGCATCGACGCGACCCCGCAGTTCCACCGACAGGCGATCGCCGCGCGCTCCCGCGCCATACTCGCCGCCGGACTGGTGCCCGAAACCGCGGCTGCGTTGCGCCGCGGGGTGCCCCCGGCGGTCCTGGAGGCGTCGGGGATCGGCTATCGCGAGGCGCTGATGGTGCTGGCGGGGAACCTCTCCGAGGCGGCCGCCGCGGATGCCATCGCCATGCGCACCCGCCGCTACGCCAAGGCCCAGCGCACCTGGTTCGGCCGCGACGCCGGGATCACCTGGCTGCGGCGCGACCGCGCCGGCGACCTGCCGGGGATCATCGACGCCGCGGCGGCGATCGTCGAGGGCTGACCCGCGGGCTGCCCGCAGACGGAACATCCGTTGTCGGAACATCCGTTTGCGCTACGGCGTTCACCGTGCTACAGTCCTGTGTGCCCAACCGCTCAGAGGTACCCAGACGACCATGCCAGACGCCCTCAACCCGCGGCAGCGGCAGATCCTCTCCTTCCT
>CAWEEP010000067.1:0-18524 GCA_963808125.1 Candidatus Dormiibacterota bacterium
GGGGGCGGCGGGAGGTGCACCCCGGGAAGGGGTGTCTCACCGGGCGAGCCGGTCGCGGCGAACCGCGGCCCGCCCGGCGGGCTGGCGAGCGGGCTGAGGAAACCCTCAGCCGCTCACCATGTCCGGAGAGTGACTAGGCGGCCTTCACCTGGCAGGCGCCCGGCCCCTTGTCACTGCGCTCGACATCGAAGGTGACCTTCTCGCCACCGCCGAGCCGATCGAACTCCAGCGAGCTGTCGAGGCTGCTGCGATGGAAGAAGTACTCCTTGCCATCGTCCGCGACGATGAATCCGAAGCCGCGCTCGACCACAACTTTCTTGATGCTTCCGTTCAACATGGTCCTGTCTCCAACCTTCTCGTCACTTTCTAACGGACGCACGCGTCCGTTGAGAAGGGAAGGACGACCACGAGCGAGCGCCGATCCAGAGGGGGTCGGCTCAACCACGGTATCACATCGGCCCCGGCTGCACGGGAGGCGCGGCGAGCGTTGCCCCTACGACCTCCCCCTCCCGAGATTGGCAGGGCGTGTCCGCCCATTCGGATCCCGTCACAATTCCAGACATAGAAGTCTCGGTCAAGGCCGACTACGCCGTGCGGGCGGTGGTCGAGCTGGCCGCTGCGGAGGGGTATGGACCGCTCAGCGCCGAGCACATCGGCGAGGTCCAGGACATCCCCCTCAAGTTCCTCCAGAACATCCTCGCCGAGCTCAAAGAGGAGGGTCTCGTCACCAGCCATCGGGGCGCCGGCGGCGGTTTCGAGCTGGCCCGCGATCCCCGGCGCATCACCCTGGGAGACGTCATCCGGGCCATCGACGGACCCCTGGCCCGGGTCGGCGACTACCGTCCCGACCAGCTGGACTACTCGGGGCACACGACCGCGCTGCGAGACGTGTGGGTGGCGGTCCGCTCGTACCTGCGCGACGTCCTCGACGAGGTCAGCGTGGCCCAGGTCTGTAGCGGGGAACTGCCCCGCGTCGTCACCAGCCAGACAGAGCGCCCCGAGGTATGGGTGCCGCGGATCAAGATCGACCCCGAGCAGCCCCCGACGCTGGGGGTGCCGGGGCACGGCGGGCGCCAGCACGCCGGCGAGCTGGGCGCCCAGATCGCGCGGGCCCCGGCCGGCGACACCGGGCCGGTGGTGGCGCCACGACCGCAGACGGGCGAGGCGGCCGACGAGGTTGGTGGCGGGATCTGAGGCGTGAGGTGCCGCCGCGGCGGACGGATCGCCCTAGTCGGCGAGGCGGACCGAACGGGCGCGCGGCCCCTTGTCACTGCGCTCGACGTCAAAGGTGACCTTCTCGCCGCCGGCGAGCTTATCGAACTCGAGCGAGGCGTCGAGGCCGCTGCGATGGAAGAAGTATTCCTGGCCGTCGTCAGCGGTGATGAAGCCGAACCCGCGCTCGAACACGACCTTCTTGATGCTGCCTGTCAACATGGCCAGTCTCCAAACCTTCTCGTCACGACGAACGGACGCATCGCGTCCGTTCGAGAAGGCGAGGACAACGAGCGAGCATCGACCACAGGAAGCCGACGTACCGAGAATACCACAGCCCTTCCGGGCCAAAACCCGCCCGGGCGCGTCCTCGCCAGCCTCACCACCGGCTCGCGCCCCCTCGCACCCTCATTCGGGGGCCGGCGGGGGCGAGGCTCTCGAGCCGTCATGGCCGAGGCAGCCGGCATGCGGAAACCAAGCGACCCCGATCCCCTCCTAACAGGGGCCCCTGCTAACGCCTGGCCCCCGGGAAAGGGTGCAGCCACCTCCGACCGGTCGCGGCCCGCGCCGTCGGGTCGATGTCTGGTACCGTGGGGTCAGTCGATCCGTTCGACGGCATCTTGGCGAACCCTCTCCCCGCTCTGTTCGGGGTCTTCAAGAACCGCTTTTCACCCCAGAGGGGCCCAGCGCGATCCAGCCGCTGATAGGCAGCCAGGTTGGGCCGCGCCCGGAGACCCCATGACATCCTTTGCCGAACTGGGTGTGCGCACCCGTACCCTGGAATCCCTCGGCCGCCTGGGCATCACCGAGCCCAACGCGGTGCAGCGCGAGTCCCTGCCCGGCCTCCTCGGCGGCGGTGACGCCGTCATCGAGGCTCCAACCGGGTCAGGCAAGACGCTCGCCTTCGCCATCCCCATGGTGGAGCGCCTGCGCGGCCACCGCCCCGGGGGCCCCCGGGCCCTCGTCGTCGGCCCGACCCGTGAGCTCTGCCAGCAGGTCGCGGCGGTGATCGCCGCCCTCGACCGCGAACTCCACGTCGCCGTCCTCTACGGTGGCGTCGGCTACGGTGTGCAGTTGCGCTCGCTCTCCAGCGGCGCCGACATCGTGGTCGGCTGCCCGGGACGAATTCTCGACCTCATCGCCACCCAGCGGCGGGCGTCCCTCGCCCGGGTGGAGTACCTGGTCCTCGACGAGGGAGATGAGATGCTGGACTCCGGCTTCGCCCACGACGTCGAGTCGATCATGGCCCTCTGCCCGGACCGGTCGAGGCGCCAGACCATCCTCGCCTCGGCCACCATGCCGGACTGGGTGGAGCGGATGATCGACCGCCATCTGCGGGAGCCCCTCCGGGTGCGCGTCTCCCAGGAGGCGGCGCCCGATCTCGAGCACGGCATCCTCGGCGTCGCGGACGAACTGCGGCTCGAAGCCCTGGTGACACTGCTGCGCCAGCAGCCATCGGGCTCGGGGACCATCGTCTTCACCCGCACCAAGCACGGTGCCAGAAGCTCACCCGCAAGTTGGAGGGCCTGAGCCTCCGGGTCGTGGAACTGCAGGGCAACCTCTCGCAGAACGCCCGGGACCGGTCCATCGCCAGCTTCCGCGACGGCGAGGCCGATGTCCTCGTGGCCACCAACGTGGCCGCTCGCGGCCTGGACGTGCCCCGAGTTTCGCTGGTGATCAACTACGAGCTGCCCGAGTCGGCGCTGTGGCTGACCCACCGCATCGGACGCACGGCCCGCAACGGCGCCTGCGGCCGCGCCGTGACGCTGCTCTCCGCCGCCGACGCCGACCAGTGGCACAAGCTGCAGCGGGGCGGAGCACCGCACCTGCGCCGCCTCCACTCGGAGCCGCTCCTCCAGCGCGGCGAGTGGCTCTACCTCACCGAGGCGGAGGCCCTGGCCGCCACCCCAGCACCGGGCAGAGGAGGCTCTCCCTCCCGCCCCCGGTACCCCGCGGGCTCCTTCCGCCCCCGGCGCCAGGCTCCCCGGCGAAGCGCCGCCTGAGGACCTTCCCGTTCCCCGTCCCGGCGGCGGGGCGGGCCTCCCCGAGGGCTAGGATCAGTGGCGATCAGCCACGTCCGCGCCCATCGGGGGACAGGCACATGCCAGATCGCACGTCCGGCCCAGACGGCGTCGTCGGCCCACCCTGGCGTCGCTCCTACGCCGGCCGGTTCGAGGAGCAGACGATGGTCGGCGAGGCCCTGCGGGGCAACCCCCTCGGCGACCCCGTGGAGCGGCCGATCTCGGTCTACCTCCCCCCCGGGTACGACGAGGACAGCCACCGCCGCTACCCGGCCGTCTACTGCATCCAGGGGTTCACCGGCCAGTGGGACATGTGGCGCAACCGCAGTGCCTTCCGGCCCAGCTTCCCGGAGCTGTGCGACGAGCTGTTCAGCGCGGACGACGCTCCGCCGGCGACCATCGTGGTGCTGGTGGACGCCTGGACCTCGCTGGGCGGCAGCCAGTTCCTCGATTCGCCGGCCATCGGCCGGTACCACACCTACCTCTGCGAGGACGTGGTGGGGTGGGTGGATGCCCGCTACCGCACCCTCGCCAGCGCCTCCCACCGCGGCATCCAGGGGAAGTCCAGCGGCGGCTACGGGGCCATGGTCACCGCCATGCTCCGCCCCGATCTCTTCGGCGGCATGGCGAGCCACGCCGGCGACGCCATCTTCGAGAACTGCTACCTGCCCGACTTCCGGCGCTGCGCCCGGGTCCTCCGCGACCACTACGAGGGCTCGATACGACCGGTTCTGGGCGGACTTCCGCTCCCGACCGGGGATGAGCCGCGACGGCGACGGCGAGCTGGTCAACGCGTGGGCGATGGCGGCCGCGTACTCCGCCGACGCCGACGGCTCTGTCCACCTCCCCTTCGACAACGCCACCGGGCAGCTGATCCCCGACGTCTGGGAGCGTTGGCTGGCCTGGGACCCGGTGCGCATGGTGCCCCGGTACACCTCAGCTCTGCGCTCCCTGCGGGCCGTCTACCTGGAGGGCGGCAGGCACGACGAGTGGTACCTGGAGCTGGGCGCCGAGGCGATGCGCCGCCTTCTGGAGCAGATCGGGGTGACGGAGATATGCTTCGAGCTGTTCGACGGCGGCCACCTGGGCATCGAGTACCGCTACCCGGTCGCCCTGCGCTACCTGGCCGAGAAGCTGGCCCCTCCCCCGGCCTGAGGCCGGCGGCGGCTCCGTCGTGGTCGACGCGACGCGGATGGGCTCAGCCGGCCTTGTACCCGAAGCGGCGGATGGCCGCCTGCCTCTCCACGATGTCGGTCTCGGTCTCGATGCCGGCGCTGCGCACGCCATCGACGACGCCGAGGATGCCCCGCCCCTGCTCTGTCTGCACGATGACAACGTCGACCGCGTTGGCCGTGGCGCAGTAGATGCTGCACACCTCCTGGACGGCACGGACAGCGGGAAGCACGTTGATGGGGAAGGCGTTTCCCAGCAGGATGAGGAAGGCGTGCCCGGCACCGACCTCCATCATCGTGGTTCTGGCCAGCTCGGTCAGCGCATCGTCGGTGCCGCTCCAACGCACCAGCGCCGGTCCCGACGCCTCGCAGAAGGCGAGGCCGAAGCGGATGCCGGGCACCGCCCCCACAAGCGCTTCGTGCAGGTCCTCGACGGTCTTGATGAAATGGCTCTGGCCGAGGATCAGGTTGACCTGGTCCGGCTTCCGGATGGCCACCGACGTGATCTCCATGAGCTCCTCCTCACATGCCCGCCGGGGGGCCGACAGCGCGACTGTATCGCCGCAGGCCGGTCAGTGTCCGGCTCGCCGGGTGCCCCAAGGATGCAAAGTTCGGATAACCGTTCGCCAACCGGTACCGTTGTGCAGAGGAGAATGCCGCAGACGCCCCCGGCTGAGCAGGCCGCCGCCACGGCCGATCCACGCGACGAGGTGGCGCCGCCGCCGGAGACGGCCGCGCCGCCGCCCGAGGACGCCACGGCATCGCCAGAGACGCCGCCGGCCCCACCTCCCCCGGCCAGCAGCCACCGCCGGCGGCTCTGGATCATCCGGGTCCTTCTCGTCGCCCTTCTCGTCCCCGGGCTCTGCCTGGCGGCGGTCGAGGTGGTCAGCCCGTCGGTGGCGGACGCGCCCGCGCGAGTCGCCGCCATCGATGAGGCCCACGGCTCCGCGCCAATCGATGCGGATCCCTCCTGGCGCGTCTCGGA
Source organism: Candidatus Dormiibacterota bacterium (assembly GCA_963808125.1). Taxonomy (GTDB): domain Bacteria; phylum Chloroflexota; class Dormibacteria; order Aeolococcales; family Aeolococcaceae; genus CAWEEP01. The sequence goes on from CAWEEP010000067.1 coordinate 5,391, forward strand.
GGCCATCGTCGCCGCCGAGGACGCCGGCTTCTACAGCAACCACGGGATCGAACTGCCCGCGCTCGCCCGTGCCATCTGGGGCCAGGTGATCGGGGTGGACGAGGGCGGGAGCACCATCACCCAGCAGCTCGCCAAGGTCCTCTACACGAGCGGGGACACCAGCGCCGTCAGCCGCGTTGTCCAGGTCGCGCTTGCCCTCAAGCTGGAGGGCCACTACTCGAAGCAGGCGATCCTCAGCATGTACCTGAGCGCCATCTACTTCGGCCATGGCTACTACGGGATCCTCGCCGCCAGCGAGGGCTACTTCGGTGTCACCCCGGACCAGCTCACCTGGGCGCAGGCCTCGCTCCTCGCCGGCCTCCCCCAGGCCCCGAGCCTTCTCGACCCCCTCGTCAACCTCGATCTGGCCACGGCCCGGCAGGCATACGTCCTGCACCGCCTGGTGGTGACCGGCGTTCTGACACAGCAGGAGGCGAACGGCGCGTCGGTGGCCCCTCTGGGCCTGCGATAAGGGGCGGGCGGCCCGGGTTCCCCGCACTCTCTCTCCCGCTCCTCCCGGGCGGCTCCGTAGAATCGCAGCTCAGCAGGCCAGGCCGACGAGACCAATCCGAAGGAGATCCCCGATGAGCGTGTTCCGGCGCTTCAGCAACATCTTCCAGCAGAAGACGAACGCCGCCCTGGACCGGATGGAGGACCCGTCCCAGGCCGTGGATCTCTCCTACCAGCAGCTCCTGGAGCAGCAGCAGAAGCTGCGCACGGCACTGGTCGAGGCCACCACCGGCCAGAAACGGCTGGAGAACCAGGCCAAGGACATGGACGGACGCATCGTCACGCTGAATGACGCCGCCCAGACGGCGGTGAACGCCGGCAAAGACGACCTCGCCACCCAGGCGCTGACCCAGGCGGAGGTGCTCACCCAGCAGCGCAAGGCCCTCGACCCTCAGATCCAGTCGATCGCGGCCCAGGTCCAGAAGCTGCAGCTGGCACTCCAGAAATACCAGGCCAAGGTGCAGGCCTTCGCCGCGCAGCGCGAGTCCATCAAGGCCTCGTACGAGGCCGCCAAGGCGACCAGCACCGCCGGCGACACCCTGGCTGGCATCGGTGAGCACACCAGCGACGCCGCCATGATGATGCAGCGGGCGCAGGACAAGATCGCCCGGACCCAGGCGCACGCCGACGCCGTCGACGCGCTCCTCGACAGCGGCACGCTCGACACCCCGCTGCTCACCGGCGGCACCAGCACCGTCGAGGATCAGATCACGGCCAGCGTCGTGGACACCAACGTCCAGGCGAAGCTGGCTGCCATGCGCAGCCAAAAGGGCATCGGCGCGCCGGCAAGCGTCGCGCGCATCGAGCCCGAGGGCATCGTCGTGCGCATCCACGGCGACGACCAGTACCGGCTGGAGGCATCCCTGCGCTCCGACCTCGAGGGCTACGACCACCGCCTGGTGGACGCGGTCCGCGCCGACGACGACGCCGCGTACCACGCGGCTCTCGGCGAGGTCATCGGCTTCGTCAAGGCCAAGGGCGTCTCCCTGGGAGCGTCCGACCTGACGACGAGCGAGATCATCCTGCCCAGCGAGGACATGTCGTTGAGCGAGGTGACGACGATCCTCGAGCAGGAGAACTGGATGCAGCCACCGGCAGCGCCCGCCTAAGAACTCGCGCCAATAGGCGTTCGGTGCGTTCACGGGCATCGTGCCGGGCGACCCTCCCAGCGGTAGCGCTTCCAGCCCTCGCGGATGAGGCGACGGAGGACGATGACGGCGTTGGCGAGGGCGTGATAGAAGGCAATCACCCGAGCCTGTCGCTCGGTGCACCAGACGAGCTTCTTGAAGGCGTTCTGCCACGAGTTCGTCCGCTCCACCACCCAGCGACTGGAGGCCATCAGTCGCGCCGGCTGGCCGCGCTTCGCGATGCAGCCGTTGAGGTGCCGCTGGGTGAGGGCGGCTCGGGTCTTGGCGGAGTCGTAGCCGCGATCGAGGTGGACCGTCATCTCCCCCGGCGGCATCGAGTGGTCAGGGTGCATGGCGTCGAGCGTGGGGCCGAGCAGCGGCGAATCGTTGGCGTTGGCGCGAGCTGCGATCACGGCCAACGGGATGCCGTTGGCGTCGACCAGATTCGAGCGCTTGGTGCCCTGCTTGGCCCGATCCACCGGGCTCGGCCCGGCCATCTCCCCACCGCAGGGCGCCTTGGTGATGCATCCGTCGACAGCCACGTCGGTGAGTTCGAGGCCAATCATCCGGTCATAGGCGGCGAGGGTGATGGTGAGCAGCTGATCCCCCAGACCCAACGCGATCCACTCGTCGCGGCGGCGCCGCAGAGTGGTGGCCGAACAGGTTCGATCGGCGATGCGCCAGTACGCCGCACCGAAGACGAGGACCTCGATCAGCTTGTCGAAGATGACGCGGTCATCGATCCGCGGCCGATGGCCGACCAGCGGGTGGGTTGGCCTCTGCGGCGGCAGCAGCGCTGAGAACTGGTGCCACAGGGGCCGGATGAGGAATGATGGGAGCGCAGGCATGGGTGTCCTTCATCGGGTTGGTAACGACACCCGAATGATGCGAACATCCGTGCCTGCTTGTACACCGACTCAACCGAGTCGCTCGAGTCAGTCACATACGCAATTGGCGCAACCTCTAAGGCGGGTCCCGGCTCCGGACAGGGCGGAGGGACGGCCGGTGCCGTCCCCGCCGCCCCCTCTCAGCTCTCGGCAGGTTCCGCCGACGCTTGGGGCGTGGCGTCGGTCAACGCCTGCGCCGTGTCGTTGAGGCTGACCGACATCTCCGGCTTCAGCCGCCGGTGCTCCGCCGCCGCGAGGCGCACGGCCGTGCCCACGGCGAGAAACTCGAGTGACGCGTGAGTGCCCCAGATGTGCGACTTCTGTTCGATCCGCATGGCGACGATGCCGTGGGCCTTCTGCCGCTCCGCCTCCTGCTGCATCCGCGACATGGCCAGCTCGCGGGCCTGGTACAGGGCCTCGGTGAAGTTGGTGAGCTCGACGTTCTGCCGCGTCTGTCCCAGCACCTGGGACATCGCCTGATGCGCCACGTGGTACACGCAGGCGCCGAAGGCGAGGCCGACAGGCTGGTAGCCGGCGCGGATGAGGAGGTAGAGGTCCTGGCCGGAGAGGTCGCTGACCCACACGCCAGACGGCCGCTGCCCGGTGGCGGCGACGGCGGTGCCCATGGCCACGAACTCGGCGATGGGGTGGGGGCCGGAGTGCATCTCGACGTCGAGGCGCAGCCCGACGACGCCGTGCCCGCCGACCTGGGCGGCGTGCCGCTCCATCATCACCAGCGCTTCCTGGCGGGCCTGGTACATCACCTGGGTGAGGGCGACCATCTCCTCGTTGTTGCTCCAGTTGGCGTACTGGATGCCGATGTGGTACACACCGCTGCCCACGACCAGCCCGCAGGGCTCGTAGCCGATCTCCTTGAGCAGCACGGCCTCATCGACGGAGAGGTCACTGCTGAAGGCGCGGCCCTTGTGGCGGTCGCCGCCCTGCGCGGCGCGAGGCAGGCGAGGGCGGCGTCGGCGGGGGACGGTGCTGTCTCGGCCATCAGGTGAGCCTCAGGATCGGCAGAGGGTGGCTCGTCGAGCGGCTGCTTGGCGAAGCGGCGGACCGCCGTGCCGAGAGGAAGAGCTCCACCAGCATGGCCTCGCCGCCCAACTCGTGGGCGTCGAAGTCGGTCTCGACGCCCACCGCTCCATCGGCGTCCACCGCGCCGATCTCACCCTCGAGGCGGTTGATGCCGAGCATCCTCGCCTCCTCGAGGCCGTCGCTGACCTGGGGGATCCTCGCGTTGGACCAGGAGCGCAGCAGCCACTCGGTGCCGCAGCCGGGATCGATCTCCATGGCGCCGATGCCCATGACCAGGGCCACCGGAACGTAGCCGCCGTGGATGAGTTCGCTGAAGGCGACCCCGTCGAGGTGGGACATGAAGGGCGTCTTCAGCTTGGGCCCCCGACGCGGCGGATGGCGGTGCCGATGCAGGTGAACTCCAGGGAACTGCCCACCCCCTCCAGGTGGCGTCGGAGGATGCGCACCCCGACCACGCCGTGGGCGCCGATGTCGGTGGCCTCGGCGAGGATCCGGCTCAACGCCGCGTCGCGGGCGCCGGCGATGCCCGCCTCGTAGTTGGTGTGCTCCCAGTTGTAGCCGGCGCGGTGCTCGCTGCTGGCCATGCCCACCCCGACCATGCCGCCCATGCCGTAGCCGAAGCCGTGGGGCAGGGATAGGTCCGCACCCTCCCGCCGGAGGTTCCCCCGGCGCCGTAATTGGAGAGGTAGCCCCACTGGGCGGCAATGCGGAAGACACCCGATCCCATGACCATGCCCACCGGCTCGAATCCGGCGTGGCGGACGGCCGCCATCTCTCCGACCGAGAAGCATCGCTGGTCCAGGCGGCGCCCTTCTGGCGCAGCTCGTCGATGCGCTCACGCGCCGCCAGGGGCAGCTCACCGCGCTCCAGCGCCGCGATGCTCGCCTGCTGGCGCTCCAGCGCCGCGTGCTCGTCGCGCTCGCGATCGCTCATCAGCGATCCAGGGAGAGGACCATGCGGGGCGTGGCGATCTCGCCCTCCGGCAGCTTGCGCACCGCCGTCCCCATGGCGAAGAACTCGATCGTGTGGCTTCCCCAGATGTGCGACTTCTCCTGGATCTGGACCCCGACGATGCCCTCGGCCTTGAGCTTCTTGGCCTCGTCCTGCATCCGCTCCATGGCCAGCTCCCGGGCCTCGTAGAGGGCCTGGGTGAAGTTCGGCATCTCCCGGTTCTGACCGATGTTCCCCATCGCCTTGAACATCCCCTGGTGGGCGACGTGGTACACGCAGGTGCCGAGGACCAGCCCGAGCGGAGCGTGTCCCGACTGGAGCAGGACCCAGAAGTCCTGGCCGCTCAGGTCCGAGGTGAAGGGCTTGCCCTCCGGGGTCTTCCAGTCGCCCTCCTGCTCAGCGCTGACGGCGGTGCCGACGGCGATGAACTCGGCGGTGCCCCGGCCCCACTCGTAGAAGCCGACGTCGAGGCGCACGCCGACGATGCCGTCGGCGCCCAGCACCGACGCCTCCTCCTCCATGCGCGACATGGCCAGCTCCCTGGGCGGCGTACATCGCCTGGGTCAGGGTCTGCACCTCGCGGCTGGAGCTCCAGCCCTTGGCCGAGAAGCCGATGTGGTAGATGCTGCTGCCGAGCACCAGGCCGCGGGGACGGAACCCCGCTTCCTTGATGAGGAGGAACTCGTTCACCGAGAGGTCGCTGGTGAAGAGGGCGTCCTTGCCCCTCAGCTCTCCGAGCCGGCGGAGCGCGTCCTGCGGCAGTCCCTCGAGCCGCTGCGGAGCCCCCTCGGGCTGCGGCGGGGAAACCTGCTGGGTCATGACGAACGCGCCTCCTCTGTGGATGCGGAAGGATCCGGCACGGTGAGCGTGATGGCCTAGGTCACCAGAGAGCGAGGGGCTGCGCTGGCGGCCGAGCTGACCTCGGCGTGGCGGCCGAGAGCGTTGACCAGTTCGGTGAGCCAGGCGTCGAATCCCATCTCGTCGGAGTGCAGCACGATGCCCCGGACGGCGTGCTGGCGGCGGCAGGTCACCGTCCCCTGCTGCAACTCGGCCTCGAAGACGTCGTCGCCGGCATGGACCACGATCCTCCGAGCGGCGGCGTCCTTCTTCCGGAACATGCCGCCGTCTCGTTGGACCTCGACGGAGCCCGGCATGGTCGCCAGAGCTCTGGTGCAGAGCACTTGGAAGAAGATGCCGGTGTCCGCCGCGTCGGCGTGCAGCGACGCGGCGATGCTGTCGAGGTCGGGCACCGGTGCGTCAGGCATCGTCGCGTCGAGTATAGGGGGGCGGCTTGCGGAGCATCTCGGCGGAGCGGGCCGGGCTGGCTGGGCGGGCGCCCGCGCCGCGATGCCGGCTCAGCCGCGCCACCCACCGCTGACGACCCTGGTGACGCCGCCCCGGTTCGGCCAGGACGGTGACATGGAGGCCGGCGCGGCGCATCACCGCCTGGACGGAGCGGGAGAGGTAGGGGGCGACCTCGACGAGGAGCACCCCGCCCGGCCGGAGCCACTCAGAGGTCTCGGCGGTGAGCAGGCGCACCAGGCCGAGACCGTCGTCCGACCCGTCGGTGAGGGTGTGGCGCGGTTCGAAGGCGCGGATCTCCGCGGGCAGCCCGCGCACCTCGCCCCTGGCGACGTAGGGGGGATGGATGGTGAGGACGGCGACGCCTCCGCGGAGCCGGCGTGGCAGAGCGGCCAGCAGGTCCGACACACGGAAATGCGTGCTGGCGAGGTGGTTGCGGCGGGCGTTGGCTCGGGCCAGGCGGACCGCGGCGGGGTCGATGTCAAGGCCCCACACCTCGGCGCTCGGCACTGCCCGGGCCACGGCGCAGGCCACCGGCCCGGCGCCGCAGGCGACGTCCACGGCGACCCTGGCAGTGCGCCGGCGGCGCAGCGCCGACACCGCGGACCGCGCCAGCAGCTCGCTGGAGCCGCGGGGAACGAAGACCCCGGGACGGACGAGCAGTGTCAGCCCGGCGAAGTCCACGGCGCCGCGGATCAGCGCCACCGGCTCCCCGCCGGCCCGGCGCTCCACGTACTGGTGGAACCGGACCTCGGCGCGTGCCGGCACCGCGGCGTCCGGGTCGAGGTCGGCTGCGGCGACCCCCAGCACCAGACCGAGGAGGTCCGCGGCGTCCTCGGCGGCGATGGCGGCGCGCCAGTGGTCGATGGCGTGGGAGGTGCGCAGGCGGCGCCGGCCGGCATCGAGGAGGTCGGCGACGGTGGACACGCGGGGGGGCTTTCGTGCTTGCATGGGCGGGGATGGTAGCCGCGAGCGGGCCCGACCACCAGATCGCTGCGTTCTTTGACGTCGACCGCACCCTGGTGCGAGGCTCGTCGCTGCTCGCCATGGCCGCTCCGCTCTGGCGCGCCGGCCTGCTTCCCCGCAGCGCCGCTCTCCAGGCAGCCATCCGCGGCCTCCGATTCAGCAGCCGCGGTCTCTCGGAGGAGAAGGTCCGCCGCGCCGTCACGACCATCAGCCGGGTCGTCCGCGGCATGGACGCGGCGGCGATGCGCCAGGTGGCCGACACGGCAACCCCCCGGGTGCTCGCCCCCCGCGTCTACGAGGAGGCCCTCCGCCTCATCGACTGGCACCACCAGCGTGGGCACCTGGTCTTCCTGGTCTCCGCGTCAACCCACGATCTGATCGACAAGCTGGGCGAGATCGTGGGGGCGGACGGCGTGGTCGCCTCGGAGGCGGAGATCGTCGGCGGCCTGTACACCGGGAGGGTGCGACTTTGCCACGGCGCCGCGAAGGCCGACGCGCTGCGACGCCTCGCCCGTGGTCATGGCATCGACCTGGAACGCTCGTACGCATACGGCGACGCCCTGGGCGACCTTCCCATGCTCGAGGCCGTCGGTCATCCCATCGCCGTCAACCCCGACGGACGTCTCCGGCTCACCGCCGAGCAGCGCCACTGGCGCCAACTGCGCTTCCGGCATCGCAGCCGCTGGGTCCGCCTGACCAGTCTGCGACGGGCACCGGCGGCCCGCCGCGAGCTCCCGCCGCGGACCTGACAACTCCCCGAGCTCGTCGCTACACTCGCCGCGCTGCTGTCAGCCCGCACGCCGTGGAGAATCACCGTGGCCCAGATGCCCCCGCCCCCCCCGGGTGGTCCCCCTCCGGCGTATCCGCCCACCCCGCCCGCGTATCCGCCGGCCGGCTACCCGGCCCCGGGCTATCCCCCTCCCGCGGGCTACCCGGTGGCTCCTGGCTACGCGCCTCCAGGCTACCCGCCCGCCGGCTACCCGGCTCCCGGCAGCCCCTGGGGCGTGCCCCAGCCCACGACCCGGTACGCCGGCTTCTGGATCCGCTTCGTCGCCTATGTGATCGACCAGATTCTGCTGGGAATCGTCATCGGCATCGTGATCAAGGCATCCGCGGCGATCATCGTGACCTGCCCTGCCGGCACCATCAACCTGACCACCTCCTGCGCCGGCGGGGTCGTCTCGTACTCCCCGGTCTTCTACCTGATGCTCCTTCTGCTGATCGCCTATTACATCGTCCTGTGGTCGATGGGCGGGACGCTCGGGCAGCGTGCCCTCGGCATCCGGGTCGTCGACGCCACGTCGGGGAAGCCCATCGGCATCGGCCGCAGCTTCGTCCGGTTCATCGGCTTCGTCATCTCCGCCGTGGTCATCGACATCGGCCTGATGTGGGCTGGGTGGGATCCGCGCAAGCAGGGCTGGCACGACAAGATGGCCTCCAGCGTATGCCTGCGCAACGCCTGAGCCGGGGAACACCGACAACCGCCTGAGATCGGCGGCATCCGCCGCCACCACACGACCACAGATCGAGGTCGGGAGCCCATGTGGCCCTCTCCGCCGCCGCTGACCCCGCCGCCTCCCCCCGAGATCCCACCGCCGCCGCCGGCGCCAGGGATGCCGCCTCCCTGGCCGCCGGCACAGCCCATGGACGTGGACATCGCCGGCTTGGGGCCGCGCCTCGGCGCCTTCCTCCTCGACTGGGTCTTCATCGCGCTGGCGGGCTTCGTGGGGTTGATGGTCGCCGGTGGCATCGGCGAGTCCGCTGGTGGGCTGCAACAGGGCTCACTGAACCAGGACTCCACGACCGTCCTGTTGGCGTCGCTGATTGGCTTTCTCACCCTCTTCGCGTGGCCGTTCGCCTACCTCGGGGTGGGCTGGCACAGCGGCGCGACGCCGGCCATGAGGATCTTCAAGCTGCGCGTGGTGGACGCCGGCACGGGCGCCGAACCTGAGCTGGGCCCGGGTCGTCCTGCGCGGTGCCGGCTACTGGTGGTCCGTGGTCACGGTGGGTGTCGGCTTCCTGCCCGCCGCCTTCGACGGCCGCCGGCGCGGGCTCGCCGACCGCATGGCCGGCAGCCTGGTGGTGGCGGTCCGCCCCGTCCCGCTCGTCTGGTTCCCCGGTGCATTGGGGTGGAGCCTGTGGCCGTCGCGCCCCCCCCGCCCGGCACCGGTCGACTCCGCAGGACTCGACAGCCGTCGAGGCGCCGGTCACGAGGAACCCGTGGACATGGACCGACGTCCTCCCCGTCGCCGTCCTCTTCTTTCCCCTCGGCTACGGGGCCAGCTGGCTCGTCGTCCAAGCCGCCGAGGCGCTCGGCGTCCACGAGTTCGGGACAGCCGCTGGTCTCCCTCCTGGAGAACGTCGCCGCCTACGGGGCGACACTGCTGCTCATCGTCATCCTCGTGCGCTGGCGCCGCCACAGCCTGCTCTCGAACCTCGGGCTCCGTCTCCCCTCCTGGCGGTGGCTGGCCGCCGGGATCCCCATGGGCTTCGCCGCCCTGGTGGTCGAGGATGCCGGCGGGCTGATCAGCCGGATGATCTTCACGTCGGCGGGATCCAACAACCAGGCCATCGGCATCCAAGGCGAATTCGGCAACTCGTTCCTTCTGGCGGTGCTCGCCGTCGCCGTCGTCGCCCCCATCTCCGAGGAGATCATGTTCCGCGGTTTCCTCTTCCGCTACCTGCAGGGGCGGCTGCCACTGTGGGGTGCCGTTCTGGTCAGTGCTGTCATCTTCTCGGCGGCCCACGCCGGCTGGCAGGAACCGACGCTCTTCCTCCCCATCTTCGCCGACGGCCTGGTGCTCGCCTACCTCTGCGCCAAGTCGGGGTCGATATGGCCCGGTGTCATGGTCCACATGACCATCAACATCGTGGGCGTCATCGCCATCTTCCGGTAGTGTGCCCGGGGCGGCGGGCGCACGCCCCGACGGCATGGCGCGCCGCTCCGCCGCCCATCAGCCGGCGCGGACGGTGCCCGTCCTGCCCGCCCCCTCCAGCGCCTCGGCCACCCTCTCCGCCTCCCCGGGTTCCAGCGTTGCGCAGCTGATGCGGATGGCGGGCGGCGAGGCGATGCGGAAGCGCTCGCCGGCAAGAGCCCCGTAGCCCTCGTCGGCGAGGCGGGTCAGCGCCTCGGCCTCGGCCTCGACCGGAATCCAGACGTTGAAGCCGGTGACACCGTGGGCGGCGATACCACGCCGCTCCAGGGCGCTGATGAGTGCCTCCCGCCGCGTCCGGTACGTCTCCGCGGCGTGGGAGAGGAGCAGATCCAGGTCGGGGCGCGACCACAGGCTGACGGTCAGCCGCTGCAGCACGTGGCTCACCCACCCAGGACCGACCGCCAGGCGCCCCTCAACCCGGGCAATGGTCGTCTCGTCACCGCAGACGACGGCGAGGCGGAGGTCGGGGCCCAGGGTCTTGGACACCGATCGGATCAGCGCCCACGCCGCCGCATCGGGGAGGGCCACCCCGACCACGGCGCCGCCGCCGACCGACTCCCCGTGGTCGTCCTCGATGACGAGCACCTGGGGATGCCGGACCAGAACGCGGCGCAGCTCGGTGCGGCGGAGGTCGTCGAGGGCGCTGCCGAAGGGGTTCTGGCTGCGCGGCGTCATGACCACGGCGAGGGCGCCGCGGTGCAGCGCAGTCTCCAGGTCGTCGGCGACCATGCCGCGGTCGTCCACGCGGACGGGCACGAGACGCAGCGACATGGCGCGCAGCAGGTCGAGGACCGCTGGGTAGGCGGGGTCCTCGACGGCGACGGTGTCACCCGGCCGCAGATGGGCGTCGAGGACGCGTTCCAGGCCGTCGAGCGCCCCGTTGGTGAGGGTCATGCTGGTGGCGTCGACGCCGTCGGCGCGGAACCGCTCCCGGGCGAGGTCGATGAGATCGGGCTCCACCGGCACCGAGCCGTACTGGACCGAGCGGCGTGGCAGGGCGTCGAAGCTGTCGCCCCAGTCCGGCATCAGCTGGGGGTCGGGACAGCCGTGAGCCAGGTCGCGGAGCCCTTCGCGGACCCGCGCATGGAAGCCGCCGGTGAGCGGCGGACGGGGAGCCACCGAGGTCCCGGACCGACCCGCGCCCATGACCAGCCCGCGCTGGCGCAGCTGGCTGTACGCGGCGGCCACCGTCGCCGGGCTCACCCCCAGGTGGAGGGCCAGCTCCCGCACCGTGGGCAGTCGCTCCCCCGGTTCGACGCGGCCCTCCCGGATGGCGCCCTCCACACCCGCCGCGATGTCGACAGCGCGCCGGCCGGAAATGTAGAATCGTTCGGTTACGTTCACCTGTTTGTATCATAACATAAGGAGTCACATGGCACGCGATGGCCAGGGGATGGCTGACACCCCGTCCGGGACCACCCCGGACCGGGAGTTGGTCGCGGGACCGGCGACGCCGCGGGTCAAGATCAGGCGCCATGCCGAGCGCGCCCGCTACGATCGGGCGACGGTCGACGCCATCCTCGACAGCGCCCTGGTGTGCCATCTCGGCGTCGTCGTCGACGGCGAGCCCCTGGTGCTGCCGACGGGTTTCGGCCGGGTGGGCGACACGGTCTATCTCCACGGCGCCGCCGGCAACGCCAGTCTCCACGCGGCGCTCGGCGGCGCCTGTCTCACCGTCACCCACGTCGACGGCCTGGTCTTGGCCCGCTCCCTCAACGGCCACTCGATGAACTTCCGCAGCGTGGTGGTGCGGGGGCGGGGCCGGCTGGTCACCGACCCGCAGGAGCGCCTGGTCGCCATGCGGGCGATCGTCGAGCACGCGGTTCCGGGCAGATGGGACGAGGCCCGGGCGCCGAGCGAGCGGGAGCTGGCGGCCACGGCCATCGTCGCCATCCCTCTCGCCGAGGTGTCGGCCAAGGTGCGGACCGGCCCCCCCCTGGACCCCGAGAGCGACCGGGCGCTCCCGGTCTGGGCCGGGGAGCTTCCCCTGCGGCTCGTGGCGGATGCGCCGAGGCCCGACCCGGGATTGGCAGCCGGGATCGCGGAGCCACCCAGCGTCGCCGGCCTGCGCCGGAAGTTCGCGCCGCCGGCACCGGCCGGGAACTGATCCGATGCGGGCCCGCCACCCGGCGGCGTACCTCACCCTCGGTGCCTTCGCCGCCGTGTACCTCATCTGGGGTTCAACCTATCTCGGCATCCGCCTGGCGACGGAGACAATCCCTCCCCTGACCATGGCGGGGGTCCGGTTCAGCGTCGCCGGCGGCATCCTCTTCCCCTGGGCCTACCTGCGCGGCGATCGCGCCGGCGACCGGCTGACCCTCCGCCACTGGCGGTCCTCGCTGGTCATCGGTTCCCTCCTCATCACCGTGGGCAACGGTTTCATCACCCTGGGTGAGCAGCACGTGCCCTCCGGGGTCGTGGCCGTCCTGGTGGCCACGGTGCCGCTGTGGATGGCACTCTTCTCCCGCCTTCGCGGGGTCGAAGCCATCGGCCGGTTGGGGGCGGTGGGGCTGGCCTGCGGCTTCCTCGGCGTCGGCCTGCTGCTGCGCCCCGGTGCCGCCGGCGGCGGGTCCCCGGTGTGGATGGCCTTGACCCTGCTCTCCCCCCTCTGCTGGGCGACCGGCTCCCTCTACGCCCGCGGCGCCGTCCTGCCGCGGCGGCCGCTGCTGGGCATCGCCATGGAGATGCTCTGCGGTGGTGTGCTCCTCTGCCTCTCCGGCGCGGTCCTCGGCGAGTGGGGCCAGCTGCGTCTCGGCGCCATCTCCCTACCCTCGCTGCTCGCCTTCGCCTACCTGGTGGTGGCCGGGTCCATGGTCGGCTACACCGCCTACATCTACCTGCTGGGAACCGTCTCGCCACGGGCCGCCTCGAGCTACGCCTACGTCAACCCGCTGGTGGCGGTCTTCCTCGGTTGGGCCTTCCTCAGCGAGCCGGTCACGGCCACCACGCTGGTCGCCTCACTTCTCATCGTCGCCGCCGTGGCGGTCCTCCTCGCCACCAGCCGCCAGCGCCCGAACGGCGCCCAGGCGCTCGCCGAACTGACCCAGGAGATCGCCTGAGCGCTCCCGGCCCGACAATGGCGTCGATGCCCGACGCGACGGCCGCCGCCCCCCACCCTGCCATGGACCCCCTCGAGGATGCGGGCGCGCCTGCGGTGGGCGCGGACGAGATGGCGCTGCACCCTGGGGAGCGGCTTCTCCAGGGACGCTGGGGGTGGCTGGACGTCGCGATCGTGGGGCCGATGCTGGCCAAGTCCGTCTAATACTCCGGCATCCCGCTGGGCCAGTGGCTGATCCTGCACCGGCACCCGATCCGGGCCTCCATCCTCCGCGGCTCGATCCCGGCGCTGATCCTGAGCGGCGCCGGGGTGCACAC
>CAWEEP010000068.1:0-24074 GCA_963808125.1 Candidatus Dormiibacterota bacterium
TTCAAAAAGCGGGTTCGTTAAAGTTGTGCTATCCCAGGTCCCAGAAGCGGGACCTGGGACACTGGGTGGCAGTAAAGTAGTAATCTGGTCCTGCGGTGTGGAAGGCTAGGATTTGGCAATGATAGTGAAAGCAAGTAACACGCAGCCCATGATGGGCCAACTCGGAAGCTCGGTTAGTGTTAGGTGTCCTGCTTGTCGTCAACTTGGAACCTTCGATCGCATATTCTTTTCGAATCAAGGGCAGCAGTTAGCCGAGGTTGAAATTATCACGGGTACTACCCGTGTCATTTCGGGTCAACGATTTTGCCCAAACCAATCCTGCAGAGCACTTCTTTTTTTCGTCTGGGATACGAGTAGGGGAGAGCTCGCTACCACCTATCCGCCGGAACGCCTCGATTTCGATTCGACCAACATCCCCGCCTCGATTACAAAGGCTCTCGCCCGTCCCAAGAAGCGTCCGAGAGTGTCTTCACAACTCTTAACGGATCCTTTTCCGGGGCACTGTGCTGGCAACCGCCGCGTTCAACAGACCTGCAACCCCATCTGTGGCAGGCGGCGACGCACCCTACCATCCGCGCAATGAGTTCGCCCGTCCCGGCATCCGCCGACTCGGGGAAGTCCATCAGGTGGGGGTGGTCGTGGCTCCGGAGCCGCCTCGACTTCCTTCCTCCGGAAGAGCCCCTTGGGCCTGTCGACTACACGCCGGGGCTGATGACGTACGTGACCGCCATGCTGGCAATCGCCGTGACGGCGGCCGTTCTCACGGGTCGGATGCCGTCGATGCCCTCACGGTGCTGTTCGGCGCGCTGGCAGCGTCCCCTCGCTGCCTACGGGGTCCACTCGCTCACCGGCGCCCAGATCGAGTTCTCCGTGGAGATCATGGCGCACCTCGGTTTGACGCTCGCCGTCGGTCCCGCCGGTGCCCTGGCCGCCTCGGTCGGGGGGTCGGTCGGGAACGGAAGCCGTTTCCACCCCGGCTGGTTTCGCTCCATGTACAACACGGCCGACTACTTCCTGGCGGATCTGGCGGCGTGGTTCGTCTTCCACGCCGTGCTCAGGTTCGGCAGCCCCTGGTGGCTCCAACTGCTCGCCGGCCTGGCGGCCGGCGGCGCTCAGTTCCTGGCCAACCATCTTCCCCTCGCCGGCGTCATCCGGCTGGCGACGCGGGGTCAGATGGGGTTCTGGCAGAACGTTCGCCGCACGTTCGGCACAGCCCCTTACTTCATCGGCTACGGGCTATCCGCCGACGGCTTCGTCCTTCTCCATCGGACCGCGGGAGCGTTCGGCTTCACGCTCATGCTCATCCCGCTCGTCCTCCTTCGGCTTCCTCGTCTTCATTCGCCACGCCGGGTGCACGCCTTCGAGGTGGAGACGAAGGCCTATCAGGAGGCTCGAGTTCGCCTGCTCCAGCGAGCCATCGACGCCTCGAACGAGGAGCGCGAGCGGGTTGCCGCCGCCATCCACGACGGCATCGTCCAGGACCTGGCGGGGCTGACCTTCAGCCTCGGCGCCTACTCGAATGTCGACGCCGGCACGATGAACCCGGATGAGCGGTCGCGCCTGCTACAGCTCGTCGCCGAGGGCGCCGAGACGGCGCGCCGGGCCACGCGCGATCTGCGCAGCCTGATCATCGAGATCGCTCCTCCCAAACTGAAGGAACTGGGGCTGAGGCCGGCGCTCGAGGACCTGCTCATCAACCTCGGCACCGGCATCACCACCAAGCTGGACATCGAGGAGGGCCTCATCCTCGGTGACAGCACCAACGGACTGCTCTACCGCGTCGCCCAGGAGGCGGTGCGCAACTCGATGAAGTACTCGGGCGCGGGCCACCTCACCGTGGAGATTCGGGGACACGGGGCCGATGTGGTCCTCCGCATCGTCGACGACGGCAGGGGCTTCGATCCCGCCGAACAGGCGCACCGGCTCCAAGAAGGCCATGTCGGCCTCGGGCTCCTGCAGCGGACCGTCGCCGACGGCGGCGGCAGCCTCCGCATCGAGTCGGCCCCTGGGCGGGGGACCCTGGTGGAGATCCGGGCCCCGGTCGTCACGGGCCGCAACAGCCAGCCGCAGCGCCGCACGGCGCGACCACGGTCCCATCGCTGAGCCGTCACTTTGGGCCGGTGGCCCGCTTCTCGTCCTACAATCCCGCACCGAGGGGCAGGGGCAGGAAGGAAGCACTGAGGTTCGGGGCATGTCCAACGGCAGCAGGATCCGCCTCCTCATCGTCGATGACCATCCTGTGGTCCGCCGTGGGCTCGCCGACATCTTCCAGCGCACCGACGACATCGAGGTCATCGGGCTCGCCTCCGACGGCGTGGAGGCGGTGACCCTCAGCCTCAAGCACTCGCCCGACGTGGTCCTCATGGACCTCTCCATGCCCAACATGGACGGCATGGATGCCACCCGATTCCTCATGCGCTCGTGTCCTGATACCAGAGTGCTGATGCTGACGTCCTTCTCCGGGAAGGAGCGGGTCAAGGAGGCGCTGCGCTCCGGCGCGGTCGGCTACCTGCTCAAGGACGCCCCCACCGAGGAGCTCATCAACGGGGTGCGCACCGCTGCCAAGAGCGGCCGGCACTTCCGCGACATCGACTGAGAGCCTGACCGGGGCCCAACCGACCGCGGGAATCCTTCGCGCAGGCGTCCTGCTGGCGCGGCGCATGTGACGTCAGCGGCCCTCTGTGCGTCCGACGTGAAAGCGGCCATTGGACATAGGGCACGCCTCGCGTGCACAATCCCCCTTCAAATGCCAGCTTTCCACCGTCCCAACAGCTTCGCCCGGGCCGTCGCCGGGCTCGTCATGGTCCCCGCCATCCTTCTGAGCGCGTGCGGCGGGAGTTCGGCGTCCTCTGGGACGTCCGGTCTGCTGAGTGTGGGGGGACCGCAGCCGACAACGCAGAAGAGCATTCGCGCCGAGGTCCCGGCGTCCATCCTCGCCGAGGCGCCGCTCCAGATCGCGACCGACGCGTCGTACGCACCGAACGAGTTCGTCGACCCAAACACCGGTGACCTGACGGGCTGGGACCTCGTGCTCGCCACCGAGGTCTGCAAGGTCCTCGGTGTCGCCTGCACCATCAACAACGTCACCTTCGACGACATCATCCCGGCCTTGCTGGAGACGCCCTCCAAGTACGTGATGAGCTTCTCCAGCTACACGCCGACCGCCGAGCGGGAGGCGACGGGCATCGACTTCGTGACCTACTACCAGGCCGGCGAGTTGTGGCTGGTGCGGGTTGGTGGTCCGACCATCACGGAGGCTTCCCAGATGTGCGGCCACACCGTGGCCGTCGAGGCGGGCACGGTCGAGGAGTTGGACGCCTGGGGCTACATGGGCAAGCAGCCCGGCGGTGACGCCATCGCCGGGGATACGGACCACTGCACATCCGCCGGCCTGCAGGACATCACCGTCGAGAGCTTTGACAGCCAGACCGAGGCCAACACCGCCCTGCTCGGAAGCCGCGCCGACTTCGGTTGGGCCGACCAGCCGGTCGCCGACTACCAGGTGCAGCAGGAGTTCCGGCAAGCTGAAGATCAGCGGTCAGCCGTGCAGCGTGGACCCGTACGGGGTCGCCGTCGTGAAGACGCTCGGCATGGACAAGGCCGTGAGCGACGCACTCAGCTACCTGATCCAGAACGGCTTCTACAGCACCATCCTCAAGAAGTACGGCGTCCAGGACGGCGCCATCGCCGCCTCGGCGGTGAGCGTCAACAACAACAACCCGGTGGGCGCGACCTGTGTGCCGTCGTACTGAGGCCTCGGTCTCGGGACCCGGCGGCTGATCCGCGAAGGTCTGAAGCGGTGCGTGGAACCGTCGTTGGGCGCAGGTGAGCGACCTCATCGAGGGGCAGCCGCTCCCCGCGCCGACGAATCGGCGGCGCCCCGAGGCGATCCGGGCTGTCCCTGTGCGCCATCCCTGGCGCTGGGTCGCGGCCGCCGTCGTCCTCCTCTTCGCCTTCGCCGTCGTCTACACCTTCGCGACGGCGAAGGACCTGCAGTGGTCGGTCGTCGGCCAGTACCTCTTCAACGACCGGATCATGGGCGGCGCCCTGATCACGCTCGAGCTCACCGCGATCGCCATGATCATCGGCGTCGGCCTGGGCGGCCTGATGGCCGTCATGCGGCTGTCCGTCAACCCGGTGATGTCGTCGGTGAGCTGGTTCTACATCTGGTTCTTCCGTGGCACCCCGGTCCTGGTGCAGATCTATTTCTGGTTCAACATCGCCTTCATCCTCCCGTCGCTCACCCTCGGAATTCCCTTCACCCACCTCTCGTACACGGTCATCCTGATCCAGGTCGACACGCCCATCATGGCGGCGATCCTCGGCCTCGGGCTCAACGAGGCCGCGTACATGGCGGAGATCATCCGCGCTGGGATCATCTCGGTCGACCATGGTCAGACCGAGGCGGCCCAGGCACTGGGCATGACGCGGTCGCAGGTGACGCGCCGCATCATCATCCCCCAGGCGATGCGGGTGATCGTCCCGCCCACGGGGAACGAGACGATCTCCATGCTCAAGACGTCGTCGCTGGCCTACATCGCCACCGTCGGCGAGCTCTTCTTCATCCAGAAGGAGTTCTCCGACGCCAACTACCGTCCCATCGAGCTCCTGATCGTGGTGTCCATCTGGTATCTGGCGATGACCTCGGTGCTCACCTTCATCCAGTACTACATCGAGCGGCACTACGCACGCGGCTCGGTCCGCATGCTGCCGCCGACGCCGCTGCAGCGCTTCCGGCGCCTCTTCTTCCAGTTCCACGCCGCGGTGCCGTACGCCGACGATGCCGAACCTCTGCCCCCCGTCATCGACAGGTGGGGCTGATGCTCGGCGGGGATCAGTGATGGCCACTCCCATGGTCAAGGCCGAGGCGGTGCACAAGAGCTTCGGCCGCCACGAGGTGCTGCGGGGCATCGACCTCGAGGTCGCCCCCAGGGAGGTGATGTGCATCATCGGGCCCTCGGGCTCGGGCAAGAGCACGTTCCTGCGCTGCATCAACCATCTGGAGAAGATCAACGCCGGCAGGCTGTGGGTCGACGGCGAGTTGGTCGGCTACCGCCAGCGGGGTGATCGACTCCACGAGCTGCCCGAACGGGAGGTCTGCCGGAAGCGCTCGGAGATCGGCATGGTGTTCCAGAGCTTCAACCTCTTCCCCCACATGACGGCGCTGGAGAACGTCGTCGAGGCGCCGGTCCGGGTGAAGAAGGAATCGATGGCGGTGGCGTCGGAGCGGGCCCGGGCGCTGCTCGACCGGGTCGGGCTGGGGGACAAGGTGGACGCCCATCCCCGGCAGCTCTCCGGCGGCCAGCAGCAGCGGGTGGCCATCGCCCGGGCGCTCGCCATGCAGCCCAAGCTGATGCTCTTCGACGAGCCGACCTCGGCACTGGACCCGGAGCTCGTCGGCGACGTGCTCAATGTCATGCGCGGGCTGGCCGAGGAGGGCATGACCATGGTGGTCGTCACCCACGAGATGGGCTTCGCCCGGGAGGTCGGCGACTCCCTGATTTTCATGGACGACGGCCTGGTCGTCGAGGCCGGCGCCCCCCGCGACGTCATCGGCAACCCCCAGCAGGAACGCACCAAGGCCTTCCTCTCCAACGTGCTCTGAAGCCGTCCGGCCGCACCCGGCCGGCGGGCGTCGGAGCTCCCGGACGAGCTTGTGGCGGGCGCTGCGTGGCCTGAAATGGATACCCTGCCATGGGAGGCTTTCGTTCACGTCGTGAGCGATGTGCTGCGCCCTCACGGTGGGCGGGGAGCGGGTCACATGGCGCCGAAATCCGGCAACTTGTGCGTGGCGCCTAAATTTCTGGCCGGCGCTTCGTGCAAATGCTCAACCGGGCCACCCGGATCGTTGACAAGGCAGGGTCGGGCCGTGTAAACACAGCGGAACTGACGGCCGCGGTCGGAAAGGGAGGGCCGTTTCTTAATATTGGGGAGATCCAATGGTGAAGCCGATCCGTCTCGTAACTCTCGTGGCGCTGCTGGCCCTGGGGACCGCCGCCTGCGGCAAGAGCTCGGCGACCACGACCGGAGCCGGCAGCTGCAAGGGCGCGGTGACCGTGGCCACCGAGCTTCCGGTCAGTGGCAACGACGCCTCCGACGGGCTGCCCACCCAGAACGGCGCGGCGCTGGCCGTCGATCAGGCCAACCAGAACAACACGCTGGGTGGCTGCACTCTGACCCTCATCAGCAAGGACGACACCAGCGCCCAGACCGGTGCCCACGACCCCAATCAGGGGGCGCAGAACATGACCGCCCTGGCGGGAAACCAGGCGGTCGTCGGCGTGGTCGGTCCCTTCAACTCCAGCGTGTGCCAGGCGGAGCAGCCGATCGCCAACCAGGCGGACCTGGTTGAGATCAGCCCGTCGTGCACCAACCCCGGCCTGACCATCGTGGGATCGAACTCCAGCATCGACACGAGTCGAGCTGCGGCCAACGGGGAAGATCACCTTCTTCCGGGTCTGCACCACGGACATCGGCCAGGGGGCCGGACTAGCCCAGGTCGCCACCCAGACGCTGAAGGCGACCAAGGCGTATGTCTTTGACGACCAGGAGACGTATGGCCAGGGCCTGGCCCAGACCTTCGGAACCGACTTCGTCGCCGACGGTGGCAAGGTGGTGGGCACCGCCAGCCTGCCCGGAACCACCACGGACTTCACGAGCGAGCTCACCCAGGCCAAGAGCCTCGGCGCGGACCTCATCTTCTTCGGTGGCACGTCGTCCAACGGCGGCGGCATCATCCGCAAGCAGATGGGTGACGTCGGCTTGGGCAGTGTCAACTTCCTGGGCGGTGACGGCATCCAGGACACCCAGTTCTTCACCGAGGCCGGCGCGGCCGGCGACGGTGCCTACAGCACCGTGGCCGCCCCGAACGCCGCTGACCTGGCCAGCGCATCCGCGTTCGTGACCGCGTACAAGGCGAAGTTCGGGAGCGATCCCGGCGCTTACTCCGCCAACGCCTACGACGCGATGGGCATCATCATCCAGGCGGTCAAGGAGGCCATCCAGGCCAACGGCGGCAAGTTGCCGACGAGCCCATCCTCCTTCCGCGAGTCGGTGCGGTCCGACGTGGCTTCGATCCACTACAGCGGCGCCATCGGCGCCACCAGCTTCGACGCCAACGGTGACACCACCAACAAGCTGCTCACCCTCTGGAAGGGAGCGAGCGGCGCGTGGACCTACGTCTCCACGCTGACCGTCACGGGCTGACTCACAAGTAGACTCTGCGGGTCATTGCGGGGGGAGGCAACTGCCTCCCCCCGTTCGCGTCAGCTGAGAGAGGAGCGGATGAGCGCAGCCATCGAGACCGTGGCCCCCGGATCCCGGCCGGTCATCAAGATCCGGCGCCGGTTCCACCTGGGCATAAGCCAGACGCATTTCCTGGCCGTGCTGGCGGCGGTCTTCGTCATCCTCATCGTCCTCCTCGTCCTCCAGGACGGAGCGAGCACCGCCGGCAACGAGGTCTGGCGCGGACTGGTGCTCGGCGCCATCTACGCCCTCATCGCCGTGGGTTACACCCTCGTGTACGGCATCATCGAGCTGATCAACTTCGCGCACGGCGACGTGTTCACGCTGAGCGCCTTCTACTCCGTCTTCCTGGTGGGGATCCCGGGAGTGCAGGAGGGCGCTCTGCAGCGCTTCTTCGGGTTCAATATCAACCACCTGGCGAGTTCGGGTGGCGGCGGGCTGGTCCTGGCCCTGCTCATCCTCTTCCCCATCACGATGGTCCTCGCCGGGCTGACCGGCGTGCTGATCGAGCGGGTCGCCTACCGCAGGCTGCGCAATGCGCCGCGGCTCGCCCCGCTGATCACCGCGGTCGGGGTCTCCTTCTTGCTGGAGGGGATCATGTTCGCCTTCTTCGTCCCTCCGGCCCCGGCGGGGCAGCCCGGCCTCGGCACTCCCGGGGCGGCCTATCCCACCGGTGAGGATGGATGGATCCCGACCACGAAGGTGCTCTTCACCATCGGCGGCAAGAACGGCGTCGTCATCGGCGCCAACGACGCGATGGTCATCGTCGTCGCGCTGGTCGCGATGTTCGTGCTCGCTGGGTTCATCCGCTACAGCAGGACGGGCAAGGCGATGCGGGCGTCGGCTCAGAACCGGAACTCGGCACGGCTGTGCGGCATCAACATCAACCGGACCATCTCGGCCACCTTCTTCATCGGCTCAGCGCTTGCCGCCGTGGCCGGCATCGTGTACGCGATGCACTACCACACCATCACCTGGAATCAGGGGTACCAGTTCGGGCTCATCGCCTTCACGGCGGCCGTCCTGGGCGGCATCGGGAACATCGTGGGGGCGGGAATCGGCGGCTTCCTCATCGGGCTCGTCGAGGCCTTGACGGTGACGCTCGTCCCCAACGGGGGGGAGTGGGCGCTCGTCGTCGTCTTCGCCGTGCTCATCCTGGTGCTCACCCTACAGCCCACCGGGCTGCTGGGCATGAGGGTCCCCGACCGTGCCTGAGCCCAGCGAGTCCGAGGGAGGAGTCCGCCCGCCCGAAGAGCCACGGGCCGAGTTGGTGGCCGACGGCGGGTCCGCGGCCATTGCGTCGCCGGCGCAGAAGGATGAGGGAAGCGGCCTCGGCTGGATGCTGGCTAGCATCGGCCTGGTTCTGCTCATCGTCGGCTGGTTCCTCCCCTGGTATGTCGAGCCCACCGCCAATGGCATCGGCTACAGCGCCCAGGACGCGCTGACCCAAACCCTCTCGTTCAGTTTCGCCGGCGCCGGCAGCCCGCTCGTCGTGATCCTCGGTGTGTGCCTGCTCGGGCTGTCGCTGGGCTTCCTCCAGGATCTGTCCGCGCGTTTCCTGGGTCGGGGGACGCTCTTCCGCTACTCGCGGGCCCGGGTCGCCCTCGCCCTCGTGGGCGCCCTCTGCACCCTGCTCATCGCCGGCCTCATGAGCCTCCCCGGAGCCCCCCAACTCTTCGGCAGCCTGGACAGCAACGCGGTCGCCGACAACGCGGTCTGGATGACACTCACTGGATTCATCATCGCCGCGTTCGCGTATGGACTGCCGGGACCGTGGCTCATCGGCATCATCGGCACCGTGCTCGGCGTCGTGAGCTGGTCACAGCCCTGGTACGTGAGCACCGGCTTCGGCGCCCATGTGCCTCCGTCCGCCACGCACCAGCTGGTGAACCCGTCCAGCGCCGGAGCTGGGGACATCCTCCTTCTGATCGTCGCCCTGGGGCTTCTCGTGGCCGTTGTCGGCCTGGCCGTCGATGCGGTGACCGTCGTGCGAGGCGCGACCGGTTCGCTGCTTGCGCGTCCACGGTCCATCGTCGGCTTCGTCGGCTCCGCATCGGCGCTCCTCGTCATCATCCTGGTCTCGGGGCTGCACAGTGCGACACCGTTCGGCGCCCTCCATTTCGCGGCGTCGCCGCGCGACCCCATCAACACCTACGCCGACAACCCCGCCTGGATGGAGATGCTCGGGCTCGCCCTGATCGGGATCGCCACCGGCTTCCCGAAGATGCTGAGCCGCCGCACTCTGGTGCTGGCGATCCTCGCGTTCGCCATCGGCGGAGCCTTCCCGGCGATCTTCAGCCAGGCCGGCGACTTCGTTGCCTGGGGAGCGCGCTTCGCCGTCATCTACGTCCTGCTCGCCATCGGGCTCAACGTCGTGGTCGGCTTTGCCGGCCTCCTCGACCTGGGCTACGCCGCCTTCTTCGCCGTCGGTGCCTACACGACCGCGATTCTGGCCGGCCCCCGCTACGGCCTGCACATCCCATTCTTCCTGGTGATCTTCATCGGAGCGGCGACGGCCTTCACCTTCGGCGCGATCCTCGGCGCGCCGACGCTGCAACTCCGCGGCGACTACCTGGCCATCGTCACCCTGGGTTTCGGCGAGATCGTCCCCAACCTGGCGACGAACAACGTCTTCTCGGCGACCGGTGGCCCGAACGGCGACGCCGCCGACCCGGCCTCCCTCTTCGGACACAGCTTCGGGAGTCTCGGCGCCCTGCCTCAGAACACCAAGTACTACTTCTGGGCGCTTCTCGCCCTGGTGGCGCTGGTCGTCTGGCTGCTGCACAATGCCGAGCGCTCGCGATTAGGGAGAGCGTGGGTGGCGATTCGCGAGGACGAGGTGGCCGCCGCCGCCACCGGCATCAACACCGTCAGCACCAAGCTCCTGGCCTTCGCCATCGGCGCGTCGGTGAGCGGCTTCGCCGGTGCCTTCTTCGGGGCCATGCTGGGGACTGTGACGCCCGACAACTTCCAGTTCGCAGTCTCGGTCACGGTGCTTGCGACCGTCGTGCTGGGAGGTATCGGCAGCATCGCGGGAGTCGTCGTCGGCGCGCTTCTCATCGCCTTCGTCATCAACTGGGTCCTACCCAACCTCGGTGGCTGGTCGGCCACCGCCGGAAACACTCTCGGCATCACCCAACTCAGCAATGTCAGTTATTCGCAATACACCTACATCATCTTCGGGCTGATCCTGATCACGGTGATGGTGCTGCGCCCAGGCGGCATCCTGCCGAGCCGTGCGCGCAAGATCGAATTGGAATCCGGCACCGTCGAGTCCTCCTTGGCGTCCCTCCAGGGAGACCCGTGAACAGTCCGCACCCCAGCGCCGGCGGGCCCGAGGTGGCGGCTGCGCCGCCTCTCCTTGAGGTCACCGGCCTCACCAAGGTGTTCGGCGGGCTGGCCGCCGTGCACGACGTCTCGTTTGACGTGGGGCAGCGTGAGATCGTCTCCATGATCGGTCCGAACGGGGCGGGCAAGACCACAGCCTTCAATTGCATCACCGGCTTGTACCAGCTCACCTACGGCCAGGTCCGCTTCGACGGGGTCAACATCGGCGGGCTGCCTCCGAACCGGATCACCCGTCTGGGGATCGCCCGCACCTTCCAGAACATCCGGCTCTTCTCCTATATGACGGCCATCGAGAACGTCATGGTCGGGGAGCACGTGCGGATGAAGGCCAGGGTCTGGGACGCGCTCTTCAACACCCCGCTCGCCCGCAAGGAAGAGCGGCAGGTGGCGGCGCGGGCCCACGGTCTTCTGCGGCGTCTCGGCCTCGACCGCTACGCGGACATGTACGCGCGAAACCTGCCCTATGGCCTGCAGAAGCGTCTCGAGATCGCCAGGGCGCTCGCCAGCGAGCCCCGCCTGCTCCTGCTCGACGAGCCCGCCGCGGGGCTCAATCCCCAGGAGAAGGTCGCCCTCATGGACGTCATCGCCGGTCTCCGCTCCGGCGGGCTGACCATCTTCCTCATCGAGCACGACATGCGCGTCGTGATGGGGATCAGCGATCGCATCGTCGTGCTGGACTACGGCGAGAAGATCTCCGAAGGCCGGCCGGCCGACGTCCGCACCGACCCGCGAGTGGTGGAAGCCTACCTGGGCAAGGGCGCGGCCGGCGCGACCGCCCGCGACCCCGAAGCAACCCGGCCGCCCGGGGGAGCGCCGGACGCCGGCAACGGCGGGGGAGGGCGGGGCGATCCGCCGATGAGCCCCGGAGCGACCTCCCCGGCCGGATCCCCGGCGAGGCCTCGCTGATGGCGCTTCTCGAAGTCGATTCGGTGGACGTCTTCTACGGGCGTGTCCACGCCCTGCGTCATGTGTCGCTCAGCGTCGACGAGGGCGAGATCGTCGCCCTCATCGGCAGCAACGGCGCCGGCAAGAGCACCACCCTGAGGACCATCAGCGGCCTGGTCAGACCGACCAGGGGAGCCGTTCGCCTGGAGGGGAAGCCAATCCACACCCTGGGCGCGGAGCAGATCGCGCGGATGGGGATCGGCCACGCCCCCGAGGGCCGCCAGCTCTTCTCCCGGATGACGGTGAAGGAGAACCTGGACATGGGCGCGTACAGCCGCCGGGACGGCGCCGCGATCAAGCGCGATTTCGCACGTGTCTACACGCTCTTCCCCCGTCTCGCCGAGCGCGGCCACCAGTTGGCGGGCAGCCTGTCGGGCGGGGAACAGCAGATGGTGGCAATCGGCCGGGCGCTGATGGGCAGCCCCCGGGTCCTGCTTCTCGACGAGCCCTCTCTCGGGCTGGCCCCGATCCTCGTCGACACCATCTTCGACGTCATCCGCGAGGTCAACGCGGAGGGGACCACCATCCTGCTGATCGAGCAGAACGCCCTGCTCGCACTCAACACCTCCGCCCGCGCCTACGTTCTGGAGACCGGCTCCATCAGCACCACCGGATCCGCCGACGCGCTCCTCGCCTCCGCCGACGTCCAGCGCGCCTATCTGGGGATGTGACCACCGCGGTCGGAGCAGGGAGGCTGCGTCCGCGTCTCCCTTGGGACTGACCCCGTCTGGCCTCCGAGGCGCCCCTCCGTCGTTCCTCGCTCCGCCTGAGCCGGTGATCGACGCCCTACTGAGCGACCTTCAGGGAGGTGGCGATGTCCAGGAAGAGCTTCTTGAGCCGCTTGGCGAGGGCCACGGCGGGGGAGGAGAAGGTGAGGACGATCAGGCTCCCCGCTCCGCCGGGGAGAACGAAGTACTGGGTGCAGAAGGAGACGACCGAGGTGCCGGCCTGGGCCAGTTGCGCGCTCTCGAACCACTCGGCGCAGACGGCCGGGCCGCAAGGCAGCTCGACCTCGGTGGCGACGTAGTCACGCCGGCCCGCGGCGTACCGGGCGGTGGCGGCGGTGCGGAGGTCGGGTGGATCTCCCAGGGTCTCCAGAGGCAGGGCGTTGACCAGGAGGGTGACCGGAAGGGGCCCGCCCTTGATGGGCAGGAAGGCGCCCCCCGCGTAGACGCAGTTGGCGACCCGGGTGGCCTGGCCCAGGGTTCGGAGCACGGTGACGACGAGGTCCCGTCGCGCCTCGAGTTCGGGATGGCCGGAGAGCGTCTCTGCGACCAGCGCGTCCACGTCCGCCTCGGTGTGGGGGAGACGCATGTCGACCCAGCTTCCCGGGGTCGAGAATTCGACCTCGGCGGGAGGGGAGGCCGGCGCGGTCACGCCTGCCCCTGATCAAGGGTCGCGGGCTGGTCCAGATGCAGCGCAGCACGGAGCTCCTGGTCGGTGATCTGGCGCGCCGCGAACCCGGGCATGATGCTCAACCCCTCAGAGAGATCGCGCGCGGGAGGTGACGGGCACGGTCTCTCGCCCAGTCATTCGGTGCCGGCCGGTGGCGTCGCCGGGGCACGCGTTGCGCTGAGCTCGTCGAGCGTGAACTCGCGGCCGCTGAAGCCGGCCTTGGCCAGGCGCAGCAGGACGTCACGGTCCTTCGCCGACCCCTCGTCAACCGGGTCACGGCCGTTCCAGAGCGAACCCTGCTCCCCGTTCAGAGTGGTCGAGGCGTCCAGCATGTCGTAATTCGCGCCGACGGCGCGGGCCACCGCATCGCCCTGTGCGTCGCCGCCCACAACGAGGATCACCCGGAATGGTCCCATCTTTGCGTAGTGGTGTCCGCCGACGAATCCTGGCATTCTCCTGATCTCCCCGTGGCTGGATGGTGGTCGAGGTCTCCCCGGTGGGGCACAGCCGCCCGCTACTTTGCACCCAATCAGGAGGCCTGCGTGCCAATGGCGAACGTTGTCAGCCCCGTCACGGTGGTGACACGGTGCAGGAGCACGGACGCGTCGGAGGAGAAGGACTTCGCCCCGAAGTGGCTGTACGCGTCGGCGAGCGAGCTGGTGTCGTGGAACGGGTTGAGGTCCTTGAACGCATCGTCCCAGGAACTCGCCGACAGCGTCGGCTTGAAGGTGACGGTGTCGATGAGGCCCTTCCTGGCGAGAGACCACGCGCTCTGGCTCGACTGCAGGCCGGTCGCCGCGAGCTCGCTGTCGATGCCTGTCTTGTCGAAGGCGTTGACGATCGAGGGATCCTTGCCGAGCCGCTCCGCGACGGCCGCATCCTGGAATGCGTTGTCGCTGGCGTCCTGAGCCGCCTTGATGGCGTCGTCACCGGCGCTGGCACCGGCGCTCAGCGCTCCGGCTCCATCGCCGACGACGGCGACACCGTCGAAGATCAGCGAGGTGGCGTCCTCCTGGCCCTCGGCCACCAGCGCCGTATCGACGCCCAGGTGGGCGGCGTCCACGCCGAGCGCCACGGGCAGGAGCACCTCACCGAGTCCCGGGATGGCCAGGGAGGCGACGCCGACGACACTGCTCACATCCCCCAGGAGCCTGGACCAGGCCTTGAGGTCGCCGGGGTGTTCGACGACGTTGACGACGGCGCCTGGCAGGTCCTCGACGGGCTTGAGGACGACGGCGTTGATGAAGCCGCCGACGTCGCCCACCGCCGACTCGATGTCCCCCCAGAAGGTGTTGGAGATGCCTGCGCTCTCGGCGCCCTGGATGCCCTGGAGGCAGGCGTTGGCGAGGTCGTTGAGATCGCTGTCGACGAGATGCCCGAGCCCGCCCTTGATGGTCTCCAGCTCGCTGCTCAGCGAGTTCACGCGTCCCTGCAGGGCCGAGGTGTCCGATCCGGACGCCTTGGCCTGCTCGAGGGCGCGCTGCGTCTGGCTGAGCTCGGCGCTCACGTCGTTCGCCGTCTGGGCCAGACTGCGGTAGCGGCCGCACCAGGTGCCCAGCGCGTCCGCATAGGTGTGGAGGGTGGTCGCCATCACCCCGTACGAGTTGCGGGCCTTCGCCATCTCGCCGGGCAGGTCGCCGAGCGTCCGTCGGAAGAGGTCGGACGACAGGCCCTGCCAGTTGAGGTCGCGGCCCGCCGACTGAAGCTCGTCGTGAGCATCCGCGGCCTGCGTGCTCACCGACTGATAGTGGTCGGCCAGGGTGCCGATGGCGTCGACATCGGGGAGCACGACCTGCTGGCCCAGGACCTCGACCACGACGCTCATGTCGTGCCCCCGGCCGCACGGGCGATGGAACTGTCCGTCGTGCCGTAGGCCTGGGCGGCGCCGGTCAGGAGCTGCGTCATCTGGGTGATGTTCCCGCTGATCGTGGAGAGGCCCTGCGACCAGTTGTCGTGGAAGTTCTGCAGGGCGGAGTACACCTGGAGCGAGCCCAGATCGGCAGGCGAGAGTTGGGCGGCGGCCTCGCCGATGCCCGACATCTGGGACGAGACCCAGGAGAGATGGGATGACAGGGTGAGGAGGCTGTCGGAGTCGACCTGGAACGTGGTCACGGACGTGGGTCTCCGCTCGGCTCGATCAGGGTGCCGCTACGCCGCCCCTAGCCCTGCTGCATCGACTGGGCGATGGCCTGCTCAGTCTGCGCGTAGGTGGTGGCGGCGTTGGAGAGCAGCGTCGAGATCCCCTGCAGCGCCTGGTTGAGCTGGCCGGCTCCCTGATTCCACTGCTGGTAGAGGGTGCCGAACTGCGACGACGCGGCGCCCTGCCAGCCGCCCTCGATGAGGTTGTTCACCTGCGCCTGCATGCTCTGCAGGTGGCTGGTGATCTCCGTGGCTCCCGACTGGAGTGACGAGGACACGGTGGTGAGATCGTCGGCGGTGACCCTGATGATCATTGGCTGGCCCCGCGCCCTCTACGGTCCCCCTCGTGCCCGGGCGCATCGTGCTTCGATGGGGATGGCGGGAACGTACCAGGAGCTTGTGGGGGGGCGCAATGGGGAGTGCTCCCCACCGCCCGCCACGGACTATCAGAACGCCCAGGGCATCTGAGAGGATGCCCTGCGTATGCGCCTAACCCTGACCTTCCGGTCTCCGACCGGGAGCCGCCACTGTCTGGTCATTGCGGATCCGTCAACGTCGGTCGGCGGCCTCTTCCCGCAGTGGGATGCCCCCGTGTTCGTGGGCTCCCGGCCTGTGGATGGCGCCGCTCCTCTGGCCGCCGGCGTGGTCAAGCAGGGGGCGATCCTCGACCTGGGGTCACGCCGCGCGGCGCCGGCGGTTCCCGAGGCCGGGCAGCCGTGCTCTGCTGGTCGCCGGGGGGCCGGCCACCGGCTCCTGGGCACCGCTGCCGGTAGGGGTGACCGAGGTGGGCCGGGCCGCTCCCATCCGACTGGGCGACCCGAGCGTCTCACGGGCGCATTTCCGCGTCAGCGTCGAACCCGACGGCGAGGTCACGGTGGAGGACTGCGGATCGCGGAACGGCACTCGCGTGGACGGGACCCCGCTCACCGAACGCCGCCGTCTCGAGGGCGGCGAGCTGATCAAGGCCGGCGAGTCCCATCTGACCGTCGTCGCCGCACCGATGGCGGATGCTGCCCTGACCGCGACCGGCGACGGCTGCATGGACTTCAGCCGCCCGCCGCGCATCCGTCCCCCCGAGCGTGCCCACGGCATCGTCATGCCCAACCCCCCGGCGCCGCCGACCCGCGCCCCGATCCAGATCCTGACGCTGATCGCACCGCTGCTCGGGGCGGTGGCGATGGCCTTCATCGCCCACCAGCCGGCCTTCCTCGCCATGGCGGCGCTCAGCCCGATCATGGCGATGGCGACCAGGCTTTCGGACCGGCGCCGGGGGAAGAAGGGCCACCGCAGCCAGATGGAGGACTACCGGCGGCGCGAGGCGGAGGTCCGTGCCGACGTCGCCCAGGCTCTGCGGGACGAGCTCTGGCAGCTGCGCGACGCCTATCCCGATCCGGGGACCGCGGTGCTGTGGGCGGGGATGCCCTCCAGCCGGCTCTGGGAGAGGCGCCCCTACGATGACGACTTCCTCACCCTGCGCATTGGTGCCGGCACCCGCCGCCCCGTCCTGGAGGTCACCGGTGGCGGTGAGGAGGCGCAGTCGACGCCGCTCCTCCTCCAGGACGCGCCGGTGACCCTCTCCCTGCCGTCGTGCCGGTCGCTGGGGATCGCCGGCGACCGCGCCAGGGTCCGCGACCTGGCCCGTGCCATCGTGGCGACACTGACAGCCACGCACAGTCCGCGGGACCTGGTCATCACCGTCCTCACGGACCAGAAGGCGGATGCCGAGTGGGAGTGGGTGCGCTGGCTCCCGCACTGCCGGCCCGAACGCGCCGACCTGGCCCTGTGCCGCGTGGGCAATGACCCATCCACCACCGCGGCCTGGGTGGGTGAACTGGCCGACCGGCTCGCGGAGCGGCGTGAGCGGGCTCGCGAGCGCCGGGAGGAGGCTCAAGCGGCGCATCTCGTCATCCTCGACGGCTCGTACCGGCTGCGCCAGGACCACGCCGTCGGCCCGCTCATCAAGGCCGGTGGCGACTTCGGCATCCACTTCCTGTGTCTCGACGATCTCGCCACCCAGGTGCCCGAGGGCTGCGGGGCGATCGTCGACCTGAGCAGCGATCAGCCGGAGACGCTGGCCAGCCTGCGGCGCACTGGAGAGCCGCCCGTCGAGGGGATCCGGCCCGACCGGCTGGGCGCCGCCGCCTCGGAGAGGCTGGCCCGGGCGCTCGCGCCGCTGCGCGACACCGGGGCCCAGCAGGTGGGGGGGCGGCTGCCCGCCTCCGTCCGCCTGCTCGAGCTGCTGCGGCTCGACCCGCCCGGGCCCGACCGGGTTCGGGAGCTGTGGCAGCGCGGCCGCACCACCGCGGTCCCGATCGGGCTGGACGCCGACCGGCCCTTCCTCCTCGACCTCGCCCAGGGACCGCACATGCTGGTCGGAGGCACGACCGGGTCCGGCAAGAGCGAGCTGCTCCAGACCATCGTGGCCTCCCTGGCGGCCCACAACCGCCCCGACCAGATGACCTTCGTGCTCATCGACTACAAGGGAGGGGCGGCGTTCCGCGGCTGCGTCGACCTGCCCCACACCGTCGGCATGGTCACCGACCTCGACACGGCCTCGGTGGAGCGCGCCCTGGTGTCGCTGCGAGCCGAGCTGCAACGGCGCAAGGCGGTGCTCGACGCCGCCGACAAGCCGGACATCCTCCGCTACTGGGGCGCCATCGGCGACCGCCGCGACGTCGACCCGCTGCCGCCGGCTGGTGCTCGTCGTCGACGAGTTCAAGGTCATGGCCGACGCCATGCCCGATCAGCTCAAGGCGCTGGTGGACATCGCCGCCCAGGGCAGGTCGCTCGGGGTTCACCTCATCCTCGCCACCCAGCGGCCGGCCGGGGCGGTGACCGGCGACATGCGTGCCAATGTCAACCTCAGCATCGCGCTGCGGGTGGCCACGCCCCAGGACTTCGGTCGATGTCATCGGCGTCGCCGACGCCGCCCGGCTCTCCCCCGAGCACCCCGGCCGCGCCTTCCTCCAGGTCGGCACGGCTCGGCCCCTTGCCTTCCAGGCGGCCCGGGTCGGCGGGCTGCGCCCCGGGGTGCGCCCCCGCGAGGACACCGTGCTGGTGCGGGAGGTCCCCTGGCTCGACGTGGGCCGGCCACTCCCGGTCAGCGAGGCGGCGCCTCCCGCGCCGGACGATCCGACCGACCTCTCCGTGCTGGTGGAGGCGATCCGCGCCGTCGCGGCGGACCTGGAGGTCACCGCCCAGGACCCGCCCTGGCAGCCCCCGCTGCCCGACAGCGTGTCGCTCGCCGAGGTCGGCGCCGCCGGGCCGCTACGACTCGGCGTACGGCCGGATCGACATCCCCACCGAGCAGCGCCAGGTCCCCGCCGTCTACGACCTGGAGCATCAGGGGCACCTCCTGGTGGCGGGGGCGCCGCGGTCCGGACGGTCGACGTTCCTGCGCAGCCTGGCGGTCGCCGCCGCCGCTACTCCCGTGGCGGACCTCCACCTCTACGCCATCGACTGCGGGGGCGGCGGCCTCACCTCCCTGGGCCTTCTGCCGCAGTGCGGAGCGGTGGTGACGCCGGCCGACCCCGATCGCGTCGAGCGTCTTCTCGGACGGCTCAACCGCGAGCTGATCGCGCGGCTCCAGCTGCTCGCCACCGCCGGGTGCAGCGACGTCACCGAACTCCGGGCGAGCCTCGCGGCGCAGGCCCCGCCCTACATCCTGCTGCTGGTGGACCGCTATGACGCCTTCGTCTCCCAGTTCGAGCAGGCGGACAGCGGCCGGCTGGTCGGCCAGCTCCAGAACCTCGTCCAGAACAGCCTGTCCGGCGGCTTCCGGCTCGTCCTCACCGGGGACCGCAGCCTGGTCACGGGGAGGATCGCGGGGATGGTCGAGGCAAAGCTGGTGATGCGGCTGGCCGACCGGACCGACTACGCGGTCGTCGGGCTCTCCCCGCGGAGCATTCCGGCCGAGTTCCCCACCGGCAGGGCGTTCCTCATGCCGGGCGGCGCCACCGTCCAGGTTGCCCACGCCGGACCGTCCGCCGACGGCGCCTCGCAGAGCGGGGCGATCCGCGACCTCGCCGAGCGCGCGCCACAGGCCGCCGCCGGGGGGCCCTTCCACGTCGACGCACTGCCCTTCCGCGTCTCCGTGGGCGAGGCTCTGCGCCTGCCCTGTCCGGGTGACGGGGCCCTCGCCGGCGTGGGCGGCGACGACCTTGCGCAGGTCCGCGTCGACTCTCCGGTGGTGCTCGTCCTGGGCAGCAACGGGTCGGGCCGGAGCACCGTCCTGGCGACCCTCGCCGCCTCCCTGGTGGGTCAGCCGATGCCGATCTCATCCTCATCACGCCGCGGCGTTCGCGGCTGCCAGAGCTCCTGGCGAGCGTCGTTGCGGCGCGGGTGTTCGGTCCGGCAGAGCTTGACAGCCCGGCGCTGTCCGAGGCCCTCGACGGCATCGGCCCCCGGTCGGTGATCGCCGTGGACGACGCGGAGATGCTGGTGGACCACCCATTGGCGAACCGGCTGCTCACCCTGCTGCGCGGCATCCGCGACGGCGGTGCGCGGTTCCTGGCCGCGGCCGGCATCGACGAGGCGGCCGGGGGTTTCCGCGGCATCGTCCCCGAGCTGCGCAAGTTCAAGTGCGGCATCCTCATCGCCCCCACCCAGGTGACCCAGGGCGACATCCTGGGCACGCGCCTGCAGCGCTCGATGGTGGGGAGCGCCATCCCGATGCGGGGGGTCGTCGTGAATCAGGGGAGCGCCGTCACCGTCCAGATGCCCGTGCCGGACTGACCGGCGCCGCGCTGACGGGGAGCGCTCCCCATTGCGCCCCCCCACAAGCTCCTGGTACGTTCCCGCCATCCCCATCGAAGCACGATGCGCCCGGGCACGAGGGGGACCGTAGAGGGCGCGGGGCCAGCCAATGATCATCAGGGTCACCGCCGACGATCTCACCACCGTGTCCTCGTCACTCCAGTCGGGAGCCACGGAGATCACCAGCCACCTGCAGAGCATGCAGGCGCAGGTGAACAACCTCATCGAGGGCGGCTGGCAGGGCGCCGCGTCGTCGCAGTTCGGCACCCTCTACCAGCAGTGGAATCAGGGAGCCGGCCAGCTCAACCAGGCGCTGCAGGGGATCTCGACGCTGCTCTCCAACGCCGCCACCACCTACGCGCAGACTGAGCAGGCCATCGCCCAGTCGATGCAGCAGGGCTGAGGGGCCAGTGGACCGCCGGTGGGTCGCGGTGACGTGATCCACCGGCCCCGTGTTCGATAGGCGGCGAAAGTGATGGGCGGGAACGGCACGGGACCGATCTCGGTCGATACGGGTGCTCTGGCGCAGACGCCCTTCGCCGCCGTGGCGGAGGACATCGCGACGGCCGGCAGCCACGCCTGCGCGGGTCTGGAGCCGGCCATCGGCGCGGCCGGCCCCGCGTTGCTGGCCGAGTCCATCGCCAGGCTCGTGGCCGCGATCACGCTCGGGTCGCGGGCCGCCATGCTGGCCGTCACCGGCCTCGGCTATGCGGCCGCCGGTGCGGCGGCGGACTACGCCGCCCACGAGGCCGCGATCCAGCATCTCGAGGATGGCCTGCGATGAGCTCCACCGGGCTGGTCATTCCAGAAGGCGATCCCAGCGGGATCGGCTCCGCCGTCTCCGCACTGGAGGCGGGCGCCTCCGCGCTCGACACCGTCGTGGCGCACGTCGGCGGCGCGGCGACTTCGGTCCTCGCTGACTGGGAGGGTGCCGCGTCCGATGCCTTCGAGAAGGCCGCGTCCACGGTGCACGCCGGGCTCAGGGCCCTGGCGGGACACCACGGCGATGCAGCCGCCGCGCTCGCCGCGTACGCGGCGGCCCTGGCGGCGGCGCAGGGTGCGGCCAAGCTGGCCGTCGGCGGGTATGTGGAGGCGGAGCGCGCCTACGCATCGACCATCGCCCAGTTCACCGCCACCGGGCAGACCGCCGATGCGCTGGCGGCCGCCGCGGCCCATCGGGCGGAGCAGGACGCCGCCGGCGCCCTGCGTGCGGCGTGGTCGACCGCCTCCGCGCAGTGCGACGACGCGACCGGAGACGTGGCCCGCGCCGCGAGCACGTGCGCCATCGCGCTGGATGACGTCGCGAGCGCGATCGGGTCGCTCACGCTGCACCAGTTCGTGGCGGCCCTGAACTGGCCGGGGACTGCGCTCGGGCCCCGGGCCTCATCCCCGAAGCCGCGGCCTTCGCCGCGTGGCTGCGCACCGCCCGGGCCATGGCCTCCAACGACTGGGACTACCTGGCGACGCTGAACCCCGACGCGTACGCCACGATGATGAGCACCGCGGACCAGTTCGGAACGGGCAGTCTCGAGGCCCTCGCCGCGCAGTACGGCTACGAGGGGTTGGTCGCCGGCGACCAGTTCACCAACGCGGCCCGGGCCGCGGTGCCGCTGGGCCCGGTCACCGGCCTGATGGACGTCGTGGGCAAGGCCGCCCTCGGTCTCGGCGCCGCCACCGATGTCCTGACCATCGCCGACCCGCAGTCGAGCGGCCTCGACAGGGGCATGGCCGCGGTCAACCTGGTGGGGACGGGGATGGCCGCGTCGACGCTCATCCTCGGCGCCAACGCCGTCGCCGACTGGATCCCCGTCGTCGGCGAGGTCGTCATGATCGGGACCGCCCTCTACTTCACGGGCACCTTCGTCGCCCAGAACTGGAGCACCATCTGCCATTGGACGGATGACGTGGGCGGCGCGATGGCCACCGGCTACGACGCGACCAGCCATGCCGTGGGGACCGCCGTGACCGCCACCGAGCACGCCGTGGGCACGGCCGTCAGCACGGGGGAGCACGTCGCCGGGGACGTCACCCACGTGGTCGGTCAGGGGGTGGACACGGCGCTGGACGGCGCCGAGAGCACCGGCAGCACGCTGGTGCACGGCGCGGGTCAGTTACTCTCCGACCTCAACCCGTTCTGAGATGCCAATGTTGAAGCGATCCCAACCCCAAAGCGCTCCTCAGCTGCTCCTGCGATGGTCGTACGCCTTCGAGGCCGGAGAGTTGCGCGACCCGTCGCAGAGCGATGGAACGCTGGAGCCTGACGAGCGGTTCGCCGTGCGCATCGCCCCAGTCAAGCAGGTCACCTTCTCCGCCACGCCGAACCTCGAGGTGGCCACGACAGGGGCGACGGGAAGCCTCGTGGCCACCGACCGCCGGGTCACCCTCCTCGACGGGATCGCCGTTGCCGGTCAGTGGCTGTGGGGGGCCGACGTGTCCGGGGTCACCAGCATCTACAACGGCCGCGGAGTGCTGTGGAGCCCGTCGGCACAGCGGCACGCGGAGGGTGCGCGCCAGCTGGAGGGGCTCGTCGTTCCCGCCTACACATCCCACCTGGATCGGGTCTCCAGGGATGAGGTCCTGGCCGGCATGCTGCAATTCATGAAGGTGCAGGTCGCCTGGCGCGCCGGCCAGCCCGGAGGCATAACCGCCTGGCGCGAGGAGTTCACCGCCAAGAACGCCGATCTGCTGGACCGCTGATGGCCCTCCCTGCCCCGGCCCGCGACCTCGACCGCTACAGCGTCGACGAGCTGCGCGCCGGCGGCGTCGGTCGCATCGGGTTTCTCCAGCCCCTCCTCGGTGGGGCCGGGGACGACGACGGCGGAGCGGCGCAGCGTGCCGCGGCCCACCGGCTGGTCCGCCGTGGACTGCTCGTCGGGTCGGGCTCGCGGTGGCGGGTGGCGGGCACCCTGGCCACCACCCTCGGCGCTGTCGCGGCCGCCCGGTCGTTCGCCGGATGCGCGCCCGGAGGCGGATCCGGCGGGCTCGACCGCCTGCTCTTCGGACGGCTCGGCGCCACCGACCTGGTCCTGGACCTCATGCCGGAGGACGGCGGCTACCACGCCCGGCTGCTCCGCATCCCCGACGCAGCCCAGCAGGTGGTCGACGACCTGGGGCTGGAGGGGACCGCCGGGGACGCCACCGCGGCGGCGACCGACGCCGCTCCGGAGTGGCCGCTCGTCGAGCGCCGCCTCGACGGCGCCCCGGTGGAGGTGCGGATCGAGTCCGCCGCCATCGACGGACCCGAGCGTCCGATGCTTCAGCAGCGGCTCCAGGTGGTGACCACCGGGAACGAGCGGTGGCTGGTGCTCGGCGCCTGCCGCGGGGCGCAGACGTGGCGGGCGGCGGCCCCGTGCGGGCCGGGGCGGGCGCGGTCGGCGATCGCCTCCATCCTGGCGGGTGACGCCGTCCGGCTGTCGGGGGGCTCCCTGCCACGCCGCCGCCACTGGGTACACTCCTCCCCGCCATGAATGAGCTGTCCAGCCGGGCCAAGGAGGTCGCCGCCCGTGTAGCCGAGCTACAGGGCCACCTTTGACCTGGACACGCAGCGCTCGCGCCTTGCCGAGCTGGTCGCCCAGATCGACGATCCGGGGCTCGGGGTCTATCTCGCCGCGCCGCCACCCTGACCCAAGTCGGCGGCCAGGATCCGCGACGACCTGGCCGGCTGGGGGAAGCTGACCCGGCGAGGGCCGGCGACGCCCGGGACCTCGCCGAGCTGATGGGTGACGAGCCGGACGTGGACGGCGACGCCGAGATGACCGGCGAGCTGGCGGCGGAGCTGGACCAGATCGAGGCTGAGCTGAAGGCTCGCGAGATCGACCTGCTCTACAGCGACCCCTTCACCGACCACGCCGCGCTGCTCTCCGTCAAGGCCGGCGCCGGGGGCACGGACTTCCAGGACTGGGCCGAGATGCTGCTGCGCATGTACCTGCGCTGGGGCGAGCGCCGTCGCATGAAGGTGGAGTTCATCGAGGAATCGGAGGGCGAGGAGGCGGGGATCAAGTCGGCCACCATCCGGGTGGAGGGACCGCGCGCCTTCGGCCTGCTGAAGTCCGAGCGTGGGGTCCACCGCCTGGTCCGGCTCAGCCCCTTCGATTCGGCCCACCGCCGCCACACCAGCTTCGTCCTCGTCGAGGTGAGCCCCGAGGTCGAGGACGACGTCACCGTGGAGATCGACCCCAAGGACGTCCGCGAGGACGTCTACCGGAGCAGCGGAGCCGGCGGCCAGCATGTCA
Source organism: Candidatus Dormiibacterota bacterium (assembly GCA_963808125.1). Taxonomy (GTDB): domain Bacteria; phylum Chloroflexota; class Dormibacteria; order Aeolococcales; family Aeolococcaceae; genus CAWEEP01. The sequence goes on from CAWEEP010000068.1 coordinate 24,060, forward strand.
ACAAGACCTCCTCGG
>CAWEEP010000069.1:0-3261 GCA_963808125.1 Candidatus Dormiibacterota bacterium
CCAGGGCAGTTGGCCCTCGGCTTCACATTTCGGCGTGCCCTACCGCTTCTCGATGCGCACTACTACCTGCCCGTCGCCGCCGGCTCGGAGGGCGGCACGGCGTGGGCCCTGTGCTGCCGGCAGGGCCCGGTCATGGAGGCCTCCGAGGTCGCCTGGCCGCAACTCCTCGCGCTGCCTCCGGCGCACGTCGCATGAACCGAGTCGACGGCGCGGGCGCCCCGGATCTGCGCATCGACCTCGGCCGCGGGCTGGTCCTCCCCAACCCCGTCGGCCTCGCCAGTGGGACTGCCGGGTACGGCTTCGAGCTCCGCCAGCTCATCGAGCTCGATCGGCTCGGCGCCCTCTTCACCAAGGGGACGACACGGTTGCCGCGCCAGGGGAACCCCCCGCCCCGCATCGCCGAGGTCCGCGGCGGGATGCTGAACTCGATCGGCCTCCAGAACCCGGGGGTGGAGCACGTCGCCGCCGTCTACGCCCCACTCTTCGCCGGCTGGGCCATCCCCGTCATCGTCAACGTCGCCGGGGCCAGCGTCGAGGACTACGTCGCCTGCCTGACGCGGCTCGACGCCGCCGAGGGCATCGCCGGGTACGAACTCAACATCTCCTGCCCGAACATTGCCGGCGGAATGGATGTCGGCCGTGACCCGCTGGCCGCCGGGCGGCTCGTCGCCGCCGCGCGGGCCGCCACCGGGCGGCACCTCATGGTCAAGCTCAGTCCCAACGTCACCGACATCACGGCGGTCGCCCGCGCCGTCGAGAGCGCAGGGGCCAACTCGGTGTCGGCGGTGAACACGTATGTGGGCATGAAGATCCACCGCGGCATCCGGGCTCCGGTGCTCGGCGGGCGGGGGACGGGCGGGCTGAGCGGACCGGTGATCAAGTCGCTGGCGCTGGCGGCGGTGGCCGAGGTGCGTGCCGCGGTGCGGATTCCCGTGGTCGGTGTCGGCGGCATCATGAACGCCGACGACGCGCTGGACTTCATCATCGCCGGCGCCAATGCGGTGCAGGTCGGGACCGCGACCTTCGTCAACCCGGGGGCCGCGCTCGAGGTCCTGGACGGCCTGCGGGCGGCGGCGACACGCGCCGAAGCGACCGGACTGAGCGGACTGCGCCGGCCGCAGCGGGCGCACTCAGTGCCCCCTGCAGGAATCGAACCCGCATCCACCGGTTAAAAGCCGGCTGCTCTTCCGTTGAGCTAAGGGGGCGCGGCGAAGCGCCATTATGCGGGCCGCCACGCCCGGCGCCCGGTGTCGCCGGCTCGCCGTCGGGGCTCCTGGCGCCCCGGCCGCCGGTGCCGTCAGCCCGCAGCGGCGGCGTTGTGGGCTGCGGTGCCCCCGTCCGGCTCCGCGCTGACCAGGCAGGTGAAGGCGACGACCTCCTTGGTCTCCGGCGCCATCTCGAAGCGGACGATGGCCGTCTGGCTGAGAACGGTCTCGACGCGTCCCAGCGAGCCGACCGGGTAGACGCCGATCGGCGTTCCGGTCCTCGGCCGCGTGTTCTGGATCAGCGTCACCCGCTCCCCCACGGCGAACGGTGGGGGCGGCTCCTCCTTGGCGCTGGGCGGGCGCCCCGGCTGGAGGCGGGCCGCCGGCCTGACCGGGGGCCGTACCGGCACGACCACCGCCGCCGGAGTCCCCGCCTCGTCGTCGGCGTCGTCGACCAGCACAACGTCGCTGTCGTCGACCAGGACGACATCGGTCTCATCGACCAGGACGACGTCGGCGTCGTCCACCAGGACCACGTCGGCTTCGTCGACCAAGACGGCATCGACCTCGTCGTCGATCTCGACGTCAGGGGTGACGGCGGCGCCGTCTTCGGGTTCCGCGTCGGCCGGTGGGATGGGGGCGCTGGTGCGGGGCATGGTCCTCGCTGCTGCTGCGGATGCTGAGGCCCGGAGGATACCCCCTGGCCCGCCCAGCGTGATCGTCCGACGCGGGCGGGGCATGCGCGGCGGGGCCGCTCCCCGTTGACCGGGGACCCCCTGCATAGAATGACCGTCATGGCCGTCCGCACCTGGTCCGCGCTGCCGCCGCACGCCCAGCGGCGCTTCCTGGAGATCGTGCCGGGGGCTCTGACCTGGATTGTTCTGGCGATCCCGGTGGGCGCGGCGTTCGCGATTCGCCTCAACGACCCCGCCTACCTGTGGATCCTCGGCCTCGGGGCGGTGCTGGTCGACCTCTACTGGTTCGTCCGCACCGTGGTGACGGTGTACTGGGTGCGCCGCTCCCTGCACGAACTGCAACGCGTCGAAGCCGTCGACTGGTGGGCGGAGTGCCAGTCGATCACCCCCGAGGAGGGCTCCCCCGGTCCTGGGGACATCACCCACTGCGCCCTCATCCCCACCTACACGGAGCAGTACGAGGTGCTCCGGGGCACCGTCAGTGCTCTGGCCGAGCAGAACTACCCCGACCACCTCAAGGTCTGCGCCATCATCACCCGCACCACCGACAAGGGTGGGTGGGTGAACGTGGACCGGCTGCGCAAGGAGTACGGCCACCGCTTCCGCGCCTTCATCCACATCAAGGACCCGCTGCTGCCCGGGATCGTTGTGGGCAAGTCGGCGGCGATGTCCTACGCGGGGCCGGTGCTGCGCCGCCACTGCGACGAGCTCGGTCTCGACCCGACGCGGACCATGGTGACGGACCTGGACTCCGACTTCCGCCTCCACCCCCAGTACTTCGCCTACGTCACCTGGAACTTCCTGAACGTCGAGGAGCCGCTCACCTCCATCTGGCAGCCGGTGCCGGTGTTCCTCAACAACCTCTGGCGCGTGCCGGCGGCGGTGCGCGTGATGGCCACCGTGGCCACGCAGTGGCAGATGTTCCTCCACCAGCATCCCGACCGCCTGGTGATGTTCTCCTCGTACACCATGCCGATGCGGCTGCTCAGCGAGGCCGGCTACCGGGACAGCGATGTCATCCCCGAGGACTTCGCGTTTCTTCTGGAAGGCCTTCTTCCGCTATGGCGAGCTGCTCCACGTGCGTCCCGCCTTCCTGCCCGTTTTCGGCGACGCCCCCCGCGCCCGGGGTTACGCCTCCACCCATGCCAGCCAGTACCAACAGATCCGACGTTGGGCCTGGGGCGCGACCGACGTGCCCTACGTCGCCGTCCGCATGCTCGGCCACCCCGAGATCCCCTGGAGGTTGCGCGCCCGCCGATTCCGCTACCTGATGTTCAACCACCTGACCTGGGCGACACTGCCCCTGCTGCTCCTCTTCGGCGGCCTGCTCCCCACCCAGATCGACCTCGACTACAGCCTCT
>CAWEEP010000070.1:0-15043 GCA_963808125.1 Candidatus Dormiibacterota bacterium
GGCTGGTGCCCCACCGACCTCATCTTACGAGACGCTCGCCGTTCTCCTTCATGGGCTCGGGCAGCACGTAGGCGACATGTCCCTGCTGTTCTTCGCTCTCGGAGCCTTCCTCTGGTACGGGCTGTTCTTCCAGTCGAGACTCGTTCCGCGGGCGCTCTCGGTCTGGGCCTTGCTGGCCATGCTGCCGGTCTTGGCCGGCACCCTGGCGCAGGTTTGGGATAGCAGTCTCAATGTGCCGTTCGCTCTCTACATCCCTTACCTGCCGTTCGAGCTGGTGATTGGTCTGTGGCTTCTGGTCAGGGGTCCCAGCCCAGCGTTCAGCACACCGTGATGATGTTCGACTGGGAGAGCCCAAGCTGCACCCGCGCATGGCATCCGGTGCCAGCCGTATGAGGATGTCGCGCAGTTCCGTGAGGCCCGAGGCTGACTTCGTCATCGTCGGTGCCGGACTGGCCGGGCTCCAGGCCGCGTTGGCACTCCGACGCGCCGGGAGCTCGGTGGTCGTAGTGGAGGCGCGTGACCGTGTGGGAGGCCGGACCCACTCTGGCGTGGATTCGACGCGCCCTGATCCCTCTCTTGTCTTGGACATGGGTGGGCAGTGGGTGGGTCCGGGCCAGACCGAGGTGCATCGGCTGGCGCGCGAGATGGACCTCCACCTGGTTCCGACGGCGGTCCCGGGCCGGGCGCTATGGGACCTGGGCGGTGGCGTCAAGCGAGGTTCACCGCGCGTGCCGCCACTGCCACCGGGAGCCTTGGCCAGCGTGCGGCTCGCGGTGGCCCGTCTCAACCGCATGTCACGCCGGCTGCCCCTGGCGGCGCCGTGGGAGGCGCACGAGGCGACGAGGTGGGATGAGGTCACGTTCGAGGAGTGGCTGCGGGCTCACGTGCGGACGCGTGGGGGCCGGGCTCTTCTCCGCCTCTACGTGAACGGGCATCCGGGCCTGGAGGCGAGCGAGATGTCCGTCCTCGATCTGCTCTTCATGGTTCGCTCCGCTGGGTCGCTCCGGCACCTCCTGCACGCCCAGGACTTCCGGCTCATCGAGGGTGCTCACGAGCTCGCTCGTCGGTCGGCGCGGCGCCTCGGAGATGCCCTCGTGCTGGAGGCGCCAGTCGCCGCCATCGACCAGGATGAAGGGGGCGTGACCGTTTCCTGTGGGTGCGGGACCATTCGTTGCCGGCGGGTCGGTGTCTGCGCTCCGCTCCGGGTCGCCGCGGAGATCGCTTACTCTCCGCCGCTTCCGGCCGATCGCTCGACCCTGATGCGCAGCCGTCCGATGGGGGTGCTCATCAAGTTCCACGCCGTCTACCCATCTCCTTTCTGGCGTCGCAACGGCCTCAACGGGCAAGCCTTCAGCACCTCTCACGCCATAGCCGCGACCGGCGACAACTCCCCCGGGGACGGCAGCGGACGAGGCGTCCTGGTCGGGTTGACGGGAGCGGACCGCGCCCGCTCGCTGAGCGCCCTGCCGGGTTCAGCACAGCGGGAAGCGCTCCTCGTTTCCCTAATCGACCTCTTCGGCGCCGAGGCTGCGGAGCCGGAGGCGTTTGTTGTCGAGGACTGGAGCAGAGAGAGGTGGACCAGTGGCGCCGCAGGCGGCGGCGATGCTTCTCCCCGGACGTGGACGACGGTGGGACACGCCTACCGCGCTCCTTCGGGTCGGGCCCACTGGGGTGGCACCGAGACGTCGCCTGAATGGCACGGCTACATGGAAGGGGCTCTCCGGTCGGGGCTGAGAATGGCCCGCGAGATGGTGTCGGCCGAGAGAGGGCCGGAGGGAGGCTGACCCGAAGGTGGCTGTAACTGAATTCAGTTCGGCCGGAGCCGTACCCCCTGCAGGACTCGAACCTGCGACCTGCGCGCTTAGAAGGCGGCTGCTCTATCCATCTGAGCTAAGGGGGCTCCACCGTCCAGTGTAGGCGAGGGTGGCGGGCAGATTGGCCAGTTCGAGCGCCCGCCCCACCTATAATCGCCGGACCGGGCGTGCCGGGCGCAACCCTCCGGGGTGGCCATAGCTCAGCTGGTTAGAGTGCCAGGTTGTGGCCCTGGAGGTCGAGGGTTCAAATCCCTCTGGCCACCCCAGAGAGGCGCCGGCACGGGTCGGAGAGGGCGTCCACGAGGCGGCGGACGAGTTCACCGCGGAACGGTGTCCCGCCGTGGCGCTTCGCCGGATCGGGGCACATAATGCCCTCGGAGCCGTCGCCGTGGCCGCGAGAGCACGGTCCCGGCCCCGGGGGGCCGTTCCCCACCGAGGGCTAAGTTTGGAGACGGCGAGGAGACCGGAATGACCGACGATCAGCCCGAGGCCACGTGGAGCGTCGCCGCCTGGCACGGCAAGATGCTCATCGATCACAACGGCGCGAGGATTGGCAAGCTGCAGGACGTGTACGTCGACGTCGAGACCGACGAGCCGCGGTTCGCCACCGTCAAGGAGGGGCTCGTCCGCCGTCACCTGACCTTCGTTCCCCTGAACGGAGTCCAGGTGGGTCCTGAGAATCTGCAGGTCACGGCGAGCAAACGACAGGTGCGTTCGGCGCCCGACATCGAGCTGCACGGACAGGAGCTCTCGCAGGCGGACGAGTCGGCTCTGTATCACCATTTCGAGCAGAACTACACGCCGATTGGCACCCCGAGCGGGCGCCGGCTCGCCCGCCGCTGAGGACGGAGTCGCTGCCGGCTGACGTCGCGCGGATGGTGCGTCGATGAACTTCCTCCAGGGTCTGCACGGAGCGCTGGCGCTCGCCATTCTGGGCGGGCTGCTCTTTGCCGAGGAGGCGGGAGTTCCCCTGCCGTTCGCGCCGGGTGAGCTGACCCTCCTCGTGGCGGGTCTGCTCATCGCCTCCGGGGGGCTCAACCCGTATCTCTTCATTCCCCTCGCGCTGGTGGCCTGCGTGGGCGGATCGATGGTCGGATACACCTGGGCTCGCGTCGTCGGAGACCGGGGGCTGCAAACCCTCGCCGGGCGGCTGCGCCAGCGGCGCAATCTCGACAGGGTGTCCCGGCGGCTGCGATCCGCGGGCTGGATGGGGATCGCGATCAGCCGGCTCATCCCCGGTCTGCGCATCTACACCACGCTGGTTGCCGGAGCGGTCAAGGTCCCCCGCCGCTCATTCGCCCTCGCCATGACGCTGTCGACCGTGGTCTGGGTCGGCGTCTACGTCGCGCTCGGCATCCTGGTCGGCGTTCCCGTCGAGCACTTCCTCAATCAGGTCCAGAAGCTGGCCGTCCAGGGCGGCATTCTCATCGTCATGGGAGTCGGTTGCTACGTCGCCGTCCGCAAGGCCCCGCCGTCCTCGGGGGCCGGGCTGGTGCGCGTGCCTCGGTGGATCCGTGTCGTGGTCGCCGCCGTCCTCGACATCGGGGTCGTGGCCAGCATCATCACCGGCCTCTTCGCCCTTTCGCGGGTCATCGGCTTCACCTTCGGCACGGGATGGCTGGACGCCGTTGTCGCCCTGCTGGTGGTGGGCGCCTTCTACGTCGTCGTGGCCCGCCGGAGTGCCGGCGCGACGGTCGGTGAGGTTCTCCTCCAGACCAGCTACATCAGCGGTCAGCGCGTGCCGCTCCACCCTCGCGCGGCCCTGCGATCGGTCCGGGCTCTGCTCACCGGCGGCGGCCACGGGCTCTCCGCGACCGCCGATCTGTTCCGGGCTCTCGGTGACCCGGAACGGCTCGGTCTGGTGACCCGTCTGCTCGATGACCCCCAGCCGTTGCACGAGCTCGCGTCGCGTTCCGGTCTCTCCCCGTTCGAAGTTCGCCATCGCCTCGAGGGCCTGAGGAACACGGGGGTACTCTCCGTCACCGACGATGATCTCGACCCCGTGTACACGATTCGGGCCGATCTGCGCCCCACCTTGGCCCAGCTCCTGGTCGCGTTGCAGACGGCGCTCCCCGCGCCCACCGTTCACGAGTCCGCCCGCGCCCCCCAGCCGGACCCCTGAGTGATGCCCGACAGGGTGTGCCCGCAGTGCTGGTCGTGGTTCCCCTCCACCGTCGCGACCTGCCCCAATTGCGGCGGTGCGCTCGCCTCCGCAGAGGCTCCTTCCCTCCCGGCGCCGGAGACCACGCGGGCGGTTCTCCCACCCCGCCCGCGGCGTCGCGGTGCCGCCGGGCACCTGCACAGCAACTGGCTCCGGTGGACGCTGATGCTGGCCATCCTCGCCGTGCTCGCCTGCGCCGTGTTCCCCCTCCCGCAGCTCGGGCTCTGGGGCAACCCCGGCTGCGGGTTCCCCGGCACCACCTGCACACGGGTCCTCTTCATCGGCAACAGCTACACGAGCGTCAACGACCTGCCCGACACCTTCGCCGCCGTGGCCTGGTCCGGCGGGCACCGCGTCGCGACGGGAGCCCTCGATCCGGGCGGATACACCCTCGCCGAGCATGTGTCGGCGTCCGACACGGCGACAACTCTCGACTCGGAGAGATGGAACGTGGTCGTGCTGCAGGATCAGAGTGAGATGCCGGCCTTCGAGGCGGACAGGGCCTCCGAGATGGACCCCGCCGCCACCACGCTGGCCGGCCTGGTGCGTGGCCAGGGCGCCCAGCCGCTCTTCTACGAGACCTTCGCCCACCAGGCCGGGCTGCCGGAGGAGGGCCTCCCCGACTACTCGAGCATGCAGGCGGCCATCGATGCCGGGTACCTCGGCATCGCGGGGCAGCTGAGGGCGCCGGTGGCCCCGGTGGGGGACGCATGGCAGATGGTGGTCAACGAGCAGGCGTCCCCGGGGCTCTGGCAGTCGGACGGCAGCCACCCCACCACCAGCGGCACCTACCTGGCCGCCTGTGTCTTCTACGCCTCGATCTTCGACCAGAGCCCGGTCGGCCTCGGCTTCCACGACGGACTGCCGGACGCCGAGGCCGTGACCCTGCAGAAGGCAGCGGCGACGACCGTCCTCGGCGACCTCTCGAAGTGGGGGCTCCCCATCAGGCCGGTGTAGCCGGGGGCGCCCCCGCCCAGCGCCCTCTGCGCCGCAGCACCTCGCGGAGCCGGCTGGGCCGGTCGGTCATGAGACCGTCGACCCCGAGGTCGACCAACCTCTCCATGGTCGCCTCGTCGTCCACGGTCCAGACATGCACCTGGAGCCCCCGACGGTGAGCGGCGGCGACGAGGCGGTGGTCGACGATGAGGATTCCCCGGTGGGCGAGGGGCACCTGGACGCAGTCGGCGGAGGCGGCGGGCATCCGCCTGGCGAGTGACGCGAGCCTCGCCAGGGTAATGGCACCCATTCCCATCGAGGTGCAGACCCGCCCACCAGTGAGCCGGCGGAAGCGGCGCAGCCTCCGGTCGGAGAAGGAGGCGGCGCAGACCCGTTGCGTCGCTCCGAGGCGCTCGATCAGCGCCGCCAGGGGCGCCACGGTCGCCTTCGATTTGGCGTCGACGTTGACCCGGAGGGGTGGCCAGGCGGTGAGCACCTCCTCGAAGGTGGGGACGGTGAGGCCACGGCCGCGGAAGGGGAAGGCGCCCCCGCCGGGGCTGAATCTGTACCCGGCGTCGGCGCGGCGGATCTCGGCCAGCGTCAGGTCGGCGATCCGGCCGTGCCCGTCGGAGACCCGGTCCAGGGTCTCGTCGTGGAAGGCGACGAGGATCCCGTCCCGGGTGAGCTGGACGTCGGTCTCGACGTGGGTGTAGCCGAGCGCCACGGCGGCCGCGAAGGCGGTCATGGTGTTCTCCGGGTGCTCCGCGCTCCCGCCGCGGTGGGCGATGGCCAGCGGCGTGGGCCCGGCCAGGTAGGGGCGGCGGCTCGGTCGGCTGTCCATGCTGGTGTGCTGCCGAGCGTACGGCGCAGCCGCAGCCCCCCGTCGGATGCGACCGAGCACCCTGGCCCGGGCGGCGGCTCCCGAAGCGGAATCGCGTACTCTCAGGGGCTGTGAGCACGACGCCTCCCGCCGCCTTGCCCGCCCATGGGTGACCCGAAGGGCTTCCTGACGCGCGGCCGGCACGGTCCGGAGAGGCGGCCCGTCGAGCTGCGGGTGCGTGACTGGCACGAGGTGTACGAGCCGGTCTCGGACGAGGCGACCGCGGAGCAGGCCGCCCGCTGCATGGACTGTGGGGTCCCGTACTGCCACGGGGCGTGCCCCCTGGGCAATCTCATCCCGGAGTGGAACCACCTCGTCTACTCCAACCGCTGGCGCGACGCCTTCGAGCGTCTTGACGCCACCAACAACTTCCCGGAGTTCACGGGGCGCCTCTGCCCCGCCCCCTGCGAGCCGGCCTGCGTGCTGGCCATCAACGACGAGGCGGTCACCATCGAGGCGGTGGAGAAGCGGATCGCCGAGGTGGCCTGGGCTGAGGGGTGGATCGTCCCCCGGCCCGCCGCTGACAAGACGGGAAAGAAGGTCGCCGTGGTGGGTTCCGGCCCCGCCGGACTGGCAGCCGCCCAGCAGCTGGCCCGCGCCGGCCACGACGTGGTCGTGTACGAGCGAGCCGACCGCCCCGGGGGCCTCCTCCGGTACGGCATCCCCGAGTTCAAGCTGGAGAAGCGGGTGCTGGACCGCCGACTGGAGCAGATGCGCGCCGAGGGGGTCGTCTTCCGGACCGGTGTCGAGGTGGGGCGTGACCTGCCCGCCGACCGCCTCCTCGCCGAGGTGGACACCGTCCTCCTCGCCGGCGGCGCAACGCTGTCCCGCGACCTGCCCATCCCCGGCCGCGAGCTCGAGGGCATCCACCATGCGATGGACTACCTGCCGCTGGCCAACCGGGCGCGAGAGGGCGACGGTGAGGAGCCCGCCGTCACGGCCAGGGGCAAGCAGGTGGTGATCATCGGCGGGGGCGACACCGGCGCTGACTGCCTCGGCACCGCCATCCGCCAGGGCGCCGCGGGCGTCACGCAGCTGGAGATCATGCCCCAGCCTCCGGATACCCGCCACTCGAGCACCCCCTGGCCGGTCTGGCCGCTCCAGCTCCGCACCTCCCCGGCCCACGAGGAGGGCGGCGAGCGCCTCTGGTCGGTCTCCACGCAGCGCTTCGTCGACGACGGTCGGGGACGGGTGGCCGGCCTGGTGATGGCCGAGGTCACCATGGTGCGGACGGGCGGTCGCCTCACCTTCGAGGTCGTCCCCGGGACAGAGCGGGAGCTGGCCTGCGATCTGGTCCTGCTGGCGCTGGGCTTCAGCGGACCGGAGCGGTCGCCGATGCTGAGCCAGCTCGGTGTGGAGCTCGATGCGAGGGGAAATGTGGCCCGTCCCGAGGGCTGGGAGACCACCCGCGACGGCGTCTTCGTCTGCGGCGACATGAGCCGCGGCCAGAGCCTCATCGTCTGGGCCATCGCCGAGGGACGGGCCGCCGCCGCCGCGGCGGACCGCTGGCTGATGGGGGAGACGCATCTCCCCGACCCCCTGCTCCGTCCCCCGCCCGTCACCTGATCACCGTCGATCCCCGAGCGCTGCGGTCTCCCAGGCGGACTCCGCCCGGCGATCAGCCCGCGGTGACGTCGGCCTGGAAGCCGGCGTCCGTGGCGACGTTCCCCACTCGCTGACGCGGGCACCCAGAGCCTCCACCAGAGCGGGGCAGACCACCCGTTGAGTCCGCCGCGACACCCGGGGATGCCCCATGAACCCGCGCGGGTCAGGCGGGCATGGCCAGCCGTTCCCTCAGCCCGAGCACGCGGCGCAACTCGTTGGGCATCACCTTGACGAAGCTCTGCAGCGTCCCCTCCCAGTCGTCGAGGAGGCGGGCGGCGAGCAGGCTGCCGGTGTACTCGTGGTGGCGCGCCACCAGGTCGCGGAGGATGGTGGCGTCCTCGTCGTCGATCGTCTCCAGCCCCACCATGGCGAGGTTGCAGCGCTCGTGGAAGAGGCCGTCGTCGTCGACGACATAGGCGACGCCGCCGCTCATGCCGGCGGCGACGTTGCGGCCGGTGCGTCCGAGGATGACCACCCGGCCGCGCGTCATGTACTCGCAGGCGTGGTCACCGGTGCCCTCGACGACGGCGACCGCGCCGCTGTTGCGCACCGCGAAGCGCTCCCCGGCGACGCCGTTGACGAACATCTCGCCGGCGGTGGCGCCGTACAGCGCCACGTTGCCGATGATCACGTTCTCCTCGGCGGCCCGCGAGGCCCCGGGCGGGGCGGCGATCACCACGCGGCCGCCGGAGAGGCCCTTGCCGACGTAGTCGTTGGCCTCGCCGCGCAGGCTGAGGGTGATGCCGGGGGCGAGCCAGGCGCCGAACGAACCGCCCGCCGAGCCGTGCAGGTCGATGTGGATGGTGTCGTCGGGCAGGCCCTCGCCGCCGGAGCGGCGGGCGACCTCGCCGCTCAGCATGCCGCCGACGGTGCGGTCCACGTTGCGCACCCGCAGCTTGAGGCGCACCGGGTCCCCGCGCTCCAAAGCCGGGGCGGCCAGCTCGATGAGGCGCTGGTCGAGGACGTCATCCAGGTGGTGGTCCTGGGAGCGGGTGTGGTGGGTCTCCTCGGGAGGTGCTGACTTGTGGCGGAGGAGGGCGGAGAGGTCGAGACCACGGGCCTTCCAGTGCTCCACGCCCGGCCGGGCGGAGAGCAGGTCGCTGCGCCCGATCAGGTCGTCGAATTGGCGGAAGCCCAGAGCCGCCATTCGCTCGCGCACGTCCTCGGCGACGAACATCATGAAGTGGATGATGTCCTCGGGCGTCCCGGCGAATCGCTTGCGCAGCTCGGGGTCCTGGGTGGCGATGCCCACCGGGCAGGTGTTGAGGTGGCAGACGCGCATCATCACGCAGCCGGCCGAGACCAGGGCCGCCGTGCTGAAGCCGAACTCGTCGGCGCCGAGCAGCCCGCCGACGATGACGTCCCGGCCCGTCTTCAGCTGGCCGTCCACCTGGAGCACGACCCGGCTGCGCAGCCCCTGGGCGACGAGCACCTGCTGCGACTCGGCGAGGCCGAGCTCCCAGGGCACCCCCGCGTGCTTCAGGGACGAGAGCGGCGAGGCGCCGGTGCCGCCCTCGTAGCCGGAGATGACGATGTGGTCGGAGCGAGCCTTGGCGACGCCGGCGGCGACGGTGCCGACGCCGACCTCGGCCACCAGCTTGACGCTGACGCGCGCTTTGGGATTGACCACCTTGAGGTCGTGGATGAGCTGGGCGATGTCCTCGATGGAGTAGATGTCATGGTGCGGTGGCGGGGAGATGAGGCCGACGCCCGGTGTCGAGAAGCGGAGGCGGGCGATGACCTCGTCCACCTTGCCGCCGGGAAGCTGACCGCCCTCCCCGGGCTTGGCCCCCTGGGCGATCTTGATCTGCAGGTCGTCGGCGCTGACCAGGTAGTGGGCGGTGACCCCGAACCTTCCCGAGGCCACCTGCTTGATGGCGCTCCGCCGGTTGTCGCCATTGCTGTCCAGAACGTAGCGAGCCGGATCCTCGCCGCCCTCTCCGGTGTTGGACTTGCCGCCGATGCGGTTCATGGCGATGGCCAGCGTCTCGTGCATCTCCTTGGAGATGGCGCCATACGACATGGCTCCGGTGCAGAAGCGGTGGACGATGGCGGCGGCGGGTTCCACCTCCTCGAGCGGCACCGGGTCGCGGTCGCCGTGGATCTCGAAGAGGCCACGCAGGGTCCGGAGCGTTGTCGACTCGTCGTCGACGACGTCGGCGAAGCGCCGGAAGGTCGCCGGGTCGTTGGCGTGCACCGCCTGCTGCAGGAGGGCGATGGTGGCCGGGTTCCAGGCGTGGGCCTCGCCGTCGCGCCGCCACTGGTAGTCGCCGCCGCGGACCAGCGTGGGGGCCCCCAGGGCGCGGTCGGGGAAGGCGCTGCGATGGCGGTCCAGCGTCTCCTCGGTGAGCACGTCCAAGCCGATGCCGCCGATCCGTGAGGAGGTGCCGGGGAAGTACCGACTCACCAGCTCGGGCGCCAGGCCGACCGCCTCGAAAATCTGTGCGCCGCAGTACGACTCGATGGTGGAGATGCCCATCTTGGCGATGATCTTGCGCAGGCCCTTGTAGAGGGCGTGGAGGTAGCGCTCCCTCGCCCGCACCGGGTCGCTGCCGGCCGGCAGCATGCCCCGCCGCTGCAGGTCGCCGATCGTGTCCAGGGCGAGGTACGGGTTGACCGCCTCGGCGCCGAAGCCGACGAGGAGAGCGATGTGCATCACCTCGCGGGCCTCGGCGGTCTCCACCACCAGACCCACCGCGGTGCGGCTGTGCTCGCGGATGAGGTGGTGATGGACGGCGGCGGTGGCGAGCAGCGAGGGGATTGGCGCGTGGCTGGCGTCGACGTGGCGGTCGGAGAGCACGAGGACGGTGTTGCCCTCGCGGATCCTCTCCGAGGCGAGGCGGCAGATCCTCTCCAGGCCCTCCTCCAGGGCGGCCGCGCCGCCGTCCACGGGGAAGGTCATGGCGATGGTGGCGGCGGGGAACTGCCGCTGGGTGACGTGGCGGATGGTCTCCAGGTCGGCGTTGCTCAGCACCGGCGTCGGGATCTCCAGCTTCTTGGCCTGGGCGGGCCCTTGCTCGAGGAGGTTGCCGCCCGTCCCGAGACTGGTCGCCAGGGACATCACCAGCTCCTCGCGGATGGGGTCAATGGGCGGGTTGGTGACCTGGGCGAAGAGCTGCTTGAAGTAGGCGAAGAGATTGAGACGGCGGTCGCTGAGCACTGCCAGCGGGGCATCGTTGCCCATCGAGCCGATGGGCTCCTCGCCGTCCCTCGCCATCGGGGCGACGATCACCTTCAGCTCCTCCTCGGTGTACCCGAAGACCTGGTGCTGCACCAGCAGCATGCCGGGGTCGGGATCGGGGGGATCGTCGGCACGGTGCAGCTCGTCGAGCCGCACGGTGCCGCGGCGGATCCATTCGGCGTATGGGTAGAGGCGGCTGAGAACGCTCTTCACGGCGTCGTCGTCGAGGATGGCGCCGTCCTCGGTGTCGACCAGGAGCAGGCGGCCGGGCTCCAGGCGCCACTTCTTGGCAATGCGCTCCTCGGCGATGGGCAGGACGCCGGCCTCACTGGCCATGACCACCCATCCGTCGTCGGTGACCAGCCAGCGCGCCGGCCGCAGCCCGTTGCGGTCGAGGGTCGCGCCGATGAGGCGGCCGTCGGTGAAGGCGATGGCGGCGGGACCGTCCCAGGGCTCGAGCAGCGAGGAGTGGAACTCGTAGAAGGCCCGGCGCTCCTCGTCCATCAGCGGGTTCCGGTCCCACGCCTCGGGGATCATCATCATGATGGCGTGCTCGACGGGGCGCCCCCCCATGGTGAGCAGCTCCAGAGCGTTGTCGAACTGGCTGAGTCCGAGCCCAGCTCGTCGATCACCGGGCGCAGCTTGCCGATGTCGGCCCCGTAATGGGGACTGCGGAACATCCCCTGCCGGGCGCGCATCCAGTTGACGTTGCCGCGCAGGGTGTTGATCTCGCCGTTGTGGGCGCTCATGCGGAAGGGCTGTGCCAGGTCCCAGCGGGGCAGGACGTTGGTGGAGAAGCGGGCGTGCACAAGGGCGAGGCGGGAGACCACGCTGCTGTCCTGGAGATCGGGGTAGAAGACGGGCAGCTGGTCGGCGGTCAGCATCCCCTTGTAGATCAAGGACCGGCTGCTGGAGCCGGCAGGTGGAAGTAGCCGTTCGTTTTGTTCAGCCTGCTTATGGCAGCCTTAGCCTGTGCCCAACCCGACTCCCTGCACGTGATTTGGGATCGCTCCGGGCGGGGCCATAGCTCGCGGTACGGGGTGATCATTATTCGTTGGTGACCAGAACAACGACGGTTACAATGATTTTGCAGTCTGTGCCTTAGGCTGGGGTGGTCCCGGCCCAGCCGACGAATCACTTGTGGATCTCTTCCACGGAGGCAATCCCTCACTATCATTGCAACCATATTACACCTTCCGGGCAAATCCAGTGACGGATTATGTGCTCTATGGAGGCGATGCAATGGGAAGATCGAACGGGGACGGTTACGTTGACTGGTCGCTCTGGTGTAGGTTTTCTTGACGACCAGAATTACTACCATATTGAAATCTACCGGGGGGACCAGTTTTGGATACCATACCGCATTTAGTCATTCGTGAACCAATCGGGCGCCTCTGTCGGGCCCATTGGCGATTTCAATGGGGACGGTTTCGATGATATTTACATCTGGCATCCACAAGGCGATTATACTGAGATACTTTACGGTGGCCCTACAATGGATACGATCCCTGATTGGACGCGCCATAGCCCTCCGGCCACACCTACGAGGCGTTGCCACAATGCTTCGGCGATCTAAATGGAGACGGTTTTTCAGATTTTGTCAGCGGTTCGGGAACCACTGCATTCATCTATTTAGGTGGCGTTGCATACACGCTGCCTGCTTATGTCTGGCCAAGTTCTTATTCTTGGCCTACCGAAATCATGCGCAGCTTGAACGGCGACCGGTATGACGACATAGTATTTCACGGCCTCCGTGTGCATTTTGGCTGCGACTCTGACCGTCCACTCCGGATTACGTCTTGAACTTCTACGACAGTTGCAGTCCGCTATGGAAGTCTTCCTTGGGCGATGTTAATCACGACGGATACAACGACATGGCCGTTATTGACGATGGCTGCAATAATCTTTGGGGCACGCTTTGCATTTATCTCGGCCATCCGTGGCTCTGACACTGAGCTGCGATAATCATCCAAGGTCGCACGCCTCCACTTAACCTTGTTGGCATCAATGACGCCGCTGCTCTGCTGCCACGTCAACGGAGACGGCGTAGATGATTGGCGATCCGGAGCGTTCAACAGTGATTTTGACGGCTTTCGGGGACGCCGGTCGTGATCAGCGGTGACACGAGCTTTCACGTTGCCGCAGATCCCCTGCGCTCTTAAATACCACGCGATCTTCAAGTCACCGCCTATCCTAATCCGTTCAACGCCCGCTGTACAGTGCAGTTCGATGTGCCGGTCTTTGCCAGCAACGTGCAACTGTCCGTGTACAATCTGCTGGGGCAACAGGTTAGACATACAGTCCTGCATAAACACTTCGGGCTCACCACGTATTCTATGGACGCGTTGGCACTCTCTACCGGCCTTGACTTTCTGAGTCACTTCCGGCAATCTCAAATCAACAACTAAACTGATGGTGTTGAGATGAACACACTCTTATCTTCTTCAGCCTGCTATTGGCTACCGCAGCCGATGCTTAGCCCGATTCCCTGGATGTCCTGGCGGCACTGTCGGCGCGGGTGTACAGCTCGCGGTATGGGGCGCGGATTGTGCCCCTTGGTGATCAGAATAACGATGGGTTTGCGGATTTTGCAGTTGTCGTGCTTGGTTGGGGCGGTCCGGGTCAGCCCAGCGAAGCTATGACTGAGTTTTTTCATGGTGGCAATCCGCCATCGCAGACCCCGTACATGACCCTCGCGGACAAGAGGGCGTGTATCGTTACGTGGTTTTGAACGGTGTGGGGGATGTCAATGGCGACGGCTATCAGGATTGGATGGACATCATTCAGTACTATGCCGATCCTGACCCACTTTGTGTGGAGGATATTCTGGGGGTGGACCGGAAGCGACACACTCCCTGCAATAATGCTGACGAAACCAACCAACCAGTACGTTTTTCCGATTGGCGATTTTAATGGTGATGGCTACGCAGACTTATGCGTTTACCATGACTTGCCTGCTGATTTCAGCGAGATTCTGTTCGGTGGAAATCCGAATGACACCATTCCTGACTGGACGCGTCATAGCCCGGTGGGGACAAACGACCAAGCACTGCCCGAGGCATTCGGTGACCTGAATGGAGACGGGAATTCCGACTTTCTTAGCGACAATGCAGATGGTAACATCACGTTTGTTTACCTAGGTGGTGTACCTCCCGGATACGCTGCCCGCATACACCTGGTCTAACTTCTATCATACCCACAAAGCGATTGTACCGAGCCTGAACGGAGATGTCTATTCTGATCTCTATTTGGCGGCTACCCGCAATGGACGATTCACTTGGGTCGCCCAACGCTTTCGTCGACTCCGTCCTTCACGATGAATTTTATCGGCACTCGCCCCTGCCTCGGACGCGGTCTTGGCGGCTTCACCGGAAATCTTCCCAAAGCTGCCTGCCAGCTTCGAGCGCCAAACCGATGGCAATGATGACCCCGGCCGAGCGGGTCAAACCTTCGAGCGCGGTGCCAAAAGTGACCGCGCCCTCGGTGCCGACCGCAGCGGCTTCACCAGATTCAATGTAGGCTTCGGCCAGCAGGGACATGGCATGGCCCAGGCCGGGCATGATGCGGTTCAATTCACCAATGACGCTGTCTAGGGCCTTTTGCTTCGCACCCGCTCGGCTGGCTTTTTCGCCGGCATCCTCCGTTTTTTTACCGAGCTCATCCGATTGTTCGCCTAACGCTTTGGCGGTGACGCACGTGTCGTTGAGTTCCGCCTGGGCAGCCGCCGCTTTGCCCTCCAGGTCGATCTGGATTTTCAGTGTGTTGTCAGAATCAGCCATAAAATTTGTGTTCTCTGCGTTGCTGCCGATCATCGGCTTTGCGGTTAAATCATTTCCGGTGGATGCCGACGAAGGTGGGGGGCAATAACGGCGTCGGCAAAATGACGGTCAAGACCGTGAAATGATTGGTATCAAACAGATAGGCCGTGCTGAACAGGCTCTGGTTGGTCGCGGTATTAGAGGTCAGTGCGAGCAGACACGGATTGGCCACGGTTTGAGTGGGGCTGAACGTGATGTTGGTCTGGCCGACCGCATCGCCCCATCCAACTCCAGCGGTTCTGATCCGGCGCGTCGGTTTCCTGGCACCACAGGGAATAGGACTGCACGCCGGCAGCGGCGGCATTCATTGGCTCAATGAACGTGGCGATGAAGTCGTTGTCTGCCCGGACATTTTACCGCCGAGGACGCAGAGCATCAGAAACACCGCATCGCAATTTTTCCATGCCGACGGTCCAAGTGCGGACGGAGCGTAAGGTGGCTTCGATGTTGAATATTCAATGTTAAATGTTGAAGGTTTTTTCATGGGCTTTTTAATTGCCGCCGCGACCGATTAACGCGAGGCGTAGTTTGCCGCCGAAAGTGCCGGTGCCGGAATAGAGGATGTTGGTGAAGGGCGAGGTGTTGGTTGCCGCGAATATAGTGAAGGCGTTGTACTGGCCAGTGCCGGTGATGTTGAGGCTGAAATTT
>CAWEEP010000071.1:0-90204 GCA_963808125.1 Candidatus Dormiibacterota bacterium
TGTGGGATTTCACCACATAGTGGACGCATGTCTCGGGACATAGTGGACACCCTTCACGGAGGCGTGCCCCATGGGTCTCGAGCGCTACGTCGTCGATGCGGTGGTTCTGGAGGGTCGGAGTCCCCGCGAGCTCGCCCGCCTCCACGGCATCTCCAAGAGCTGGATCTACCAGCTGGTCACCCGCTTCCGCGCCGGCGGGTACGACGCCCTGACCGCGGCGCCCCCGCCGCCCCCACGGCTGCTCCCACCAGGTCGGTCCCGAGCTCCAGGCGGCGATCATCGCCCTCCGCCAAGAACTCGACGCCGCCGGCTACGACGCCGGCCCCGCCAGCATCCGCCACCACCTCCTCCAGCGCTTTCCCCAGGTTCCCGCCCCCGGTACCATCTGGCGCATCCTCTCCCGCCACGGCCGGGTCACCCCTCAGCCCCAGAAGCGCCCCCGCTCCTCCTTCGTCCGCTTCGAGGCCTCCCTCCCCAACGAGATGTGGCAGGCCGACACCACCCACTGGCACCTCGCCGACGGCCAGGACGTCGAGATCCTCAACCTCCTCGACGACCACTCCCGCCTCCTGGTCGGCTCCGACACCTGCCGCACCTTCAAGGCCCTGGACGTCGTCCAGAGCTTCTACGCCGCCGCCGAACTCCACGGCTTCCCCGCCGCCCTGCTCACCGACAACGGCGCAGTCTTCAGCGGCGCCTCACGCCGTGGCAAGGTGCTCCTCGAATCCGAGCTGGAACGCCTCGGCATCCTCGCCAAGATCTCCACTCCCTATCACCCCCAGACCTGCGGCAAGGTTGAGCGCTTCCACCAGACCCTCAAGCGCTTCCTGGCCCGCCAGCCCCCAGCTCCCTCTGCTCGCCGCGCTCCAGCTCCAGTACTCGACACCTTCCGCGCCTTCTACAACCACCACCGGCCCCATCGGCCTCTCGCCCCCTGCGGGTCGCCTTCACCGCCCGCCTCAAGGCCCACCCTGTCGGCGCCACCCCCGAGGCCCACTTCCGCGTCCGCCACGACCGCGTCGACCAGGCCGGCAAGGTCTCCCTCCGCTACCTCAGCCGCCTCCACCACATCGGCGTCGGCCGGGCCCACAGGGGCGAAGCCATCCACCTCCTCGTCGCCAACAAGGGACGTCAGGATCCTCGGCGATGACGAATCCTGATCCGCCAGCGGACCCTCGACCCCTCCCGCGACTACCAGCCTCGCGGGGGCCCCGTCGCCCGCTTAGAGTCCACGATGTCCTGAGACAGGTGTCCAGGATGTCCCGAGACACGACATTGGAGGCGACGGTGGGAATCGAACCCACGATCAGGGTTTTGCAGACCCGTGCCTTACCACTTGGCTACGTCGCCGCACCAGCGAGGATACCCAAGTCGGCGGGGGCCGGGCCCCGGCGTCATGGCTGTCGTCACCGCCCGGCGGCTACTCAGTGTAGCCGGCGCCTCTCCATGGAGATGGATGGGGCGGGAACGGCGGGGCTCCTTGGTGACGGAGTCCTGTGAATAACCCGTCGTCATAGTCGGGGAGGAGGGGTGCGGGGAGGAGGGGGTGGATAACGCCCGCGCTGTGGACAACCTCGGGGCATGATCGGGCGGTCGTAAAGAACGACCCTCCCGGCCCCAAAGGTTTGGCACCCGAGCCGAGAGGGTCCAGCGGGGAAAACCCCATGGCCATCGTATGGCCCTGTCGGCTCGGTGTCGAGGCGTACGCGGCCGCCGGTCGGGGAGTGACGGCGCCCCGACTGCGGTGTCCGGCCTGCCGCGGCCCGCTGATCTTCTGGTCGGGGTACGAGCGCTTCGTCCGCCGGGCGGGTGCCAGCCAGCGGATCTGGATCCGCCGGGCCAAGTGCCGCCGCTGCCAGGTGACCCATGCGCTGCTGCCCTTCTTCCTGCTGCTTCGCCGGCTGGATCCGGCAGCCATGATCGGCAGCGCGGTGGCGCGGATGGTGGCTGGGGCCGGAGCCCGGCCGACGGCGGAAGCGCTGGCCGTGCCCCACACCACGGCGCGTGACTGGCGACGGCGGCACCGGGCGCGGGCGCCGAACTGGCTGGCGAGGGCCGAGGCCCTGGTCGTGGAGCTGGGTGGGGAGCTGCCGCGGTGGCCGGCGGAGGTGGAGGCCGCGGCCCTCCAAGCCCTGGTCACAGCCTGGCGCCGGGCGGCGACCCGGCTGGCGGGAGCCGACCCGCCGGGGCTCTGGCAGTTCGTCAGCGCGATGAGCGGCGGGGGCTGGTTGGGCACCACCACGATCCCGCCCTGGGCAGGGGCGCTGGGCCGGGATTTCATCAACGCGACGTCGTCAACGCCGCCCTGAGGAGTCGCGTCCATGCGCATCGACCCCGAGACCGCCGCCCTGTTCCGCTACACGGTGATCGCCGAAGCCGCCAACCCCCGGCTGCGGCCCAGGGAGCGAGGCCACCTGGTGAGGGTCCTGGCCGAGCGCACCCATCGTCACCCCGACGGGAGCTGGGTGCGGGTGACGCGGGGTACCCTGGACCGCTGGCTGCGCGCATACCGGGCCCGCGGGCTCGAGGGATTGCGTCCGGGAACCCGCTCCGACAGCGGGGCAGTGCGCCGTCACCCCGAGCTCTTCGACCTGGCCGCGTCGTTGCGCCGGGAGCTGCCGGCGCGCAGCGCGGCCCACATCGCCGACATCATCGCCGCCCGCCACGGGGTGCGCATCGCCCCGCGCACCATCCGCGAGCAGCTGGCCAAGCGTGGCCTGCAACGCGCCCAGCTGACCAGCGAGCCGGTGGCGTACGGCCGGTACGAGGCGGAGCGTCCCAACGAGCGGTGGATCGGCGATGTGCTCATCGGGCCCTGGGTGCCCCATCCGCGCAGCGCCGGCAGCCGGCGGGCCCGGCTCTTCCTGCTGGTGGACGACCACAGCCGGCTCTTGGTCCACGGCCGCTGGGTGTTCGAGGAGAACGCCCGCTCGGGGCAGTCGGTGCTGCGCGCCGCCATCGCCCGCCGCGGCCTGCCCGAGAGCCTGTACTTGGACAACGGCGCCCCCTTCGCCGCCGCGGCCCTGGAGCGGAGCTGCGCGGTGCTCGGCATCCGCCTGGTGCACAGCCGCCCGTACCGCCCCCAGGGCCGGGGCAAGCAGGAGCGGCTGAACCGGGTCATCCGAGAGCGCTTCCTGATCGAGGCCGAGGCCGTCGGCATCAGCGACCTCGACGAGCTCAACGACCGCTTCCTGGCCTGGTCGGAGGCGGTGCTCAACTGCCGCGTCCATGCCGAGACCGGGCAGACGCCGATCCAGCGATTCCTCGCCGGCGGCCCACCCCGGATCGCCGATCGCGCCCTGGTCCTGGAGGCCTTCCGCTGGTCGGCACGGCGCACCGTGACCAAGACCGCCACGGTGAGCCTGGCCGGCAACCGCTATCAGGTCGACGCCGCGCTGGTGGGCCAGAAGATCGAGCTCCGCTACGACCCCGAGGACCTGAGCTCCCTCAGCGTCCACCTCGACGGCAGCCTGGTCGGCATGGCGACCCCCTACGTCATCGAGCACCACGTCCATCCCCAAGTTCCCCAGGCCCGGCCCAGCTCGTCCTCCCCGCCCACCGGCGTCGACTACCTGAACCTGGTGCTCACCGCCTACAACGACGAGATCGTCGGCGACATCGCCTATCGCGACCTGGTCGACCCGGAGGGCGAGCGATGAGCCGGGCACCCTGGGTCACCCACTTCGGGCTCACCCACATGCCCTTCGCCAAGTCCATCCCGGCCGCCGATCTCTTCCCCCGGGCTGCCCATGCCGAGGCCGTGGCCCGGATCGGCTTCTGCATCGCCGAGAGCCTGCTCGGGGTGCTCGTCGGCGACGTCGGCTGCGGCAAGACGGTGGCGGTGCGCGCCGCGGTCGACGGGCTCGACCGCACCCGCCACCAGGTCATCTACGTGGCCAACCCCGCCTTCGGCTCCCGCGGCCTCTACGTCTCCCTCGTCAGCGCCCTCGGCGGTGCCCCCCGCCACCGCAAGGCCGAGCTGATCGCCCAGACCGCCGACCTGCTCGCCGCCGAGGAGGCCGAGCGCCACCGCCGCGTCATCTTCGTGATCGACGAGGCCCATCTGCTCACCCCCGAGCAACTCGAGGAGCTCCGCCTGCTCACCAACGCCGACTTCGACTCCCGCAGCCCCTTCGTCGGCATCCTGGTCGGCCAGCCCACCCTCTCCCGCCGGCTGCGCATGGGGGCCTTCGCCGCCCTCGACCAGCGCATCGCCGTGCGCTTCACCCTCGCCCCCATGGATCTCGGCGAGTCGCTCAGCTACCTGCGTCACCACCTCGCCCTGGTGGGACGCACCGACCCCCTCTTCGCCGACGACGCCGTGGCTCGCCTCCACCGGGTCGCCAACGGCCTCCCCCGCCAGCTCAACAACGCCGCCACCGCCGCCCTGATCGCCGCCGCCGCCGACGGCAAGGCCATCGTCGACGACGTCAGCGCCAAGCGCGCCGTCGCCGAGCTCACCCGGGAGTGACGGCCACCACCTCCCTCCATCGACACGGCGTCCTTGCGCGCTGGCCGCTCAGCGGCGTCGTGTCGACATCCCCGCCCAGCCCCGCCAATCCGTGATCACCCAGCTCCGCCAACAAGGGTTTCCCCCCGCGGAGTTGCGGGTTTTCCCTGATGACGCCGTGGCGGTGGCCCCGCGATCCTGGCCAAGCGCTTCTTGGCGTCAGCAACAGATAGGAGGCAGGTCGACATGACAAACCAGCTAGGTTCCATCGGACGACGGTGGCTGATCGAAGGAGCAGTGATCGCAGGTGCGGTGACAGTGTTCGTGGCTTCGACCCAGGGGGTGCTGGCAGCCGGACCGCCATCCCAACAGACCAACACGTCGACGGCGTCCGGACTGGTGATCTCGGCGGCCGGGAATCCGCTCGCTACGGCGGGCACCCGGCAGCCGACCAGTGCGCAGATGGCGCTGGTGAATCGGAAGTTCGGCTTCCTGGAGACCAAGGGCCTGTGGGGCGAGTTCACGAGCGTGAATGGGGTGCTGGCGCTGAAGGAGCCGGTTGCCACCCTGCAAGCTGAGCACAACCTCACAGCGGCACAGGTCCAGAGCATCCAGTCGATCCTGGCCGACTACCAGCAGGACGTCGCGGCGGCGGCGAGCAGCGCGTCAGCCGTGCCGGCGGGCGCGCCCACCCCGGATCTGTCAACCAGCGGCACGGTGATATATTTCACATACGACGATGTGCTTAACTTCCTCTACGGCGCGGCCATAGCGGGGCCCTGGGCAATCATGGCCGCCGTCACCGCCGTGGCGTCGATCATGGGCGGTCCAGTGGGTTTCGTGATCGGAGTAATTGTTAGCATCATTGGGGGTACCACCATCGCAAACCTTGCGTACCTCATCCTTCAAGCCGTCTCTCGGCACCAGGGCATCTACTTTGGCATCACCTGGAACTGGATCTGGCCGAACTGGACTCAAGGTACCTGGTGTGGTTGCAACTGACGGTGCCGAGCGACAGGAAGGAGGACGGCATAATGAGTAAGACCATGGTGAATCTCCGTACCCTGTCGATCTGGGGCTACGTGTTGGCCTTCGGCTCCCTATTCGGCGTCGCCACCTTCGGTTACTCGATCCACGGCCCCAGTGGATCGACTTCAGACCGGGTTGTTCTACGTGTGGTTGGTCACGGCCCTCATCGGGTCGTCGCTGATCGGGTACAAGGACCATCTCGTCACAGCCGGTCGGCTCAGGGCGCGGGTCACCCTGAGCGATGGGGCGGTGCTGCTGGCGGCACTGGTGCTCATCGTCGTGCTGCCGAGCTTCATGGGCATCATCAGGGGGTTGATCCTCCTAGTGTTGTTCACCCCCTACATGCTTTGGTGGTTCAGGCAGCTCGAGACCATACAGACGGCCTGATCCCGGGAGGTAATGAGGATGTCCGCCCTCATCGTGTGCGGACATCCCCGTCAGACCGGCTGCTGCGTGGCGTCAAGCCGGTCTGACCCTTCTCGGCCGACCCGTCGCGAGCCCGACAGGTTGCCGCAGTCTTGGATCCTCGTTTGGGCACGACCCCAGTGACGCTCATGGTGGAGCGGGAGGTCACCCGGGAGTGACGGCCGCCACCTCCCTCCATCGACACGGCGACGTTGCGCGTTGCCCACTCAGCGGCGTCGTGTCGATATCGCCGCCCAGCCTCGCCAATCCGTGATCACCCAGCTCCGCCGTTCCATGGTCATCCAGCGCCGCCGCTAACAAGCTGCGTCGGAACGCGGCCACTCGTGGTGGCCTCCTCGAGTATCGAGCCACCGCCGCGCAGTGGCATGCGGACCGCCGTGCCAAGCGCCCGAAGGACGCCAAGCTCGCGACGAACGCACTACTCCGCCAGTACGTCCAGGAACGCCTGAGCGGGATGCTGGTGGCAGCCGACGGCACCGCTGCCAGGGGTCCCACCGTACCGTGGAAGGGACGGCGCCACGGGCGGCGCACGCATCGGCGATGGGCCAGGGCGTGAAGTCCCGAGCAGATCGCCAACCGCCTCCGCGTCGAATACCCTGATGATGCGTCAATGTGGATCTCACACGAGGCGATCTACCAGGCGCTGTTCGTGCAGGGCCGGGGGGCTCTGCGCCGTGAACTGACGGCATGTCTGCGGACTGGGCGAGCGCTCCGGGTTCCGCGAGCCCGTGCCCGGCGGCGTGGCAAGGGTTTCGTCACGCGCGAGGTCATGATCAGCGAGCGGCCGGCCGAGGTCGCCGATCGCGCTGTCCCTGGCCATTGGGAAGGGGATCTGATCCTGGGGCTCGGCAGCTCTGCCATTGGCACTCTCGTGGAGCGCACCACGCGGTTCACGATGCTCCTGCACCTGCCACGCATGGACGGGCATGGCGATGGTCCGCGAATCAAGAATGGCCCGGCCCTGGCAGGACACGGTGCCGAGGCGGTCCGCGATGCCATCACTGCTTCGATCGTGAAGTTGCCCGATGAGCTGCGCAGATCGCTGACGTGGGATCAGGGCACAGAGATGGCCGAGCACGCGCGGCTTCGGTTCGAAACCGGCCTGCCGATCTACTTCTGTGACCCGCGCAGTCCGTGGCAACGAGGAACCAACGAGAACACCAACGGCCTGCTACGCCAGTACTTTCCCAAAGGTACAGACCTCAGCAAGCACAGCGTCGAGGAGCTCGAGGCGGTCGCGGCGGCTCTCAACGGGCGACCACGGAAGACCCTCGGTTGGCGGACACCCGCAGAGGTCTTGAATGACTACATAATCTCCGTCCAGGCAGGTACCGTTGCGACGACCCCTTGAGCCCGGGCAGGCTGTCTGCGACGTCGCCGCGGCCGAGCTGCTCATACCGGAGCCCTACTTCTGTCGGCAACTCGTCTCCGTGCCCTTGACCTTTGACCATCTCTTGGCACTGAGCAATCGCTTTCTCATGTCCCCAGATAGTGTCATCCGTCGGGTAGCAGAAGTGCTGCCCGGTGGCCGCGCTGCCTTATTGAAGCGCCGCCAGTCTTTCACCTCTGCCCGTCCTCTTGACGTTGGCCTATTCAATCGTTGGCCGCGCTGGCTCCCGGATGTCATCGGTGAACGTGCGTTTAGGCCAAACCTCTTCTCACGGGCGTCGCAGCAGGGTGGACGTGCGGTGACTGCCTCACTCACGGTTGTTACCCCCGGCTATCGCCTCCCCCAACTACACGCGATACTCCTCACCAACCCTAACCAGACGCGAACTGTTTCCTCGGCCACGGCCAGCTCGGCCCCTCTCTACGTGAGGAATTCCGATTTCATTCTCCTAGTCCAGTTCCCGGGCGCCTCCACATCAGACCTCTGGGATCGCATCGCCAGGCGAGCCCCGCGGTCCGAGCCCACAAAAGGCTCAACTCAATAGTGGGATGTCAGATGCCGTTGGCGCATATGCCGCGAGCGAAGCAACGGGTCAAGGGGCCCACTCGCACTGTTGCACTGTTCAGCCTTGCGCAGGGTCAACTACCCTCACGCGAACCCGGGTCGGACCGGCGTCGAGAATGCCCCGGTCGTTACGCTCCCACGCCTGGAAACCCAACCTGAGCAAGAGGTCCACGCTACGACCAGTGTCTCTGCGTCGGACCGCAACCGTCACCTTTACCTCATTCTCTAGCAGATCCTCGGTTCGACTGACGCCGGCCATTTGGGTACGAACAGAGTCGCCTGCGGCGCGGAAGATCCACACTCCAGGGCTCCTCGTGCTTGCCGGCGCCTCGAGGAACTTGCCTGTCGCGAGGAGGAGCGAGCGTGTCTCGCTTTCGTGAAGGGTCAAATCCCCTGAGTCGATATCGCGCCACCGCAGAGTCATTGGCGTTGGCAGCTGCCTCTGGATGCCACTTGCCTCAGTGAGCTGCCCGCCAAACCCTGCATTCGGTCCGTTGTTCGTCACGTTTAGGAAGACCTCGGAATCCACGGCCTGCACCGTCACAGTGAAGGCGTCTGCGCGGAGCTCCCGCCGGCCTCTCTCGACCGCCCCCTGGTAATGGAGGCGCTCAGTCTCGGCGTTTGTAGACGTCTCGAGGTGCGTCAGAGCTCTGCCACCACGCCAGAGAATTTCCCCCTGCACCGTCCAGGCGAAGTCAATGGTGTCTGACGGTCCGGCAATATCCTGTCTCAGCAGCTGGCGCGCGTTCTCGACAAACGTGAAGCCTTCTGCCTCAACGGCCTCTCTCACCCAGGTGTCCAGCCTAGCCGGGTCTGGAGACAGGAGAGGAGCAGCGCCGTCCGAGCTCGGACCAACGGCCACGGCGCCACTCGTATTTGCGTCCCATGGCTGATC
Source organism: Candidatus Dormiibacterota bacterium (assembly GCA_963808125.1). Taxonomy (GTDB): domain Bacteria; phylum Chloroflexota; class Dormibacteria; order Aeolococcales; family Aeolococcaceae; genus CAWEEP01. The sequence goes on from CAWEEP010000071.1 coordinate 8,755, forward strand.
GTGGTCTCCTACAGCGGCGTTGACGGTCGCGGAAGTGTGTCGATAGGAGAATTGGCGGAGAATCTGATCGAGTGCCACGCGAAAGAGCGTGTCCTCTGTGATGCTCGCTACTGCGGTGTGAGCCCAGGCGGAGTGCCAGTCCGGGGGGGTTGTCGGCCCTCCACTCCTCAGCGGCACCGGGAAGTCACCGAAGTCGAACCCAACTGGGTACGGCCGACCTGCAGGGTAGGTTGTCAGGCTCAGGCTCACCGCGCAGGAAGTCACATCCAGCGAGAGGAGCAGGTCGCGCACGGTTGTCAGAACAGCGCGCCAGTAAGAGAGGAGCACGCGCACACCGATGGCCAGCTTCGCCTCGGACGGAAGAGTTGGTGGATCCAACGCCCAGTGAACGATGACCAGCGGACCAGGGTAGAGCCAGAGTTGCAGCCGATCAGCGAGGCGCTCCTCCTCAACCCGCCACCAGCCAACCTCCGGCGCTGCTCGAGAGGGAGTGGCCGCGGGGGCCAAAGTTCGAGCGAAATGCTCAAAGGCGTCGAGGGCAGCGTCACCGAGGGGTGCGTTGTTGGGTGACGACGCGCCTATCACCACTGTGGCATAGACGCGGCCGTTCGGTGCAGCCATCGAGTGGCGCTGGAACATCGGATCGAAATCCAGCGGAGTCAGCGCCTCGGAAGCGCTTACGGCCGAACTCTCGTCTCGCTGCGGAATCGACTCCGTCGCGTCGATGAGTGTTGGCGGCCTGACTGAACCCACCGGCAACGAGTAGAGCCGTCCGGCTGTCGGGCTGGTGGCCTCGAGCAGTCCCTCTGCCGTGAGCAGCCTCAGGTGGTAGCGGACGGTCCGCTCTGGCATTCGGAGCTCAGCGCCAATTGCTGGTGCAGTGAGTGGGCCGTGCTCAGTGATGAACTCGAGGACCCGCGCCCGAGTCTCCGGCAGCGCTTGGCGACGAGTGATGTGCTCGACCTTGGCTTGCAGGACAGACTGCTGCACCTCGAGGGCGCGAAGAAAGAACGCGAGCCACTCACCATAGTTGTCCGTCACCGTCCGCGCTGCTATTTGCGAGTTGTGGAGGGAGAGGTAGTATCTGGGCTTGTTATCCTCAATGACGCTTTCTAGTGAGGCGTACGGCACGTAGTCGTGGTCAGCGCGCAGAAGGAGAAGGGTAGTCAGAGCGCGTGCCAGCCGGCCGTTTCCGTCTTCAAACGGGTGGATGGCGAGAAACCACATGATGAAGTCGGCAATGAGGACGAGTCGGTGCCATTCCGTCGCGCTCCAGGCTGCATTGAACTCGTCCACGAGGCGCGGCATCCACCACCGAGTCTCAGCGGCGCCAGCGGTTCGGAAGATCACCCTGGGTGGGCCGTCACCGCGAAGCTCGACGTCGTTGGAATCTCGTTTGTACTCCCCGCGATGGTGGGCATCCTTGTCCGAGTATGCCAGAAGGATTCGATGGAAGTTCTTTAGGTTGTTCTCGGTGATGGTCAACTCCGGATACTGAGTGAAGAACAGCTCAAGCAGGTCTCGGTAGCCGCGCACTTCTTGCTCGTCGCGTTTGCGGAAGCTGTCGATCGACAACCCGCTGAGAATGGCGCTGACCTCCTCATTGCTCACTTCCGCCCCCTCGATTCGAGTTGAGGCACCCGTTGACTCGATAGCCGCAACGGTTCGGAGTTGGTCGATCTGCTGAGGTGCCTGTGACCTCAGTGTCTGCCACCGACCCCTAAAGAGTTCTATCCGGGCAAGCGCACTAAAGTGGCGTGATCCATCCGAGACCGGGACCAGCATCGGGTCCGGAGCAACCCAGCGACCCTGGGAGGGGGCATCTGCCAACACGTTGCCACTAGGTTACCACAAAGGTAGTGGCAATGCACCGGCAACCTAGCGGCAACCAACCCAATTGCTCGGTCGGAGGGAGCAGACCGCCCCCTCTGGCGCCAGAAGCATAGCGCCGAGCTCTCTGGCGACGCCCCCAATCTCTCCGCTTCCGCAGGCCAGCAGCATGTCGTCCTTCCGATGGCTCCGGACCCTCATCACACCGTAACGGCGGCCGATCCAAGCGGGACGGCCCCCAAGGCGGGAAAGGATGTGACGGCACGCGCATCGTGAAGGCGCCGGAACTGCGCGCCGCGGTCGTCTCGGCGGGCTCCTGACTCGGCGCCCACGCCCGGCCCGCGATAGAATCCTCACGTGCTCCGCCTCTCCTTGACGAGAGAGCTTCCCTTTGCGAACATGTGTTCGTCATGACTTCCAGGATCCCTCCCGCAACTCCGCCATTCGAACCAAACCACGCGTCGGCGTCGATGCCGCCGACTGACCCAGCGGAGAAACTCATCGCGGAGGACCTGCTGCTGCTCCTTTTCTACGGCGGCAGTGCGCGTGCCGATATGGGCCGCATGAATGGAATCACGAGAGCGGAGAAACTCCTCTTCCTCGCCCAGCAAGATCCGGTGGTTAAGGCCTCAATCGCCACACTTTTTCACTTCGAGCCCTATGATTACGGCCCTTACTCAAAGGAGATTTATGAGGCCGTGGCTCTTCTCGAAGGAGCTGGCTTACTCCGTGAGAGGCTCGTAGTGGTGGGTACGCCACTGGACCAGATGGAGGAAACGCTGGCGGGCGTTGACGCTGACGACCAGCCAACCGAAAGACAGTTTGAACTGACCGATGACGGGAAGGCTGTTGCAGCCCTTCTCACTGCTAGACATCCGTCTGTCGCCAGCCATGTCACGGGCGTTCGCACCTCCTTCGGAGACCTTCCTCTCCGAGCGCTGCTTCGATACGTCTACTCCACCTATCCAGCCACCGCGACCGCGTCGAAGATCCGTGATCGCATCCTTTCATGAGGTCCCGGTTCAGCGTTGCCAGCGTCAGACAATCTCAACTGGATAGCCATCAGTGTCTTCGTCGTGGTCTACGGAGGAACTCGTCACTGCTACGCTGAGAGGATTCTCAGCTCCAGATGTCCTGTCGGGCCGCTACGATCAGCGATGCCGAATCTGTCGTGTCTCGATTGAGAGCAACCTCATCCTGCCGCTCCTCTCGGAGCTTATCGTAGCGGTCAATCAGAGGCAGCTCGAAGTGGCAGACCCATTCGACTTTCGTCTCTCTGCGGACGCAAGGTCCGACGAGATCGCTTCCGCTCTGCGAACGGCGGTGAACTTTATGACCGAACCCGATGATGTGGAAACTGCCTTGGCATCAGCGGCATACATAGACCTCCTTGGCCGGCTCAGCCTGCTCTACGTCGATCGTGGGCGCCTGCGAGCTCACCTCCGGGTTGCCATCCAAAGCGGCCAAATCTCGGCAGTCTGCAGCCTCCTTCTGATGGTCGGCCTGATCCCCCTCGCACTCCATTTCGGCGTCCCGGACACCGCCATCCCGACCTGGGCGGCTGTCGCTGGCTCTGTTCTGGTCATTGCCACCGCCATCGCGTGGTGCGCATACACGGCTCGGGGAATAATGCATCGCAACCAACTATCGCGTCTCTTTGTGAAGTATCCTCCAGAGGCCGAGCATGCCTAATCTCACCGAGAGCGATCTGGTTAATCGGCTGGCCCAGGGGCTGCCAACTCTCTACGGTGCCGATCCTCCCCACGCATTCGAAGTTAGAAGCCACGGCAGCGCACGAACGGATCTCTGCATCCTTAACGGTTCCGAATTGGTGGCCGTTGAGGCGAAGCTCAGTCACTGGCGCAGAGCCATTGCCCAAGCCTCATTGAACCGCTGCTATGCCGACCGCTCATTCATCGCCCTCCACAGTGGTGTTATCTCCGCGCAGGTGCTGCTCGAAGCGCAGAGGTGGCAAATTGGCGTGATAGCGGTGGCAGATGACCACGTGGTCATACGTGCTAATGCCCCGCGAGCACAGCCCGACCTGCAGCTACGGGAACAAGTCTTGGCCAGCTACTTCGGTGGGCAACAGACGTGAAGCACATTCTCGCCTACGGTCACAGCGATCAAGCCAGCTTCCGCACGGCCGCAGTCCTCGGGGCCTTGGACTACCTATCGGTCCCCGGCACGATCGCTGCCTACTATCCAGAAGCCACCGCTGCCTTCGTCCTGACATCTCAACTTCGATACCTGATCGACCCACGCACCCCCCTGTTCCAATCGGAAATCGGCGTTCCCAGACCGTCACACTTCGCACTTGCAGAATGGCACGGGCTTGCAGTCGCAGCTCATTTAGGCAAGATGGGCGCGGGTGCCCCCGTGTACTTCGGAGAGAGCTTCTACACCACGCAAGTGATCGCAGCAATGACCAAGGCACTCGTAGCGCGCCAACGAGCTTACGCGACCGCAGCCGCCGGAATTCAGGATCGCATGGCGCGCTATGCTGCTCTGCGCGCCGCCGCCATGTCTGCGACCATGCCGCTTCCGAGCGCGCCCCCATCATCCCCAGCCTTTATCCTCGCCCCCTATTTCGTGATCACCCGCGCAGGCTGGAGGTCGGCAAATGAAGAGATCTGGGCAGCCGCCCTCACTCTCTCAAACCCGATGGAGGTCTCGCCTGTCGTCGCAGTCGACTCGCTGGATCTCCTCGCCCCTTCCTTGAAGGCGATCCCTCTCCGCCTATCGCAAACCGTCTTCTTCTGGATTAGTCAATGGAAGGAGCGCGAGGTCCCACTGGATGAGCTGATTAGGCTCCGGGACATCATAGAGTCGCGAAGCGAATTGCGTTTGATCAATCTCTACGGCGGATACTTCAGTATTTGCCTTGGCCTCATGGGACTCTGGGCTTTCAACAATGGGCTCGGCTACAGTGAGTCCCGAGACTGGCCGTCACTGACAAAGACGGGTGCCGGCAAGCCACGCTACTACGTCGAGAAACTCCACCTCTTCACCGAGCCCGCGATCGCGGCCACGATTGCCCGGCTTGTGCCCGCGTGGGCTTGTCCTTGCGCCGTCTGCACAAACTCATCCCTCCTGACTCTCGACTACCACTCCCTCAAGCAGCATTTCGCGGCTGCACGAGGGCGTGAGTTGGCTTTCGTGGCAAGCGCTACGCCTGCTCAGGTCGCACAGGACCTAGACATGAGCGCTGACCGGTACGTGAAGGATGTCCTGCAGCGCCTGCCATCAGCCACGCGCTTGCCCAAGCCCGACTACCTGCGACGCTGGGCTACTGCCATCCGCTAAGGAGCGGGAACGTCCTTCGCCAGCGTCCGCCAGCTGATCACAACCGACGCCGCGACGCGTGCCTTAAGGCTCTAAGTCAGACGATGGGCGGCAGTACGGGTCTCGGACGACCGCGCATGGCCGCAAAGGCGCCCGAGTCGCCCTTGTGTGCGGCAGACTTGAAAGGCGGTCGGCGCTCGAGAAACGCGTCTCAGAACTCACGCTGCTCGGTCGCACACCGAGTTGCCATCGTCCCAGTGCGAATCGAAGATACGTCGATAGACGAAACTGGGACGCCAGAAGTTCACCTCGTCCGGAGATGGGAGAGTTTGGAGATGCTCATACCGGCCTCGACCGGTCGCCCTAGGAGGATGTCGGCCATCGGAGGGTCAGCCCGCCCTCTGGAAGAGCCCGTAGCGCTCTTCCAGAAACGCCACCGACGGTCGAAGAGGGATGGCGCGAGGCAAGACGATCCGCTGGTTGTGGACGGCTTGGAGGCCGTGGAGCAGCATCGGGCCGTCGATCTCGACCAGCACGTCCGACCGGATCTCGATCGAGTAGTCGGGCCTGATGCCCATGATGTTGGTGTCGAAGGCGGCGTGGTGGATCTTGCAGAGGGACAGACCGTTCGGCACTATGGGCTTCCCATCTGGATGCCCGTCAGGGAGTATGTGGGCGGCATCTAGGAGCTCGGCGTGGTGGAGGTGGCAGACCGTGCACGTCATCCGGTAGGCGAGGAGGACGCGCTGGCGGAAGCTGTGCTGGTGAATGCGCTGGCGGACAGTTCGGAGCGCGTAGCCGCGACGCAGCTCGTCGTTAGAGTCGAGAAGGAGGTCCCCCTGCAGGACGCCGGGCTCGTCAGGCAGGACAATGAAGGCGCACCGTGCTGGGTCGTCCGCCACCACATATACGGGCCAGACGGTCAAATACTGGCCCGGGACCAAGCCGTAGAGGTAGATCAGGGGGATCTGCCCGTCCATCGCCCGGCGAAGACCCACGTTGTCAGGGTGGTTCGGGTCCGTACCCCGGTAGCGGTACACGAACCCATGCTCCGTCCACCCATCCTCGTAGGGCGCGTCTTTCCCCTCGACCCTCGGGACCGTGAGGATGCTGAGGGGAACCTCCGGCAAGGCGGCGGGCTTGAAGATACCCTGCGGTCCGATTATCGGAACGCGGGTTCCCTCGAAGTGGAAGCCGGCTGAGAGGAGCCCTCGGGGCAACACCTCGCTGCCATGCTGACGAACCTGGTCAGCGATCCAGGCGAAGGCCGCTGCCCGGACTAGGGTGTCGCGGTCGAACCTCGCCATGGCCGGCATGGTAGCCCTCACGCGAACCTTCCGCCAGCACCGGGAGGCTACTTTCCGGCTTAGAGGCATCCCCGTGGAGGTTCTCTCAGGATTGTCGACGCGGAGATCCGCAGCCACCTAGACCCCGCTTAGTACCGCCACTCCGTATGCCGCACAGGGAGGCGGTTTAGCCGTTGGCGAATCGTCTGCCATTGCGGCATGTGCTGATCCATGATCGCGGTGAAGCGATCATTGTGGGTCCCTTCCACTAGGTGGACCAGCTCATGGACAACAACGTATTCAAGACATTCGCGAGGCTTCTTGGCGAGCTCTGTGTTGAGACGCATCGTGCGGGTGGCCCGATTACAGCTTCCCCACATCGTCTTCATCTGCCTGACGAAGAGCCGTTCTGGCTGAACACCAAGGGCAGGCGACCACTTGTCGATCAGTGACGGCACGGCGGCTCGAACCTGGTCCCGATACCAATGGGCGATGGCCGCCTCCCTCACAGCGATCCCCGTGCCTGGACGTGCCGTGAGAAGCATGCGATCGTGAACCAACGACACTGCCGGAGCCTGGTCATTCTCATCCAACCGCAATAGATACCGCCCTCCCCAAACGTAATGGGTCTCTCGATCCAGGTACTCGCGTGGCGTCTCACGCTCCTGCGCACGGAGTTTCGTTTGCTGCTCGCGGATCCAGTCGAGCTTGGAAATGGCGAACACGCGAACGGTGTCGAGGTTCATTCGCTCTGGGGCAGAGATTCGCACCCGGCCACTCGGAGGATAGACGCTGAGATGGACATTCTTGATGTCCTTCAAAACGACATCAGCGAGGATGTCTCCGAGCTGGAGAGTTGTGGTCATTAGTACTCCCCCTGCGCCTTGATGATGAGGAAGATCCGCTCCACCTCGACATCATCCTGCAACAGCTGAAGGAGCGCGCCCTTGATCACCTGCTCCCGAGGCTTGACGCCGCGCCAGTCGTCGGGGCGAACCCTCTTTATGGACTCGTCAATTCGAAGCGCTAGATCCAATTCTGGATCCGCAGGAGCCGCCTGCTCGTCGGGCTCCTCGGCAACCATCAGTTCGACTCGCTTGAGGTTCCGGTACAGGGCCCGCCTGCCAGGAGTGTTCAGCGTGGCTGGCGTATCGTCCGCGTGCCCGAGCTCCACGGTGCGAACGAGGAGAGCGACCCGTTTCAGGTACTCCTCGTAGTCGATGGCTCTCGCCTTGAGGTCGGCGATGATCTCGTCCAGCAGGGTCGACATGCTCTCGTAGAACGCCGGATCGGTCAGATGCTCCCTGATGATCTTGCGTCTGACGTTGTTCTCAATAGTCTCGGCAACGGCCTGCCTATTGCCCTTCATGCTGGCGAGCTGCACGGCGATGGCGTTGGCGATGCCCGACTTGACGATCAGTTCGAGTAGTCCAATCCCCTCGAACGGAGAGATCGTGCGAGGCGCAGAGGCCTCGATGTACGTGTCGATGAGGTGGCGCATGTCGGCCTCATACGCCTTGAGGTCGAGCGATTCGCCGCTGGCTTTGCGAATGACCTCTCGTAAATTCAAGGCGCTCTCAAGTTGCGCCTTGATACGCACGATATCACCAGAGCTGTACCCGGCTCCCTCGAGATCGTCGGCAACGCTGGCGTAAGCTCGCAGGAGGGCAACCGTCGCCTTGTAGAGGGCGGAGCGTTGGGGCTCCCGCTCCTCCAGATCCGTGGGAACCTCGGTGTTCCCGCAGAAGTAGTGGATGTACTCGAGCTCCCGCTTGGGCGGTTCGACGGGCTCGCAGAGGAGAGCGATTACCTCTATGGTTTCGTCAAGGCGCTCTCGACCCTTCTTGAGGCGGTTCTGCAAGAGGACATCGGGTGCAACGCCCGGTGCGCTGTGGTCCAGCTCCGAGGTGTAGACCGCCATCGCGTTCTCCACCTTGCGAAGGAGGTTCTTGTAGTCGACGATGTAGCCGAACTCCTTGTCGTCCCCGTCAAGGCGATTCACCCGACAGATGGCCTGGAAGAGGCCGTGGTCCTGCATGGCCTTATCGATGTATAGATAGGTGCACGGAGGAGCATCGAAGCCGGTGAGTAGCTTATCCACCACCACGAGAAGCTTCATATTGGCCGGCTCTTTCGTAAAGAGCTCTTTGGCCCGCTCCTCGTACGCCTCGGTCTTGGTCATTGCCGGCTTGGCCTCGACATCCTTGAGCAGCTCCGTGTAGGTGTTGTAGATGAACTGCTTGTCCGTCTCCGTGTGGGCACCGGTCTCCTCTAGGGTCACGTCCTTGACCAGAGGGTTGTACGACGTCACCACGGCGCACCGGCCCTTGAAGAGAGTTCTCTGAAAGAGCGCGAAGTACTTGCACGCTTCGTAGATGCTAGAGGTGACCAGGATGGCGTTACCGTGCTCGCTGGAGAGCCTTGGCTTGACGCTGAAGTCAAAGATGATGTCGGACACCACTCGATCCATCCGCGACCTGGAACTCAGCACCTGCTGCATGGTGCCCCAGTGCTTCTTTAGCTCCTCTTTTTGCCAGTCGTTCAGCCCGTTGGTCTTGGCGTCGAACCAGGCGTCGACTTTGTCCTTCGAACCCAATTCCTGCTCGATGTCTCTGGCTTCGTAGACGAGGTCTAGCACCACACCATCCTCGACGCCCTCGCTAAACTTGTAGGTGTGGATGTACCGTCCGAACAGCTCCATGCTCGTCGCCCGATCCCTGGTCAGCAACGGCGTGCCCGTGAAACCGACGAATACCGCGTTAGGGAGCATGGCCTTCATGACCTTGTAGAGCTTTCCCCCCTGTGTTCGGTGGCACTCATCCACGAAGACGAACACCTCGCCTATCGTCTGACTAGGCTGGGACTCCAACTCCTTGATGAAAGCATCGAAGTCGTCGACGTCCCGTCGGCCAAATTTGTGGACCAGCGAGCAGAGAAGCCGCGGGGTCGCCTGTCCGAGTTGAGTCATGAGATCTCGGCCGCTGCTGGTCCGCTTGATCGGCTCGCCCGTCCCGGTGAAGACCCGTTCGATCTGTTTGTCCAGTTCGTCGCGATCCGTGATGATCGCTACCCGGGCATTCGGGTTGGTCTCGAGGATCCACTTGGCGAGGAGCACCATCACCAGGCTCTTCCCGCTGCCCTGGGTGTGCCAGATAATCCCGCCCTCCTTCCTCCGCACGCTCGCCTGCGCGGCCTTGATCCCAAAGTACTGGTGGACTTGCGGGAGCTTCTTCACTCCACCGTCAAAAAGCACGAAGTCGTGGATGAGCTCGAGGAAACGCATCTTCTCGCACATCAGGAGCAAGTACTTGTCGAGCTTGAAGCGGGAATCGTCGCCCTCGTTCTCCTTCCACCTGAGGAAGTACTTCTCTGGGGTGCCAATCGCGCCGTACTGCATCCCCTCTGAATCGTTGCCGGCGAACACGACCTGGACCGTCGAGAAGAAGAACTGGTTGAACTCCTTCTGTTGATTGGACAGAAGTTGGCGGATCCCGTCACCGATCGACACCCGACTATTCTTGAGCTCGATGACGCCGATAGCGATGCCGTTCAGGTAGAGGACCAGGTCTGGTCGCCGCTCGAGGTTGCCCCTGAGCGTAACCTCCTCGGCGATCGCAAAGTCGTTGCTCTCGGGGTCGGTCCAGTTCACCAGATGGACCGTTTCATTGGGCTGCCCCGCTTCGCTCTTCACCGCCATCCCGTATCGGAGGAGGTTGTATACCGCTTGGTTGTCGGCATAGAGCGTACGATTCGGATTATCACTCTCCGAACGTAGCCGGTGTATAGCTAGGCTGACCTGTATACGTGAATAGCCAGCCTTGGTTAGCCAGGCCGACAGCAAGTCCTCGTCTATGTTCGTATTGCCGGGCCGGTCGGTCCAATCGCCGAGATACCGATAGCCCAGGTCATCCCGAAACAGGGCGACGATCCGATCTTGGGTAACGCGCTCTGGCTGGCCCACGATGCTCATGCGAGTCGGACCCTGCCCGTCAGGAGTTCCTGGACCATCCCCTGCTTGATCTGGCGGGCTTTGGCCAGCTTCGTCTCCACCGCAGCCATCTCTGTGTCCATGTCACAGAGGGTCGTCGCAATAGCCTCCTGTTCAGCCATGGTGGGCGGAAAGGGGACCAGAACGGCGAGCAGAGCGTCCTGCGCGATATTCTTCATGCTGCCGCTCGTCCCGGTCGCGGAATTCTTGAGCGCACGATTGAAGGCCGACGAGCTCAGTAGGTAGGCAAGCCAGCGAACGCAAAGCGGTAAGTGCGAAGTCGTGCCGCGTCATCCAAAGACGATCCGGCAAGAAGAGGTTCGGATAGTCCCGCTCGACGTAACCGCATTCGCCTACCAACGCGGGTGTGTTCATCCGACTGATGAGGATAGTGTCCCTGAGAGGGTTCACCCTCGCCCTGCTGAGGTCACGAGGCAGGATTGATTTGCTTTCGTCTGGAAGGAACCTGCCCCTGATCACACAAGACGTCTTGAGAATTGCCGCGCCGTGGGAATAGGCTTCGCTAGTCTTCGCCGCTGAATTGACACTTACCCCGGCCTCCAGCGAGCTGATGAGTGACGCGAGCGGCCGCACTTCCCAATCCTGCGGGATCAAGCCGACCCCAGTTTGCTTGGGTCCGATACCCCTTTCGAATCCCGACAGACGGCGCGTTCCCGAAAGCAATTCCTGCAGAGCACCCTGTTTGATCTGGCGCTTCTTTGTGAGGAGTTGCTCGATGGAATCGATAAGGGCGTCCGCGTCGCTCAGCGCCTCGGCGATGGCTTCCTGTTCGATACTGGTGGGTGGGACAGGAATCGGAACCGTCTTGAATTTGTCTTTAGGAAGGTGTGCAATGCTTGTCTGCGTGACAAAGTTCAGCAGAAACCCCGTTGATGCGAGACGCCGGAGGACGTAGAGCATCAGCGTAACGTTATACCCACCTGTCGGTCGGAGGCGATGCAATGCTTTCTGGTAATAGCACTCTTCCAATGGTTCTTGCCAGATCGCGGCACGACCAACCTCTCCTCCCTCACAAACCAGCAGATCACCGCCTCGAAGGCGAAAGCGCTGGAGATCGGAAGGCGTCAGCTTGACAAGACCAATGTCACTGATGTCCGTCCGACCCCACTGAACCGAGCGATTGCCTAGAAAGGGCTTTGGGACGCCGACGTTCTTCTCCGAGTCGAGCATCTTTCCCAGTTGGATCGAGAACTCGTCTCCGACGGTCGAGACGTTCCAGTCCGCCGGAATCACTCCCACCGCGGTCTGTTTGAAGCCGGGCTCTAGTCGCATGCGAACCCCATCCTCTCCAGGTGGCGCTTCACCTGAGCCTCCAACTCAGTCACTCAACTCGTCATCTGTGGCAGTGAGGTGTCGTACCGGCTAGCCAGGGCCGCCACGCGCTGGGTGAGTCGCATGCTCACGCGGTCAATCTCTCCGCGAATTGCGGCATCGAGCGCGGCGAGCCACTTATCGTCCACAACCAGTGCCTTGATCTCAGCCGCGGAGAGCTTCGGATACTGGGCATAGACACGGGCATCGAGCGCGGCTTCTGATTCCTTGAGGATCCTTTTGGAGGCGCCCTCTTCGCGATCGAGATCTAACCAGTCGCTAAGCACACCGACCTCTTCCCCCATCTGCTCGTCGGCCTTGATCTCCTTCAGGCGGGCGACGACGTTGGCCCTGTTCACTTTGTCGAAGTCGGCGAGAAACCCGTCCTCGACGCCGTGCTCCTCCTCCAGCTCAGTCAGCTTCGCGGTGGCGCTCTCTAGTTGGATAGCCAGCAGGTCGATGGCTGCCTGCTCCTTGGGGAAGTACCGGGCAGCGACGAGGGCCTTCGGGACGAGGTCGGATGTCCAACCTTTGTCCTTCTCCTTACCGTTCTTGCTTTCGACGGTCCGGCTCGTCTCGGCCTTCCAACCATCGGCGGCGATGAGATACAGGTCATCCTGCATGGTGTCGGCCCAATAGTCCATGAGGTGCTGGAAGATGTCATACGGATCGATCAACGGCTTGCCGAAGTAGTGGGCCAGCAGGCCCTCGGCCACCACCGCGAGGACCTCCTTGGGATGCGAGCCGACCTCCAGCGCCTTGAGCGTGGCGGCATTCTTGTCCCGCCAGAGGGCGAAGTGGTCGTTCATGCTGGCAATGAACGCGACGAACTCCGGATGCTCGTGGATTGTATTAGTGATCGCCGTCTGCGCCACAACGAGATCGACGTAGCCCGGCCGGTTAGACTTGAATAGGGTTCGCCGCAGCCCAGGACAGACAGCCCAGTAGGCCGACAGGGCATCTACGTCCGCAACAGGGATGCCACCGTGTAGGTGTCCAGCGATGTCCTGCTGGTCTTCCGGCGTCTGGGTGTCGATGTACCGGGGGAGCGACAGATTGAAGTCGTTATTCTCGATGTCGTCGACACTCACCAGCCGTGAATACCGGGGCACCTCGACGCCCCGCGTGAAGACGTCCACAATCTTGTGAATATCCTGTGCGCGCAGGCGGTTCTTTGGGCCATCCTTAATCAACCCAACGCTCGCGTCGATCATGAAGATCGCCTTGCGAGCAGCGGCGTCCTCCTTGTCTATCACGACGATGCACGCAGGGATCCCAGTGCCGTAGAAAAGGTTGGCTGGGAGTGCGATGATCCCCTTGATATACCCCGTGCGAACGAGAGCCCGCCGAATGTCGGCCTCGGCGTATCCTCGGAACAGTACACCGTGCGGTAGGATACAGGCACCCCGGCCGGTGCTTTTCAGCGAGCGCACGATGTGGAGAAGGTAGGCATAATCACCCTGCCGTGCCGGCGGCGTCCCGAACATTTGGAAGCGTGCGTAAGTATCGTGGAGTGGGTCAATGCCGGTGCTCCAGCGCTTATCAGAGAACGGCGGATTCGCCACGACGTAATCGAATGTCTTGAGATGGTCGCCAGTCTTGAACTTCGGATCTGCGATCGTGTTGCCCTGCTCGATCGCTGCTATCGGATTGCTGTGCAGGATCATGTTCATGCGAGCAAGTCCGGCCGTAGCTGAATCCTTCTCCTGCCCATAGAGCGTGACGGGAGTGCCTGCCTCATCCGCCACCTTCAGGAGGAGCGATCCGGATCCGCAAGTGGGGTCGTAGACGGTGGTATCAGCGCTGGTCTTAGTACTACGGATGCCGAGCACCTGGGCGATCACCCTACTGACTTCGGCCGGCGTGTAGAACTGGCCTTTGCTCTTGCCACTCTCAGTGGCAAAGTGCCTCATCAGGTACTCGTAGGCGTCGCCGAGCAGATCGTCACCGTCCGCACGGTTCTTCGAGAAGTCGAGGGCCCTGTTCTCGAAAATGGCGATCAAGTTGGTAAGGCGATCCACCATCTCCTTGCCGCTTCCGAGTTTGGAAGGGTCGTTGAAATCCGGCATGTCGGAGAGCCTGTTGGCGGCTGCGAGGGGCGCGATGATCTTCTTATTGATCTGATCGCCGATGTCGCTCTTACCCTTGAGCGCCATCATGTCCTGGAAGCTCGACCCTTCCGGCACCTCGATGGGCGCGTAGCGCTGTCCGGAGTACTTGTCGCTGACGTACTTGATGAAGAGCAGGACGAGAACGTAATCCTTGTACTGCGACGCGTCCATCCCACCGCGGAGCTCATCGCAGCTGCTCCACAGGGAGGCGTAGAGATCAGACTTCTTGATCATGCTGAGCGAGTGATCCTCCGACTGCCAAGTCCGCGGCCGGCTGGCTGCCATCTGAAGGTGGCGGGGTTCCGGTTTGATCGTTAGATGCGTTCGTTCGCTGTCTTACCACGATTAGACTTGCGAGAGGTTAACTCAGTTGCCTATCCCAATGGGTTCGACGTGAGGATTTGGCGAGCGCGATCGAGGGTGCGCTCAAGCACAGGCACCAACCGGATTAGGTCATCCCCCGGACGCACTTGAAGCGCGACGGGAAGACTAGCCCATTTCAGATGATCCGCCGCGTACAAACCTGGGAATCGATCATCGGCCGGCAAAGCGAGAGCCACCTCAAGATACTCGGCACCCCTCACGTAGATCGCCCCCACTAGGTAACTATTCAGATCGAAACCCACGTAAACAGTCTTGACGTACGCCCGACACCCGGCGTCTTCGAACCACCCATACAGGAATTCAAGAGGTCCGAACAGGGGCCGGCTCTTGCCTGAAGCCAACCGAATCGCCTGCTCGAGCACAGGACCAGTATAGGGACGCCGACGACCGCTCCCAGGGCATGAGGGACGGCAGGAGCGTACTCCCAACGGGCCAGGTCCGCGACCATCCTCCATGTCGGGGGACCGCGGCCCGGGGCCCTGGGAAACTGGCCCGCTTGCCCGGCGGGTCCTAGGCATCCCGGAGGGTCGGGTCCCGGGGCCCCCGGCGTCGTGGAGCGGGTAGCGGGGGTCGCCGGAAGAACGCGAGCTGGGCCGGCGCTGGCGCTTCTAACAAACGCTCGCCGGTCGCGAGCCGATGGCGGACTTCATCCGTGGCCTACTGCGGGCTGACCGCAATGCGTTCCCTCGCGGAGTTGGGGGCGGTGGCCTTGGCGGAGCTGAGGGCGCCGTGGGGCGATGCCAGCTAACGTTCATGACCGGGAATCTACGCGGTGGGCGAGCTTCTTGACTTGCCGAACTGTTGTTCGCTACCTTGGAGTGGTGATTGTACTAACGCCGCCGACGTCGTCACCGGCTGCGGCCGTTGGGCCTGGCAAGAGTGTTCGTTTCGCCGTGGTCGCAGATGACGGTCGCCGGTCGATGACGTGGACAGTGTGGACCAGTCGGCACACCCTCGATGCCTACCTCACTGCACGCCCGATGGCCGGAACGATGAAGATGAGCCTGCACCACACCGGGAGCTACCAGATCGGGTTCGCCAATGAGAAGTTCTCGGAGCTTGCCCTGGACCTACCGAGCCGACACCTCGACATCTGGAGCTGGCCTGAGCCGTTCGCGCCGGGGATGCGAAGGAGCGTCGAGTTGGTGATCCCAGACCGCGAGTTGCGGACGCTGGCGGCCGGGACCATCGCAGATCCGAAGCCCGTGACCCGGATACCAACACCTGGAGCGGGTTACGCCGCCTGCATTGAGTTCGTCTTCATGGCCGATCAGCCGGTGCCGCTCGTGTTCGGTGAGCCGGTGTTCGACGTCGCCAGCCTCGCCTGGCATGACCGCAGCGCAGTCCGGGTAATCGCCCGGCAGATCGAGTGGGGGCTGGTCGATGTTCAGTGGCTGATCGAGAGCAAGAAGAACATGCTCGACAGGATGAGACTCTGGGGTGCTGCGTCGAGCAAATAACCCGCGGGGGTTGCTCTACGGGAAGCATGATGACGAGCGACGCTACCTGGTGGACGTCGCCGGCGACCCGACCTAGTTAGCTAGCCCCGCCTCGGCTTCTTCTTCGTCTCTGCCAAGGCGGCGCCGGCCACGCTCTTCACGGTCTTGGATGATTTCGGATTCTCCAGAAGCTTCCCAGCCTTGGAGCTGACTTTCTTGCTTGTCGGCATGGGCGCAGCGTACACCTGTTCTGCGCCAGGATCAAGCCCCCGGGCTGGCCAAGCCCAGAGCGAGGTACCTGCGTTCTCCGGATCACACTGCCCGAGCGTCATACGCATCCGGGGAAGTACCCGCGGCGCAGGCGCCGCCAGAGAGGCGGGGGCTCCGATGTCGGCCCGTGCGTCCATCAGGTGTGGGTATGAAAGAGGTCGAGCAGGGCGACCATAGCTCCGAGGGCGAAGACGCCGACAACCACCCGGACGGCCGCGGCCAGGCTTCCGAGGATCTCGCCGACCGCAGGGAGGAGCACCACCACTGGCAGGCTCACGATGGCGAAGAGGATCACGAGCACAGCCCGTCCGGGAGAGAGACCGCGCCGCGGCGTTGCCACCGTCGAGGACGCGGTCCTCATGCGGAAGCCTCGAGGAGAGCCTCGTCGGCCAGCTGCTCCAGCTCGACCCAGCCGTCGAGGTCGAGGAGGACCGCGGCGGGCCGACCGCGACGGGTCAGAAGGAGGGGCTGGCCACCACTCACCGCCTCCAGAAGGAGCCGGCTGAGTACCCCCTCCGCGTCGGTCGCGGGCAGTGCTGCAACCGCTGGCGCACTCCACAACGCCTCTACGAAACGCGTCGCCGCTCGCCGACGCGCCGCCACATCGCCTCTCATCGCACCCACGCTCTCACCTCCCATCACCGGCTGCCGGCAGCGCTCGTTTCTTTCTTCCGCCTGCCATGCGTCTGCTCCAATTGCGCGCTGTTCATGGATACCGTACCCTTTGCACCTATGGTGATCGCATAGGTCCGAGCGGTCCCCGGCGCCCCTCGGCGCCCTCCCGACGGTCGCCCCGGAGCGGCCCGGAGGCGCGGTGACAGGCGGCGAAAGAAGGGGGGCGGGAGGCTCGGCGGCCGCATGCGGCGTCCAGATGTCAGCGGTCGACGCCATCCCGCTCGGCGCCTCCTGGGGGCACGCATCCGGTGCTGTCGGGGGCTCACCCCGTCGGCGTGCTCGCGTACTACCCGTTCGACGCGTACTTGGCCCTCCGCTCGTCAGGTATTCACGATGCGTAGCGGTCGTGTGCCGCGTACTGGGCGATGTCCCGAGAGCCGTCTTGGCGGCCGCCTAGCGGCCGGGCCTGTAACAAGACAGCAACGATGCCGGACCGCCCACTACGCGCCCATCAGTGGCAAACGGAGCGAACAGAACGCGCCTGTAGTCGCGAATGGCCCGAACGGACGCGTCTGTAGGGGCAGTCGCGTCGAAACAATGCCGGTGTGTCCGCAGCGTCTGCCGCGTAGTGGGCGATCACTGCTGTGGCCCTTACCGATTCCTACGGGATCCCTACGGCCTCCCTGGTACCCATGGCGCATCCATCCGCTGCCCACGAGGACCAGCAGCATGTCCAACCTCATCGACCTGTCCGGACCCTCCGAACCCACATGAGTCGCAACACCCGCCGCACGGAAGCGGCCTGAGTTCGATCGGTGGTGACGGAGATGACGGTCCCAGACGGACGCGTGTCTCCGTTCACGCCCGTCCACGACAAGCGCTGGCGACCCGAGGCTGCCGACCCACCTGTGCTGCTCACCAAGTCAGACGCCGCCCGGCTGCTCACCGTCAGCGTGCGCCAGATCTCCCGCTGGCTGGCCGACGGCTCCCTGACCCCTGTCCGCTTGGGACCCCGGCTGGTGAGATTCGCTCCGCAGGAGTTGACGGCCTTCGTCGAGCGTCAGAGCGCGCCTCCGTCACCGCCGGTTGAGTGGCCGACGAGGGGCAGGCGCCAGACCCTGCGGCGGACAGCCTAGTGTTCGCCCTGATGAGGAGACGGCAGCGACCGGGAACGGGCACCGCCCGCCAGCGGGGCAACCGCTGGGAGATCCGGATCTTCGTCGACGGCCGCCGGCTGAGCGTGTACGGGGCGACCCAGGAGGAGGCGCAACGCAAGGCTGACGCTGCCAAGCAGCAGCGCCGGCGGACTGGCCAGGCTCCAACTGTCAGGGACTGGCTCGCCGAGTGGCTGGAGCTTCGCAGGGACCAGGTCCGGCCCCAGACGTGGCTCAGCTACGAGGCCCACGCCCGCCTGCACATCGTGCCCTCCATCGGCACCGTCCGGCTGGACGCGCTCACCCCGGAGCACCTCGACAGGCTCCACGCCGAGCTCGCACGCAAGGTTGGAGGGACCACGGCCCATCACGTCCACATGACCCTCGCAACGGCCCTCAACGTGGCGACGAAGCGTGGGCTGCCGGTGTCGTCGGCGATCCATGCCGTGTCCCCGCCGCGTCGCGCCGAGCGGGCCATCGTCAACCTCTCCCCCGACGAGGTCGATCGGCTCCTCGCTGCGGCCGCCGGCGACCCTCGGGAGGCCCTCTACGTCGTGGCCGTGCTGCTGGGGGTGCGGGAAGGCGAGCTCCTCGGCCTGCCGTGGGGGAACTTGGACCTGGCTCGGCGACAGCTGCGCATCACAGGGACCGCATCGCGGACGCTGGAGGGGGAGCACGTGGTCACGCTGCCGAAGACCTCCGCGAGCCGCCGGAGGCTGATGCTGCCCCTTCTGGCGGTCGACGCATTGGCGCGGACGCCAAGGCTCGGCGACCTCGTCTGGCCGGGGGACGACGGTCGGGTCATGCCGAGCTCGACGTTCACACACCGCTGGGAGGCGCTCCGAAGCCGCGCTGGGATCCGGCCGGTGAACTTCCACGCCCTCCGCCACACCGCCGCCACCCTGGCGCTCGAGGACGGCCAGCCGGCCCACGTGGTCGCGGCCATGCTCGGCCACGCCTCAGTCGCAACCACCCTCCGCATCTACGCCCATGTGACCCAGGTCAGCACCGAGGCGCTGGTGGCCTCGATCGACGCCCGGCACGGTCGGCGACTCCGCGTCCTCCCGGGGGAGTTAAGGGGTACGAGTGGGGGTACGGATTGGAAAGTCGTTGCCCCACAAGGGGTTTCTGGTGCCGGGAAAGGGAATCGAACCCTTACGAGCATACGCTCACAGCGCCCTGAACGCTGCGTGTCTACCAGTTCCACCACCCCGGCACGATGGGGGCTCCGATCGTATCAGCCCCCGGCCCGGTAACGGCCGGATCGGCGCTCCCGCCTGGCCCGCCCGGCATCCCCATGTGCACGGTTCAGAGCTTCCACGAGGCGGCGTCGCCGAATGGGTCGCCCACCTCGGTGACCACCGCCTTGGAGAGCGTCCGGCTGACGACGAGGCTCTCCTGCGGGGCATAGAGGAAGACGGCGGGGACGTCGGTGGCGAGATCGTTCGCCACCCGTGCCGCAGCGGCCGTGCGCTGCGACAACGAGCCGGCCGTGGCCAGGGCGGTCAGGTCCTGGTCGAGGAAGGCGTCGATCGGGCCGCCCGACACGTTGAAGCCGGTGGGCGGCGTCGCCGTGGACAGCCAGTAGCTGCTGACATCGGGGTCGGCGCCGTTGTCCCAGCTGGCGATGGCGAGCTGGAAGGCCTCGGCGAGGAGCACCCCGCTCAGGAACTGGCCGCTCGGGACGACCGCCACGGTGGTGGCGATACCCAGCGCGTCGAGCTGGGAGGCGACACCGGTCGCCACCTGCGGCAGGGGCGCGACGTCGGGGACGCTGAGGGAGAAGCTGAGCGCGACGCCGTTGCGGCCCCGGTCACCGTCGGGACCGCTCACCCAGCCGTCCGCGGTGAGCGCGGCGCCGGCCGCCTGGGCGTTGGGCAGGGCGCTGGCCGTCGCCTTGGCCAGCCAGAGGACGCCGGCCGGGATGGGGCCGTACTGCGGGACCCCCAGGCCCTCCAGGGGCCCGCTGACGATCTGGCTCCGGTCGATGGCCTCGTTGACGGCCGAGCGGACCACCGGGTCGGACAGACCCTGGACCCGCTCGTTGAAGATGAGGTCGACGAAGCCGAAGGTGGTGACGTCGTCCGCCACCGACCCCGACCGGTGCAGGAGTTGGGCCCGCTCGGCGGGGGTGGTGGCCAGGACGGCGTCGACAGACCTCGCGGCAAAGGCGGCTGCGGCGGCGGCGAACGTCCCCATCGGCACGACCTCGACGCGATCCAGCTGGGGCCTCGGGTCCGCGTAGGGATTGCTGACCAGGGTGATGCCGCCGACGTTCGTTCCCGCCACCTCGTAGGGACCGGAGGTGGCCAGGGCGGTGCCGGCCTCCGACGCCAGCCTGGCGATCGCCGCGTGCGTGAGCGTCCCCAGCGGCAGGATGGGAAGCTGGCTCAGCGTGACCGGGAAGGAGGCCCGGGGCGTGGCCAGGGACAGGGTCAGGGTGGCGCCCGACGCGGTCGCATCGACCCCGTTCCAGGCGCTCGCCAGCGAGGTGTCGGGAAAGCCCCGCGACTGCACCCAGCCGATGGTGGCCAGCGCGTCCTGCAGGGTCAGCGCGGTGCCGTCCGACCAGTGCAGTCCGGAACGCAGCGTCAGCCGGTAGGTGAGGCCGTCGAGGCTCGTCGTCAGGGCGGCGGCCAGGTCGGGAACTGGGGAGGCGGTGGCGTTGAGGTGGAGGAGGCTGCGGTACAGGAGTGGGGACATGGCGGCGACCGCCGGGTCGGTGGCGTCAACCAGCGGATCGAGGGAGAGGGGCAGGCGGTCGGTGACGAGGGCGACCCGGTAGTCGGCGGTTGGCTGCATGAGGTCGCCGATGATCCGAGAACTGACGGCGGCCAGCGTCGCCGCCACGGCAATGCCGGCCAGGACCAGGGCGACGATGATCTCCAGCCGGCGAGCCGGCCGGTGGATCAGTGGCTGCCGGCCCAGAGATTGAGGGCCGACACGATCACGAAGAGGCCGATGCACACCGCGCTGAAGCGCAGCAGGCCCGCCTCCAGGCCGCGACGCCGCCGGTAGCCGCCGCCAGGGTCGCCACCACCTCCGATCGTGCCGCCGAGACCGCTCGACTTCGGCGTCTGGAGCAAGATGCCAAGCATCACGAGAATCGCGACCACGACCTGGACCGCGAGAAGAATTGTTCGCACGCAATAGTGCCTCCGGGTTGGCTCGCTGGCGAGTATAGCCGCCGTAAGGGGGCTCTTCGGTCCGCCCGGAGGCTCAGCCGGCGTCGCGCCCGGCCGAGTTCGGGTTGTCCGCGATCCCCCAGGTGACGATGCGGCTTGGGGTGATCCTGATCAGCTCGGGATCGAAGCTCGGCTGAACGCTCTCCCCGCCCGAGGCGAGCGTCTCGGCCGTGCCCCTGATCTCGATGGCCCGGGTGGTCCAGGGGGCGAGAACGTCGTCGATCACGATCGAGGCGCGCCCCGTTGCCAGGACGTCGCGCCACTTCTTGCGGGTGGCGAAGCCGCCATGGCCGCCGATGTCGATGGTGTCTGTGTCGGGGTTGTGGCGGAAGGCCACGGGGACGACGTGCGGCTGGCCGTCGGCGCCCACCGTGGCCAGGCGGCCGAGGCGCTGGCTCGCCATGTAGGCGATCTCCTGATCGCTGAAGACGCTGATGGCCGTCCCTCCCATGCTCCCCCCACCGCTTCCGCGTCCACTCTGACGCATCGTGGCCGTCCAGTGACGTCGGGAAGGGCCGCAGATCAGTGCCAGGTCACCTCGGCGGGAGGGCCGAGGAACGCGCCCAGGCTCCGCCCGGCCGCCTCGACCGCGTTGGCCTCGCGGGCCGTCAGACGGCCGAACGCCCGAATCTCGATGCGCACCGCCCCGCGGGCGAGGGCCCGCCGCCAGGTGCCCCGCACCAGGCCGTCCACGATGACGACGTTGGCGAGGACGCTGCCGAAGGACAGGAGCCCCGGCTCGAGGGGATGGCCGGGGTGGGTCAGATCCGCCCGGTCACGGTAGGCGACGGTGTACTCGTCGAAGTTGGGGAGCAGGTGGGCGGGCGGCCGCCTCCGCCCCGCCGTCACGGGCTCCCATGCGGCGTCGAACCAGGCGTCGCCGCCCTCCTCCGGCGGGCGCCCGGTGATCCGCGCCAGCTCGATGGCGGCGCGGGCGTCGGCCATGGCAAGACCCGACCACCAGCAGAAGTCCCGCAGGCGGGCCGGGCCGTGGCCGCGGAAGTACCGCCTCGCGAGTTCGGCCAGGGCGGAGGGACGGTCCAGTTCAGGGCTGGCGGGGGCCCGCTCGTCGAGCAGCGCGTAGGTGAACTGACGGCCCCGACGCGGTCCGCTGACGATGACCGCGTCCTTCTCGGCGCAGATCAGGAGGTGGGGCAGTCGCTGCCCCTGCGCGGAGATGCCAGCGTTCTCCAGCGCCACCCCGAGCTCCGGGCGGGTGAGCTGCCGCCCGCCGGTGAGCGCCGCCCGCAAGACCTGGGAGGAACGCTCCACGGTCGGCAGGTCGAGCCCGAGCTCGCGGAGGCGGCTCGCGGACGAGCGCCGGCTCCTCGCCCGGGTCAGGCTGAGCAGCCAGCGGATGTCCCCGGGGAGGACGAAGTGCCAGGTCGCGCGCATGCCATGGGTGCGCAGGATGGCGCCGTCATCGAAGAGGCGGTCGATGCCGGCCGCGGTGGCGCCGGCAGCCCGCTGCGCCAGCCCCCACGTCGCGGCACCGTAGTCCTGGGCTTGTACGGCGCCCATCCAGCCCACCACGTCGGCGGCCCCGGGGAGCGGATTCCCGGCGAGCCGCTGCGCCCGCAGGCGCCGCGCCACGACCTCGCGGCTCACCGGGAGATGAGGCTGGTCCCCGACATCTCCTCGGGCTTGTCGAGGCCCATGATCTCCAGCACCGTCGGGGCCACGTCGCTGAGACCGCCACCCTCCCGCAGTGAGCGGGCCGGCGAACCGGTGATGACGACCGGCACCGGGTTCAGCGTGTGGGCGGTGAGGGGCTTCTGCGTCTGCGCGTCGATCTTCAGCTCGGCGTTGCCGTGGTCGGCGGTGATGAGCACGGTGCCTCCCCTGGCATGAGCCGCCTCGACGACGCGGCCGAGGCACCCGTCGACCACCTCGCAGGCGGTGACGGTGGCCGGGAAGACCCCGGTGTGGCCGACCATGTCCGGGTTGGCGTAATTGACGACGATCAGCGAGTTGACGCCCATCTCGATGCGCTCGACGACCACGTCGGTGACCGCACGGGCGCTCATCTCGGGGACCAGGTCGTAGGTGGCCGCCTTCTGTGACGGCACCAGCTGGCGCTCCTCTCCGGGGAAGGGCTGCTCGCGGCCACCGTTGATGAAGTAGGTGACGTGGGCGTACTTCTCCGTCTCGGCAACGTGGAACTGGCGAGCCCCACTGCGGCTCACCACCTCGGCCAGGGTGTTGACCACGTCGTCGCGGGGAAAGGCGACGGCGACGGGAAGATCCTTCTCGTACTCCGTCATGGTGACGTAGAGGAGGTCGCTTGGAACACGGCTCCGCTCGAACTGCGAGAAGCCGGGCGTGATCAGCGCCTGGGTGAGCTGGCGGGCCCGGTCCGGGCGGAAGTTGAAGAAGATCACCGAGTCGGAATCGCGATTCGCACCGGCTCCTCGCCGGCGGCGCAGATGCTCACGGGCGGCAGGAACTCGTCGGTGACGCCCTCTGCGTACTGCGCCTGGATGGAGGCGACGGGGTCGGCGGCGCGGGCCTCGCTGGTCCCGGCGACGACCTCATAGGCGCGGGCGATGCGCTCCCATCGCTTGTCCCGGTCCATCGCGTAGTAGCGGCCGGCGACGGACACGACGCGGCCCACGCCGACCTGGCGCAGTGCCGCGACGAATTCGGCCATGAAGGTGGCGCCGCTCGTCGGCAGCTCGTCGCGCCCGTCCATGAAGGCGTGGACATAGACGCGGTCGAGACCGCGGCGGCGGGCCAGCTCGCAGATCGCCACGGCGTGCTCCTGGTGGCTGTGCACGCCGCCGGGCGAGACGAGACCGAGCAGGTGCAGCGCACGTTCGCGCTGGATCGCCGTGTCCACCGCGCTGAGCAGGGCGGGGTTCTCGTAGAAGCTGCCGTCACGGATGGCCCGGCCGATCCGGGTCAGCGGCTGGAAGATGACGCGGCCGGCGCCGATGGTGAGATGGCCCACCTCGGAGTTGCCCTGCTGGCCCTCGGGCACGCCCACCGATTCTCCGCTCGCCGCCACCAGCGTGCGGGGGCAGGTCTCCCACATCTGGTCGTAGTGGGGGGTCCGCGCGGCCATGATGGCGTTGCCGAAGGCGTCGGGGTTGTATCCCCAGCCGTCGATGATGACGAGGACGACGGGCCGCGTCTGGTCCGTCACCTCTGGAGACGGGCCTCGGCGGCCCGGACGATGACGCTGAAGGCGTCGACTCGGAGACTGGCACCGCCCACCAGCGCCCCGTCGATGTGGGGCTGGGCGAACAGCTCCGCCGCGTTGGCCGCGGTGACGCTGCCGCCGTAGAGGATTGGCACGCTGCTGGCGGCCTCGCCGAGGAGCTCGTCGAGCCGGCTGGCGATGTGGGCGCAGACCTCCTCGGCCTGCTCGGGGGTCGCCGTCCGGCCCGTGCCGATGGCCCAGACCGGCTCGTAGGCGACGACGAACTCGCCGTCCCCGGGATCCTCGATGCCCTCCAGGGCGCTGCGCAGGTGCCGGTCGACGACCGCCATGGTGGTGCCGCCTCCGCGCTCGTCCTCGGTCTCGCCGACGGCGAGGGTGATGCGCAGCCGGTGCTGGCGGGCCGCCCGCAGCTTGCGGGCGATCAGCTCGTCGCTCTCGCCCATGATGTGGCGACGCTCGGAGTGTCCGAGGAGCACGTCATCGCAGAGGCCGGCCAGCATCGCCGGCGAGACCTCGCCGGTGAAGGCGCCGCGATCCTCGGCGTAGCAGTCCTGGGCGCCGAGACGGATGCGGCTGCCGCGCAGCGCCTCGCGCACCGGCACGAGATGGGTGAAGGGGGGCAGGACGGCCACCTCCACCGGCGTCTGCTCCAGCTCGGCGCGCAGCGCCAGGGCGAGGGCCACACCCTCGTCCACGGTGGTGTTCATCTTCCAGTTGCCCGCCACCAGCGGGCTCGGATGCAGGGCGCTCATAGACGGACCTTCTCTTCGAGGGCGGCGACGCCAGGCAGCTCCCTGCCCTCCAGAAACTCGAGCGTAGCGCCGCCACCCGTGGAGACGTGGGTGATGCTCTCGGTGACCCCGGCGGCGTCGAGGGCGGCGGCGAGGTCGCCTCCCCCCACCACGCTGGTCGCCGAGGACTTGCCCAGGGCCTCGGCGACGGCGCGGGTGCCCCGGGCGAAGTCGGGGATCTCGTAGATGCCGAGCGGCCCGTTCCAGACGACGGTGCCCGCCCCCTCGCAGGCCTGGGCGATGAGGCGGCAGGTCTCGGAGCCGGCATCGACGACCATCTTGTCGTCGGGGATTGCCGTCCAGGCCACCGTCTCTGCCCGGGCTCCAGCCGCCGCCTCGGCCACGACCACGACGTCGACGGGCAGCTTGATCTCGCTGCCCGAGGCGCCGGCCTTGGCCAGCAGTTCCTTGGCGGTGGCGACCCACTCCTCCTCGACCAGGGACGTGCCGGTGCCCACGCCGAGGGCGCGGTAGAAGGTGCAGGCCATGGCGCCACCGATCCAGAGCGTGTCGACCCGCTTCAGCAGGTTCTCGACGACGCCGATCTTGGTGGAGATCTTGGCCCCGCCGATGATGGCCACCAGCGGCCGGCGGGGGTCCTCCAGGACGCCGCCCAGGACCTCGAGCTCACGCGCCATGAGGTACCCCGAGACGGCCGATAGGTGGTGGGCGATGCCCTCCGTCGAGGCGTGGGCCCGGTGCGCCGTGCCGAACGCGTCGTT
This sequence comes from Candidatus Dormiibacterota bacterium, assembly GCA_963808125.1. GTDB lineage: Bacteria > Chloroflexota > Dormibacteria > Aeolococcales > Aeolococcaceae > CAWEEP01. Next base: position 34,310 of record CAWEEP010000071.1, read on the forward strand.
GACGTAGACGTCCGCCAGGGCGGCGAGCTTCTCGACGAAGGCCGGGTCGTTGGCCTCCTCGCCAGGCTCGAAGCGGACGTTCTCCAGCATGGCCACGTCGCCGTTGGCAAGATGGCCGATCGCCTTCTCCGCCTCCGGACCGACGACGGCGGGAATCTGGTGGACCGTCGTGCCGAGCAGCTCGCCGAGCCGCACCGCCAGCGGGGCGGTGGTCAGCGCGGGGTTGACCTTGCCCTTGGGGCGGCCCAGGTGGGTGACCACGATTGTCCGAGCGCCCCGCTCGCAGAGCGCCCTGAGAGTGGGAAGCGCCGCCCGGATGCGGCGGTCGTCGACGATGACCCCGTCCTTCATGGGGACGTTGAAATCGACACGAACCAGGACGCGCTTCCCGGATACCGTGATGTCGTCGATCGTCGCCTTCACGGGTGCCCTACAGCAGGGCGCCGATCTTCTGGACGAGGTCGACGACCCGGCAGCTGTAGCCCCACTCGTTGTCATACCAGGCGAGCACCTTGAAGTGCCGCTCGCCGACCGCCATCGTGGACAGCAGGTCCACGACGGTGGAGCGTGGCTCGTGCAGGAAGTCGGCCGACACCAGCGGCTCGTCGGTGACACCGAGGATGCCCTTGAGCGATCCCTCGGCGGCGGCGCGGAAGGCGGCGTTCACCTCGTCGACGGTCGCCGCCTTGCTGAGCACGACGGTGAGGTCCACCAGGGAGACGTCCGGCACCGGGACGCGCAGCGCCATGCCGTGGAACTTGCCCTTCAGCTCGGGAAGCACCAGGGCCACCGCCTTGGCGGCGCCGCTGGTGGTGGGGATGATCGCCTGCGCCGCCGCCCGCGCCCGCCTCAGGTCGCTGTGGGGCGCGTCCAGGATCACCTGGTCGTTGGTGTAGGCATGCACCGTGGTCATCAGAGCGGTCTCGATGCCGAAGGTGTCGTTGAGCACCTTGGCCACCGGGGCCAGGCAGTTGGTGGTGCAGGAAGCGTTGCTGACGATGTGGTGCTTGGCCGGGTCGTACATGCTGTCGTTGACGCCGAGGACGATGGTGATGTCCTCGTTCTTGGCCGGGGCCGAGATGATCACCTTCTTGGCGCCCGCGTCGATGTGCGCCTTGGCCTTGGTGGCGTCGGTGAACCGGCCGGTGGACTCGACGACGATGTCCACGCCCAACTCGCCCCAGGGGAGGTTGGCGGGGTCGCGCTCAGCGAGGACCTTGACCCGCTTGCCGTCGATCACGATGGTGTCGCCGTCGACCGCGACCGTGCCGGGGAAGTGCCCGAGGATGGTGTCGTACTTGAGCAGGTGCGCCAGCGTCTTGGGGGTGGTGATGTCGTTGACGGCGATGAGATCGAGGTCGACCCCCTGCTGCTTGGCCGCCCGCACGATGTTGCGCCCGATCCTGCCGAAACCGTTGATGCCGACCTTGACAGCCATGAAAACTCCTCAGGGTTGTAGGGGCGGAAGCCCAGGGGAGGGTACCAACTGAGCCATCCTCCACGTCGTCCATCCCATCATGGCGCAGTCGTTTGGCGATCGCCAGGGCCGTCTGGCCGGAGCTCGCGGTCCAGAGGTCCCGGGGCCCTCCGGGAGCCGCCCTCGTCGCCGTCGCCGTCGCCGGCGGCGGCGACGAGGCGGTGGAGGCGACCGGCCATCGCCGAGCGGCTGCAGCCGGCGGCCACCGCCAGGTCATCCAGCGTGGCGCGGGGGCGGCGGCGGCGGAGACCGGCCGCCTCGCGCAGCGCCGGCGGGAGCGTTTCCCACCGCACTGCGTCCTCGCGGAGCCGGTCGATCGCCTCGAGCTGGCGGACGGCGGCCACCAGACTGCGCCGGAGGTTAGCTGTCTCCGCGTTGAGCCGCCGGTTCACCCCCGCCCGGAGATCGCGGACGACCCGGCCGCCCTCGAATTCGAGCCTCCCGCGGTGGGCGCCCATGGAGCTGAGCGCCACCGCCACCCCGTTGGCCGAGCGGACCGCCACGACGGGACGGCCGCGGCGGGTCAGCGGCGTGGCCTCGACCCCGAGCCGCGCCAGGTCCGCCACCGCCCCGGCCGCCGCCCCCTCGGAGGCGACCAGGAGCTCCATCTGAGGCGGGCCGTCGGCGCGCCCCATCGAACCCGCGGCGAGGAACAGCCCGCGGAGGCGGGAGCGGGCGCAGCAGAGAGTCGGGGACGACGGGCCGGGGTCGGCGGCGACCCGGTAGCGGTGCCGCCGCGCCGTGACGAGCCTCTCCACCGACGCCGGGACGCCCTCGGCATGGAGGGCGGCCAGCGCCGCGCGCGCGGCGACCAGGCGCGTGGTGACCACGACCCCTCCCTCCCCGCCCCGGCGCATGCCCTCGATGAGGGCCCCGCGGCAGCAGCGCAGCGGCGGGGTGTGCGGCGCCAGCTCGGCGACGACCCGCTCGGTGAAGGTGGGGCCCCGCATGTCTCAACCCGGCACGGCCGCGCCGGTCAGCGCGGGTCGGGGCGGCCGACGTCCCGGTGGCGGACCTCGACCGCGACGCCTTCCGTGCGCAGCCGGGCCGCCAGCTCCTCGGCGACGACCACCGACCGGTGGCGGCCGCCGGTGCAGCCGACGGCGACGTGGAGGTGGCGGCGGCCGTGCTCCGCGTACTGCTCCAGGGTCCAGGTCAGCAGCTCGCTGAGACGGCCGCACAGATCGCGGCAACGCGGGTCATCGAGCACGTGGTCCCGTATCGCGGCGTCCAGCCCGGTGAGCGGGCGCAGGTCCGGGACCCAGAACGGGTTGCGCAGGAAGCGGACGTCGATCACCCAGTCGGCCTCGTCCTGGATGCCGAACTTGAAACCGAAGGAGGAGACGGTGAGGCGCAGCGGCGCTTCGGCGCCCGCCGGCAGCACCAGGTCGACGACGCGGCATCCCAGGTCGGCGGGGTCGAGATCCCCCGTGTCGATGACCGTGTCGGCGGCGGCACGCAGTGCGACGAGCAGTTCGCGCTCCCGGCGGATCGCGGCCAGGGGTGCCCCGGCGGCGGCGCAGGGATGGGGCAGCGTGCTCTCCCCCTGCCGTCTGGCCAGCACCCGGGAGGGGGCGGTCAGGAAGAGGACGCGGACGCCCGGGGGCGGCACCAGTTCGGCCACCAACTCGCCCTGACGGGCGTCCACGAGGGCCACCGCCGCTCGCCGCCGCGGCAGCCGCGCCCAATCGGATACCAGGTCACACCGCAGGTTGTCGGTGACCTCGGCCCCGGCCCGCTCCAGCGCTGCCCGCGCCGTGGCCCTGCCGGCGCCGCTCATCCCACTGAGGATCCATGCGGTGGGCTCCGAGGTCATCTCGCCGCGATTGTACGGAGCCGGGAGGTCGCGGGCCGGGCCGGTGACTACAGCAGCTCCTTGAGGCTGCGGGCGACGGCGGCAGGGACGACCTCGGTCAGCTCCTCCAGGCTCGCCGCGCCGATGGCGTCGACGCTGCCGAAGCGGCGCAGCAGGGCCCGCTTGCGGACCGGTCCCAGGCCGGGCACCGAGTCCAGGCGAGAGCGCAGCGCCGACTTGGCGCGCCGGGCGCGATGGCGGGTGATGGCGAAGCGGTGGGCCTCGTCGCGGACCCGCTGGACGAGGAACAGCGTCGGCGTATCCCTGGGGATGACGATGGGGTCGGGCGACTGAGGCCGGAACAGCTCCTCGTTGCGCTTGGCCAGCCCGAAGACGGCGACGTCGCCGAGGCCCGCCTCGACGAGCACGGCGTGGGCGGCGCTCAGCTGGCCCTTGCCGCCGTCGATGAGAACGAGGTCGGGCAGCGCGGCGAAGCTGTCCTCCGTCGAGGCGGCCCGGCGCCTGCCCCTCTCTGCGCCGGCGGGTCGCGCCTCCTCCCCGTTGGCGCCGTCGGGATCGTCGACCGGGATGTCGCCGCCGGCGAGCTCGCCGGCGAGCTCCCCTCTCGCCTGCAGGTGGCGCGCGAACCGCCGCCGCAGCGTCTCCCCCATCGACGCGAAGTCGTCGGCGCCCTCGACGGTCTTGATGCCGAGGTGGCGGTAGTGGTCGGGTCTGGGCCGCCCATCCTCGAACACGACCATGGAGCCCACCGAGTTGGTGCCCATGGTGTTGCTGATGTCGTAGCACTCGATGCGCCGCGGCGGCTCCTCCAGGTCGAGCCGGGTGGCGAGGTCGCTGAGCAGCGACTCCGTCTTCTCCGCGTCGAAGTCCTCGACGACGCGGCGCTGGCGCAGAGCGGCGAGCGCCGTCTCCCGGGCCCGCTCCACCAGGCGGCGCAGCTCGCCCCGCTGGGGGGTGCGGATCTCCACCGGGCCGCCGCGCTCACCGGAGAGGAAGTCGGCGATGTCGGAGGCGTCCTCGGGCGGATCGGAAGTGAGGATGACCCTGGGCACCTGGGGGGCGCTGCCGTACAGCTGGGGGATGAAGGCGCCCAGGCATTCGGCCGGGGAACGGTCACCGATGCCTTCGACCTCGTGCGTCTCCATGCCGATGACGCGGCCGCCACGAACGGTGAGCACCGCCGCCATGCCCCGGCCCGCCTCGATGACGATGGCCACGGCGTCATGGTCGCCGCGGCGCCCGCTGAGCACGTCCTGACGTTCGGAGATGCGCTCGATGGCGCGCAGGCGGTCGCGGAAGCGGGCGGCCAGCTCGTAGTCGAGCTGCACCGCGGCGGCGTCCATCTGCCGCCGCATGTCGTCGCTCAGGACCTTGCTGCGGCCCTCCATGAACATCTCCACCTGCTCCAGCAGCCGGGCGTAGGCGGCCTCGTCGATGCGCCCCTCGCAGGGGCCGCTGCAGCGTTTGATGTGGTAGTCCAGACAGACGCGCCCTCGTCGAAAGAGCTCGTCGCTGCAGGTGCGGAAGGGGAAGATGGTGCGCAGCGCGCGCACCGTGCCGCGCAGTGACTGGGCGCTGGTGTAGGGGCCGAAGTAGCGGGCGCCGTCGCGCTGCACCCGGCGCGTGTAATAGGGGCGGGGGAAGAGCGTCGCCCGCTTCCCCGCCTCGCCCCGCGGCGCGCGCAGCTTCTCGCGCGCCGTTCCGGGAGCGAAGGTGCCGGGAGAGCCCGGGGTCGGCACCTTCAGGTAGAGATAGTTTTTGTCATCTTTGAGACGAACGTTGTGGCGCGGGCGGTGGCGCTTGATGAGGGTGTTCTCCAGGATCAGCGCCTCGCGCGGGCTGGCGCAGGCGATGACCTCGAAGTCGAAGACCCTCTCCACCAACTGCCGGGTGCGCTCAGGCAGGCTGGGGATGCCCGTGAAGTAGGAGCGCAGGCGGTTCTGCAGGACGGCCGCCTTGCCGACGTAGGCGACCTTCCCGGCCAGGTCGCGCATGACGTAGACGCCCGGTCCCTGCGGGGCGGCGCGGAGCCGCTCGCGGAGCAGGTCAGGGTTGTCGATCAGCCGCGCCGCGCGGACCGTGGTGGCCACCGGCTCACTCTACCGCCGCCCCCGGCGTCCAGGACCGGAGTGCAGGTGGAGACGGCTCCGCGTCAGTCGCGTCCGGGGTCGATCATCTCGCGAATCGAGAGCCCTTCCAGCCGGGTCCCCTGGCCGGCATCCCTGATGGCGTCTGCGACCGATCCGGGGGCCAATGCCTCCGCCGCCTCGAGCTCCTGGAGGAAGGCGGCCTCGTCGATGACGCGGACACCGAGCCGCTGCGCCGTCTCCAGCTTGCTGCCGGCCCCGGGGCCGGCGACGACGACGGCCGTCTTGCGGCTGACACTGGATCCCGGGTTGCCGCCGACGCGGCGGATGCGCTCCTCGGCCTCCGGGCGTGTCATCGCCTCCAGGGAACCGGTGAGCACCCAGGTCTGACCCGACCACGGCCCCTCCCCCACCAGGACGCCCTCGGCGACGACGCCGGCGCCGGCCAGCCGGCGCAGCAGCAGTCGCGCCTCGTCGCTGCGGAACCACGTGGCGATGGCGGAGGCGACCGTCGGCCCGACGCCCGCGACCTGCGTCAGGTCGTCCTCGCCGGCCTCGGTCAGCCGCTCCAGGGAGCCGAAGTGGGTGGCGAGGTCGGCCGCCGTGCGCTCGCCGACCTGGGGCACGCCGAGGGCGTTGACGAGACGGTGCAGGGGAACTTGCTTGCGCGCAGCGATGCTCCGCAGCAGGTTGTCGGCCGAGCGGTCGGCGAAGCCCTCCAGGGTCAGCAGCTGCTCGCGCGTCACGGCGAAGAGATCGGCGGCGTCAGCGACGTAGCCCGCCTCGATGAGGGCCTCGACGATGGCCGGGCCCAGTCCCTCGATGTTGAGGGCCGACCGGCCGGCGAAATGGGTCAGCCGCTCCCGCCGCTGCGCCGGGCAGAGGGGATTGAGACAGCGCCGCGCCACCTCCCCCTCCTGGCGCACCAGGGTGGAGCCGCAGTCGGGGCATCCCAGGGGGAAAGTCCAGGCCACGGCCCCGGCGGGACGCTTCTCAAGGACGACCCGGACGATCTCGGGAATGACGTCGCCGGCCTTGTGCAGCACCACCGTGTCGCCGATGCGGATGTCCTTGCGCGCGACCTCGTCCTCGTTGTGGAGGGTGCAGCGGCGCACCACGCTGCCGGCGACCCGCACCGGCTCCAGAAATGCGACCGGCGTGCACGTCCCCGTGCGGCCCACGTTGACACCGATGTCGAGCACCGTCGTCTCCCGCTCCTCGGGCGGGAACTTGTAGGCGATGGCCCAGCGGGGCGAGCGCGAGACGGCGCCCAGCTCCACCTGGTCGGCGACGGAGTTGACCTTGATGACGACACCGTCGGTCTCGTAGTCGAGCTGGTGGCGCTCCTCCCTCCAGCCCTCCAGGTAGGCGGTGATCTCGTCGCCCCCGACGAGGCGGGCGTGCGGGTTGACGCGGAAGCCGAGGCGGCCGAGCAGGTCCAGGACCGCGGTCTGAGAGCGGGCCGGGCCGGGCGGGTCGAGGTGGTACATGAAGGTCTGCAGGCCACGGCCGGCGGTGACGGAGGGGTCGAGTTGGCGAACCGCCCCGGCCGCTGCGTTGCGGGGGTTGGCGTAGTTGGCCTTGCCCTGGTCCTCCAGCCGCTGGTTGAGGGCGGCGAAGCTCGGCTTCGGCATGTACACCTCGCCGCGGACCTCGAACTCGGAGGGCATGTCGTCGTCGACCGGGTGGAGGCGCATGGGCACAGAGCGAATGGTGCGCACGTTGGCGGTGACGTCCTCGCCCTCCACCCCGTCGCCGCGTGTGGCGCCGCGGACCAGCTCGCCGTCCCGGTAGGTGAGCGAGACGGCGAGACCGTCGATCTTCAGCTCGCAGACGAAGCTGTCCACTCCCGGGACGAAGCGCTGGACCCGCTTTCGGAAGGCATCGACCTCGTCGGCCGAGAAGGCGTTGGCCAGGGAGAGCATCGGGGTGCGATGGACCCACTTGACGAAGGCCGCCGAGGGCGCTCCCCCGACGCGCTGGGTGGGGGAATCCGGCGTCTGCAGCTCCGGGTAGCACTCCTCCAGCTCGACCAGTTCGCGGAAGAGGCGGTCGTACTCGGCGTCGGTGATCTCCGGCCGGTCGAGGACGTGGTACAGGCGGCTGTGATGCCCGACCCGGGCGCGGAGGTCGGCGGCGAGCCGGCGGGCCGGCTCGGGCGTGGTCAGCGGACTGTCGGTCATGGTTTCGCGTCACCCCGTGGAGGTCGGCAGCCGATTATCGTCGCACCGAACCCGCCGCGCGGCGGGGGGGCGCTATGGTGGAGGCGATGGCACGTGCCTCGGCCTTCCTCGACCCGCTCCTCAACCGCTACCTGGCGGAGCACGTCCGGCCCGCCGATCCCCTGCTCGGCGAGCTGGTCACCGAGACCGAGCGGGTGGCGCCGGGGATGGACCTGTCGATCAGCCCCGACGAGGGCGCCCTGCTCCGGGTCCTGGTGCGCCTCTCCGGCGCCCGCTCAGCCGTCGAACTGGGAACCTTCACCGGGTACTCCTCGATCTGCATCGCCCAGGGACTCCCGATGGACGGACGTCTGCTCTGCTGCGACGTCAGCGCCGAGTGGACCGCCGTGGCGCGGCGCTTCTGGGAGAGGGCCGGCCTTCGCGACCGCATCGAGCTGCGCCTGGCGCCGGCGCTGGAGACGCTGGCCGCGCTGCCCCGCGAGCCCCTCTTCGACTTCGCCTTCGTCGACGCCGTCAAGGACGAGTACGTCGACTACTACGAGGCGCTCGTGCCCCGGCTGACCCCGCGCGGGATCATCGCCGTCGACAACGTGCTGCGGCGAGGGCAGGTCGCGAGCGCTGCGGCGCCCGACGAGCGAACCACCGTCATCCGCCGCTTCAACGACCACGTGCGGGACGACCCGAGGACGGACTCCCTCATCGTCCCCATCGGCGACGGCCTGAGCCTGATCACCCTGGCGGCCTGAGGCAACTCAGGGGCGGCGGTCGCCACCGGGACCGGCGTCGCGGTCGGCGCCCGTAACGTGGCAGGGTGCTGAAGTAGGGTCCCTGCGCCTGCCGACCGCCGAGTCGGCCCAGTGCTAGGGAAGGTGCCACAGGCCGCAAACTCGCGATCGCAGGCGCCGGGAACCAGGCATTCAACTCTCCCCCGACGCCGGGCGATGGGGGTAGCGCGAGGCGCCGTGAGTGGCAGCCAATAGCCTCATCGCGCGCTGGGCGCGGCCACGTTCTACGACCGGCCGAAACCGGACGACCAGCGGGGCGGTCTAGGCCGCCCCCGCCTCCCTTACTTCGACGGCGCCGGACTGGTTTGGCAGTTCCACCCGTAACCTGCCGCCACACGTGCCGCAGCACTAGGGCTGACCTGTGCCCCGATCGCGTCGAACTCCGCCACCAGTGCGGGTTGCAAGGACTGGGTCTGAGACTTGCTGATAGTGGGTCCGCGTGCGGCAACGTCGCCGCTCAGGGTCTCACTCCCGCCTGCTACCGTTAGCCCAGCCGCTCGCCGGTCCGACCCGTAAACGATCGTGATCACACCAACACCGGTTTGAGTGCATTGCAGCTGCACTTGAGCTGCTGGCACCGAAGATGCCGCTCCGCATGACGTCATTACGATGATGGCTGGCAACATCAGGGCGGCAACCGCTACGCGCCTATTGGTGCGGTCCATTGCCTTCATCCGGTCACCTCTTATGCCACTGCCCAAATGAGGTAAATGGTTGGGGCATCGACCGCGCTTGCGGGATCGTGAACGACATCGGCGGCGTCAGCGCCTCGCGTGCCGTCCACTGGATTGCCAAACCACATCGCGCCAAAGTAGTAGTGGCCTACAAGGGGGATGATCTCATTGGGACAGAGCGTGAACGATGCGCCGACGCTGACGAAGTCGCTGACACCGACATTGAACGACTGGCAGCCTCCCACTGAATCGGTGCTGGAAGGGCTCCACTGGAGTTCCTGGTTCCCGTCATTTGGATAGACAAGTTCAGGACCCGTGCTGTAAACGCCTGGGCCGTACCCAGAGGAGAACGTGGCGGTCTGCACGTCTGCCAGATACCAGTCGCCACCACCGTTGTTCTGTGCCATGTACTGAATGAAGCATGCCTGCCCGATACCGTATTGGCCGCTGTAGTAAGCGCAGCCCGAATCCCAGATCGTTGGGTCCGGGGCGGTCTTGCTCCGGACTGGAGGGGTCACGCCGATAGACATGGCAACCTTTCCACCCGGGTCTGTCTCCGTGACTTGAACATGCGATCCGGGCGCCCCGCGTGCCCCAAAGTCGCCAGCGGCGCCGCGCCACCAGTCGACCACCGTGCCGTCAGCCTGCACTGTCTCTCTAAGCGGAGACGCCGCAATCCCTGAAATCGTATCTCGCATAGGCTGGGCCCCGGGCCCTGCCGCCGCAACACCTGTTGCAGCCGCAGGAACTGCCGCCAGGAGTGCGGCGAGGAGGGTTGCGCCCAAGAGACACAAGAGAGTGCCTTTGCGCAGGAGGACACGTGCCATCCGATGATTGGAGTGCGCCGGCGCCGGAAAGTCCGGGTCATTGCCGGACCGGGCCCTAGGTCGCCTATCCGCTTCGGGGTAGGTGCGTGCTCTCATAGCCCTCAACCTCGCCGGATACAACACGACGGCGCTCCCTCCGGCAACTAGCGACGTCGGTCCCTCCGCAAGGCGACGAGGGGAGCATGGCTCTGTTCGGACTTGGCTGGATACTCCCCAATGTACCGATCTTTGACCCGGATGTCCCTGCGTAAGTGATGCATTTGCACTATGGCGAATAAGTCTATTCGCTATCACCTCTTATCGAGCCGGGGGCTCGGGACCCCGCAAGACTCTCACACCTGTGTTTAACCCGGCAAGCCCCCAGGCAGGTTCTTCCGCACCCTGCTAGTGTCCTGTACCGGAGATAGCTGGTAAAATAAGGGGGCCTCGTTCCGCTACCCGGAGGGCTCCTGCATGCATCCCAGTCGAGGTCGTCCGAAGGCTGCGCTGGCGGGCACCCCGGAGGACCGCCAGATCCTCGAGCGGTGGACCCGGCGGCGCACCACGGCGCAGGGTTTGGCCTTGCGCTCTCGGATCGTGCTCGGTTGTGCGAGCGGGGTGACCAACATGCAGGTCGCCGAGGAACTGCAGGTCACCAACGCCACGGTCGGCAAATGGCGGTCCCGGTTCATCAGTGGCGGGGTTGCCGGCCTGCTCGACGCGCCCCGCAGTGGCGCCCCGCGCAAGATCAGCGATGACCGGGTCGAGGCGGTGGTGGTGAAGTCCCTGGAGTCCACGCCCCGCGACGCCACCCACTGGAGCACCAGGTCGATGGCGGCGACGAGTGGGCTCAGCCACACCAGCGTGCAGCGGATCTGGCAGGCCTTCGGCTTGCAGCCCCACCGCAGCGAGTATTTCAAGCTCTCCACCGACCCGCAGCTGGTCGAGAAGGTGCGCGACATCGTCGGTCTCTACCTCAACCCCCCCGACCGCGCCCTGGTGCTCTGCGTCGACGAGAAGACGCAGATCCAAGCTCTCGACCGCAGCCAGCCGATGCTGCCCATGGCACCGGGCCAGGTCGAGCGCCAGACCCACGACTACCGGCGCCACGGCACCACCTCGCTGTTCGCCGCCCTCGACGTCGCCACCGGCAAGGTGATCGGCCAAGTCCGTCGGCGCCACCGCGCCGTCGAGTTCCGGGCCTTCCTCGACCGCATCGATCAGGAGGTGCCCGAGGAGTTCGACCTGCACCTGGTGCTGGACAACCTGAGCACCCACAAGACGCCGTCGATCCAGCGCTGGCTGCTGCAGCACCCGCGCTTTCAGCTCCACTTCACCCCGACCTACTCCTCGTGGATCAACCAGGTCGAGCGCTGGTTCGCCGAGCTGACGCGCAAGCAGCTGCGCCGCGGCGTGCACCGCAGCACCCGGGCGCTGGAGGACGACATCCGCCTCTACCTCGCCACCTGCAACGACGATCCGCATCCCTTCGTCTGGGTCAAGACCGCTGATGAGATCCTGGCCAGCATTGAACGGTTTTGTCTACGAATCTCCGGTACAGGACACTAGTCAACGTCTAGGATGGTCTAGTGTCCTGTACCGGAGATAGCTGGTAAAATAAGGGGGCCTCGTTCCGCTACCCGGAGGGCTCCTGCATGCATCCCAGTCGAGGTCGTCCGAAGGCTGCGCTGGCGGGCACCCCGGAGGACCGCCAGATCCTCGAGCGGTGGACCCGGCGGCGCACCACGGCGCAGGGTTTGGCCTTGCGCTCTCGGATCGTGCTCGGTTGTGCGAGCGGGGTGACCAACATGCAGGTCGCCGAGGAACTGCAGGTCACCAACGCCACGGTCGGCAAATGGCGGTCCCGGTTCATCAGTGGCGGGGTTGCCGGCCTGCTCGACGCGCCCCGCAGTGGCGCCCCGCGCAAGATCAGCGATGACCGGGTCGAGGCGGTGGTGGTGAAGTCCCTGGAGTCCACGCCCCGCGACGCCACCCACTGGAGCACCAGGTCGATGGCGGCGACGAGTGGGCTCAGCCATACCAGCGTGCAGCGGATCTGGCAGGCCTTCGGCTTGCAGCCCCACCGCAGCGAGTATTTCAAGCTCTCCACCGACCCGCAGCTGGTCGAGAAGGTGCGCGACATCGTCGGTCTCTACCTCAACCCCCCCGACCGCGCCCTGGTGCTCTGCGTCGACGAGAAGACGCAGATCCAAGCTCTCGACCGCAGCCAGCCGATGCTGCCCATGGCACCGGGCCAGGTCGAGCGCCAGACCCACGACTACCGGCGCCACGGCACCACCTCGCTGTTCGCCGCCCTCGACGTCGCCACCGGCAAGGTGATCGGCCAAGTCCGTCGGCGCCACCGCGCCGTCGAGTTCCGGGCCTTCCTCGACCGCATCGATCAGGAGGTGCCCGAGGAGTTCGACCTGCACCTGGTGCTGGACAACCTGAGCACCCACAAGACGCCGTCGATCCAGCGCTGGCTGCTGCAGCACCCGCGCTTTCAGCTCCACTTCACCCCGACCTACTCCTCGTGGATCAACCAGGTCGAGCGCTGGTTCGCCGAGCTGACGCGCAAGCAGCTGCGCCGCGGCGTGCACCGCAGCACCCGGGCGCTGGAGGACGACATCCGCCTCTACCTCGCCACCTGCAACGACGATCCGCATCCCTTCGTCTGGGTCAAGACCGCTGATGAGATCCTGGCCAGCATTGAACGGTTTTGTCTACGAATCTCCGGTACAGGACACTAGTCAACGTCTAGGATGGTCTAGGGAGAGGGGACTCCCGGAGCATGTCGACGGCCGACAACGAGATGGGCACGCGGATGGCCACTGCTGGGCTCGCGGCGCTGATCGAGGCGGGATGAGGGCGGTTCAGCCTCCGACCGGGGAGAGCCGGGCCTCGGCGACGGCGAAGATCTTCACCCCCGCCTCGTCGAAGCGGATGACCACCTCCTCCCCCGCGCGGGTCATGGTGCTCTTGAGGATCGTCCCGGTCCCGTACTTGGGATGCTCGGCGCGCATGCCCTCCTTCCAGCGCTGGGGGGCGATCTCCACGGGATTGGGCCGCACCGCATGGGCGTGGACGGCCACTCGGATGGCGCCCGGACCTCTGAGCTGCTCGACCGGCGCGCTCCCCGGGCGGCGGACAATCTCCAGCTGATCGGCGGGGATGTCGCTGAGGAAGCGCGACGGCTGCGCCAGCTGGGCGCTGCCGTAGAGGTGACGGCGGAAGGCGTGGAGGAGGTAGAGGCGGTGCTGCGCCCGCGTGATGCCGACGTAGGCGAGCCGCCGCTCCTCGGCGATGCCCTCGTCGCCCTCCTCCAGGGCGCGCACATGGGGCAGCAGCCCCTCCTCCAAACCGGCCAGGAAGACGACGGGGAACTCCAGGCCCTTGACCATGTGGAGGGTGATCAGCGTGACGCCGCCGGCGCTCTCGTCGAGGCTGTCGACGTCGCTGACCAGAGCGACGTTCTCCAGGAACTGGTGCAGGCCCTCCGGCGGGGGCACGTCCGCGTACTCTTCGGAGTAGCCGATCAGCTCGGTGACGTTGGCCCAGCGATCCTCGCCTTCCTTGGCGTCGGCGGTCAGCATCGACTGGTAGCCGGTCTCGTCGAGGATGCGCTCCACCAGGCGGGGCAGGGGCAGCTGTCCGCTGAGCCCCGAGAGGCGGTCGATGAGCGCCGCGAAGGCGGCCAGCGCCTGGGTCGCGGCGGGGCCCAGCGCCAACTCGCCCTCCAGGTGCTCCGCCGCCTCCAGGGGGGCGATGTGGCGGCGGCGGGCGATCCGCTCCAGCTCGCTGACGGTGTGATCGCCGATCTTGCGGCGGGGGACGTTGACCACCCGCGAGAAGGCGACGGAATCGCGGGGGTTGAGCGCCAGACGCAGATAGGCGAGGACGTCCTTGATCTCCTTGCGATCGTAGAAGCGGACGCCGCCCACCAGCTTGTAGGGGATGCCGCGGCGGACGAAGACGTCCTCGAAAGCGCGTGACTGGGCGTTGGTGCGGTAGAGCACGGCGAAGTCGGCGAGCGAGCTCCCCTGCGTGCCGATGAGCCGTTCGATCTCCGAGCAGACCGCCAGCGCCTCCTCGCGCTCGTCGTAGACGGGGATCAACCGCACCGCGGCGCCGCCGCCGCGCTCCGTCCACAGGCGCTTCGCAGCACGGTCCTCGTTGAGCCGGATGACGGAGTGCGCGATGTCGAGGATCGGCTGCGTGGAGCGGTAGTTCTGCTCCAGGGTCACGATGCGCGCGTCCGGATAGTCGCGCTTGAAGTCGAGGATGTTCCGGATGTCAGCGCCACGCCACCCATAGACCGAGTTATGGGTGACCAGGCCGCCGGCGATGAAGTTGTGGGCGTGCTCCACGTCGATGTCGAATACCTGCCGGCGTTCGGCAAGCCGCTCGACAGCGGCGACGACGTCGTAGCCGCAGCCCTCATCGAACATCACCATGCCCGGGCACACGGAATCGGCCCGGGTGGCCGGGAGGGAGTTGGAGGTTCGCAGGCCATCCTCGGGAGCGCCGAACCGCCCTTTCACCACGATGACCCCGTTCAGGGCGTCCTTCAGCTGGGCGGCCGTCTGCATGACGGTCGCCATGTCCTTGAACACCGTCTCACACCTCCAACTGGAGGACGACGCGCCGTGGGCGGGACGGACGCGAAGGCCCAGTCCGCGGATGGCTTCGGCGCCCTGCTCGTCATTCCCCCCCACCGCGATCAGGTGCATGGGGGTTGCACCGCGACGGTCGGCGCACAGGGTCACCACGATGTTGCGGGGGCTGCTGTCCCGGGAGCGTGGGCGGTAGTGGGGATGCTCCGGCGACAGCCCGCGCTCCTGGAGCAACCGCAGCCCGGCAGCTTCGGTGTCGAAGGCTGCGAACACCGCGCCCAGCCGGCCGGCATCGTGGACCAGTCCGTTCGTGGACCCGCCCTTTCGCGGCACGAAGGGCAGGGTGGGAATCTGGTAGCGGAGGGAGCTGACGTACTCGTCTTCGCGAGCGTCGTTCTCGCAACTGTGAACCGCCACCATCCAGAGGGCGTCTGCTCCCTCCTGGATTGCCCGCTGCCGGAAGCCGACCACCGCCTTGGCCTGACCCCGCGTATAGACCTGGGAAGTTCCGATACGGTAGCCCACGCCAGCCCTGTGCATCAGATAGACGAAGTGGTAGTTGGGGGACAGCCCAAGCCGGTAGCCGGCGAAGTGGACGTGCTCTGGCGTGCTCACCACCTCGCGACCCGCGGCCGTCCGGATGCGCACGGTCTCAAGCGCCTCGCGCTGCGACACGCGAAGCACCCGCTCCGGCTTGACGCGACCGCTGCCGGCGGCCGAGCGGACCATGTCGCCCGGCTGGATCGCCTCGATTGGCTTGTCCGAACCGTCAGCCATGCTCACCTTGGTTCCCGCCACGAGACACTGGTCATCGTCGCCCACGACCGTGAGGTTGCGGTGTCGCTCCGCCAGCAGCGACACCATCAGGTACTGGGCGTGGTTGGTGTCCTGGTACTCGTCGACGAAGATGTGGCGCCAGAGGTTCCGGTAGTGCTCCAGGACGGGCGGCACGTCACGCAGCAGCTGCACCGTGCGCATGAGCAGATCGTCGAAGTCCAGCGCGGACGCCGACGCCATCTCCTCGTCGTAGGCGCGGTAGACGCGCGCCACCTCGTTCTCCCAGAAGCCGCTGGCCCGCGACGCCAGAGCGCCGGCGTCGAGCAGCTCATTCTTGGCGGCGCTGATCGCGTGGACGACCTTGGCGGGGGCGACACGCTTGTCATCGGCGCCGATCGCCTGCATGGCCCGGCGCACCGCTGCGAGGCGGTCGGCCTCGTCGTAGATGACGAAGTTGGAGGGGATGCCAACGGCGTCGCCGTCGCGGCGCAGCACGCGCGCTCCGATGCCGTGGAAGGTGCCCAGCCACATGCCGGCGACCGGCGCACCCAGCAGTGCCTCGACCCGGCCGCGCATCTCCCGCGCCGCCTTGTTGGTGAAGGTGACGGCGAGGATCTCCTGGGGACGGATGCCCCGGGTGGCGATGACATAGGCAATGCGGTGGGTGAGCACCCTGGTCTTGCCGCTGCCGGCGCCGGCGAAGATGAGGAGGGGGCCGTCCGGCGCCTCGACCGCCTCGCGCTGCGCCGGGTTGAGGGCCGCCAGCAGGTCCGCCGCGCCTGCGCCGGAACTCACCTCGACGTTGCCGGGGACGGGGACCGGGGACAGGGGAGCACCGGCCGATGATACGGGCCGGGGGCGCTGTCGCTCCGGGTCGGGGCGGGGGTCCTCAGGCGGCGACGAGCACGTCGCGCAGCCGGGCCGGACGGCCGAGAGCCCACCCCTGGCCCAGGGTGGCGCCGAGGTCGCGCATGCGGATGCAATCCTCGGCGGTCTGGACCCCCTCGGCGATGACTTTCCCGCCGAGGCTGCGGGCGATCTCGATCAGGCCCCGGATGACGGCCGCGGAGCCGACGTCGTCGGCGGTCTGCACCAGGCTCTTGGCGATCTTGATGAACTCGGGGCGGACGGCGGCGAGCGCCTCGATGGTCGAGAGACCCTCGCCGACGTCGTCCATGGCGAACCGGAATCCCGCGCTGCGGAAGAGGGCGCAGGCGTCGGCGAAGCGGCCGAGCCGGGTGATCTGCTCGTTGACCTCGAGGACGATCTGGTCCGGCCGGAGGACGGCCTCGCTGAGCTGGTGGACCATGGCGTCGAGGTCGCGGTCGGGGTCCACCAGGGCGCCGACGCTGACGTTGATGAAGAGCAGGCCGCCCGGGGCGAGAAGGAGATGGGCCCCATCCATGGCCGCGCGCTGGCAGAGGGCCTCCAGCTCTCGGGTGATGCCGAGGCGGCGGGCGGCGACGAACATGCCTTCCACCTCGGTGTCGGCGGGCGCCAGCGACGGCCGCGCCAGCGCCTCGAAGCCGAAGAGGCCGTTGTGCGCCAGCTCGCGGATGGGCTGGTACACCGATTCGATCTCGCCTCTGGCGACGATGGTGGGCACCAAGTCGAGCCAGCTGCCGGCGCCGAGCGACGGCACCCTCGTCGACGACGACGCGCGCGTGGCCCGCCGACCGCCCCGCTGTCTCGAGGGCGCGGAGGGCGCGGTTCATGAGGTCGTCGGCCGTCTCGCGCCGGTCCCACAGGGCGATGCCGGCGCTGATGGTGCAGCCGTGCGGCAGGTCGTGCTCCAGCTCGCGAACACGGGCGGTGGCACCGCCGGTGCTGAGACCCTCGAGGAGGATGGCGAACTCGTCGGCGCCGACCCGGGCGATGTAGGAGAGGCCGGGCTGGTCCGGATCGTCGCGCTGGGCGAAGCGGAGCGCCGTGGCCGTGTCGGTGAGCAGCCGGTCACCCGCCGCGTGGCCCCAGTCCTCGTTGTAGATGCTGAAGTTGTCGAGATCCAGAACGGCCACCGCCAGGGGCAGGCCGTTCCGGCCGGCGGCCTCGAGGCGCCGCGGCAGCTCACCCTCCCAGGCACGGTGGTTGGGGCAGTTGGTCAGGAAGTCGGTGTACGCCACCGAGGCGAGACGGGCGGCGTCGACCGACTGGCGGCCCCGCACCCGCACCACCAGGGCCACGACGATGGCCACCAGGGTGGCCAGCACGACGTAGGCGGCGCGCTGCAGGTCGTCACCCTGCTGGACGATGACCACCGACACGCCGCACTCGGCGGCGGCGAGGCAGATCCCCCAGGCCAGCGCCCGGCCGCCGTGGCGCAGGGCCAGCCAGACGAGCGGCAGGACGACGACGATCGAGATGGCTGCGGCGCCGCCGGAGCCGTAGCCGACGATGAGGCCGAGAACCATGACGATGGCGATGTAGGGGCAGGCCATCTGGGCCTGCCGGGGCAGGCGCTCCAAGGGGGTGGCGAGGGAGCAGAGGGCGAGGAGGAAGAGGACGAGGGGGACGGCCCACCAGGGGCGGGAGGCGGACGAGCCCGACGGGGTGAGGGAGAGCAGGAGGCCGGTGATGAGGAACCAGCCGGCGGTCGCGCCTCGCATCACCATGCCGTCGTTGTCCTCCGCCGCGCGCGCGAACGGCTTGAGGATGCGGGCGGGGAACCGCTCAACCATGCCCGACGTAGGGTAACCGTCACGCCCGCGTCACTCAGAACGAGTACGTCGCGTCCCCGTCACGGTTTCACCGGCGTCGTAAGAACCGGGCCGCCCGGATCGAACAAAGACCAGTCATCGGGCCGATCGGCCTGTGACGGGGCGGGACCGAAGGATCAATCAGGAGGGCGTCAGACGCCGGAGGATGCAGAAGGGGGTCTGCTCGTCGGACTGGCCCATGGGGTTGTCGGCGAGGACGCCGATGACATCCTCGTGGACGGTTCCGGGGCTCGCCCCCAACACGGTGCAGGCGAGGTCGCTGCTGTCCACCACGGCGACGTCGACGGTGACGTCCAGCAACTCGCGGAGGTACTGGCGCAGCCGCGTGGCGACGCCCCCGGGGTCGCTGGGGGCCTTGCTGGCGTGGGTGTTGTAGGGGGCGATGACGTGATGGGCGGGGCCGTCGATGGCCGAGACGCCGGAGCCCGCCACGTGGTAGAAGACGCCGCGGATCCCGAACGGCCGGGTGACGGCGGCGCAGAAGGCGGCCAGCAGGATGCGCGGAACGCCGGCCTCGTCGATGGCCAGCTGCATGCTCTGCGGCCGGCCGATGCCGATGCCGATGGGCAGGTGGCTGACGAAGCGCGAGAGGAAGAGCGCGAGGCGCGACACCTTGATGTCCACGATGGCGTAGGAGCGTCCCTGGGTGACCGCGACCATCTTCTCGCTGAGGACGAGGACGTCACCGTCCGTGATGCCGACCCCGCGCTCCCGGGCCGCCGCCAGAGCGTCCGAAAGAACGGCGTGCAGGTCGTCGCCGACCATCACCAGGGCCGAGTGGATGGGCAGCTGCGCCCAGGTCCGGCCACGATGGCGGACGAAGACATGCCGGCCCGGATTGGGGCTGGCGGCCGCCAGCAGCGTCTCGGCGCCGCTGGCGGCCGCCGCCATCCGGTCGCCGCGGGCGGCGAACCCATAGGGCTCGAAGATCTCGCCGGGCAGGTGCCTCTGCCCGTCGAAGTAGAGGCGCAGCCACAGCTCGACGTTGACGGTTCGCCAGAAGAAGAACGACTCCTCACTGCCGCCGGCGCAGGCGGTGCGGAAGGCGTCGGCGACGGCCTCGGCGTTCCAGTACGGCCGCGACTGGTAGGACGGTGAGCGCATCAGCGACTGGAGGGAGGCGCGCTGCTGGCGGAACCAGCGGAACTCCGGCGTTGTGAAGCCGATCTTCTTGCGTCGCTCGCGGATGTCGTCGGGGATGACGCCGCGCATGGCATCGCGGAGGACGCGGCGCGACCAGCCGCCGGAGACGATGGACGAGGCGGGCAGGCGCAGGATCCACGCCACCAGATCCTGGTCAAGGAAGGGCAGCCGCGCCTCCATGGAGTGGGCCATGGAGCTGCGATCCTCGTAGCGCAGCAGGGACGGCAGCGAGAAGGTGGTGACGTCCTGCAGCAGTCGCTCCTTGAGGTTGTCCTGGATGCGCGGATCGTGCGGCCGCGTCCGCTGGGCCACCCATTCCCGGCGCAGCAGGCGGTGCACGTCGACGTGGCGGCGCCGCTCCGACAGCCGGCGCCGCACCAGGGGCCCGACGGTGTCGCGCGCCTTGGCCAACTCGGCGGCGAACTCGCGGTAGCGCCGCTCCCTGAGGAGCTGGCGGAGGTACACATACTGGTAGGGGACGTAGCCGGCGAGCAGCTCGTCACCGGCCTGGCCGTCGAGGAGGACGGTCACCTTCTCGCGCGCCACGCGCATCACCGACCACATGGCGTACGGGGCCGTCGTGATCATGGGCTCCTCGACGTCCCAGACCCATTTCTCCAGGTCGGCGAGCCAGGCCTCCGAGGTCGGCTCGATGAAGGTGGGCTCCGCCGCGATGACGGCCAGCACCGAGTCGATGTAGCGCCGCTCGTCGATGGCGTCGCCGGGGAACACCGCGGAGAAGGTCTTGAGACGGTCCCCCAGGGAGACCGAGTCCGGGACGTGCTGCTTGAGCAGCCGGTCCATGACGCAGATGATCGAGGACGAGTCGATGCCGCCCGAAAGGCAGGTGCCGACGGGCACGTCGGCGACGAGGCGGCGCTCCACGGCACGCTCGAAGAGGCGGCGGAACTGCTGGGGATCGGGGTCGGCGTCCTCGGAGAGCACGGGATTCCAGTAGCGGGTCTGGTGGATCCCCTCGGCCGTGACGGTGACGTAGGCGCCGGCCGGGACCTGGCGGATGCCGTCGAAGAAGGTGCCGTCGTTGTGGTCGTAGAGGCCGAATCCGAGGTACTCGTACAGCTGCTGCTCGTCCACCCTGCGGGGGAAGGAGGGATCCGCGAGGATGGCCTTGATTTCCGAGGCGAAGACGACACGGCGGTCGTGCTCCGCGTAGAAGAGCGGCTTGATGCCGAAATGGTCCCGGCAGAGGATCAGCTCCGGCCGCTCACCGCGCCGGTCCAACAGGGCGATGGCCCACATGCCGTTGAAACGCTCGAAGGCCGCCGGGCCCCACTGGGCGTAGGCGTGGAGGACGACCTCGGTGTCGCAGGTGGTGTGGAACTTCCGGCCCGCCGCCTCCAGTTCGCTGCGCAGCTCGCGGTAGTTGTAGACCTCGCCGTTGTAGACGAGGTGGAGGCGTCCGCGGTCCGTCGACATCGGCTGCGCCCCCGTGCTCAGGTCGATGATGGACAGCCGGCGGAAACCCAGCGACGCGGCGTCGGATTCGTAGAAGCCGTCGTCGTCGGGACCGCGATGGTGCAGCGTGTTCGCCATGGCGCGCAGCACGCCGGGATTGCGGGGCCCGAAGAATCCGCAGATGCCGCACATGGTCAGCCCGCCTCGCCCCGGGCGGCGATGCGGGCGGCGAGCGGCGGCGCGCCCTCGCCGGTGGCGAGCCTCCAGCCGAGCAGAACGCCGTCGTCGGCGGTGCGGCGCCCCCGGCGCACGAAGCCGACCTTCTCGAGGACGCGGATGGAGGCGGCGTTGCCGTTGCGGCATTCGGCGGTGACGGTGCGCACCTCCGGTTGGGCCAGCGCCCAGGCGGTCAGCGCCGTCGCCATCTCCGTGGCGTAGCCACGGCCGCGCAAGGAGCGGTTCACCGCGTAGCCGAGCTCGACCGACCCGGCCGCGTCCGGGGCCGCCCGGAATCCCATGCTGCCCGCCGCCAGCCCCTCCCCCTTGAGGATGAGCATGCCGTCACCCCAGGATCTGGGCGCACCGGCGGCGCTCTGCCGCTCCACCCACCGGGGGAACATCGCCAGGGCGTCGTCACCCGGCCATTCCTCGGTGACGTGGACACGGAGCTTTCCATCCGGGACGGCGCCGGCGGCGGGGACGCTGATCTCGGCGACGAAGTCGGAGCACAGCAGCCGCTCTCGCATGACCGCAGTCGGGGTCGTGACGAAGAGGAGGCGGGACGTCTCCAGCATGAGCACGGTGGGCAACTCTACCCGGTCGGAGCGGCGGGCCCCTGACCGGCGCCGACCGGGCTCAGTAGTCCATGTCGTCGTCGTCCATGCCGCCACCCATCCCGCCCATGCCGCCCATGCCGCCGGACCCGTGGGAATGGCCGTGGCCGCTGCCCTCCTCGTCCTCGGGCTCGGGGGCGTCGGCGATGAGGGCCTCGGTGGTCATGATCATGGTGGCGATGGAGACCGCCGCGGTCAGGGCCGTCACCACCACCTTGGTGGGATCGATGATGCCCCGCTCGACGAGGTCGCCGTAGGTCTCGGTGGCGACGTCGAAGCCGTGGTCGCCCTTCAGTTCCGCGACCTTGTTGACGACCACCGCCCCCTCCAGGCCGGCGTTGCCGGCGAGCACCCGCAGCGGTGCCTCCAGCGCGTCGGCGACGACGCGCGCCCCGGCCAGGGCGTCGCCCTCGAGCGCCAGGGCGAGGACGGCGTCGCGGGCACGCACCAGGGTGACACCGCCGCCCGCCACGCAGCCCTCTTCGATCGCCGCCCGGGTGGCGTGGAGGGCGTCCTCGACGCGGGCCTTGCGCTCCTTCATGGCCACCTCGGTGGCGGCTCCGACCTTGATGACGGCGATCCCACCGGCGAGGCGGGCCAGCCGCTCCTGGAGCTTCTCCCGGTCCCAGTCCGAGTCGGTCTCCTCGATCTGCAGCCGGATCTCCGCGCAGCGCGCGTCGATCGCCGCGCGATCGCCGGCGCCGCCGGTCACGGTGGTGTCGTCCTTGGTCACCGTCACCCGGTCGGCGTGGCCGAGATGGCGGGCCTCGAGGGAATCGAGGCGCAGGCCGACCTCCTCGCTGACCACCGTCGCCCCGGTGAGGGTGGCGAGGTCCTGGAGCATCGCCTTGCGCCTGTCGCCGAAGCCGGGCGCCTTGACGGCGACGGCGGTGAAGGTGCCGCGCAGGCGGTTGACCACGATGGTGGCCAGGGCCTCGCCGGTGACGTCCTCGGCGACGATGAGCAGGGGCGTCGCTCGGCCATGGTCAGTTCCAGGACCGGCAACAGATCGCTGACGGCGCTGATCTTGGCCTCGGTGATGAGGATGAAGGGCTTCTCCAACTCGGCGATCATCGCCTTCTGATCGGTGACCAGGTAGGCGGAGAGGTAGCCGCGGTCGAACTGCATCCCCTCGACCACCTCGACGGTGGTCTCCATGCCGTCGGCCGACTCCACCGACACCACACCCTCGCGGCCCACCTTGGCGAAAGCGTCGGCGAGCATGGTCCCGATCTCCTCGTCGCCGGCGCTAATGGTGGCGATGCGGCGGATGTCGTCGTTGGTGTCCAACGGGTGCGATCGCGCCCGCACCGAGGCGGCGGCGGCGTCGGAGGCGGCGAGCATGCCGTTTCGCAGCTCGGTGGGGAAGGCGCCGGCGCTGAGCAGGCGGAGGCCGCCGACGATCATGGCGCGGCTCAGCACCGTGGCCGTCGTCGTGCCGTCACCGGCGATGTCGTTCGTCTTCACCGCCACTTCGCGGAGCAGCTGGGCGCCCATGTTCTCGAAGTGGTCCTTGAAGTCGAGATCGCGGGCGACGGTGACGCCGTCGCTGGTGACCAGCGGCGGACCGAACTTCTTGTCGAGCACCACGGCGCGGCCCCGCGGGCCCAGCGTCACGGCGACGGCGTCGGCCACGGCGTCGACCCCGCGGCGGAGCAGCTGACGAGCCTCGGTGTCAAAACGGATTTGCTTAGCCGGCATTGCCTGCGAGCTCCTCTGCGAGCGGTGGACGGCGCGCGCGCCGGTGCGGCCAGGCCGCCAGCACGGCAGCCGCCGTCTGACGGGAGGCCCGGGTGGTCGGTCCTAGGCCTTGCCGACGACGGCGAGGATGTCCTTCTCCGACAGGATCAGGTAGTCGACCTCGTCGATCTTGACCTCGCTGCCGGCGTACTTCGCGTACATCACCCGATCGCCGACCTCGACGTCCATCTTGATGCGCTCGCCGGAGCGGTCGTTGAAGCGGCCCTTGCCGACGGCTTCGATGACGCCCTCCTGGGGCTTCTCTTTGGCCGTGTCGGGGAGGACGATGCCGCTCTTGGTCATCTCCTCGCGCTCGACCGGCTTGATAAGGACGCGATCTGCCAGGGGGCGGAGCTTCAAGGCCACGGTGCGACCTCCAAATTAGCACTCGGAGTGGTTGACTGCTAACACTCTACCGGACTGAGTGCCAGGGCCGCAACTGCGGACCCGGGATGGCAACGATTGGCGGGACGCAGGACGGCCGCCGCCGGCGGGCTGGGGAGGGCCGCGACTGCCCCACTGGGCGCGCGCCGCCCCCGTCCGGGCTCAGCCGGTGGTGCCGGCGTCCGCCGGCCGCCGGGGCCAGCAGTGGACCCTGCCCGCGACGCTGAGGACAACCGGTGCGCCCGGGGCGAGCCGCCTGTCCCCACCCACCCGGGCCACCATGGGCTCCGCGGTGCCTCCCCCGGTCACCAGCCGGATGACGGTGTCGTGTCCGTGGAAGCCGCTGTCGACGACGCGGGCGGGCACGCCTTCGGCCGTCCCCTCGGCGGAGGCGACGCGGAGCTGTTCGGGACGCACCAGGACGGTGGCCGGTTCACCGGCCGCCAGATGGCCGCTGCGCAGCGCCAGGGGGCCGAAGCGGGTCAGCACCGTCGATCCCTGGCCGGTGCCGTCGACGAGGTTGGCCTCACCCACGAAGCCGGCCAGCTCGGGATCGGCGGGTGCGTCGTAGAGGTCGCGGGGAGAGGCGACCTGGGCGACGGTGCCGTCGCGGATGACGGCCACCAGGTCGGCGACCGAGAGCGCCTCGTCCTGGTCGTGGGTGACCAGCACCGCCGTCGCCCCGGAGCGGCGCACCGCGGCCTGGACGTCGGCCCGGACCGACGCCCGCATGCCGGCGTCGAGGGAGGCGAAGGGTTCGTCGAGGAGGACGATGCGGGGACGCACGGCGAGGGCGCGGGCCAGCGCCACGCGCTGCTGCTGGCCGCCGGAGAGCTCGTGGGGGAAGCGGCGCTCCAGCCCCGACAGCCCCACCCGCTCCAGCAGATCGGCGACCTCGGCGCCCCGCCGGCGCCGCCGGGGCAGTCCGAAGCCGACGTTGCCCGCCACCGTGAGATGGGGGAAGAGGCTCCCTGCCTGGGAGACGTAGCCGACGCGACGGCGCCCGGCCGGGAGGTGGTGGCGGCTGTCGTCGAGGACGGTGCCCCCCACCGCGACCACCCCGCGGTCGGGCCGTTCGAAGCCCGCCAGGATCCGCAGCAGCGTGGTCTTGCCGCTGCCCGAGGTGCCGAGCACCACGGCGAAGGCGCCCTCGGGGAGGGCCAGGTCCATCCCCCGAAGGACGGGGTGCGCACCAAAGGCCTTGTGCAGGTCGGTGATGGCGATGCCGGCGGCGGCCGTGTTCATCGGGCGGCGGCGGCCCCCCCGGGGAGGCGGTCGAAGTAGCGGGCAAGGACGTAGCTGGGCCCGGCGGCGATGGCGATGATCACCAGCGCGAAGGGGGCGGCCTGTCCGTAGGAGAGGTTCTGCTGGTAGGCCCAGAACTGGGTGGCCAGGGTCTGGACACCGGTCGGGACGAGCACCAGGGTCGCCGTCAGCTCGGTGGCGCAGGCGAGGAAGACGAGGCAGAAGGAAGCGGCGAGCCCGGGGCCGATGAGGGGCAGGGTGACCCGCAGGAAGGCCTCCGCCGGGCGCCGCCCCAGCGACCGCGCCGCCTCCTCCAGGCCCCGGGGCGCGTGGGCCACCGACGCCCTGACGCCGACCAGGGCGAGCGGGAAGAAGAGGATTGCGTAGGTGCCGACGAGCAGCCCGGCCGTCTGGTAGCCGAAGCCGCCGGCGTAGCGCTCGGTGAAGAAGCTGATGGCGAGGGCGATGACCAGTCCCGGCATGGCCAGCACCAGGTAGGTGCTGCGTTCGAGCAGCCTCCCGCCGCGGCCGGCGTGGCGCACGGCGAGGAGCGCCACCGGCAGGGCGAGCAGCGTGGCGAGGGCCGCCGCCACCCCGCTGTACAGCGCCGTGTGCCAGCCCGCGTCGAGGATCGAGACGCCGCCGATGGAGGCGGCGCCGCCCTCGACCATCCAGTAGAGGCTGCTCGCCACCGGCACCCCCAGGGCCAGCCCCACCAGCGCGCCCAGCCCGATCTGGAGGGGAAGCGACGCCCGCCCCAGCCGGTGCCGGCCCGCCGGCCGCTGGGCCTGGGCACCGCTCCGCTCCGCCCGGCCCCCGCCGCGGGCGGCGGCCTCGCCGCCCAGGATCACGCAGCTGAGCAGAACCAGGACCAGCGACAGGGCGCAGGCCGTGGAGACGTTGAAGGAGACCTGGAACTCGGTGAAGATCTCGGTGGTGAACGTCTGGTAGCCGAGGATCTCGAAGGCGCCGTACTCGGCGAGGATGACCAGGGCGACGAGGATGCAGCCCCCCAGGATGGCCCCCCGGGCCTGGCCCACCGTCACCCGCAGGAAGGTCCGGGCCCGGCCGAGGCCGAGGCTCCGAGCCGCATCCTCCAGGCCCGGATCCGCGCTCCGCAGGCTGGCCGCCACCGGGAGGTGGACCAGGGGGTAGATGGCGAGCGTCATGACCAGGACCGCGCCCTGGAAGCCCTGGACCCAGGTGGAGATCGACGCCCATCCGAAGCTGACCACGAAGTCGGGGATGGCGAAGGGGATCACCAGCAGCACCGCCCAGAGGCGGCGGGCCGGCAGGTCGGTGCACTCGACGCACCACGCGGTCAGGGTGCCGATCACGGCGCAGAGGACGGTCACCACCGCGGTCAGCGAGACGGTGTTCCAGAGCAGGGTGGCGGTGAGCGGCCGCCAGACGAGGTGGGCTACGGTGCCGATCCCCGACCCGGCCGCCTCGACGAGGAGGAAGGCGAGCGGCGCAAGGAGCACGGCCGCGACCGCCCCGCCGCCGCCGAGAAGGAGCCAGGGGCGAGGACGCCGCGGGCGGGCACCAGGGTGGCGGGGCCGGCCCGCGACCCGGCGGCGCTCACGGGGCGCGGTGCGCGGGGCCGCGGCGCCCGGCGCGAGCGGGGAGACGTCCGGTCACAGCAGCCCCGCCTGCTGCAGGAGCGAGATCGCCGCCGACCCGTCGCCCAGCTCGGCGACGGTGATCGGGTTCGGCTGGAGCAGGCGAACGGGGTCTCCGCCTGGGCGGTGGACACGCCCGAGGCGATGGGATATTCGAAGCTCGTCGAGTGGGCGATGATCTCCTGCCCCTGCGCGGAGACGAGGAAGGCGAGGAACCTCTGGGCGGCCGCCTGGTGGGGGCTGGAGCGCAGCACGGCGGCGCCGGACACGTCGATGACGTAGCCGGGGTCCTGGGGGGCGAAGTCGGCGATCGCCGAGTGCGTCGCGGAGGCGCCGATCTCGGCGCGCATCCGGTACCAGTAGTACTGGTTGACGACGCCGAAGGCCACGGCGCCGCGGTTGACCTCGCTGGCGACGGTCTCGTTGTCGGGATAGAGGTGGCTGCCGGCGTTGGCCTTCATCCCCTCCAGCCAGGTGAGCGTGGCGGCCTGGCCGTACGCTGCGCTCGACCGAGGTCACGATGGGCTGGAAGTCGGTCTCGCCGGGGGCGAGGGCCAGCTTGCCCTGGTAGCTGGGGATCGGCGAGCTGGAGCACCGAGGTGGGCAGCTGGTCGCCGGGATCAGGACGGGTTGTAGATCAGCACGCTGACCCGGGCCGACACCCCCACCCAGTCCCCCTGGGGCGAGTTGTCCTGGCGGGGCGTCGGCGCCAGCGTCGAGGCGTCGACGGGCGCGAGGAGGCCCTTGTCTGCCAGGTACTCGAGCGGCCGGCGAGTTCTCCGTGTAGAGCACGTCGGCCGGCGAGTGCGAGCCCTCCGTGACGATCTCGTCGGCCAGGGTGTCCTCGTCGTCGCTGCGGACGTTGACGGTGATCCCGGTCGCCTTCTCGAAGGCGGCCACCAGCGCATGGGTGGTCTGCACGTGCTGGCCGTTGTAGAGGGTGATCGACTGGCCCGACCCGGACCCCCCGCACGCCGGCCAGCAGCCAGCTGGCGGCGATGGCGACCCCGAGCGCGCCGCGGCGGGCGCCGGACGGTCGGGACTGGGCTGCTGTCATGCGGAGGTCTCGTCTCCCACGGGGCCTGCGTCAGTGGGGCAGCCCCGTCTCGTCCCCCCGGCCGGGCGGCTGTTAGCTTAGTCTAAGCTAACTGAGAGGCGCGACCCACACGGCTCGGGCGGCGCCGCGATCCACCTCCACGGGCCGGCCGTCCACCTCCACGCGCAGCGGCGTGCCCGGGGTGCGGACGGTGACCCGCCGCCCCGGGGTCACCTCCAGATCGTGGAGCAACCGCAGCAGCTGGGGGGCCTCGTGCTCAGCGACCTCCGAGATCCTCACCACCCGCGCCGGCCGCTCCGGCGCCAGCAGGTCGAGGCGGACCAGGCCGCGGGGAGGCGCCCGCCCCGGGATGGGGTTGCCGTGCGGGCAGGTCAGAGGGCGGTCGAGATGCGCGTCGAGGCGCTCCACGACACCCTGAGAGGCCGTGGACAAGGAGGGCGCCTCGCGGACCCCGGCCGCCCAGTCGAGCCCGAGGACGTCCACCAGCCAGCGCTCGAGGAGCCGGTGGCGGCGCACCACGTCAGAGAGGCGGCCGCCTCGCCATGCCCGGTGAGGCTGATGCTGCGGTCTCCGGCCACCTCGATCCAGCCGTCTCGCGCCAGCCGTTGCAGGGTCACGGTGACGGTGGGCCGGCTGACCCCGAGCCAGTCGGCGAGCCCGCCCGGGCGCGCCACCTCGCCCTCGTGGGTGATGCTAGCAGATCGCCTCCAGGTAGCGTCCGGCGGTCTCGCTGAGGCGACCGGGCTCGGGAGCAGGGCTCTGCGCCATGGCTGGACCGATGGTGACATCCCCGCCCTGTTCAGGCGAATTCGAGCAGCGACGGGTCGACGTCGAAGCCGCCGGTGTCAGCTCCCCGCAGGGCGAGCCGGTGCCAGCCGGCGGCGCCGATCATCGCCGCGTTGTCGGTGCACAGGGGGAGCGGCGGCACCGCGATGCGCAGCCCGGCGAAGCGGCTCCGCACCGCCTGCGACAGGGCGCGGTTGGCGGCGACGCCGCCGACGACGGCGACCGAGGCCACCCCCGTCTCCTCGACGGCGGCCGCCGGCCGTCCACCAGCTGCGCGACGGCGGCCTCCTGGAAGGCGGCGGCGAGGGCGTCGCGGACCTCGCCCCGGCGCGGCCGCCGCCGCCCTGGCCACCATCGCGGCCGGCAGGTCGCGGATGGCGTAGCGGACCGCCGTCTTCAGGCCGCTGAAGGAGAACCCCCGCTCCAGCCGCGTCCGCGGCAGGCGGAAGGCCCGCGCGTCCCCGCGGAGCGCCGCCATCTCCACGGCGGGGCCGCCCGGGTAGCCGAGGCCGAGCATCCGCGCCACCTTGTCGAAGGCCTCGCCGACGGCGTCGTCGCGGGTCCCGGCCAGGTGCACCGCCTCGCCGTGGCGGCGCAGTTCGATCGTCTCGGTGTGGCCCCCGCTGACGACGAGGGCGACGAAGGGCGGCTCCAGCTCGTGGTCGCTCAGCCACGCCGAGTACACGTGACCGGCCAGGTGGGAGACGCCGGTGATGGGCAGGCCGCGCGCCTGGGCGGCGCTCAGTGCGTAGCCGGCACCGACGATCAGGCAGCCGACCAGCCCCGGACCGCGGGTGACGGCGATGGCGTCCAGGGCCCCCCAGCCCCCCTCGACACCACCCAGGGCGGCGTCCACGACAGGGGCGATCATCTCCAGGTGGGCCCGCGCCGCCAGCTCGGGGACGACCCCGCCGTAGGCGGCGTGGAGCGGGATCTGCGAGGAGACGACGCTGGAGAGGATCTCGCGGCCGCCGCGCACCACCGCGGCCGCCGTCTCGTCGCAGGAGGTCTCGATGGCGAGGATGGTCACAGCTTCCATCGCGGCCCCCTTCACTCCGGCGGGCGGCAGGCGGGGACGGAGGGGACCGCTCAGGGCAGCGGGTACTCCGGGGCGGGCGGGTCGCCGATGCCGGCGACGTCGGTGCCGAGCAGGATGTCGACGAAGCGGCTCTTGAAGGCGGGCGCGTGCAGCGAGTTGCTCCACATGATCACCGCGTCCTCGCCGTTGTCCGTGTAATAGCCGCGGCGCCGGCCGATGGCGCGGAAACCGAAGCGCTCGTACAGGCGGATGGCGTGGGCGTTGCCGGCGCGCACCTCCAGCGTGATCCAGCGTGCCCCCAGTTCGTAGCTGCGCTGGATGAGCGCTGCGAAGATGGCCGTGCCGTACCCTTCGTGCTGGTTCTGCGCGCGCACGCCGACGGTGGTGATGTGGGACTCGTGGACGACCTTCCACAGCCCGCCGTAGCCGATGATCTCGGCGCCGTCGCGGAGCACGATGTAGTGGGCCTGACGGTTCTGCGTCAGCTCGGATGCGTAGGCGTTCCGCGGCCAGGGAGAGAGGAAGATCTCCCGCTCGATCGCCTGGACCGCCGGGATGTCGGCGGGGCGCATCTGGTCGATGACCAGATTGGGGGCGACCTTCATCACTCCGATGATACCCGCGGACTCCCGCCCGGTCCGACGCCGTCCTCGAGATAGGTGCCACGCAGCCCCGCGGGGGCGAGCGGCGGTCGCGACAGGGCCAGGGGAACCGCTCCGGCAAGAGCCGTTGCGGGGTCGCCCCGGCGGGCGCCCATTGCCTCGAGGGCGTCGAGGCTGACCAGGGGAGTCCCGCTCCGGGCGACCTCGGCGGCGGCGATCCGCCGCGGGTCGTCGAGCGCCAGCATCGCCGCCCCCACGCGCCGGAATCGGCCGGCATAGACCCCGCCCCGCCCGGCGGCGGCGAGGGCGACCACCTCGTCCTCCACCGGGGAGGCCGAGCGTGCCACCACCTCCAGGCTGCCCAGGCCGTGGAGGGGGAGTTCCAGGGGGTGGGTCAGGCCGAGGGCCGCCGCCATCCCGGCGCGGATGCCGGTGTAGGAGCCGGGGCCGGTGACCACCGCCACCGCTTCCAGGTCCGTCAACCCGAGGCGCCGGAGGGCGCGGGTGAGCGCCGGCAGGGTGGAAGGCGCCTCGTCCACGACGGCCTCGATCAGCACTCCCTGTGCCGTGGCGCGGACGATGACGAGACGGCCGCGGGACAACTGTCGATGGCGATGACGGTCACGCGCCCACCTCCGCCGCGGCCCGCCAGGCCGCGGCCAGTCGCGGCGATGCCGACCCGGGGTCGGGCGCCCCGATGCGGCGCGCCGTGTCGCCGTCGATGTCGAGGGTGAGACGCAGCGGGCGCCATGCCGCGAGGTCTCCGTAGCTCCCCCACTCCACCGCCGCGGGGGCCGACTCCAGCAGGGTGTCCAGGTCGAGCAGGGCGATCGCGGCGCCCGGCCCCAGGCGGTAGAGGTCGACGTGGTGGAGCAATGGCGGTGACCCATAGACGTGGTGGAGGACGAAGGTCGGGCTCCGCACCAGTTCGGGGACGACACCCCTGCCGGCGGCGAGCCCGCGGACGAAGACCGTCTTGCCGGCCCCCAGCGGCCCGTCGAGGGCGACCAGGTCGCCGGGGGCGAGCAGCGCCCCCAACCGTGCCGCCACCGCCTGCGTGGCCGCGGGGCTCGCGGTCAGTACCCAGGGACCGCCCCGGGTCGCTGCCCGGGTCATGCCCGGTAGTGGCGGGAGAGGACCTGCGGCAGCGGCACCGCGGTGCCCCCCGGCGCCTCGCGCAGGCGGATGCCCGGCCCCCCGTCCAGCCGGCCGATGACGGACAGCGGCTCCAGCCCCTTGGGCCAGCCCGCCAGCAGCTCCGCCACCTGGTCGGGGGCGACTGCCAGGACCAGTTCCGAAGTCCTCCCCACCGCCCATGGCCGCCTCCGCCCAGCCGGCGCCCAGCACCCCTCTCAGATCGGCGTCCACCGGCAGGCTGTCCAGCCAGAGCTCGGCGCCGCAAGCGGAGGCGTCGATGATCCGCCCCACGTCCACGATCAGCCCGTCGCTCAGGTCGCCGGCGCAGAGGACCCCCGCCGCGGCGAGCGCCAGGCCCTCGGCGAGGCGGGCCCGCGGCCGAAGCTGGCGCTCTCGCCACCGCAGGTCCGCCTCCGGCGGAGCCGCCAGCCGCCCCATGAGGATCCCCAGGCCCGCGGCGGCACCGCCCAGCCGGCCCGTCACCAGGAGGCTGTCCCCGGGCCGGCCGCCGTCGCGACGGAGGGCCCGGCCGGGGGCCACCGCCCCGATCACCGAGATGTCGATGACGAGCGGGCCGGCGATGGCGCTGACGTCGCCGCCGGCGACGCGGCAGCCGGTGGCCAGAGCGACGGCGCAGATGCCGCGCTGGACGGCGAGGAGGTCCTCGACCTCCGTGTCCCCCGCGGCGCACAGCGTCACCAGGCAGTGGCGCGGCGCCGCCCCCATGGCCGCAAGGTCGGAGAGGGCGACCTGGAGGGCCCTCTCCCCCACCTCCTCGGGGACGGTCCAGTCCCGCCGGGAAGTCCTCCCCCTCCACGATCGCGTCCTGGCTCAACACGACGTCGGAGCCGGCGGGCGGGCGCCAGACGGCGGCGTCGTCGCCGCTCCCCACGACGAGCTCGGAGGCCCCGGAGGTGGCCGCGCCCAGCAGGATGAGCCGGCGCAGAAGCTCCGCCTCCCCCACCTCCGCCAGGGTGGGCCCGCCGGCGCCAAAGGCACGGCGACCGGCGACGTTCGGAGCCTCCACGACCGGGACTCTAGCTGGCCCGGCGGCCTCCCCTGCGAACTCCGGCGGGCGGCGACGCCTGGCTCTGACCGGCTTCGCGGTTGACCCTGGCACTCCCGAAAGGGTACAGTCCGCCCGGTCCGTCAGCGGCGGTATGGGAGGCCGCCCTGGCCGCCCGATCCGGGGAGATGAGTATTGCGGGGAACGCATAGGCTGCTCGCTGCGGTGGTCGCCGGCCTCTTCGTGGTCGGCGTCAGCCCACTGGTCAGCAGCCCGGCGAAGGCCGACACCACGGCACAGCTGGAGGCGGAGAAGGCGGCGCTGCTCGCCGAACTGGCCACCCTCACGCCCGGGGTCGATTCCGCGCAGGCCGCACTGACCGAGGCCGAGGACCAGTACACCGAGCAGTCCACCGCCCTCAACCAGACGCAGGACACGCTGGACTCCCTGAACACCCAGCTGACCGCCCTGAACGGGGAGATCCTGGACGACCAGTTCCAGGCGGAGACGGCACAGGAGGCGCTGACCTCCCTCACCCGGGCCACGTACGAGAGCGTCTCCGGCAACACGGTGATGACCGCCGTGCTCAGCGCCAAGGACTTCACCTCGGCGATGAGCAGCCTCACCGGCGCCTCCCAGGTGACCACCCAGATCAAGGGTCTGGAGAAGACCCTGACCCAGGACAAGAACAGCCTCGAGAGCGCCCAGCAGCAGATCCAGGCCGACCTCACCCAGGCCTCGACGGTCGAGAACCAGATCTCCGACCAGGCCAACGCCCTGGAGGCGGTGGTGGAGGCCCGGGACCAGGCGCTCAGCCAGCTCGAAGGGCCCGCCCTGCAGATCGCCGACCAGATCGCCGCCATCGACGCGGAGCTGAACCCGGAGCCCACGCTCACGGGCAGTAGCTGCGCCGACCACTTCGTCTTCGGCGAGTGCACGTACTACGTCGCGCTCCGCCGCTGCATCCCCTGGAGCGGCAACGCCGGCGACTGGTACGCCGCCGCCGGCTCGGCCCCCTACGACTACCAGGAGGGCCAGACCCCGGTGGTCGGTGCCGTCGCCGTCTGGGGAGCGTACCAAGGCGGGGCGTACGGCGACGGCCATGTCGGCTACGTGGAGGCGGTGGGGCTGCAGCCGGTTGTGGACACCAACGGCAGCGCGGTCATCCATCTCCCCGCCGGGGCGGTCCTGGTCCCCTCCGGGTTCTACGAGGTGTCGGAGATGAACTGGTCAAAGCGCCCGGCGGCTACGACCGGGTCGACTACCGCATCGTCAGTGACAGCGGCCCCATGCTCGGCTTCATCTACGGGCCGCCGAACTGACGCGTCGGCCGGCCGGCTGACCGGCAGGCTCAGCCCGCGGAGGGGAGCAGGGTCGCGCCGGATGGAGCCGGTGGCGCCACGGCGACCTGGAACCGCGGCACGCGGCTGGACACCGAGCAGAGGATCTCGTAGCTGATCGTGCCGCCGGCGGCGGCGACCTCGTCGGCGCCGAGCCACGCGGTGCCCTGGCGGCCGAAGAGGACCGCCTCGTCGGCCGGGCGGACGGCGTCGACGGCGGAGACGTCCGCGGTCAGGTGGTCCATGCTGATGCGGCCGATGACGGGACAGCGGCGGCCCCCGATCAGCACCGTCCCCCGGTTCGACTGCGCGCGGTGGACCCCGTCGGCATAGCCCGCGGCCACCGTGGCGACGCGGGTCTCCCGCTGCGCCGCCCAGGTCCGCCCGTAGCCGACGCTCTGGCCGGGCAGCACCGTCTTCACCTGGGTCACCAGCGCCTTGAACGCCATCGCAGGTCGGAGTGTCAGGGTTGCCCCGGCCATCTCCGGGGGGTAGCCGTAGAGGGCGATGCCGCAGCGCACCAGATCGTGCCGGGTCTGCGGGAGCCGCAGGGTGGCGGCGCTGTTGGCGGCGTGGAGCAGCAGGCCGGGCCACCGCTCGCGCAGGGGCTCGACGGCCCCGAGGAAGACGCGGTCCTGCCCCAGGGTGTGGTCCGTGGTGGCGGCGTCGGCGTCCGCGAAATGGGTGAAGGCGCCCACCGGCTCCACCCGGCGGCCGGCCCGCTCGACGGCGCGCAGCAGGTCCGGCACCGCACCCGGCGCGGAACCGAGCCGACCCATGCCGGAATCGATCTTGAGGTGGAGCCGTGCCGGCCGCCGACCCGCGGCCGTGGCGGCGGCGGCCACCTGCTCCGGCTCCCACACGGTGAGGTGAACACCGGCGTCGATCAGCTCGGCGAGGCGGCCGGGGTGGGTCCAGCCGACGGTGAGGATCTCGGCGTCCAGCCCCTCCGCGGCGAGTTCGAGGGCCTCGTGGGTGAGCTGACGCCGAGCCACGTGGCGCCGCCGGCACAGGCGGCCGCGGCGGCGACGACGGCCCCGTGGCCGTAGGCACCGGCCTTGACCATCGCCATCAGCGCGACGCCGCCGCCCAGCGCACCGCGGATGGCGGCGGCATTGTCGCGGATCGCCGACGGGTCCACCTCGGCCCAGCGCATCTGCCCCTCGCTCACCGCCGCCGGCCTCGGCGCGGGCCTCTCCGGCGTCACGCGGGCACCCCTGCGGTCACCGGGCGGTGCGGCGCTCGAGGGCACGTCGGAGGCGCTCCTGGGCGGCCGGGAGCATCTCGACGACATCGCCGGCCAGGGCCCCGGCCCGGCCGCGCCACGCCTGGGCCAGGCATCCCGCCTCGGCGTGGACGGTGACCGCGGCGACGGCGGCGTCGAAGGGCTCCAGCCCGGCGGCGAGCATGGCCCCGCAGACCCCGCTCAGCACGTCGCCGGTGCCGCCTGTGGCCAGGGCCACGGTGCGGTGGCCGTCGACGAAGACCCGGCCGTCACTGGCCGCCACCACCGTCTCGCTGCCCTTGAGCACGACGGTGACGGAGTTCTCCGCGGCGAACTGGCGGGCCACCTCGACCCGGCCCGCCTGCACCTCGGCCGTGGAGATCGCGGCCAGCCGCCCCATCTCGGCGGGGTGGGGGGTGAGGAGCGCCGGCTGAGGGCACGTCCTCCAGTCGAAGCCCCGGGCAGCGGCGATGTTGAGGGCGTCGGCGTCCACCACGGCCGGCGCGGTGACCAGGCGCAGCAGTTGGAGGAGCGCCGTCTCGGTGTCCTCCGCCCGTCCCAGGCCGGGCCCCAGCACGATGGCCGACGCCGTCGCCAGGTGCTCCTCGGCCAGGGTCTCCATGAGGGCGGGGTCGAGCCCGGCCGCCCAGGGCACGCCCAGGGGATGCACCATCACCTCCAGGCACTGGCCGGCGACGGCCGCGTAGAGGCCGGCGGGAACGCAGAGGCGGACCAGCCCGGCGCCGGCGCGGGCGGCGCCGCGCGCGGCGAGAACCGCCGCACCGGCCGTTCCCATCGCCCCGGCGACGACCACCACCAGGCCGAACGTCCCCTTGTGGGCGTCGTCGGGACGGTCGGGAAGGTGCAGCTCGCGGGGGGGCGGGAGCGCCGGGGCCCCGTGGGGACCGAGCGCCGGCAGGGCGGCGACGGCGATGGCCACCCCGGCGTCGTGGGTGAGGGAGACGGCGATGCCGGTGTCGCGCCCGTCGATGCGGATGATCGGCGCGCCGCCGCGGCGGTTCACCACCTCGATGGCGTGATAGGCGGGGATGCGCAGGCCGAGCTGACCGTGGAGCTTCATCACCGCCTCCTTGGCCGCCCAGCGCGAGGCGAAGCGCTCCGCCCTGGTGCCGCAGCGACGTCGCTCCGCTTCGGTGAAGATCTTCTCGGCGAACCGCGGGTGACGCCGCAGCGCCCCCTCGATGCGGCTGATCGAGGTGATGTCGACGCCCAGCGCCAGGCCCTGGTCGCCGGGGCCGCCGGCGTCCATCCCGCTCACTCCCGGCGTGCTCATGCGGCCGACCTACTCCACCGTCACGGACTTGGCGAGGTTGCGCGGCCGGTCCACGTCGCAGCCGCGCTCGATGCCGACGTGGTAGGCGAACAGCTGGAAGGGGATGACGTTGACGAGCGGGGAGACGATCTCGCTGCAGGCGGGGACCCGGACGATGTCCTCGGCGAGGTCGTCGGGGACGTCGGTGTCGCCCTCGGTGACGAGGGCGATGACGGGAGCGGCGCGGGAGCGGACCTCCTCGATGTTGGAGATCGTCTTGGCCAGCGTGGCGGAGCGGGTCGCCACCGCCACCACCGGGACCTCGGGGTCGAGCAGGGCGATGGGGCCGTGCTTCAGCTCGCCGGCGGCATAGCCCTCGGCGTGGATGTAGGACACCTCCTTGAGCTTGAGGGCGCCCTCGTAGGCGGTCACCACGTTGAAGCCGCGGGCGATGTACAGGGCGTTGTGGGCGAGGGCGTAGCGGTGGGCCATCTCCGCCAGCTGGGGCTCGAGGTCCAGGCAGCGCCTGATCCGCCCGGGGACCTCCCGCAGCTCCATCCCCAGGGCCTCGTGCGCCTCCCTGGTCAGCGTCCCCCTGGCCTCGCCGAGGCGCAGCGCGACGAGCAGGCCGCAGGCCAGCTGGGCCAGCAGGGTCTTGGTGGCGAGGACGCAGATCTCCGGTCCCGACTGCATGAAGAGGGTGTGGTCCGCCTCCAGGGACAGGGCGCTGCCGGCGACGTTGGTCACCGCCAGGACGGAGGCGCCGCGGCGGCGGGCCTCGCGGACCGCGGCCAGGGTGTCGGCCGTCTCGCCGGACTGGGAGATGGCGATGACCAGGGTCCCGGCGTCCACCAGGGGGTCGCCGTAGCGGAACTCGCTGGCCATCTCGACCGAGCAGGGGATGCGGGCGAGCTTGCGGATCGCGTAGGCGGTGTAGAGGCCGGCGATCCAGGCGGAGCCGCAACCCACGACCTGCACGTCGCGCAGCTGCGCCACCGTCGCGTCACTGAGCAGGTCGGTGAGCGTCGCGTGGCCAGCCGCGTCCAGCCGGCCGCGCAGGGCGTTCTCCACCGCCTCCGGCTGTTCGTTGATCTCCTTGATCATGAAGTGGGGGTAGCCGCCCTTTTGCGCCTGCTCCACGTCCCAGTCGACGGTGATGGTCCGCGGTGTCACCCGCACGCCGTCGAGGTCGGTGACGACCAGGCTGGTGGCCGTCGCCGCCACCACCTCGCCCTCGCCGAGCAGGGTGATCTCCTTGGTGTAGGGGATGAGGGCGGTGATGTCGCTGGCGATGAAGACCTCGCCCACGCCGACCCCGACGACCAGGGGAGCGTGCTCCCGGGCGCCGACGACGCTGCCGGGCTCGTCGGCGGAGATGACCACCAGGGCGTAGGCGCCGCGAACCCGGCGCATCGCCACCCGGGTCGCCTCGGCCAGGTCGCCGGCGTAGGCGTCCTCGATGAGGTGGGCGATGACCTCGGTGTCGGTCTCGCTGGCCATGCGGTGGCCGCGGCCGACGAGCTCGGCACGGAGCTCGCGGTGGTTTTCGATGATGCCGTTGTGGATCAGCTGGATCCGGCCGGTGCAGTCCTGGTGGGGATGGGCGTTGACCACGGTGGGGCGGCCATGGGTGGCCCAGCGTGTGTGGCCGATCCCAGTCGTCCCCACCGGCACGCCGTCGTGCTCGACGCGCGCCGCCAGGTCCTCGACCCGGTGGTCGCTCTTGACCACCGTAATGACGCCCGCCGTTGAGGCCGTCAAGGACGGCGATGCCCGCCGAGTCGTAGCCGCGGTACTCGAGCCGGCGCAGGCTGTCGAGCAGCACCGGGGCGGCCGGCCGCCCTCCCGTGTAGCCGATGATGCCGCACATCAGACGGTGGCCTCCTCCACGGACGCAGGGCGGTCGACACCCTGGCCAACGTCCCAGGCCGGCCCAAGGTTACGTGTCGCGACGCCCGCCGCTCGCCGGATCATCCCCCCTACGGCGCCGCCGACGGGGTCGGGGTGGGCGAGGGCAGCGGCAGGGCCACGATTGTAACCGTCACCAGGACGGTGGTCGGATCGGCGGTCACACCGTCGGGCACGACGATGCCGACGGTGAAGGTCCGCGTCCCCGTCAGCCCGGTGACGTCGATGGCGTCGGTGACCACGGCGTCGAGGTCCGGGTCGTTGAGGGTCACCTGGGACCCGCTCAGGGTCACCACCAGGGGGCTGATGCTGATGGAGGCGATCTCGTAGCCGCTGGCCGGCTGGCCACGGATCATCCCCAGGGTGACGGCGCTGGTGCGCTCGGTGGAGACGGAGTTCACGGTGATCTCGACGTCGGCGCTGGAGGGGCTGATGTTGACGTCGGTGATCTGGTGACCCTGGCTGTCGTAGGGGATGAGGTTGACGCTGGCGCTGTAGTTGGCTCGCTGGTCGCTGAGGTTGACCGTGGCCCGCACCTGGATCCCGGAGAACTCGTGCTCGGGCCCCGTGATGGTGACCGTTCCCGGCGTCACCGTCTCCGTGCTGACGGTGAATCCCGGTGGCGGATCGTGACTGATGACGAGCTGCACGCTGGCCGTGGAGGCGCCGGTCTTGTCGACGTCGGCGGTGACCTGGGTGGGCGCGTGGTCGATCTCGCAGTTGGGATCGGTGTTGGTCACAGTCAACGGCAGGTTCACGAACCCAACCTGCCGGATGGCGGCGTAGTCGACCCTCACCTGGAGACTGCGCCCGCTGTAACTGTTGAGATGATCCTGCGTCCCGGCGATGTCCACGGTGATGTCGGGGATGGCGGCGACGAGGACGTAGGGGCTGGGCAGCGGGTCCACGATCGAGTCCTGCGGCACCGCCACGGTCACCGCCTTGACGCCCGGGGGGTTGCCGGCGTACACGACGCCGGCCCAGCTCACCACGGCGATGACGGTGGCCAGCACCTTGAGGCGCCAGTTGCGCGCGATGAAGCCTGGCATCACGGACTCCGCCGGCCCAGTGAGCGCAGCGCGGCGCCGCTGCGCACCAGCGGCCGGATGGCGGCACCGGGGCGGGGCACGCCGGGCCGGTGCAGGAGGTTGGTGAGCATCTCCGTCAGCTTGGCGGTGGCGAGGCCGCGGTAGAGCTTGCCGCCGTA
Organism: Candidatus Dormiibacterota bacterium; assembly: GCA_963808125.1. Classification (GTDB taxonomy): domain Bacteria; phylum Chloroflexota; class Dormibacteria; order Aeolococcales; family Aeolococcaceae; genus CAWEEP01. The sequence continues at coordinate 73,208 of CAWEEP010000071.1, forward strand.
GGTGAGGCTGATGAAGCCGGTCTCCTCACTGATGATGAGGACGACCGCGTCGGACTGGAAGGTGAGCCCCAGGGCGGCCCGGTGGCGCGTGCCCATGCGGCCCGCGCCGGGGAGGGCGTCGGCGAGGGGCAGCACGCAGCCCGCGGCCTCCAGCCGGCCCTCGTGGATGATGACGGCGCCGTCGTGGAGCGGCGAGCCCTCGAAGAACAGCGTGGTCAGCATCTCTGCGGTGACCTCGCCGTTGATGCGGACGCCGCTCAGGGCGACGTTCTCCAGGCCGGTCTCCCGCTGGAAGACGATGAGGGCACCGACACGCGAACTCGCTGAGACTGCCGGCGGCGCGGATGACCTCGTCGATGACATGGGCGATGGGCACGCTGGGATGGCGGCTGGCCGTCCAGCCCACCGTCCCCAGACGGCCGACGCGGTCCAGGGCCCGGCGCAGCTCGGGCTGGAAGAGAACGATGACGCCGATGAGAATCGCCTGCCCGGCGTTGGCGAAGATGAACTGCAGCAGGCGGAGCTGGAAGACCTCGGCGAGGAGGCCGACGACGAGCAGGACGCCGAGACCGACCAGCAACTGTACGGCCTGCGTTCCGCGGATGAGCTTGAAGAGCTGGTAGAGGAGGACGGCGACGAGGAGGATGTCGGCGACGTCCCGCCAGCCGACGCCGCGCAGGAAGATCGAGGCGTCGTGGAGGATCGTGCTCACGGTCGCGGCGCCCCGGGCGCGGCGGCGGCGCTGGCCGGGCTCCCCTTGGCGAAGACCAGCGCCAGCAGCGCCTCCTGCGCCCACATGCGGTTCTCGGCCTGGTCGAAGACCACCGACTGGGGGCCGTCCAGCACCGAGTTGGTGATCTCCTCGCCGCGGTGGGCGGGCAGGCAGTGCATCACCCGGGCGCCGGGCGCGGCCAGCCTGAGCAGCGCGTCGTTGACCTGGAGATGGGCGAAGTCGGTGCGCCGCCTCTGCTGCTCCGCCTCCTGGCCCATGCTCGTCCAGACGTCCGTGTAGATGATCTCGGCGTCGGCCAGCCCGTCGGCCGGGGTATAGGTGTGCGTGACCGTCGCCCTGCCGCCGCCGAGCGCCCCGGCCGCCTCCATCACGTGGCGGGGCGGCTCGTAGCCGGGCGGGCCGACGATGCGAAGGTCGATGCCCAGCAGCGCGGCCGCGTAGATCCAGGAGGTGCAGACGTTGTTGCCGTCGCCGACATAGCAGACGCGAGCCCCTTCCAGCCGGCCCAGCAGCTCGCGCACGGTGAGGCAGTCGGCGAGGATCTGGCAGGGGTGCTCGGCGTCGGTCATGGCGTTGACGACGGGGCCGCGAGCCGCCTCGGCGAGTGCGACCAGGTCGCGGTGGAAGACGAGCCGGGCCACGATGCCGTCCACGTAGCGGTCGAGGATGCGGCTGATGTCGGCCGTCGAACTCCCGCTCCCCAATCTGGATCTCGGCATTGAACAGCGGGATGGGGTTGCCCCCGAGACGGCGGATGGCCACCTCCATGGAGACCCGGGTCCGGTTGCTCGGACGCTGGAAGATCATCGCCAGGTTCATGCCGGCGAGAGGCTCTCCCGATGGCGTGCCGGCCTTCAGGCGGTCGGCCAGGTCGAGCACGCCGACGAACTCCTCCCTGGTGAGATCGGCGATCGAGATCAGGTCGCGTCCGGCGAGAGAAGCCATACCGCCCCATGTTCGCACCGCCGGCGGCTCAGGAGAGCGTCGACGGGGCCCGGAGCGCCGATCAGCGGCCCAATCGCGTAGCGCCAGGTGTCGTAGGCTTGGGCCGATGAACGTGCTGATCATGGTCCCCGGCCGCCAAGTGGAGACCCTTCAGGCATCGCCGCTCATCCGGACGCTGGCCGCCGGCCTCCCCGAGGCGCGCATCACCCTGGCCTGCTCCCCCGAACGCGGCGCGGGTCGCCCGCGGTCTCGACGAGGTCCAGGAGGTGCTGCCGCTGCGCGGGCTCGACCCGGAGGGGCCCCTCGTCGCCTGGTTCGTCGCCTGGGCGCATCTGCGCCACCGCCGCTTCGATGTCGTCTTCGTCTGCGGCACGACCCCGACGAGCACGCTTCCTCGCCTACCTGGCCGGGGTGCCGCGCCGTTTCGGCCCGGGCGGCGGTCTTCCACGGTCCTCCTCAGCGGGCGCCTCCGCGCCCAGCGGGACGAGAACCGGGCGGCGACGTGGCTCCGCCTCGCCCGCCTCGCCGGTATCCACGCCGAACGTCACCTGCCGCGTTTCGAACCCGGCCCGGTGGCCGGCCAGCAGGCGCTCATCCAACTCCACAGCACCGGCATCGCCGACGGCCGCCTGATCGTGGCCATGGCTCCCGGGTGTGGGCACAGCGACGTCAGCGGCCTGGATCCGACCCTCACGGCCTGGGACCCGGAGCGCTGGGCCCACCTCGCCAACCAGCTCGGGGCGCGCCACGGAGCCGGGGTCATCTTCGTCGGGGCCGCCGACGACCAGGAGACGGTTCACGCCGCCGCCGCCGACATGTCCGTCCCCCACGCCGACGTCACCGGTCAGATGGACACCGCCGCCGTCGCCGCCCTCTTCCGCCTCTGCGACCTCGTGGTCAGCGGCGACTCCCCGCTGCTCCATCTCGCCGCCGGCGTGGGGACGCCGACGGTCGGCCTCTTCGGACCCACGGACGGACGCCGCCGCGGCCCGTACGGCGCGGAGCACCGGGTCGTCCAGGCGGTGCGCCCCACCGGGCGCCACCGGGATTGGGTCGACCCGCCCCTGATGGACCGGATCCGCGTCGAGGACGTGCTGGCGGGGATCGAGTACTCCGTCTGAGGGCGCCGCGACCGCCCCGCGGCGGCCGGGGAGGCTAGTTGAGGACGCGGATGTGGCGCGCGGCGAGGAGGCGGGCGAGCTCCTGCTGCTCGGGGAGGTCGTCGACGTCCACGCCGCCGCTCACGTTGAGGAACTCCACACCCACCGGGCGGTCCTCGGCGTCGTAGTCAATACCGCGGTTGGAGATCGATGTCCTCGCCGTAGACCTCCGCGCCTTCGCGAAGCTTGACGTACACGGTGTCGGCCTTGGGGTCGTACTCGATGCGCATGGTCTGTCTCTCTCCTGGGCCGAGGTGAGGATCAGAGGGGAGTCCCCACCGTGCGGCAGGACAGTATTGTGACTCGCGTACATCACGACTGCCAACGCGACTCTCATTTCCGGCTTGACCGCACAAGGGGCGCAGCGCGACAACTCACTGCAGTCACGAACCGTGCCCATATCATGGTTTGGCACGCCATTGGCTTAGGCGGGATGCCCAAGATCCGCCGGATGGTGGATGATGGACACATCACTGATCTCGACGTCCGCCGTGTCGCGCCCCGACCTCGGACCGCTGACGCGGCCTGCGGCACCGGTCCGGACGCCCTCGCGCCGCCACCCGGATGCTCCGCTCCGCGATCATGAGCGCGATGCCATCCTCCCCCACCCCGTCCCGGCCCGACCTGCGCAACGTCGCAATCATCGCCCACGTCGATCACGGCAAGACGACACTGGTCGACGCGCTGCTCAAGCAGTCCCGGGTCTTCGGTGCCCATGAGCAGGTGGGCGAGCTCATCCTCAACTCCAACGAGCTGGAGCGTGAGAAGGGCATCACCATCCTCAGCAAGGCCACCTCCATCCGCTACCACGGGGTCAAGCTCAACATCATCGACACCCCAGGGCACGCCGACTTCGGCGGCGAGGTGGAGCGGGTCCTCGGCATGGCCGAGGGCTGCCTGCTCCTCGTCGACGCCGTGGACGGACCGATGCCGCAGACGCGGGTCGTCCTCCGCCAGGCCCTGCTGCTCGGGCTGCGGCCGATCATCGTCATCAACAAGATCGACCGCGTCAACGCCCGGCCGGCGGAGACGGTGGAGGCGACGCACGACCTTCTCCTCGAGCTCGCGCGCGATCCCGAGCAGCTCGACTGCCCCGTCGTCTACACCAACGCCCGCGAGGGCACCGCCACCATCGACCTGCGCCATCCCGGGACCACCGTCGAACCGCTCCTCGACGCCATCGTCTCCCACATCCCCCCGCCGGAGGGCGACCCGGACGGCCCGCTGCAGCTCATGGTCAGCAACCTCGACCACGACAATTGGAGCGGGCGCCTGGCGATGGGACGGATCGCGCGCGGGCGGCTTTCCCCCGGCGACACCGTCGTCTGCTGCACGGCACAGGGGCCGGGACCGCGGCAGAGGATCGGCGCCGTCCTCTCCGTCGAGGCGCTCCAGCGTCTTCCGGTACAGGAGGCATCGGCGGGCGACATCGTCTATCTCACCGGTCTCCCCGACGTCGCCATCGGCGACACCATCGCCGACCCCGAGAGCCCGGAGCCCCTGCCGAGGCTCTCCGTCGGTGAACCGACCCTGCAGATGCAGTTCTCCGTCAACCAGTCGCCCTTCGCGGGACGCGAGGCGGTGCTGAGCAGCACGTCTCGACAGCTGCGCGCCCGTCTCGAGCGCGAGCTGCTGACCAATGTCGCCCTGCGCGTCGAGGACGGGCTCACCGCCGATGTGTTCAACGTCAGCGGTCGCGGCGAATTGCACCTGGCCATCCTTGTCGAGACCATGCGCCGCGAGGGGTACGAGTTCGAGGTGTCCCGTCCCGCCGTCATCACCCGCGAGATCGAGGGGCACCGCCACGAGCCGGTCGAGGAGTGCGTCATCGACTGCGACACGGAGGCCGCGGGCGTCGTCACCGAGACCCTCGGTGCCCGCGGCGCGATGCTGCACGAGATGCGCACCGACGCCGGCCGCGGCGCCCGGCTCACCTTCCGCGCCCCGACGCGCGCCCTCATCGGGGTGCGCAGCCAGATCCTCACCCTCACGCGCGGCACCGGCGTCATGGCCTCGCGCGTGGTGGGATGGGAACCCTGGCGCCAGCTCCCGGCGACGACGCGCAACGGCGTGGTCACGGCAAGCCAGACCGGCACGGCGGTGGCATACGGGCTGCTCGGCCTGCAGGAGCGCGGCCAGCCCTTCATCGGTCCCGGCACCGCCGTGTACGAGGGCATGGTGGTCGGGCTCAACCGGCGCCCTGGCGACATCCATGTCAACGTCACCAAGCAGAAGCAGAAGACCAACATCCGCTCCTCCACCGAGGACTTCACGGTCAAGCTGACGCCGCCGCGGCAGATGTCCCTGGAGGAGAGCCTCGATTTCATCGGCGACGACGAGCTCGTCGAGGTCACCCCCAAGGGGTACCGCATCCGCAAGCGCATCCTCAGCGCAGACACGAGGATCAAGCTCCGCAAGCGGGCTCTGAACGACGCGTGAGCCCGCCACCCGGCGGATGCGCGTCGGAGGCGCCTTTAACCGCTGGCCGGTATCTGGTGTTCGTCGCCCTGCGCCTGCTGGCGGAGTTCTTCATCGCCGCGGTGCAGGGGATGGCCGTGCTGGGCGGGATGCTCGTGGCGGGCAGGTGCGGGCTCGTCTTCGTGCTCGACATGCTGGAGATGCGCGGAGCATTGGTCGCGGAGTTGATCAGCCATCGACTGATCGAGGCGCGGCACTCCACCGCCGTTGGCAGGCCAGTGAGGCAGAGATCGCCCCCTGGTCAATCAAGGAAGCTCCCCGCCTTCGAGACCCGCCTGTTATCGGGGCCGCTCTCAGCGGATATAGATGAAACGCTCGGCGCGATGCGCGGTGCCACCCACATTCGGGAACGCAGAGCCCGCGTCCATACAGGGCTACGGTATCCGCTGAGAAGGCGTCGCTGCAGAGCCCACCCGACAGCCCGCCTGAAGGGCGAAGGCGGCATCGCCGCCTCCGCCCGCGCGATCAGGATTGGGTGAATACGATCTCCCCGTCGTGCCACTCGGGATCGCTCTCCAAGAGTGCCCGAAAGCGCCGGTAGTTCGCATCCGTCTCCGGCCTGTTGGCATTGGCCCTGTAGACGTCCTTGCTCTCCCAACGGCCCGCGATCCAGTACTCCTGCGGATCGCTGTCCGACCGATAGACGCTCACCCCCACGACCCGGGCGGGAGGTCGTTCATCATCTCTGTGAAGAGGCGCTCGAGCTCCTGCTGCTGGCCGTCTTTGACCCGCCAGCGCGAAACACTGCCGTACATGATCAGTCTCCCTGGCCCAAGCGAGGGCCGGTGCCGATTCTTACGCTGACGCGCCGTGCTCCACGAGCACGACCACTGTGTCGGCTCGAACGCCGTCACCCGCCATGGCCTCGGCGGTCGCCGGGGCCGCCATCATGGACTGGAACGCAGCCATGTCGGGAACCTCGAACAGCACCGCCGCCCGGTGCTCGTTCTGGGAGTCGAGGAACGTCCGGTGCTTGATCCCCAGGGGGGCGAGGAGCTCTTCTCGCCGCGGGGAACCGAGCCAATGCTCCTTGTCGTCGATCTCGTGGTAGACGAGCACGGTTGTCATTCAGGATCCCCTCTGTTTGGTGGCCCGCGCGATAAGCGCGAGGGTGGCCGCCAATGATCATAGTCAGGCCGCCGCGCCGACCAACTCGACGACGGACCCGCTGATCGGGGCAGTCACGACGAGGCGACAGGAAGCGCGTTTGGTGCGTTATCAGCGCGAGCGCGGTTTCGTGGACCGCTGACCTCGCACCTCTCGCATGACCACCGCGTCAATCGCGATCATCGGATGTACATGAACGACCGGCGGAGCACATCAAGGTTCTCGGCCGCCGTCTGCGTGCCACGGATGGTGCAGCTCTGCGGATCCGAGGCGACGCGCACGGGACACCCGATCTGCATGCTCAGGTAGCGGTCCAGCCCCTCCAGCCTGGCGCCACCGCCGCAGAGGGTGAGGCCGCCTCCCTGGATGTCGGCGTCCAGCTCGCGCGGAACCTCTCGGATCACCTCCTGGGTCGCCCCGGCGATTCGCCGGATGTGCTCGTCCACAAGGTCCGCGATCTCGGTTGAGGCGACGCTGACGGGCGCCAGACGGTCAGGAGCGGGCACCAGCATCCGGCGCTCCTCGTGCGGCCCGGCGCAGGCGAGCGACGCGACGACGTCGTCGGCGACCGAGGCGATGACGGGCACCCCGTGGTTCTCCTCCAGGCGACGTGCGACCGCGGCCCGGAGGGCCTCCCCAGCGCCGCGGAGTGTCCGCCCGCCGACCGTCCCCTCCGATGCCAGACAGGCCACGTCCACCGTGCCGGCGCCGATGTCGGCCACCAGGTGCCCCCGCCCGCTGGTGAGCGAATGGCCCGCCCCGATCGCCGCCGCGAACGGGCTATCGATCAGATAGGCGGTGCGGGTTCCCAGTTCGGCGAAGATGTCAAGGATGGCCAGGCGGCCGTCGTCGCTCATGGCCGGTGAGACGGCGACCACCACGTCGGGGCGGAAGATGCGCTGCCTGCCGGCGGCCCTGTTGACGGCATGTTGGAGAAGCGCCGCCAGGGCGTCGCGGTCGGCGATCCCCCCGTCACGCATGGGCCGGATCAGCGTCAGGTCCGGCTCGCCGTCCAGGGCGGCGGCGGCGAGCCCGGCGGCCACGCAGCCGCCGGCACGGTGGAAGGCGACCACCGAGGGTTCGGCGAACGCCGGGCCCTCACCGCGCACCGCCACGCGAAGGCTGGCGGTGCCGAGATCGAGCGAGAGCTTCTTGCCCAGCACGGCTCAGCCAGCCGGCCCAGGGCACGAGCGGTGGGGCGGTGCCGCTGGGTGATCGCCGCTCGCGAGATCAAGCATCGGACTCGTCCCTCACTCTACGCCACCGGCCGCAGACCCCCCAGCACCGGGGCGGCACTGTAGGTCGCGGCGACGGTGAAGCTGGCGCCGAAGAGGGGGATGGGCACCGAGACCGGGGCCGACACGGTGGCCACCACCACGTTGGCGGCAGTCAGATGGCAGGCTGTCGATCCGGGCACCCCCGTTTCGCTGTCGCCGGTCGCGGTGCACACCGCCTGGTACGAGGAGGAGACCTGCGGGAACCCAGCCTTGGCCGCGGCGTAGTCGACCTGGCCGGCCCCGGCCATCGCCGCCTGCTCGGCCGCGTCGGCGAAGCGAACGTGGGCGGCGTACAGCTCGGTGAGGTCGACGGCGACGGCAAACATGGCGAAGAGGAAGAGGGCCATGGAGATGGCGAACATGATCAGGGTCTGCCCTCGCTGGGACTCGCGGCGCCGGCTCCGCCTCAGCACGAGGGCTGCCCGTTGTCGACGGCGGAGGGGTTGGCGCATCGCCGGTACGCGGGCGGCTGAGCCTGCGCCGTCGCGCTGAGGTGGACGTTCCAGAACCAGACGACGCCGACGACGGAGTTGGAGAAGTCGACGTCCGCGCCGGCGGTGCAGACAACGGGGTGGTCGCTCACCTCGCCGTCCAGATAGGGACCGGAGCAGGTGAGCGGCTGGGTCACGGTCAGGTATCCGCTCTCCGTGCCATAGGGATTCAGGGTGTGGGAGAAGGCGTACCGGGCGTCGGAGAGGCTGTCATCCGGATCCCCGAGCGCGGGCTGGACGGCCGCCTGGGAGGCCAGGTTGACGGCACTCTGGAACTCGCATTCGGCGCGGAGCTGCAGCATCATGCCGATAAATCCAAGGGTGAGGGCGAACATGATCGGCATCACCAGCGCCGTCTCCAGTGCCGCCTGTGCCCCCTCGCCGCGACGCCGTCGCCAGCACGGCGTCATGGCGCGTACGTGCCCGACGCCACGGCGGCCTCCTCGCTGACGGGGAGACCGCCGCCGCGCCAGTCGAACGGCCCGAAGGCCGGTGGGACCATCGAACTCGCGTAGCCGGAGACGGAGACGATGACATGCCCAGCCCCGTCGTCGGTGGCGCACACGATGACGTGACCGACGCCCTCGTGATCGGCCACCTCGTCGGCGGTTGGACAGCGGGTGGCGGGGATGTCCGACCGCCAGCCGGTCGCGTACCAGTCCTCCACGGTCGTCCCCGGCATGGCGGGTCGCAGCGCCGGCGCCACGTCGCCGTACACCGCCTGCACCGCGGTCGTCGTGCTCAGCGGTGATCCGTACGCCGCGAGGGCGACGCCGACACCCTGCTCCACCGCGGAGACCGCCGCGTCGGTCTCGACGACCCAGAACCACGAGTCGAGGACCGCCATCAGCATCAGCAGGAAGAGCCCGAAGACGAGGGCGAACTCGAGGGTCGCCTGCGCCCCCCGTCCGCGCCCCGCCCGGCCGCCCCGCTGCGCGGTCATGTGACCGGGATTGACCTGACCTGGTAGATGGGCTTGGGCGGCAGCGACCCGTCGTCGATGGCGTCCGGGTAGACGATCTGACAATTGGCCTGCGCCTCAGCCTGGCTCGGGTACGTGTCCCCGAAACCGCCACCCAGATTCACGCACACGTAGTTGGTGGACCCGTCCCCACCGTACCAGTAGACGAAGGCGGTGACCACGACGTCCTGGGAGGCGGTGATCGTCGGCCCGGCGGCGGGCACGCTGCCGACGCCGCTGATCTGCTTGTAGACGTGGGAGACGCAGCTTCCCGATGTGCCGGCGTCAACGTCCTGTTCGACGCCGTCACCGAAGTTCCAGTGGACATCGGCCGAGGGTGCCGCCTGGAGGTAGTAGGAGTAGACGATGGACACGCCGTTGCTGTCCGGGGCTCCCATGACCGAGACGATGTCCGTCGGCAGGTCACCTGGTCCGGCGGGCGCGGGGCCGATCCAGAAGCAATTCGGTGCGAAGGTCACGTAGTCGGCGCTGGCGTCCGACTCGATCTGTCCCGGGGTGGCACCGGCCATGGCCAGCACCTCCTGCTCGGTCGGGCTGCCCCACACCGGCGGCGGAGGCGGGATGTTGCTGCCGCCCCCGTGGGTGTCATCGACCACCCACGTGATGCCCACCGCGAGTTCCGGGCCACGGCACAGCGGAGTGGCCGGCGCCCCTGTCCACGTTCCCGGGCTCAGCGTCGAAACTGCCGCATAGGCCGTCTCCCCACCGCTCGGGACGTAGTAGACGAGACCCTCACCAAGCCCACCGCCCAGGTGATCGCCCGCGGGCGGCGGCCCCCAGGCGGCGGGGCTGCTCGCCGGTCCGGGCGCGACATCCGTGCCATCCACCAGGGTGGCGCTGCTGAAGGTCGCGCCGACGGAGCCTGCCCAGAACTGCATCGGCACGGCCCACGCCGCACCCTCCTCGGGCAGCGTCACACGGATCTGGCCGAGCCAGTGGACGGGCTCCCAGGCAATGTCCACGCTGCAGGCCGTGCCGTCGGCAATCGTGCCCGCACCACCCGAGTTGAATCCCCTCGTGTACTTGCCGTTGCCCGAGTCGACGGCGGTGCCCGGGCAATACACGGTGAGCGACCCGTCGGCGTCTATCCCCCCACCCTGCGGCGCCCCGTACTGCAGGACGTTCAGCCCGGCGGTGGTGGTGCACGTTGATGACCCGCCACCACCTTTGCCTGCAGCGTTCACCGGAAGCCCCATAGACGGCGCAAGTGCAGCCAGCGCGACAGCCAACGCTAGCGCGACCCGTCGGAGCACGTCAGATACCCGCTGCCTGGAAGATGGCATCGACCGTTGGGTCGTTGCCCTGGTCGACCGCAGCCTCGTACTCCAGGTACTGCCCCAGCGCGTCGTTGGTTGTCGTTGCGGTGACCTCGAACTCGCGGAGTTCCTGGCCAACGCCCAAGTCCTGGTGAGTTACCGTTCCGTCGGCTGCCGTCCAGGTGCTCGTACACGGCCCAGTCCACGCAAGTGCAAACGCCACACTCGCGGAAGTGTCATTGCCGCCGGTGATCTCAGACATCTCAGCAGCCGTTACCGCCACTGCGTCGACTTTCGCCGGGTACTCACAGGCGGTGCTATCCACCACGCTCCCGCCATCGATGACGAAGGCGGTGAGGTTGCTCCCGTGGGGCAGCAGAAACTCAAGGAACTCTCCCTGACCATGCTGCTGAGCCCACTCCCAGAGCGCCCAACCCTGACTGTCCTCCTGGACCCAAGTGGCAAGGTCGGCGTCGCTCAGCGCGCCATTGCTCAGGTTCTTGGTCTGGACGGTTGGGGCGTGAGGGGTGATCTCCGAGCAGGCGGGGACCATGGTGGCGCCCATCTCCAGCCACGCCTGCTGCACCGGGGTGAGGACGAGACCCGGCACCTGAATGCCCTGCAGCAGGTCGGATGCGTGGGGGATCGGCGTGTCCTGGGCCGCGCAGTAGCTGCTGGCCACCGTGGGCCCGGTGGCGGTCGGCTGCACCGTCGCTGAGGGCGACCCGCCGGGTCGCGCGGTGCTCGGATGCGCAGTCCCGAATGTTTCTCCGCCGCCCCCGCAGGCGCACAGCAATCCGACCGCGGCGGTCAGCGCGGCGAGCCACGGGCGATGCCGTCCGTGTCGGGGCGAGAGGTGCCGGTCACGCGCGAGCGCGGCCGGCTGTGAGCCGGTCATGTCTCCCCATTGCACAGGCGAATAGCCGAGTTCGGCTGGTTGGAGGCCGTAGCATACAAATGACGACAGCGCTTCATCCACTGGTTTCCGGCTGGTTCGGCCACGGGGAACTCAGGCTAGTCGCAGTCGGCGGACATGGCGCGGACAATGCGGAGGTCGCCCTTCCGGCCGGTGCGGGCAGACCGCGTGCCGGAAGATTGAACACGCACCTGGACGGCCGCCACAATCACCGGGGCGGACAGGTCATCACCGGGGGTTGTCGTGGCGGTGTTGGAATGGCTGGCGCGGATCCCCACCCACCGCTTGTCAAAGTGGGTCGTCATCCTCGTCTGGCTGGTGGCGGTGGGCGCCCTGGCGCCGATCTCCGGCCGGCTGGCCGGCGTGGAGCAGAACAGCCAGTCCAGCTTCGTGCCCGCCGGCGCGCCGTCCACCCAGGTCGCCGCATACGAGAAACGTTTCCCTGACCTGAACTCTCTGCCGGCGCTGGTCGTGCTGTACCGGCGGGCGGGGATCACCGCGGCCGACGAGGCGGCGGCCGACGCCGACCAGCGGCGGATCGCCGACCTCCACCTTCCTGGGGTGACCGAGGTGGGGACGTCCACCCTCTCGCCGAACGGCGCGGGGCTGATCTTCCCGGTGGGTCTGTCGTCGAGAACGGGGGCCCTCACCGTCGGCTCGGACGTGACCCGCATCGCGAGCGAGCTGGGGGCGGCTCAGGGTGGCCTGCAGCAAGGGGTCGGGGGACCGGCGTCCGCCCTGGCCGACACGGCGAACGCCTTCAGCGGAATCAACGGGACGCTGCTGCTGGCGACGGTGTCGATCGTCACCCTGCTGCTGCTGCTGACGTATCGCAGCGTCCTCATGTGGATCTTCCCTCTGCTCGGTGTGGGGCTGGCGAGCGTCCTCGGCCAGACGGCCGTCTATGTCCTGGCGAGATCGGGCTTCGTCGTCAACGGCATGACCGTCGGCATCCTCACCGTGCTCATGTTCGGCGCCGGCACCGACTACTCGCTGCTGCTGGTGGCGCGGTACCGGGAGGAGCTGCGGCACACAGAGAGCGCCGCCATGGCGATGCGGACGGCGCTGCGGCGGGTGACGCCGACCCTGCTCACCTCGGCGGGGACCGTGATCCTGGGATTGCTGACCCTTCTGCTGGCCCAGGAGAACGACATCCGCGCCCTCGGCCCCGTCGGGGCCATCGGCATCGCGAGCGTCCTGGTCGCCACCCTCACCATCGTCCCGGCGGCGCTGGTGATCGTGGGGCGCCGGGCCTTCTGGCCGCTGGTCCCCCGGCTGGGCAGTTCCCCACGCTCGGCCCGGATCAGCTGGCGGGCGGTCGCGGAGACGGTCGGGCGCCACCCCGAGCGCACCTGGGTGGGGGTGGTGCTCGTGCTCTTCCTCATGACGTTCGGGCTGTCCGCGTATGAGGGCAGCCTTCCCGCCGCCGACGGGTTCACCGGGCATGCCGGATCGGTCGCGGCCCAGGCGCTGATCGACAACTCCTTCCCCGCGGGCATCAGCGGCCCCGTCGTCATCGCCGTCCGCAACGTCAGCCTGGCGGCCCGGGCCGCCGCCGTGGCCCAAGCGGTGCCCGGGATCCTCTCCGTGGGCCAGCCCGAGACCCAGGGCGGCATCGCCATCGTCACCGCCACGCTCGGGTTCTCGCCGTCCGGCAGCCAGGCGGAGTCCGTGGTCGAGAACCTGCGTTCCGCCGAGCAGCGTTCGGTGGGGAGCGCCGTGCTGGTCGGCGGGGTGACCGCCACCCAGGTGGACCTCGATCAGGCCGCGTCGCGGGACCGCATGGTGGTCATCCCCGTCGTCCTCGTCATCGTCTTCCTGATGCTGGCGCTCCTGCTGCGTTCACTGGCCGCGCCGCTTCTCCTCGTGGTGACGGTGGTGATGTCCTTCCTCGCCTCCCTGGGGGTCGCGGTGCTCTGCTCCCGCTATCTCTTCCACTTCGCCGGCCTCAACTCCTCGGTGATCCTGCTGGGCTTCGTCTTCCTGGTGGCGCTGGGCATCGACTACAACGTCTTCCTCGCCGCCCGCGCCCGCCAGGAGGCCTCGGCCGGCACCGTCAGCGGCGTGCTGCGGGCACTCACCGCCACCGGAGGGGTCATCACCTCCGCCGGGCTGGTGCTGGCCGGCACCTTCACCGTGCTCGGCGTCCTCCCCCTGGTGGCGCTGACCGAACTGGGATTCCTGGTCGCCTTCGGCGTCCTGGTGGACACCTTCCTGGTCCGGTCGCTCATGGTCCCGGCCCTGGTGGTGCAGATCGGCAGCGGATTCTGGTGGCCGTCCCACCCGGATCCGGGGGACGGCCCAGGAGAGGGCGGCACCGTCTGAGGCAGGGACGGCCCGGACCGGACGGTCCTCAGTCGCCGATGACGCCGGAGAGGTCCCGCGAGGTCGTGTCGTCCGGACCGGCGCCGACGCGCTCGATGACCGCGCCCAGCGAGCGAAGCTTCTCCTCCATGCTCTCGTAGCCGCGGTCGAGGTGGAAGACGTTCTCCAGCTCGGTGGTCCCCTCGGCGCGGAGACCGGCGATGACCAGGGCGGCCCCGCTGCGGATGTCGGAGATCTGGACCCTGGCCCCGTGGAGGGGCGTCGGGCCGGTGATGATGGCGCTGCGCCCCTCGACGGTGATCTTCGCGCCCATCTTGGCCAGCTCGGCGACATGGCGGAAGCGGTTCTCGTACAGCGCCTCGCTGACGATGCTGATGCCGGTCGCCTGGGTCATCAGCGCCCCGAACTGCGGCTGGAGGTCGGTGGCGAAGCCGGGGTACGGCCAGGTGGTGACGTCGACGGCGCGCAGGTGGCCGCCGGTCACCTGGAGGTGGTTGCCGCCCTCAATCACGGCGCAGCCGGCGGCACGCAGCTTGTTGGTCAGCGCCTGCAGGTCGGTGGCGCGGATCCCCTGGACGGTGACCGCCCCCCCGGTGGCCGCCGCCGCCGCCATGTAGGTCCCCGCCTCGACGTAGTCGGAGGTGACCTGGTGGTGGGTGCCGTGGAGGAGGGAGCCGCTCTGGCCCTCGACGACGATGAGGCCGGTGCCCGCCCCGCTGATGTGGGCCCCCATGCCCACCAGGCAGCGGGTCAGGTCGTAGATGTGCGGCTCCCGCGCCGCGTTGCTGATGACGGTGATGCCCTCGGCGAGCACCGCCGCCATCATCAGGTTCTCGGTGCCCGTCACCGTGGGGATGTCCAGGCGGATGGGGGCCCCGCGCAGCCGCTCGGCCCGGGCCACGTACATGGTGGAGGTCTCGGTCACCTCGGCGCCCATCAGGCGGAGGCCCTCCAGGTGCTGCTCCACCCGCCGCATGCCGATGTCGTCGCCGCCCGGCTTGGCGATGGCCGCCTCCCCCGTCCGGGCGATGAGGGCGCCGAGGAGAAGGAACGAGCCGCGCATCCGCCGCGTGAGTTCCGCCCCCACCTCGATCGACCGCACCGTCCGGGCGTGGATCCGCCAGCGGTCGGGCGCCTGCCGTTCGACGTCCACACCGAGGTGCCGGATCATCGCCGCCATGGCCTCGATGTCCTCGATGTCGGGGACGTTGGTCAGCTCGAAGGGCTGGTCAGTGAGCAGGGCAGCGGCCATGACGGGGAGCGCGGCGTTCTTGCTCCCCGAGATCCTGACCTCGCCGGTGAGGGGCACACCGCCCTGGATGCGCAGCAGATCCACCCGCCTAAGGTACCCGACAAAGGGGGCCGGCGACCGCCTCGTCTCCCCACCCCGGAAACGCCTCGGCGAGGGTGCCGGGGAGGCGTCTCCGGGGGCCCGCCGAGGCGCATCCCCGCCTCATGTGGTCCACCGAATGGTCCAGAATCGGGGTTCACCCACACTTGGAGAACAGCATGGCGACGGCACCGGCGACCACCCTGACGCAACTCGAGGAGATGCTCGGCGAGGAGGCCAAGGACCTTCTGCAGCACCGCTGCGAGACCGTGAGCCGCGACCAGCTCCACCTCCCCGGCCCCGACTTCATCGACCGGGTCTGGTCCCAGAGCGACCGCAACGTCCAGGTCCTGCGGAGCCTGGGCGCCCTGTACGGGCACGGCCGCCTGGCCGGCACCGGCTACATGTCCATCCTCCCGGTGGACCAGGGCATCGAGCACTCGGCGGGCGCCTCGTTCGCCCCCAACCCCGCCTACTTCGACGGCGAGAAGATCGTCGAGCTCGCCGTGGAGGGCGGCTGCAACGCCGTGGCCTCGACCTTCGGCGTGCTGGGCTCGGTGTCCCGCAAGTGGGCCCACAAGATCCCCTTCATCTGCAAGATCAACCACAACGAGCTGCTCACCTACCCGAACAAGTTCGACCAGATCATGTACGGGACCGTCGAGCAGGCCTGGAACCTGGGCGCCGCGGCCGTCGGAGCCACCATCTACTTCGGCTCCGAGGAGTCGACCCGCCAGATCCAGGAGGTCGCCGTCGCCTTCGCCGAGGCCCACGAGCTGGGCATGGCCACCGTCCTGTGGTGCTACCTGCGGAACTCGGCCTTCACCAAGGACGGCGTCGACTACGGCGTCGCCGCCGACCTGACCGGCCAGGCCAACCACCTGGGCGTGACCATCCAGGCGGACATCATCAAGCAGAAGCTCCCGGAGACCAACGGCGGCTACACCGCCCTCAAGTTCGGCAAGACCAGCAAGCTGGTGTACGAGAAGCTGACCACCCCCAACCCCATCGACCTCACCCGCTATCAGCTGATCAACTGCTACATGGGCCGTTCCGGCCTGATCAACTCGGGCGGGGCCTCCTCCGGCGCCAGCGACCTCAAGGAGGCGGTCCGCACCGCGGTGATCAACAAGCGGGCCGGCGGCATCCGGGCTGATCAGCGGTCGCAAGGCGTTCCAGCGCCCCATGGCCGAAGGCATCCAGCTCCTCAACGCCATCCAGGACGTCTACCTCAACCCGGGCGTCACCGTCGCCTGAGCCCAGGGCGCGAGGGCCCCGCGAGGCGGGGCGGGCCGGCCGGTCCCCGGATGCCGGGGGCCGGCCCGGACCCTCATCCCTCCGCCCAGGGGTGGAACCGGCTCGTGCCACCTCCCCGTCAGGTTCCCCGGCGCAAACTCGTGTGAGCCTGAGCCCGTCTGGGTACCGTACCCTTGAACCAACCGATCCCGTCCACCTCGAGTGAGTGACCCGCGATGAGCTTCAACTTCAACAGCTCCGGCCCCTTCGTCGGCGGCCAGGGATACCGCCAGAACACCGGCATGTTCGACGCCGCCTCGGCGGGGGCGATCAGCCTTTCCGAGAAGGTCCTCGGGCTCACCTGCCTGCTCGTCGCCTGCGCCGTCGGCGGCGTCTACCTCGGATACCAGGGACTGAACACGGCCACGGCCACAGCGTCTCGGGCAGCTACTTCCTCTGGTTCGTCGTCGAGATCTGCCTGCTCATCGGCGCTCAGTCGATGGCGGCCAGGCCCGGCGTCGGCATGGTGCTGTTCCTCGCCTTCGGCGTGAGCACCGGGGTATCATTTCCCCGTGATCCAGATCCTCGGCTCCGACGGCATGCAGTACGTCGTGTACCAGGCGCTGGGGGCAACGGCCACCGCGACCGGCAGCGCCACCCTGTACGCGGGACGACGCGCCACGACTCGCCACTGGGGAAGCGGCTTTTCGCCGCCCTCATCAGCCTCGTCGTCGCCATCGTGATCGGCCTGTTCCTGCAGT
>CAWEEP010000072.1:0-8385 GCA_963808125.1 Candidatus Dormiibacterota bacterium
GGTTAGTCCAGCATCAGTGGGTCGTCGAGGTTCCGAGCACCGTCGCCTCCGCGGAGAATCCGGCGATCTGGTTCCGGGATCGCACCGATGACCACCTGCTGGTTGCCTACGACTGGGAGGGAGCCGAGGTGGGCGGCATCCAGCTGAGCGATTCGCAGCCATTCGGCGCCGGCCAGTCCCCCGACGGGACGGCCCTGGTGACGTCCGCCCAACCGACGTCCGGGGCAAGCGTCGTTGGACGGGCTGATGGCCCCATGCTCGCAGGGGCCACCGGCCAAGTAACCTGGGCTCGCGACAGCAGCCACCTCTGCTCCTTCCGCCAGCCGAACGGCGCTGACTTCGTCGATCAGGGCACCACGTTCGAGCCAGGAGCCCTCTTCGTCGACGACCCCGCGACCGGAGCCTCGCGTCGGGTCGTGCGTTTCGGGACTAACGGCCCCATGAGCAGTCCGACCGTCCTCTCGTGCAGCGTCCCCGATGATCGCGCCGTCGTGGGCGAGAGCTTCGTGGCAAATGTCAGCTCGCTGCACGTCATAACCCTGGGCACCGGCGCCAGCGTGGTGTTCTCGCCGCAGCCTCCCCCATACGTCCAAGCCACACAGGGAGCAGTGGCCTCCGCCGACGGCACGCTCATCGCGGAAGGATCCACCAATGGGACCTGGGGCAGCACCGCCCAGTTCACGGTCTACGACAGCAGCACCGGAGCCGCGCTGGCCACTCTTCCCAACGACATCGTCACCTTCACCGACGACGACAGTCGGGTGTTGACCGTGCAGGCGTTCAACAGCTCCACGCAGGGAGGCATCTACAGGCTGGTCGACTGGCGCACCGGAGCGGTGCTCTGGAGCGACCACCTTGCCCTGGGCAGCGTCCTGACCCGGCCCGATTCCGGAGACGTCGTGGTGGAGCCCACCACCTACGGGGGCTCTGTTCCTGGCTTGCCGGGCACACTCCAGCCATATACGACACCGATCATCGTCCGGGCCGACGGGACGACCCTGCAGCTGCCCGAGGTCCGTCCCCTGGGGGATTGACAGGCTCGCATGCCCGGGAACCCACCGGGACGGCAATCCCGTGTGTACAAGAGGCCCAACACCGGGCCACACGAGGGTGCTGTCACTGCTTTCCAGCTGGCCGCGTGAACGGACGAGGCGGTCCTCGCGGGTGCGCGGGTGGATGTCGGCAGCGCGCCCGCCTCGCGGAGAGGACGCGGCCGCTGCATCTGAAGCCTCAGTTCGGGGTCGGAGCACTACCCCCTGCAGGACTTCGAACCTGCGACCTGCGCGCTTAGAAGGCGGCTGGCCTATTGATTAGGCGGTTGGTGAGTACGCCGTGAATTCGGGTGCACCATCTGCCTCGCCATGCATGCTGCAAAGGAGGGGCTGCCTTCCACGTCAGGAAGTGGTTGGGACAGAGAGGTTTCCCGCGCCGAGGGTGGCCGCGACCGCTGATGGTCGCTGCTCTGATCCCGACTTTCACGCTTCCCAGCGCAGCGGGGAAGCGGTCAGCGCGCCGGCCAACCGGCTCCGGCGACCATGACAGGGCTGCGCAGTATTTGCCCGTCCCAATCCGCGTGCGTGCGCAGGGCTGCGGCTCCTGGCCACCGGGCGGCGGCCACGTATAGGTGCGGGGCGTCGGTCCCACCGAGCATGCAAGCGAAGCCGCCGCGGTCCAGCGTGAGGGTTGCGAGGACCTCGCCTCCCTCGGCCACGCGCACACAGTGCTGGTGAGGTACATCGGCGTACCAGACGGCGCCTTCGGCGTCGATGCAGATGCCATCTGGAGCCTCCTCGCCGAGGTCAGCCCACACGCGTCGGCCCGAGAGGCTGCCGTCGATGGCGATGTCGAAGCCAACAAGGTGATGCCGGTAGGAGTTGGCGACCACCAGGGTACCGTTGTCAGGGGCGATGGCCATCCCGTTGGGGAAGGAGAGATCCTCGGCGACGACGCGTGCCCGGCCGTCTGGCGTGACAAGGGCGACCAATCCGGGCTGCGTAGCGCCTCTGGGCGGGCCAGCCGTGAAGTCGAAGTTGCCACTGTTGACATAAGCAAGGCCACGGCCGTCGACGACGATGTCGTTGAAGCCGTACTGCGACAACGCGGACAGGTCGGCGTAGCGCGCAAGGCTGCCGTCGTCTTCAAGCGTGAGCAAGGCCCAGCGCTGGTTGGAGACCAGCACGAGCCGCCCGTCGGACAGGAAGTCAAAGCAGAGCGGCAGCGACCTGTGTCGGACGATCAGCTCGCTGGTACCACAATCGTCAATGGCGGCGATCTCACCTGCGGTCCAGTCGCTGAACCAGAGCCGCCCCCGATGCCATCGGGGCGACTCCAGCAGACCCAGGCCGCTGCGCAGAACCTCCATGCCGCTTCCTTTCCCTTTGGTGCTCTCCACCCGAGGCCGCCACCTTCGGTGGAGGCCACCTCCATAACGTCCGGTCAGCAGACCGATCCCCCTTGTGCGTGACGGTGATGCAGCCACAACGGATGGCCGCGGCGGCTTGTGGTAGCTGGTCGGACGCAGATCGTCGCGAGTGGGCCCGCCCCGGTAAGACGGACCACCATGACGTGTCGGAACCGCTGGGGCCCCGGGAGCCAACCGATGGAGCTTCGGCCCGAATCCGAGCGCGACACCCTAATGCTTCCTTCCCAGCTGGATGACGCGGGTTCGAACGCCGTCTGCCTCGGTCGCCCGTGAAAGGGCCGATTTGCGCAATCTGCCGCGACGCGGCGTCGAAGGGCTGAGCGATACAGAAGCGCCTAACCTCATGGGTGGGTGGCGAGACGAAGTTTCCAGATCTCTTCGCCCTCCGCATCGGAAAAACCGGTCCAGATCAGCCCGACGCGACGTGCGACGTGCTGCGAAGTCTGATGGAGGGGATGGATATGAGCAACCAGCTCCTCGACGAAGAGGCGCTGACGGAGAACTCGGCACATCGCCAGCGTAGCCTCGGACGCGAAGCCTTGGCCGGAGTATGCGCTGCCGATGACGTAGGCGATCACTGCGACGTGGCCTGTGACCGAGGCTTGCACGTAGCCGACGACGGCTGCCGTAGCTGCCATTCTCACCGTCCAATTCAGCCAGACCTCGTCCCCGTCGGGAGACTGCCGATGGTCCCAGGTCGCAATGCGCTGCCTCAGCTCCTCGAGCCGCAGGGGTGCGCCTCCTGTGAAGCGATGCAAGGCAGGATCGTCGAGAACCTGAAAGAGCTCCTCGGCGTCCGTTTGGACGATCAGATTCAGACGGAGTCGTGCGGTTCGACATATCAATTCGTCGGCTCTGAGTGGTGGCTTCGAGCCCATAGGGCCATGAAAGCACACCTTGCGCGCCCAGTCGAACCCGGCGCGATCCGTGGTGAGGAGCCCCACGGTGCATTACTCGTACGTGACCTAGGAGGACGGCGTTACACGGCCTTGCGCAATTGGGTGCCTTGGATCTGACGCGGCCGCCCGTATGGAACACTTCTCAGCTGCCTCCGTGGGCTCTTGGCCGCCTCGCCCCCCGTTCGCCGGGATTTGTGCCCCAGTTCGGCCGGAGAACTACCCCCTGCAGAACTCGAACCTGCGACCTGCGTGCTTAGAGCTTGCGCCAATAGCGTATCTGAGCGACGCGACCGACTCGGTTGAGTCGGTGGCTTTCGCAGGCACAGGTGTTCGATCATCTGAAGAGGACATCCAAAGAGCGTATGCCTTCGGAGCCGCGATCGTCGGGCTCATCGGCCACGGAGACCGCTGCCCGAATGAAGGCAGCCACCGCCCGCGACGTCGACAGCTCCGGCCAAGCAACGACCAGACTGGTCAGAGGCGCGTCGCTGACGCGGACATAGGCCAGGTCACTGCGCCGGTGGCGGCGCACCCATCCCGGGAGCAGAGCCACCGTCTGACCGAGTGCAACGGCCTCGAGGAGCTGGGCGCTGTCTCGCACCAGGGGACCCGCCGCTGAGGCCGGCTGGCCAGGCCAGCGAGGTAAGGGCTCGTCGGATAGCTCGGCGAGGCTGAGCTGCTGGCGGCGTGCGAGCCGGTGTCCGATGGGCAGCACCGCGACCAGCGGCTCCGTTCGCAAAGTCTCCGTGTCTAGCATCTGGGCGCGCGGGTCGTCCGTGTCCCATGGACCGTGGAGCAGGCCCACGTCGGCGCGGCCATCGCACAGCATCGCAAGTTGCTCACCGATGCCGCTGAACACCACCTCCGCAGGAATCTGATCTGGCTCTTGCGCGTAGGCCTCGAGGATCGCGGGAAGCAAGCCGGCGTCGCCACCTGCCTTGGTCACCACAAGGAGCCTGGGCGCGGTCGCACCCGCGCGGCGCGTGCGCCGTTCTGCGGCTGCGACCGCGTCGAGCGCCCGTCGCGCATGGGACAGAAGCACCTCTCCGGCAGGGGTGAGCCTCACCTGACGGGTGGTCCGCTCGAGGAGGCGGGTGCCCAGGCGGGCTTCCAGGCCGCGAATCGCTCGTGACAGTGGTGGCTGAGCAATGCCCAGCCGGCTCGCCGCCGCCGTGAAGTTGAGCTCCTCCGCGACTGCCGTGAAGTAGCGGAGGTGGCGGACCTCGAGATCACCCATACCCTCCGAGTATAGATGGTCGCAGGCCGGGTATTTCCCTCCCGGCTCGATGACCTCCACGATCGCTCTCATGGTGCCGACATGGCGCGCCAGCAGGAGAAGGAGATTCCGAACGTGAGTACTGCAACCAAAGTGGCGCTCATCACCGGCGCCAACAAGGGCATCGGCTACGAGGTCGCCCGCCAGCTCGGCGAACGGGGCATCATCGTCCTGGTCGGCGCGCGTGACGCCCAGCGCGGCGAGGATGCCGTGGCCCGGCTGCGTGAGCAAGGCGTCGACGCCCAGCCGATCCAGATCGATGTCGGCGATGCCGCGTCGGCGGCGCGTGCCGCTGCCGAGATCGAAGAGCGCTTCGGGCGGCTCGACATCCTGGTGAACAACGCCGGCATCTCACGCGAAGAAGCCCGCCACCGGCCCAGCGACTATCCCCTGGACGCACTGCGCGAGACCTTCGAGACCAACGTATTCGCCGTCGTATCGGTCACCAACGCCATGCTGGGCCTGCTGCGAAAGGTGCCCGCCGCTCGCATCGTCAACCAGTCCAGCTCCATGGGTTCTCTCACCCTGGCAGCCGACCCCTCCTCGCCGTACGCGGGCCTCAACTTGCTCGGCTACAACTCCTCCAAGGCCGCCCTCAACGCCGTCACCCTCGAGTACGCCAAGGAGTTGCGCTCCACCGCCATCAAGGTCAATGCCGCCGACCCCGGCTACTGCGCCACCGACCTCAACGGCCACCAGGGCCACCGCAGCGCTGAGCAGGGCGCCGTGGCTGCGGTCCGCCTCGCCACCCTGGACGACGACGGCCCCTCGGGCGGCTTCTTCGACGACAAGGGACCGGTTCCGTGGTAGCCGGCCAACGCCGTGATCATCGCCCGACGACTAATTCGCGATGCTTGGACCCGGTACCACTGGGAGGGCCGCCCGGCCCGCCGTCCATGAACGCGCCAATCACCTATTGGCGCAAGCTCTAAACCGGAGCAGGAGAACCCCATCGTTCGACCATGATCCTCCCCAAGGATCGCGACCCCCGCTTCATCACCATCCGGCATGGGGGGACGCTTAAGGATTCCGACCATCGGCTCCTGGCTCTGTGGGCTGCCGCCTGCGCGGAGCACGTTCTGACGGTCTTTGAGTCAGTGCAGCCCTCGGACTCGCGGCCACGCGAGGCGATCGAGCAGATTCGGGCATGGGCGTTCGGCGAGATCGGGATGTCTCAGTCCCGAGCGGCGGGTGGCCATGCCATGGCTGCGGCACGAGAGTTGAGGGCGCCCTCTCGGCACGCCGCATATGCTGCCGGCCAGGCGGCAGTGGTGGCGCATGTCGCTGCGCACGAGCTGGGCGCTGCGGCCTACGCGATCAAGGCTGTACGGGCGGTGACCCCCGGCCCAGAGGGTGAACGCGCCGGTCGGCTTGAGTGCCGGTGGCAGCGCGAACAGCTCCTGGACGCGATTCGCGAACTCGTGGTGGACGATCAGCGGTTGCGCAATGAGTTCTGCTGGTCGGTCTTCGACTGCTGACCGGCGTGACCCCAGGATGTCGGCGGTTGGCCGCCCGGCGCCCGCTTCTGTCCCGAGCAGTGATCAGTTCGGGGCGGGGCTCTGCCGCGTCGGCTCTTGGTGATTGGAGTAGAAGTCGGCGACCGCCGAGAACGACTGCTTGGGCTCCCACCGCACGTCCGGGTAGACCGTCCCGTGACGACCGCCGGGCAAGGACTTCACGAGGGACATGGAGTCCATGTCGAGGTCGTAGCGGGGATCGTCGTCGGTGTAGCCCTCGGGTGTCACGAAGGTCGACAGCAGGGCGCCGGCCACCCCTGAACGTTCGAGCTCGTCGAGGGTCTCGACAATCTCGCGGGCCTGCATGGCCTCGTCACGCTGGAAGGTGCCCTTCAGCCGGGGCCGGACGAAACGCCCGATCACCGGCAGCCTGTGAAGCGCCAGGCGTGTGGTATCGGTGACCCCGAACCCCAGGGCGCCCGAGCTCTCGGCACCATGGTAGGTGCGCATCCCGAACTCGGTGACGATCACCGGTTGGCCCGTCGCCAGGAACGGTTCGAGCATCTCCACGTAGCGCTCCTTGGTCCGCGCCTCGCGGTAGTGGTCGACGCCCACATAGTCGAAGGGCCCCCAGTCCACCTGCTCGAAGGTGAGTGAGGCGTAGGTGAGCGGGCCATCAAACCCGGCGCGTAACCTGGGCACGAGGGCGGCCAGGTACTCATCGAGCTTGCCATTACCGAGCTGCGCTGGGTCTCCCTTGAGGCGTTGCAGGCGGTCGGTCACGCTCCTGCCGGCGAGGATCCCCGGCATGAAGAGCGTGAGCTCGCTCCCGGCGACGAAGATCACGCGCCCCGGATGGGCCGTCTCCAGCCGTGCCGCAGCCGTTGCCGCTGCGACCAGTCGGGCCGTGGTCTCGTCCGGCGAGTACTCGAATAAGGCTGGAGAGAACCACACCTCGAGGCCGAGCCCCAGCGCGATCTCGGCAACGGCCGTCATCGGTCCGACGTCACTGCCCACGATGCGCACCGCGTTGGCGTGAAGGTCGTCTCGGATGATCTCGAGCTCGCGGCGCACCACCGACATGTCGAGCGCGGACCGGCGCGTGGAGATCGCATATCCCGGGCCGCGGAACACGGTCCCGGTGTCGTAGTGAACGCCCTGGTGCTGCATGGCTCCTCGAAGGTCGGCTCAGTGAAAGGGGACGGCGAAGACGCAGTCTGGCACGCCCTCTTCGGTTCCGGGAGGTGGTGCAAGGTAGGTGATGCCGACGCTGACAGGGCTCCTCCGTGCCGGGGCATCTTCCCGGCAAGCTCAGTCTGCAGCTTCCTCCAGGGTGAAGGTCAAGCTCGGCAGCCTGCACTGCCGCCCGAGACGCCGCTTCAGGTCCCGGGGCGCCCCCGATGCGGCCACATCCCGGATCGCCCTCCCTGCGGGCGCGCTGCTCTGCTGGGCAGCGTGCTCCGGCCTCGCTGCTCGGCTCCGGGCACCACTGCGTTGGAGCCTGCGGCTCCTCCCTCCGCTCGCTCGGCCTCCGCCGTGTCGCTGCGCATCGCAGCCCCACCCACAGGAGGACCGTCCCATGGAGCGCACCACCGCAGCCGAGTTGCTCGCCACCCTCGCCGATGGCGTTGCGGACCTCACCAGTTCCACCGCTTGGCGCGCCTGGCTGGACGTGCAGCGCCGCTTCCACCGGTACAGCTGGGGCAACACCCTCCTGATCGCCGCCCAACGGCCCCACGCCACCCGAATCGCTGGATTCCACGCCTGGCTCCGGCTGGGTCGCCACGTGCGCAAGGGCGAGCACGGCATCGCCATCCTGGCTCCGGTCGTCCCGCGCTTCCGGGTCGTCGACGGCGACTCCGGGGACGAGCGATGGGTGGCCGGGAGGCCCCACGCGTTCCGGGTAACCCATGTCTTCGACGTCAGCCAAACGGATGGCGAGGAGCTGGCCGCGCCCCCGGTGAGCCGTCTCGAGGGCAGTGACCCGAAGGACTGGTACACGCAGCTGCGCGACGTCGCCCACAGCCTGGAGTTCACCGTGGAGGAGGACTACCTGCCCGACGGCGTGAACGGCGAGTGCAACCACGCGCTGCAGCGGATCCGCATCGAGGTGCGGAACGGGCAGAGCCACCAGGTGAAGACGCTGGCCCACGAGCTGGGCCACGCCATCCTCCACGCAGATCGTGCAGGACTGTGCCGGGAGCAGGCCGAGCTGGAGGCAGAGTTCGATCGCGTACATCGTGTGCGCCGGGCTCGGCATCGACACCTCCGAGTACTCGTTCGGCTACCTGGCGGTGTGGGCGGGGGGTGGCGAGCAGGCCCGGCACGGCA
>CAWEEP010000073.1:0-11796 GCA_963808125.1 Candidatus Dormiibacterota bacterium
GCAGATGGCATCCGGACCTAGCCCTTCAGCCCACACGCGGCGGTTGGAAAGGCTCCCCGCCGCGTCGATGTCGAAGGCGGTGAGTTCGCACCGGCGAAGGACTTGCCGATGATCAGGGTCGAGTTGTCGGGCGTGACGACCATGCCGTTGGGGAACTTGAGACCCCCGAGCCACCTCGCGGGACCTGCCATCCGGGGTCACTAAGACTATGATGCCCGCGTCAGGAGGCTTACCGGCAAGGTAGTCGAATGCGATGCTGGTGACGTACACGTTGCCGCGCCCGTCGACAACGATGTCGTTCCAACCAAGTTCACCGACATCACTGAGATCTGCATATGGGACCGCTGAGCCATCAGGTTCGACGCACAGCAGCTGTTTGCCAGTGACCAGCAGGCGTCCGTCAGGTAGCCAGTCGATCGTCCAACCGAGGCCCTCCGGTCCGGGGCACATGACCTCGCTCTTGCCCTCGAGGTCCACGGCAACGATCTCGCCCGCCCCCCAGTGTGCGAACCACAGTCGGCCGTCGTGCCAGCGAGGCGACTCGACCATGGCGAGCCCATCCAGGAGGACCTTCGGCTCAACAGGAGAGGAAGGCATGATCCTCGCAGTCTAGCGCTCTGCTCGTGAGGCAGCGGTGGGAGCGGGAGACGGCACTCGAAGCCGCGACCGGGTCCAAGTGGGCATCCGGCGCGTTGTACCTGGGCATGGCCTCGGCCGCCTCGGGCGCAGGCCATGACCCAGACGCTGCAGCCAGACCGCCTCGGCAATACTGGCCACCGATCATGCAGCGGCCCATACCTGACCAGCCCCCGCTGGATCCGCCGTCCGCCCAGCGCCGGATCAGGGCCCTGCTGGTCCGGACGCGCTCTCTCGGCCAGGCCGCGAGGCAGCTATCCACGGACGACGCTGACGGGTTGGCCGATGGTCTGGTGGGGCCACTCAATACCACGATCGTCCAGGTTCTGGAGATCCGAGCCGTCATCCTCGCCGGGGCAGGCTGGGCCTCCGACGCAGCCCTCACCGCCCGGAATGCGCTCATGGTCCGTGAGTACTCCCGCGGCGACGCCCTGCAGGAGATCGGCGAGCGTCACGGCGTGAGCCACCAGCGCGTTCGCCATCTGATGCTCGCCTTCGGCGCCTGTCGAGTTCCGGAGCCCCCGCGGTCATGCAGCCTCTGCTCACGGCCCGTCGAGGCCTTCGGCCTCTGCCAATTCCACTACTACCGCCAACGGACATACGGGGACCCGGAGTTCGTGCTCCGGCGGGGGGTGAACGCGGACCACGGGACCTCGAGCCGGTACGACGCCCGCTGCCGATGCGCCGCCTGTCGCGCCGCCAACACCGCCCGCTATCACGAGAGCACTGAAACTCGCTGTCGGGCACTTGCCGGCGCGGCGGTGCCCCATGGATCCGCCTCGACGTACCGCAATTGGGGCTGCCGCTGCGAGCCGTGCCATCAGGCGGCGCTGGCACGGGCCGCGCTGGCGCGCGCTGCGCGTCGGGCACGTCGTCGAACGCGAGTCAGCCCCTGAAGGGCTGGTGGGTCAGCTCGACGGTGGACGGTGGTTCGGGTTGGGGTTGAACTCTCCGATAACCTCGCCGTCAGCGCCGATTTGCCAGGCTCCCTTGATCGCGGTCGCAGGGACGCACCCATCGGGGTCATCTACCTGGGAGCCGTCAATCTCATAGACCCAGCCGCCGCCCAGCCGGACGGCCTCCGCGCGTTGAGCGGCAAATCTCGCATCGCGGGGCGGCCTGCGTTCTTCCATGAGGGCAAGAATGCGCCTTCAAACTGACCCACGCAGCTGAGGACGGCGCCGCCGGTTGGCCCAGGCTGAACACGCCGGATGATCAGCCACTAAAGTGAGTAGGATGGCCTCGCCGGCAGGGCGGGTTGGGGCCGGTGGCCGACCAGGGGGTGTGGGGACCTGGGGCTCGGGGAGAGGTTGAGCAGGGTCAGGGCGCGGGCCTGGAGGGGGGTGGGGGTGGTGACGATGTCGAAGGCGGCGCTCTCCGGCAAGCCGCGGGGGCTCCGGTCCGAGTACCTCTGAACGCGTCATTCACCTATCGGCGCAAGCTCTAAGTGTCGCCTCCGCCATCGTCAGCTCCTCTGAGTGCCTGAATCCGCCTCACGGTGCCCGCTGGGGGTCCGCCGGGGCCCACGCCCGTCGTCTTCACGGCACGGGACCCGGTAATCAGCCGCTCCCGGTCAAACGTGGCCACGACCCCCCGCCACATGGCGATATCGATGAGCAGCAGCCCGAGGCCGAACCCCACCGCCGTCCACGTGCCCACGGGCACAATCTGGAACGACACCAGGGCAGTCGCCCGAGCGGCGGCAGGCTGGCCAGCGTCCCCAGCTGCTGCGCGATCCGCACATCGCTGGATCGCGCCGAGATCGCGGTGCCGACCCCGATCGACCAGACGGCGAGCAGCGGCGCGAAAAGCGCCTGGGCGAGGATGTGCGAGCCTTCGGTCAGGGTCGTCGCCACCGTGGGGTTGGCGGCGAAGAAGTGGGCCAGGATCACGACCAGAGCGAATAGGATGTAGGCGATCCCGACCGAGGGTGAGGCGCCGCCCAGAGCGCCCAGGCGGCCTATATCTCTCCCATGGATTTGGCAGGAGAGCCCGTTAAGCCGGCGGCCCGGGAGCCTCCGCTGCGGGCGTGGCCAGCCGGCCACGGCAAGAATCGCGTGTTGACGGAACGACTGGCCTCATGTCCCTACTCTCAACAGTTGGTCAAATCACCCACGGAAACGACCGGAGAGCCCAATGGTTGTGGTTCCGGTTCTTGCGATCATCCTTGGACTCCTTCCTGCGTCTCTGCACCCTGACGGTCACGCCGAATGACCCAGGCGCTGCCGGTCACGGACAGCGCGCTGAGCGCTGGCCATCGCGTGTGTCCAGGGTGGTGGATGGGAGGTCGAACTTGGCCACTAGGCCAGGACCGCCGCCAAAGACGGTCATGCGAGTGATTCCGGTGGGGGTGACGGTGAGGACGGCCACTCCGAGGGCCTGATAGGTGCCGTCGCCGACCCCATGATAGGTCACCGTGGCGGGCTGGCCGTTGGCGACGGTAGGGCGCATCAGCCAGTCCCCGGGTGATCCGGTCACGTGTGCGAGATAACGCAGGCAGGTGGCGCGGCCGGCGAACCACGTGGGTGTACCGACCAGCTCTATCGCGGCGTCAGCTCGCAGGGCTCTCTCCAAGGCGGCGATGTCGGCGTGCTCGAAGCCGCTCATATACCAGTCGAGGAGTTCTCGGGCCCGCGGTTCGGTGGGCTCGATGATGCTGTCTGGTTCCGGGGCCGCCTCCTTGATCCGCGCGCGGGCTCGCTGCAGCGTGCTCTTCACAGCCGCGGCCGAGATCCCGAGCATGGCCGCGACCTCGGTGGCCGAGAAGCCGAGCACCTCCCGGAGTGCGAGCACGGCGCGCTGCCGGGGCCGTAGGTACTGCAGGCTGGCGATGAACGCCAACCGCAGGCTCTCCCGCATGGCGACGATGGCTGCAGGGTCAGGGACCCCCGGGTTACCAGCGCATCCGGGATCGGCTCGAGCCATGCCACGTCGGGCGGGGCCGGCCCGGGCGGGCTGTCGGGGTCGCTCGCTGGGCCGCCCAGGCCGGACGGCAGCGCCCGCCGACCGCGCTGCTGAAGCGCGTTC
This sequence comes from Candidatus Dormiibacterota bacterium, assembly GCA_963808125.1. Classification (GTDB taxonomy): domain Bacteria; phylum Chloroflexota; class Dormibacteria; order Aeolococcales; family Aeolococcaceae; genus CAWEEP01. The sequence continues at coordinate 3,664 of CAWEEP010000073.1, forward strand.
AGGCAGCAATTGGTCGCGATGCGGTAGAGCCAGGGGCGGAACGACGACCGGTCCTCCAGCGTTTCATACGAGCGCCAGGCGCGCAGATAGGTTTCCTGCGCCAGGTCCTCGGCGTCGTCGATGGAGCCCAGCATCCGGTAGCAGTGCGCCAGCAGCTCGCGCCGCAACGGCTCGGCAAGCTCGACGAACTCCGTTGCTCGGTCTGGCATCACCCATCGCTCCTGGCGGCACTGCCCCGGCGTCTGGTCTTCAGAGGCCGAGCCTGGGCCGTATCCAGCTGGCCATCCTACGGATCGCGTCGTCGGCTTCGGGTGCCCGGCCCGCCGCCATCTGGAAGGTGTGCAGCATGTCGGGGAAGACGTCGAGCCTCACCTCGACGCCCGCCTTCCTGGCGCGTTCGTCGAGCCGGCGCGCGTCGTCAAGGAGGGTCTCATCTCCGCCCACCTGGATGTAGATCGGCCCGAGGCCGGCAAGGTCGGCGTACAGCGGGTTAGCCATCGGATCCCGGGGATCGCCGGCTTCGCCCAGGAAGCCACTCACGAGACTCTGCACGAGCTGCTTCTGGAAGAAGGGATCCTTGTCGCGGTTGGTCTCATACGAATCCCCGCTGACCTCCAGATCAACCGCCGGCGATATCAGCGACGCGGCGGCGGGTAGCGGCACACCTTGGCTCCGGGCACTCAATTGCGCCGTCACCGCCAGCCAGCCCCCGGTCGAATCGCCAACAAACGCGACGTGACGGGCAGCGATGCCCTGGCCCAGCAACCACCGGTACGCGGCCACCACCTCGACCACTGGCCCCGGGTACCCGCCGCCCTCGGGCAACAGCCGGTAGCTCACCAGAACCGCACGCGCGCCTGAGGCCTTGGCTAGCAGGGTGCGGAAGAACCCCCTGAGGGGCTTGCCGGGTTAAACACGGATGTGAGAAGTCTTGCGGGGACGCGTCGTCCCAGCAGGAGATCTCGAATGCGTGGCAGCCCCGATCTGCAGATGACGATGCTCACCACGGTGAGCACGGAGGCGATGGTCCCGGCGGATCACCCCCTGCGCCGGATCCGGACCATCGTGGACGCGGTCCTGGCGGAGATGGACGGCGACTTCGAGGCCATGTACTCGAGCATCGGCCGGCCCAGCGTGCCCCCGGAGACGCTGCTGAAGTCGACGGTGCTGATGGCCATGTTCTCGATCCGGAGCGAGCGCGCCTTCTGCCAGCACCTGACCTACAACCTGCTGTTCAAGTGGTTCCTGGATCTGCCCATTGACGCCCCGGCCTTCGACCCGACCACCTTCACCAAGAACCGGGAGCGGTTGCTCAAGGCCGAGATCGCCGATCGGTTCCTGGCCGAGGTGGTCAAGCAGGCCAAGCTGCGGCGCTACATCTCGAGCGAGCACTTCAGCGTCGACGGCACGCTGCTCGAGGCCTGGGCCTCCCACAAGAGTTTTCGCCCGCGGGACGAGGGCAGCTCATCGGCTCCGCCGACCTCGGGGGGCGGCCGGAACGCCGAGCGCGACTTCCACGGCGAGCGCCGGACCAATGAGACCCACCGCTCGACCACCGATCCCGAGGCCCGGATGATGCGCAAGGGCGACTCCCAGCCGGCCAAGCTGAGCTTCATGGGCCACCTGCTGATGGAGCATCGCAAGGCCCTGATCGTGGGCATGGATTTGACCCAGGCGGACGGCCACGCCGAGCGGAGGACGGCGCTGGAACTGTTGGGGGCGCTGCCGACCACGCTGCGACGACGGACGGTGGCAGCTGACAAGGCGTACGACACCCGAGACTTCGTGGCGGGCTGCCGGGAGCTGGGGGTGACGCCGCACGTGGCCCAGAACATCGGCGACCGACGCAGCAGCGCGATCGACGGGCGCACCACCCGACATCCCGGCCACGAGGTGAGCCTGCGCGTGCGCAAGCGGATCGAGGAGCCCTTCGGCTGGATGAAGACGGTGGCGGGCGGCAGGAAGCTCCGCTACCGTGGCTGCCGGCGCAACCGGGCGTGGTTCCTGATGACCGGAGCCGCTTACAACCTCATCCGCATAGCGGCGCTCGACGCGGCGGCCGGCTGAGGACCGCCGCGGCGACGGCCCGGGAGGCGATCCGGGCGGGCCGCCAGCCGTTGAGGTGGGACCGGATACGCCGCCGACACACCCGGCCACCCATCGCGGACCAACAATCGCCGGCCGGCAGCCCCAGAGACGCTACTTCCGCACCCTGCTAGGTGGCCGAACATCTTCCGATGCGTGTAGATCGAGCCGCTCACGAACCCTCCCCCATGGATACAAACCAGCACCCGGTCGGTGCTGGCGCCCTTGGGGATCGCCCACATCGCGGGGCGCCCACCTGCCTCGATCTCTAGGTAATCGACCTCGCGGGGCTCCGCAGTGAGGTCCCCCCAGGAACTCGTCATCCGGTCTCTCAAAGCCCGGCTGAACCATGGCACGCCGGGCCGCCTCCCAGCGCCTCCTCACCGCCTCGGACTGCTTACTTGGCAACGCGGTTCCTCCATCCCGGTTTCGAACAGCTCGGCCGCATGACCTCAACAACTCAGACCGCCGATCGCCCGGAAAGGAATCGCAGCTCCCACCGCCTTGACGGCGAACCCATGTTCCGCTGCTCCCTGAAGAGCCCGATATCTACCAGGTTCTCGACCACGGTGATTCGCTCACGGGCCCACGCGGCCGCGGCGGACTGACCCGCCCCGGGAATCCTTGGGGCTCTGGGGCGTCCTGAGTTCGGCGGAGTCCGATACTTGGGCTCAGGCTGCCGTCGTTGGGTGGCGTCGAACCTCGAACGCGACGGTCACCTCGCGTCCTCCGCACGACGCGTCGCGACGCAGATTGTGTAACTCTTCGGATCGCGCCAGGGTGTGGAATGGCCGGCGAACCAAGAGGCTGCGGTGCGTGCAATGGTGCCGATAACACGCGGTCGGTTTGGTGCATCCGCGGCAACGCCGTAAAATGAGAGCCGGGCCACGGCATAGGCCACGAGAGGTTCTGCCGTCGCGAATACGAGTGCGTTGTCGTGCCGGTGCACGCTCACGTTGCCGAATACCGTCTCGACCAACCTTGGAAGATTGCGCGAGTGCACGCGGCTATTCGGCGGCGTGGGCGACGTGAATCCATTCGCTTGGACACTCTCGTTGACCAACCGCACAAGGTGTGGTGTGGTGTGAGCGTCGTTCACCGTTGCTACGAAGCGTCCACCGACACGAAGCACGCGCAATCCCTCGCGGATGGCCTTGAGGGGCCGGTCCACGTGGTAGAGCATGTGCCGCGCCGCAACCACATCGAACTCCGCATCGGCGAACGGCAGCCTCATCGCATCGGCGAGGACTGTCTCGACAGCCATGTTGGCAGACCCGCGAGACAGGCGGTCAGCAGGCGGTCGACGCCGGTGTCCCGCGGCTTGGGGCGGGGCCACTGCGGTGGGTCGGCTGATCGCTGGCGGGCTCGTACTGGCAGGCGCCGCGCTGGCGAGAGCTGCGCGTCGGGCACGTCGCCAACAGCAGGCGGTCGCGGCGTCGCGTACGCGCCCCTGACCAAGGTCCAGCCCGAGGTCATCCCTGTAACAGTTTCCTGAGAATTCTCAACGCTGCGTACGCGTCTGTACGCGCGAGCGCGGCGCGAGAATCGCGCCTGTACGCGCACACGCGCCGACCCATCGCATCTGTACGCGCGGTCGCGTCACAGCGCGCTGATCGCGTACGCGGCGTCTGGCGCGTACGCGGCGACGTCCCGGCAGGTGCGGGGTCGATTCGTACGCGATTCGTACGCGGCCGCTGGTGGGATGGGGCGCATCCATCCGCCACTCACGAGGCCGCTCACCATGCTCATCCTCCCCAAGCTGATCCCGCTTCTCCATCCCTTTCTGGCGGCGACGGGCACCGGCTCGGACCCCAGCTTTATCAACCCATCGCCCGACCCCAGCCAGCTCCCCGGCTCTGACCAGATCCTCGGCCTGGTGGGCGGGCTGCGCTGGGCAGCCCTGGTCTGCTGCCTCGTCGCCCTGATCATCGGTGCCGCCGTCTGGGCCTTCAGCTCCCATAGCGGCAACCCATACCAGACGTCCAAGGCCAAGGTGACTGTCTTCGGCGCCCTCCTGGGCGTCTTCGTCATCGGCGCGGCCCCGGCGCTCATCCAGTGGCTGTATGACCTCGGCACCCAGGTGAGCGGGTGAGCGAGCCCGCGCCGGCCGCAACCTTGAGGGCACTGACGCAGCGGCGGCGCCAACTCCTCCCGCGGGCGGCTGGCGCACTTCTCCTGGTGCTGGCCGCCCTCACCGCGGTGGTGGCCTCGCCGGCGGCGGTTCGGGCGGACCCCGCCCCATCGACACCCGCGGCCGCTGGGGGCTCCACGCTCATGCCGCTACCCACCGCCTCGTCCACCACAGCGCCCGCGGTCACGCCGCTGCCGGCGGCCTCTCCCCACTACTCGGGCGGCGGCGGCATCATCACGAGCCTCATCTTCGGCCCGGCCATCGACGCGGTGGCGGGCTGGATCACCGGGAGCGCCGTCTCGGCGGCCGACGACGTGATCGGGCTGTTCGTCGTGGACCCGGCTAATCCCGACCTCACCGCTCCCTGGTTCCTCTCCGCCTACTACGGCACTGGTCCCGCCGGCGGGCGTACCGGCCCGCCCGGCGCGGTGGTGATCGCCGCCTGGCTGATGCTGCTGGTGGTCCTCGCGTCGGTGATGTCCGGCGTGATCCGCGGCGACATCGCCGGCATGGTGCGCCTGGTGTGCGTGCGGCTCCCGGTCGCGATCTTCATCACCTACATCGCGATCTGGCTGGTGACCCAGCTCCTGGCTCTGACCAACCTGGCCACCGCATGGGAGGTGGGTGGCAACGCGCAGGCGGGATCGCTGGCGGCGTGGTCGAACATCCTCGGGTCAAACCTCGGGAGCGACTTCCTGACCGTGCTGGCCTGCCTGGTCCTGATCGGCGCGACCGTGGTCTGCTACCTCGAGTTGCTGGCCCGGGACGCCGCCATCTACGTGGTGGCGGCCTTCATCCCCCTGATCGCCCTGACCTCACTGTGGCCCGGCGCGCACAACGCCCTGAAGCGGATCGCCGAGACGCTCTTCGTGCTCTGCATCAGCAAGTTCGTGATGGCCTTCGTTCTGGTCCTGGGGGCGAGCGCGCTCACCCAATCCATCACCCCCAGCGGAAACCTGGGCTCCGTGCTCGCCGCGACACTGATCTTCCTGCTTGCGGCGCTGGCGCCCTTCGCAGTCTTCCGCCTTCTCCCCCTGCTCGAGGCGACCGCGGTCGCCGGCATGGTCGGCCATGCCTCGGGCATCGGCAAGCGGGTCGGCAGCGCCGCCGTCCGCACCGGTGCTCGGGCCGGCGCCGCCGCCGTATCCGGCGGCACCTCGGAGGCGGTCGGCGCCGGTGCCGCCATGAGCAGCGGGGGCTCATCCGCCTCCCCCACCCCCGGCTCTGGGCCCGGCGGGATGGCGGGACAGGGCGAGCTGAAGATTGCCGGCGCCGGTGGCCAGCCCGAGGGTGGTTCCGGCTCGGGCGGCGCAGCGTCCGGCGCATCGCCGGGAGGCGGGGACCGGTCGCCCGGCAAAACCCCGGAAGCGGGATCTCCCCCCGCGTCACTCGACGCCTTCCCGTCAGAGGCAGGCGGTACCCCGCAGGCAGCCGACGCCGGGCCCGCCATCGCCCGCACCCGTCCCCGCCCCACGACCCCACAGCAGGAAGGAAGCCCCGCATGAGTGGCACCACCGAGATCCGGTACCACTTCGGCCCGCGCGACCGGCGCGGCCTCCTGCTCGGCGTGCGCCTCGGTCAGATCGCGATCCTCGCCACCGGGGCCTTCCTCGGCCTGGTGGTCCTCCTCGGCGCCCATGGCAGCGCCGCCGGTCTCCTGGCGCTGCTGCTCGTGGTGGGTCTCACCGTCAGCGCCGCGTTCATGCCCATCTCGGGTCGCGCCCTCGACGAGTGGCTGCCCGCCGTCCTGCACTTCCTCCTCCACGGGAGGCGCACCTGGCGCTCGCCGCAGTCACGCCGCGGCCAGGTCCTGCGCACCACCCGGGGCGGCGAGGCCCGGGTGATCGCCGAGCAGCCCGCCTTTCCGCCTGTCCTGCGCGACTGCACCATCCTCGCCGTCCCCGTCCCCCGCGGAGAGCTGGGCGTGGTCAAGGACAGACGGCGCGGCACCTGGACCGCCGTGCTCCGGGTCCGCGGCACTTCGTTCGCTCTGGCGGACTCCGGCGAGAAGGGCCGGCGCATGGGGGCCTGGGGGGCGATACAGGCCAGCCTGGCCCGCCGCGGCACCCCGATCTCCGCCCTCCAGGTCGTCGTGCGCACCCTGGCCGAGGATCCCGATGCGCTGGCTCGCCACCTCGCCGAGCAACGCACTCTCGATCTCCGCAGCCCGATCGTGCGCAGCTACCTCAGCCTCCTCGATGACGCGGCTCCCGTTGCCGAGGCGCAGGAGATCCAGGTCCTGGTCGCGCTCCAGGTCAGCCTGCGCAGCGCGGGCCAGCAGATCCGCCAGGCGGGAGGCGGGGACACGGGCGCCGGCGAGGTACTCAGCCGCCAGCTCCACGCCCTCCAGATCCAGATGCACGCCGCCGACATCGATGTCGAGGGGGCGCTGCCACCCCGCCTGCTCGCCCAGACCCTCCGTGAGGCCTGGGACCCCGGCGCGACCGACCAGCTTCGTCTCACCGCCCGTCACCACCCCGGGCACGAGGGTGTGCCGGTGTCGGCGAGCGGGCCCCTCTTCGCCCGGCCGTCGTGGAGGGGATACGAGACGGACTCCGCCCTTCACACGTCGTACTGGGTCAGCGAGTGGCCCCGGGTGCCCGTCGGGCCCGGCTTCCTGGTGCCGCTCCTGCTCAAGACCCGCGCCCGGATGAGCGTCTCGGTCTGCATGGTCCCCATCGACCCGATCCAGGCCCGACGCGATCTCGAGGCCCAGCGCACCGAGCACCTGGCCGACGAGCAGCTCCGCCAGCGGCACGGGTTCCGCACCTCGATCGACAAGGAGCGCCAGGCCGAGGCCGTGGAGCGCCGCGAGGGGGAGCTCGCCGACGGGCACGGCGAGTACCGCTTCTCCGGCCATCTCACGGTGAGCGTCACCTCCATCGCCGATATGGAGAGGGCCTGTGGCAGCGCGGAGGAGCATGCCGCCCTCTCCTCCCTCGACCTCCGCCGCATGGACGGCGAGCACGATCGGGGCTTCGCCGCCACGCTGCCGCTCGCCCGGGGAATCTGGTGATGCCCTCCCTCTCCTCCCTCTCCGCGCGGCGCAGCCCCGGCACCGTCCTCCATCGGGCCACCACCGCCCACCTCCAGTCCGTGTATCCCGGCATCTGCGAGGGACGCGGCTTCTCGCGGGGCGTCTACATCGGGCGCGACCTCCACGGCGGCTCCTTCACGTACGACCCCTGGGAGCTGTACAACGCCGGTCTGCTCACCAACCCCAATATGCTCGTCCTGGGCCAGCTCGGCCTCGGCAAGAGCGCGCTCGTGAAGACCTACGTGTACCGCCAGCTGGTCTTCGGGCGGCAGGCACTGATGCTCGACCCCAAGGGAGAGAACGGCGCCCTCTGCGCCGCCTGCGGGGTCTCCCCGGTGGTGCTCCGCCCCGACGGCGAGGGCGGCGGGCTGCGGCTCAATCCGCTCGACCTCGGCCTGGCCGGCGACCTGCACACCCGGCTCATGGAGAGGATCCGGATCCTCTCCGCCGTGTGCGGCGCGTCGTTGGGCCGCCCGCTCACCCCCGAGGAGCGCCTCGCACTGGAGCTTGCTACCGACGACGCCACCCCACGCTCGAGGTGGGACATCGCACCCACGCTCCGCGGCGTCGTCGACGCGCTGCTCCACCCCTCCTCCACCGCCGCGGACACCGCCTCCACGACCCAGGAGGCGCTCGCCGCCGCCTCGCGCAGCGTCGCCCTGGACCTGCGCCGTCTGGTCGACGGCGACCTCTGCGGCATGTTCGACGGCGAGACCTCGGCGGCCATCGACCTCGCCGCACCGCTGGTCAGCTTCGATCTCTCGGCCGTGTACGGCTCGACCGCGCTCCCCATCCTGATGGCGTGCGTTGGCGCCTGGTTCCAGGGCGTCCTCGCCGGTGACCCATCGACCAAGCGGATCGTCGTCCTCGACGAGGCCTG
>CAWEEP010000074.1:0-64301 GCA_963808125.1 Candidatus Dormiibacterota bacterium
ATTCGGCCCAGCTGGCTGATCGCCGGGTAGATGTGCGCCACGGCGAAGGGGCCGAAGATGGTGATGCCCCAGAGGCCGAAGACGACGCTGGGGATGCCCGGCCAGCAGGCTCGAACGAAGGTGGAGAGAACGCCTTGCAGACGCTGGGGTATCCATTCGGTGAGCATGAGCACACCACCCACCGAGATGGGCGCGGCCAGAACAGATGGCGATCACCGAGGTGGTCAGCGTTCCGACGATAAAGACGAGCGCCCCGTACGAGGCGTCCTGCGGCGCCGACACGCCGTTGTGCGTGGTGAGGGTGTTGGCGTAGAGGTGGCCGAGGGTGAAGGTGGTGCCGGTGAAGAAGGTGGTGCCGCTGTAGATGATCGCGGGGATGGCCTGCAGCACCATGACCACGATGATCAGCCCCAGCGCGGCGACGGGGATCACCGCCGCCACGCCGGCCAGCCACTGGAAGACCCTGTCGCCGGCGCTGAACTCAGTGTTCCGAGCCCGGGAGGCCCGGGCCGGACCGGTGGGCGACCCACCGGCCCGGCGACGGACAAGGATCATGGGGTCGTCAGGGCACGTAGATGGAGTGGATCGAACGTGACGTTGGGGATGACGCTGGTGGGCAGCGCCACGAAGTTCTCCTTGGTCAGGTTGGCCGCGGTCGCGCCTCCGGTGGAGCTGATCGCCCAGGTGAGGAAGGTGCGCATGGCCAGAGCCGTCGGCAGCGACGACTGGGCCTTGTGCAGCACCAGGTACTCGAAGTTGACGATGGGGTAGGAGTCGGCGCCGCTCTCGTAAATGAGCGACTGGCGCAGATCCTTGGGCACGTCGGTGGCGCCGGCGGCCACCGCGGCGTTGATGTTGGTCGCCGTCGGGACTCGAAGTTGCGCCTGGTTCTGCAGGTTGGCTCTCCGAGACCGTCAGTGATGGCCGTCGGCCTCGACGCTGATGCCGATGTAGGCGATGCAGCCCGCGGTGCTCTGGCAGGTGGTCACCATGGCGGGGTTGCCGCTGGCTGTCTGCTCATTGCTCACCGACGGCCAGCTGACCGTCGTGCCGAAGTTCGGGCCGCTGACAACGTGGAGTTCGGCGCTGAGGAACGAGGTGAAGATGAAGGGTCCCGAGGTCCAAACGGCGCACCGGGACGATGGTCGTCGAGGGCAGGGTGAGCCGGGTTGAGGGCGGAGATCGCGAGTCGTTCCACTTGGTGATGCTGCCCTGGTAGATCTGGGCGATGATGTTGCCGCTCAGCTTGAGGTTGCTGATGCCCGGCAGGTTGTAGTGAACCGCCTGCGCGGAGACGGCGATGGGGGATGTGCAGGATGCCGGATACTTCGGTCTCGGCACCATTGCTCAGGTAGGCGTCGGAGCCGCCCATGTTGACGGCGCCCGTCTCGGCGTCACCTGACCCTTGCCCGAACCGCCGGCGGCAGGGCTCAGGGTGATGTTGGGGTATGCCGTGTTCAGCGGCGTCTCCAGCTCCTCGAGGTAGGGGAGAGGAGGCTCGATCCGTCCTCGGTGAGGGTCACCGTGCTGGTCGGGTTGCCGGTCGCCACGGGCGTGGGTGTCGTGGTGGCGGTGGCGGCGGTGGTGCTGGAGTTGGACGCGCCACAGGCGCTCACCAGCAGCGCACCCGCAACCGCCATCGTACTGACAGCCGTGATCCGTCGAATGTTCATGAACCTCCCCTTCAGATGGTTGGCGTTGAGACGGGAGATGAGGGCACGCCGCGCGTGCTCATCCGATCCGACCGCTGACGTAGGCCCGGCTCTTGGCGTTGGCCGGGTCGTGAAAGAATGTCCTCGCCGACGTCGCCTCGACGAGCTCTCCCGCGGTGAGGAAGACGACGTCGTCGCTGATGCGATTGGCCTGCGCGAGATTGTGGGTGACGATCAGAACCGTGATGCGTTCCGAGATCCGCTTGATCAGTTCCTCGATGCGCTCGGTGCTGTCCGGGTCGAGCGCCGAGGTGGGCTCGTCGAGGAGGAGCACGCTGGGCGACAGCGCCAGCGCCCGGGCCAGGCAGAGCAGCTGCTGCTGGCCCCCCGACAGGCCGAAGGGCGACGCATGGAGCCGGGAGGACACGGCCGCCCAGAGGCCCACCTCGGTGAGGCGCTGCTCGATCAGCTCCTGCACGTTGCGCCGGCTGACAATGCCGTGGGCGCGCGGCGCCAGGCCGACGTTCTCGCTGATGCTGCGAGGGAACGGGTTGGCGCGCTGGAAGAGCATGCCCACACGGCGCCGCACCTCCCGGACGTTGACGTCCGGGCCGTAGATGTTGACCCCCTCGACGACCACGGACCCCTTGACGCGCATGCCCTGGGTCTGGTCGTGCATCCGGTTGATGGAGCGAAGAAGGGTGGTCTTGCCGCAGCCGGTGGGGCCGACGATGGCGGTGACCCGGTTGGGGCGGAACGTCGTGGTGATGCCGGAGAGGAGGGTCTTGTCGCCGAAGCGGACCAAGAGGTCGCGGACCTCCACGCCCTCGGCCACCTCCTCCCCCGTCTGGGAGAAGGCCACGTTGGTGAGCTCCACGGACCTCGTGACCACGGATCGAGCGTAGGGGTCGCTGTTTTGTGGGCGGGTTGCCCAAAGGTTAACGACCCGCTAACTCGCCCCCCCGGTTGCACGTCCGTTCGCCACCCGCTGCCCGGCCCGCGGAACGTTCGGGAGGGGTGGGGCGGACCCCTCAGGAGGGTGGCGGGGAGGGCGCGGCGCTGGCGGCGGCGATCGCCTCGCGGACACCGTGGTGGATGTGGTCGGCGGCGATCAGGTCGAGGACGCCGTAGCGCTGGAGGACGTCCCGGATGTCCTCGACGTGGGCGAGGTGGACGTCGATGGCGCCGTGGCCGAGGTTGTGCAGGAGCGTCAGCAGCATCTGCCCGGCGGTGTAGTCGATGTCGGCGATTGCCGAGAAGTCGAACGCCACCCAGTACACCCGGTGGGGGGCCGCCTCCACCAGGCTGAGGACCCGGCCGCGGAAGTGTTCGGCGTTGGCGAAGAACAGGGTGCTGTCGAAGCGGTAGGCGACGCCGCCGGGCATGGTCTCCAGACCGGGCCGGGCTCGGTGCGGGACGAGCTGGCCCTCGGGGTCGGCGGCGGCCGACGATCACCGTGTCACGCGGCCGGTAGGCGCGCCGCACGAAGTCGAGGACGGAGAGGCCGACGGCCAGGATGATGCCGGCCTCCACGCCGACGAGCACCACCATCAGGCCGGTGGCGACGGCGAGGGCGAACTCGTCGCGCCGCAGATGCCAGAGCTCGACGAGGTGGCGGCGGTCGATGAGGTGGACGCCGATGACGAAGACCACGGCGGCCAGGGTCGCCTCGGGGAGGTAGTGGAGGAGGCCGGTGGCGGCGACCAGGACGGCGATGGTGATGGCGCCCGCCACGAGCTGCGAGAGTTGGGTGCGCTGCCCGGCGGCGTCGACGACCGCCGTCTTGGTCGGGCTGCCGTTGACGCAGAAGGTGCCGGTCAGCCCGGCGACGAGGTTGGCACCGGCCAGCCCCACCAGGTCACGGTTCTCGTTGAGCTCCTCGCCGTGCTTCTGGGCAAAGCTGCGGGCTGTCGCGGCGCTCTGGGCGAGGACGACGACGAAGATCGACGCCGCGACGCCGGCCAGTCCGGGAACCTGCTGCCAGGCGACCTTGGGGAAGGTGATCGGTGGCAGCCCTCCCGGCACCGCGCCGATGATGGCGACGCCGTGCCGGTCCAGACGCAACACCGCCGTCAGCACGATGGAGGCGGCGACGACCAGGAGGGCGCCCGGGACGCGCTTGGCGAAGGTCTCGATCAGCAGCAGCGCGCCCACCCCGGCGATTGCCAGGAGGGCGGCAGGCACGACGATCTGCCCGGAGTGCCGTGCCAGCGTCGTGAGCTGGTCGATGAGGCTGCCGCTGGCGTGGATGCCCAGCATTCCCGGCAGCTGGGTGAGCGCGACCTGGATGCCGACACCGGTGAGAAAGCCGATGAGGGCGGTGCGCGACAGGAAGTCGGCGAGGAAGCCGAGGCGCAACAGCCGCGCCACCAGCAGGTATCCCGCCGCCATCAGAGCGACGATGCCGGCGAGGGCGACGTATTCCTTGCTCGCCGGTTTGGCCATCGTGACGAGAGCCGCGAACATGATGGCGGCGGTCGCCGAATCGGCGCCGACGACGAGGTGGCGCGACGAGCCCAGGAGGGCGAAGACGATCGCCGGCACGGCCAGTGTGTAGATACCGGTGATCACCGGCATCCCCGCGATCTTGGTGTAGCCCATCGACTCGGGAATCGCCACCGCGGCCAGGGTGGCGCCGGCGATGACGTCGGCGACGAGGGTGGCGCGGCTCGAGCCGTTCATCCCCTGAGCCAGGCCGAGGATGCGGTCGGGCATTGACCGGTTCGGAGCGACCGGGGGGGTGTTTCTCACGGCGGCGCCCACTCATCCGTGAACCCGGGTGCGCGGGGACGGAGCGCCGCCGGAGCGCTGCAGGCCGGCACCACGCGGGATGCCGCGGTCAGACGAGGCGGCAGGGGACGTCGGCGTCCTCGTCCAGGTGGTAGCTGGCGCAGACGCGGTGGTAGCCGTCGGCGATGGTCAGAGGGAAGTCCTTACCCAGGTCCCCGCGCACCAGCAGCACCGGGGAGAGCAACGACCCCTTCTCGACCTTGCCCAGATCCTTCTTGACGTGAGCGTTCTCGGCGGGGAGGAGGGGAAGGCCGCTGGCCCGGAGCAGATCCTTGGCCTTGCGGTGGGTGAGGGGGGCGGCCCTCAGCTTCGTCACCAGGTCGCGGGCGGCGCTCTCGTCGGTGATGAGGCTGAGGTAGTCCGTTGCGGCGGGAAAATCGTGGTCGTCCGGGGTGCTCTTCCAGTGTTCCCTGGTCGTCATGTGGTGGCTCCCCTGCGAACTGGGCCCGGTATCAGCAACCGGATCTGGCCTCGAATGGTAGGCATTCCCGGTCCCGACCGCCGCTCTGCCGCGACTAGTTCTTGACGAAGATGACGGCGAAGCCGTCGTCATAGACGCGGGTCCACTGCGGGTCCACGGTGAGCGCCATGGTGAGCGAGGAGTCGGTCCGCTCGACGACGTAGTCCACCCGGTTGCTGGCCAGGATCTGCTGCCAGTCTGGCTCCGCGTTCTCGACGTCACTGATCTCCTGCACCAGGTTGTTGCCCATCAGTGTGGCCTCGCCATAGATGAAGACGCGGCGGTCGGTCAGAGGGACGTCGCCGTTGCTGGAGGGGGAGAAGCGGTAGGCGAGGTAGCCGCCCCAGTCGTAGGCGTTGAACATCCGGGTGCCCACATCGGGGTGCGCCGCCAGCCAGCTGGCCGCCCCCTCTGGGAAGTTGGCCCGGGTGCTCGCCGCCTGACCCTGGAGGGTGTCCACGACGACGGCACCGGTCACCGCCACGGAGAGCATCAGGGCGAACGTCGCCAGGGCGGTGAGGTCCTGCCGGCGCCGGCCGGTGTAGGCGGCGAACCGCGGCTGCCAGGTGCTGGCGGCCCAGCCGGCTCCCAGTCCCCAGGCGATGACCGGGACGACCGCGCAGACGGCGATGGCGCCGTTGCGCACTGCGGCGAGGGCGAGGACGATGCTCGCCGTGGCCACGCAGACGTCCCAGAGGCGCTGCCGCCGCGCGGCCACTGCCCAGACGGTGAAGAGGAGCATCAGCCCCAGCCCCCACTCCTCGGGCGAGTGGAAGTTGGGCGACTTCCACTCGGCGATGAAGCCCTGCTGCGCCGAGCTGAACTGGATGTGCAGGGGGATGAGATAGACGCTGATGGTGTGCGGGTTGATCAGTGCCGTCAGGAAGGAGGCGCCGAGCACCACCCACAGGCCCAGCGCGCGCCGCCGCGACTCCGCCTTCTCACCGGTGAACGCCCAGCGGGCCGATTCGGTGACGGCGGCGAGACCGACGAAGAACAGGCCGTAGACGAACCCACCGTGCAGGTTCGCCCAGATCACCATCACGGCCGGCAGCCAGAAGAGGCGGTGGCTGCGATCGCGTAGGTACGCCTCGATCCAGTAGAGGGTCAGGCCGAGGAGGGCGAAGCTGATCATCTGCGACCGCGGCCCCCAGACTGCGACGCCCGCCGCCGCTCCGACCAAGAGGCAGACGGCGGCGATGACCGGCGGCGTGCGCTCCAGGGCGATACGCCGCCAGATCAGCCACATGCCGGTCCAGATCACCGCCGTGTAGACGAGGCTGACGGCGAGGAAGCTGCCGGCGCGGAAGACGAGGGCGAGGAGGATCTCGCTGCCCCACTCCTGGTCGGCCCACGAGTGGCCGCTCACCGTGTAGGTGAAGAGGTCGTGGGAGGGGAGTGCCCCGTGGCTGAGCATCCACTGCCCGGTCGCCAGGTGCCAGTAGAAGTCGGGGTCGCCGACCCTTCGGCAGATCACCACCAGCACCCCGATCAACGCCGCAGCGACGATGAGGCCGCCGATACCTGGGCGGCGGATGCGTCCCCAGAGCTTCGCCGCGGTGGGGGCGCCCTCTCGTGCGGGGGCGGCGGTGATCACGGACGGAGTGACGCCACCCTCTGTGGCGGGCTCCTCTGCTGGCGCCATCCCGGAGTCACCCTCCTGCGCGACATCGTGGTGGTGGGGCGAAACTCGCTCGCGCCCACCCGCGTGCTGGCCGGCCTCCCCCCAAACCGGCCGGTCCCGCCGGCCACCGGAGGAGGCCGGGCAATGATACGGTCTGCGCCCTGGGCAGCCATGGCGGTCGGCCGGGCGCTAACCGCTCCGCAGGGTTGCGCAATGATCATGCCGTTCGGCTCCTCCGGTCCCTCCTCGAGCTGAGGGCGGGGTGCCCGGCACGGAGGCGACGGAGGACGCGGTGGGACTGTCCGGAAGCCCGGGCACGCACGATGCAGCCGCCCCGGGGCGCCATCCCCCCCCCACCTCCCGGGGCGAGGGTCCGGCGGCGTCTGGCGCGGGAGGCTGGTTCCGCCGATGGCTGTGGTTCATCGGGCCCACCGCGGTCTATTGCGTCCTTCGAATCCCCTCGTTCTTCGAGCCCCACTGGTACACGGACGAGGCGGGCTACGTCGCCACTGCCCGCTCCATGCTGCAAGGGAAGACCCTCTACGCCCAGATCTGGAACAACAAGCCACCCCTGCACTTGTGGACCGTCGCCATCCTCATCAAGTTCTTCGGCACGAGCGAGGCGGCGCTCCACTCGCTGACCTTCGTCAGCGGGCTCCTCACCCTCGCCGCCGTCGCCTACGCCTGCGACAAGGTCCTCGGACGCCGCCGCACTGCCTTCGCGCTCCTGCTCACGGCCGTGCTCCTGGGGACGCCGATCCTCGATGCGGAGCTGCTCATCCCCGAGAGCCTGCTCATCGCCCCCGTCACCTGGGCCGGGGCGATCCTCCTCCGGCGGTTCGCCGAGCCGGACGCGCGGGCCTGGCCCCGCTGGCCCGTCGCGGTGGGAGCGCTCGTGGCCGTCGCCATCGCCTACCAGCAGACCGCGCTGGCGGAGGCCTGCGCCTTCGGTTTCATCCTGCTCGTCACCTCGCGAGGCAACTGGCGGCGCTTCACCGCCTACGCCGCCACCGTGGCGGCGCTGACCGCCGCATGGCTGATCCCAACCGCGGTCTCCGTCGGGGCGTCCACCGTCGCCTACGCCCTCGCCGGGTTCTACGTCCATTTCACCCAGGGCAACTGGGACGGGCCGGTCGGCGTCCTTCTGCATCTGGTCGCCATCGTCGCCGCCTTCTGCCTGCTGGTTGTCTGCGCTTGGTTCCGCCGGCATGATCGGGACCCGGCCTGGGCACTCTGGTTCTGGTCGGGCGCCGCCCTCCTCGTCCCCTTCATCGCTCGCCAGCCCTATCCCCACTACCTGCTCCCCTCCGCGGTGCCGGTGACCATGGCCGTGTGTAGCCTCCGCTCCGTCCGCAGCTGGGGCGTCAGCCTGACCCAGAGGCTCACCGCCGCCGGGCTCCTCGCCGCGACCGCCCTGGTCATCCCGGCCGCCGCCATCACCGGGTTCAACTGGATCCCGTGGCCGGGGATCTCGACGCTGAGCCTGGCTACCTACTACGGCGGCGCCGTCCTCGTGGCCACCGGCGCGCAATCGGACCAGTCCTGGCAGAACGAGTTCGACGCGAGGGTCCCAGAGGATCGGGCTGCCGCCTCGTGGATCACCAACCACGGGCTCGAGGGCACCTCCGCCGTCATCTGGTCGGCCGACGTCTGGCTCTACACCATCGATGACTTCAGCGTGATCATGCCGACCCCTCCCATCTACAACGATGCGGTGCTGCTGGGCAGCTGGGACGCGACGGCTCAGCGCATCGCCGCCCTCGATCCCGTGATCGTGGTCACCGAGGGGACGACGATCTCGGCCTACCCGCAGATCCAGCCCCTTCTCACGAGCGCCTACCAGGCCTGTGAGCAGAACGGCTCCGAGATCGTGTGGGTGCGGAACGACATCGCGCGGGCGCTGCCCGGCTGACCCGGCGGCCGGCCCTCCGCCTCGCGGCGCAGACTCTGAGCGACGCGCACGCGCAGGGAGAACTCAGGTGGCCATCGACCTGTGGATCCCCGGTGACACCGGGAGCGATCTGCGCGCGCTGCTGCCCGGCGGGGCGGCGGTCCATGAGGTCCCCATGACCGGCGAGCTCCCTCCCCGCCTCGGTCACGCCGACATCCTCGTCACCGACTTCCGCTGGCGCCGGGCGATCGAGGCCGTCCCGCGCCTCGACGGCCTGCGCGTCCTCCAGTCCCTCTCCGCCGGGGTCGACGCCATTGCCGGGCGCGTCCCACCCCACGTCACCCTCTGCGACGCCGCCGGCGTTCACGACATCCCGGTGGCGGAGTGGGTGATCGCCGCCATCCTCGCCGCCCGGCACCGGTTCCCCGAGCACGTCACCGCCCAGGCCGCCGGCCACTGGCTGGATCAGGGCCTCGACCTGACCGGAGGCGGCGCGGACCTCGAGGGCGCCACGGCGCTGATCCTCGGTCACGGCTCCATCGGCCGCGCCGTGGAGGAGCGTCTCCGTCCCTTCGGCGTCGAATTCCTCCGCGTCGCTCGAACAGCCCGCCCCGGTGTGTTCACCGTTGCCGACCTCCCCGCGCTGGTACCGCGCGCCGACATCGTGATCGTCCTCGTGCCCCTCACGGCCGAGACCAGGGGCCTCGTCGGCCGGGAGTTCCTCGCCGCCATGCGCCGCCGCGCGCTGCTGGTCAACGCTGCCCGGGGAGCGGTCGTCGACACCGGCGCCCTGGTCGCCGCCCTTCACGCCCGCCGGATCACCGCCGCCCTGGACGTCACCGACCCTGAGCCCCTCCCCGACGGACACCCCCTCTGGTCCTGCCCTGGGCTCTTCATCACACCTCATGTGGCCGGGGCGGTGGAGGCGCTGCCGGAGAGAGCCTGGCGCCTGGTGGGTCACCAGGTCGGGCGCTTTCTCCGCGGGGAGCCGCTACTCAACGTGGTCGTCGACGGATACTGAGATCGCCGTGATCCACACCGCCGCCGCCGACCGCTACAGCTCCATGGTCTACCGCCGCTGCGGCCGGAGCGGGCTCCGGCTGCCTCTGATCTCCCTGGGTCTCTGGCAGAACTTCGGTCACCAGCGGCCGATCAGCGAGAGCCGCCGAATTCCTCCGCGCCTTCGACGCGGGCATCACCCATTTCGACCTCGCCAACAACTACGGGCCCCCCTACGGTTCCGCCGAGGAGACCTTCGGGAAGATCCTCGCCTCGGGGCTGGGCCGGTACCGCGACGAGATCATCGTCTCCACGAAGGCCGGCTACGACATGTGGCCCGGGCCGTACGGGGAGTGGGGGTCGCGCAAGTACCTTCTGGCGAGCCTCGACCAGAGCCTGCGCCGCATGGGCCTCGACTATGTCGACATCTTCTACTCCCATCGTTTCGATCCAGAAACGCCGCTCGAGGAGACCATGGGAGCCCTGGACCAGGCGGTGCGCCAGGGCAAGGCCCTGTACGCCGGCATCTCCTCGTACTCGGCGGCGCACACCCGCCAGGCGGCCGAGATCCTGGGCCGGATGGGGACGCCGGTGCTCATCCACCAGCCGTCGTACTCCATCCTCAACCGCTGGATCGAGGGCGGCCTTCTCGACGCCCTCGAGGACCTCGGGATCGGCTGCATCGCCTTCTCGCCCCTCGCCCAGGGCGTGCTCAGCGGCCGCTACCTGGGGGGTGTCCCAGAGGCGTCCAGGGCCGCCCGCGCCGGCTCCCTGACCACGGCGATGCTGACGCCGGAGACGCTGGCCAGGGTGCGGACCCTCGACAAGCTGGCCACCGGCCGCGGGTCAGTCGCTGGCTCAGATGGCCGTCGCCTGGGTGCTCCGCGACCCCCGGGTGACCTCGGCGCTGATCGGCGTCAGCAGCCTCTCCCAGTTGGAGGAGAACCTCGCCTGCCTCGATCGGCTGGACTTCTCCGCCCTGGAGCTGGCGGAGATCGACAGGCTCGGGACGGACGGCGGCGTCGACATCTGGGCGGCGTCGAGCCGGGACTGAGAGCGGCGGTCCGAACCCCCGTCCGGGTCCAGCGGCGCGTCCCCGCGCCGCGCCCAGTCGGTCAGGCGTAGATGAGGTTGTCGGGCAGAGTTCGCGGCGCCTGGGGGCCGACGTAGAGGGCCGAGGGGCGGATCAGCCGGTTGGCCCCCGCCTGCTCGACGATGCCGGCGGTCCATCCCACGGTCCGGCTGCAGGCGAAGGTCGGGGTGAACATGTCGCGCGGCACCCCGACCGTGTTCATCACGACGCCGCCGTAGAACTCCACGTTCGTGTACAGGCGCCGGCCCGGCTTCAGCTCGGCCAGCACCCGCAGAGCGGTCTGCTCGATGAGCTGGGCGAACTCGGCCTGGGCGCCGCCGATCTCCCTGGCCACTTCGCGCAGCAGCAGCGACCGGGGGTCGTCCGTCTTGTAGATGCGGTGGCCGAAGCCCATCAGGCGCTGTCCATTGGCGATCTGCTGGCGCAGGTAGTCCTCCGCCTTCTCGGGCGAGCCGATGGCGTCGAGCATCGCCAGCGCGCGGGAGGGCGCGCCGCCGTGCAGCGGGCCGGCGAGGGCGCCGATGGCGCCGGTGATGGCCGAGCCCATGTCGCTGCCCGTCGAGGTGATCACCCGCGCCGTGAAGGTGCTGGCGTTGAAGCCGTGGTCCATGGTCAGCAGCAGGTACTTCTCGAGCGCCCTGGCGTCCTTCGGATCAGGGCGCTTCCCAGTCAGCATCTGCAGGTACGCGGCGGCATAGCCGAGGTCGGGATCGGGGTCCACCGGAGGCAGGCCCTGCTGCACTCGGTACAGCCGCATGAGGAGGACCGGGACGAGCGCTGCCATGCGCAGTCCGTCGGCGCGCACCTCCTCCACCCCGATGTCGAGGCTGGGCCGGAGGTTGAGGGCGGCCGCCGTCGCGGAGACGGCGGTGCGCAGCGATCCCAGCGGCGTGTGGCCGGGGAGACGGGCGATGACGTCGAGTGCCTCGCCGATCCCGGCAGGCAGCTGGCGCGCCTCGACGGCCTTCTCCCGGAAGGCCCGCAGCTGGGCGTCGTCCGGGAGATCGCCCATGAGCAGAAGGTGCCAGACCTGCTCGAACGAGCAGCGCCGGGTCAGCTCCGTGGCGTCATAGCCCCGGTAGTGGAAGAAGCCCTCCTCGCCCCGGACGTCACTGATCAACGTCTCGGAAACCACCACCCCCTCGAGCCCCGGCGGAGCCAGGACAGGCGGAGCCGCGAACCTGAGCGCGTCGCTCATCGGAGTAGCCTCCTCCATTCGCAGTCAGACTCTACAGTGTCCTGTCGCGCCGCCCGCATTCCAATCCGGGGCCGCCTCGGCGCCCCGCCGATCCGGCGGAGCCATCAACGGAGAGTGGCGGGTTCGGCGATCCTCTGCTATCCTCGGCCGGTCACCCCCGACTTGGACATCCAGCATGCGTCGCACCCCCTTCGTCGGTGGCCGTCTCGGCCTGTCGATCCTCGTGATCGCTGTCCTGATGGCGTCCTCTCCTCCCCGGCTCTCGGGCCCGCTGCCACCGAGCCGGACCGCGGACGTCTACGACCAGCAGATCGCCGCTGTGCAGGCGCAGTACGACGCCATCGGCGCCCAGATCCAGTCCCTTCTCGCTGACCAGACGGCGGCCTCCACCCAGGCGGCGGCGGTCCAGGCACAGGTGACCGCCACCCAGCAGAGCATGCAGACCGTCGAGGCGCGCATGACCCAGCTCAACGCCGACCTGACCGCCACCAACGCGGACATCCAGGCTGACGCCGCCCGCCTCACCGCCCAGAAGGGCCAGCTCACCCAACTGTTGGTGGCGATGTACACGGCGGGGGGCAGCAACGCCCTGAGCGGCCTCGTCGACAGCCAGAGCATCAGCCAGTTCATGACCCGCCTCAACTTCGTCCAGACGGTTGGACAGCAGGTCCAGACACTCATCGTCGCCGTGCGCAGCGATGAGCAGAGCCTCCAGGTCCTCGGCCAGACGCAGCAGGCCGATCTGGCCGCCGCGGCCGCGTCCATGGCGCAGCTGGCGTCGTTGCAGAGTCAGCTCCAGATCCAGCAGGCCCAGCTGCAACAGGAGGTCGCGGCGCTCGGCGGCCAGGTCGCCTCTCTCCAGTCGCAGGGTCAAGCCCTGCAGAGCCAGATCGCCACCCTTCGTGTCGAGCAGGCGGCGGCGGAGGCCCACGGGTACGACGGCGTCGTCCTCCAGCCGTTCGCCTTCGGACCCATCAACGACGACTACCCCTGGGGCCAGTGCACCTGGTACGTTGCCTCGCTGCGCAACGTTCCCTGGATGGCCAACGCCAAGGACTGGCTGGAGTTCTCTCAGTGGGACGGTTTCTCCACGGGAATGACCCCCCAGCCCGGCGCCATCGTCGTCTGGGGCGCGGGCCACGGTTACAACTACCTCTACGGGCACGTCGCCTATGTCGTCGCGGTGCAGAGCTCGTACCAGTTCACTGTGAACGAGGCCAACTACTACCTCGTTCCCGGCCAGGTCGATCAGCGGCAGGTGAACACGCTCAACGACGTCGAGGGCTTCATCTACTGAACCCATCGGGGGTAGGTGGGGCGGGGGTCGAAAGCGGTGCCTCCGATGTGCTCTGATAGGCGATGCCCATGAAGCAGTGGATCCACGGCGACACCGGCCACTTCGACCGCTGGTCGGCCACGTATGACCGCAGCCTTCTGCAGCGGCTTCTCTTCGACCCCGTCCACCGCCGCGTCTGCGCAGCGCTCATGGAGGGCCACCTTCCCGGCACCGTCGTCGATGTCGGCTGTGGCACGGGGCGGCTCGTGGAGATGATACGGCACCGCCTTCCGGAGGCCGAACTGGTCGGCATCGACCCCTCCGACGGGATGGTCTCCGTCGCCCGCACCCGCTTCGCGGGCGTGCTGGGGGTTCGCATCGAAGCCGGCTCCGCCCGCGACCTGCCGCTGGAGAGTGGCAGCGCCGACGTGGTGACGACGACCCTCTCCTTCCACCATTGGGACGAGCCCGGCGACTCCCTCCGCGAGGTCGTGCGGGTGCTGCGCCCCGGAGGTCGCCTCCTCCTCGCCGACGTGTTGGGAATTGGTTTCTTCGGCCGCCTCGCCGGCTCCCTGGGGAACCGTGACGGAAGCGCCTTCCGCGACGCCGGCGAGCTCTCCTCGCTGCTGACCAAGGCCGGCTTTGCATCCTGGCGCCGGCGCAGGATCTTCGGCCCCGGCATCCCTCTCTTCCTGGTGGAGGCGAGAGTAGGCAGGCTCGGCGGCTGAGCTCCTCAGGAGCGCCGCGGCCCTTTCCGGGGAGGGCCTTGGCGTCCGAGAGGCGGCTCGCCACGGCCGTCGCGTCCAGCAGGAGAGACTGCGCCCGGACGTCAGCGGCCTTGGCGCCCGGCGTGGAAGCTGACGCGAACGCCGTCGGCGCTGTCTCGAACTCACCCGCCCTCGCGGTCGTGGACGGTCCGGCCCGCCGGTTGCTACCCTTGAGCCCAACGCTTGCTATCAGACACCTCCACCCTGTACGCAACGCAGACCGCGTTCATTGCCTTCGGCGCCATCGCCACGCTTGGCGCTGTGCTAGTCGCACTGTTCGGGCCGATTTGGCATGAGGCCAGACGGCGTCCGCGCCTGAGCCTTGAATTCCACGCGGACACCGATGACATGGTGCTGAGCTACACCGGGGAACCACAGGATGGGGAGTGGCTGTTCGTGCGTCTTCGGGTGGTGAACGGAAAGGGCAGGCGGACGGCTCACGATGTCGAGGTCTGGATGCTCGACATCGTTGGGGATGATGGCGCCCCCCACCGTGCCCCGGCCAGGACGCTGAAATGGGCTGGCCGTCCCGACCACATGCTTCCGTCGCTGCACAGTGGCATGCCGCGTCGCGTGGATCTGGCCGAGGTTCGCAGACCGCGCGAGCCCGCCGAGGCCCTGTTCCTGGCCGTGCCATACCACCCGGTTGTCGATCCGCCGGTTCTCCTCCCGGCCGGTCACTACCGCTTTCACCTGCTAGTGACCGCCGAAGACGTCGAGGCACGCAGTTACGCCTTGGACCTCACGCTCAACTCAAGCCTTGATATCAAAGCCTCCGACAGGCTCAAGCGCTACCTCACGGTGAAGGGCTTGCGGCAGACCAGTTCACCCACCGTTCGCGAAGCGCTCCCCGATCCGGGGGCGGTGCGGGCAAAGTGATCGATCCATCCATGCCCCTCAGGCCGGGTGCGGAAGCGACGGTCGAGCCTCCCGGTCAACTCGCACGCTGACCGACATACGTTCGCACAACGTCAACCCCCGCCAAGGCGAGGATGAGGGCTCGATGCGACCCGTCATCCAGGCAGTACGTCACCTTCTCTCGAAGTGTTTCATTCAGGATTCCTTCGCGCACAGCGATCAACGGGAGAGCCTCACAGAATGCGAGGGCAGCCGCCGGCGCGCGACGCCTCCAGGCCACGAGCTGCCGGAGCCGTGCCGCGTTGGTGGGGCACCCCCTTCCTCGACGAGGCGTGCTGTGTCGGTGATCGGGCCAGCCGTCCAGGTGAGCGGTAGCCCGCCCATCCCCGGCCAAGCCCCGATCGAGTCGAGGCGAATGGCGCGGAACCGCCACCGGAGTGAAGCGAAGCGCTGCCGGCGGGCGGCGTCCTGCACGCGCTCGAGCAACTGATCGAGGTCGATTCCCTCGAGCGCTGCAACGGACGCTCGTATCCTTCTCGTCACCTCACGAACGCTGCGGGTCTCGTCGATCAAGTCCAGTCCATCGGCGGCCAGAAAGGAGCGGACGACGGGTGTCGCATCGACAAGGATCCCGTCTCGAGATTGCATCGTCTCGCGGGAGTATAGGTCAGCCCCGAGCGCCGTTTCCAGAGGTGACGATGCTCCAGCGAGGGATGGCGGCGCCGACCCGTCGGCAACCGCGGCGTGCGGTGCTGATCGGCGTCTCCGGAGGCGGGCACCTCTGTTCCTGGAGGCGATCAGGGGTGTTGGTCCCCCGGTCGGTTGGGGCCTGCGTCCCGCCGCTCGGCAGGCGGCTCCCTGGCCAAGTGGCCGGCAACGAAGGCTGTCGCCTCAGCCGAGAACGACCCGGACCTGGTGCGTTGCGCCGTCATCGGCGAGAGGGATTGCGGTGCCCCCGGAGAGCGTCGTTCCGTCCAGTTCACACGATGCCACGCCGCGGCTCACCCGCTTCGGATTCTCGACGGCGATCGTGTACGTGGCGGAGAGGTGACGGAAGACGATCTCGAAGCCCGGCCAGGCGCGGGGGATGCAGGGGTCGATCACCAGCGACGTCCCGCGCAGTCGGAATCCGAGGATCCCCTCGAGGCCAGCCTGGTACATCCAGCCCGCCGAGCCCGTGTACCAGGTCCAGCCCCCGCGGCCGACATGTGGACTCTCCGTGTAGACGTCGGCCGCGATGACGTATGGCTCCACCTTGTAGCGGGCGACACCGTCCGGGGTGCTCGCATGATTGATGGGGTTCAGCATGGAGAACAGACGGCCTGCCGTGTCGCCGTCGCCCAGCTGCGCGAAGGCGAGCACCGACCACATCGCCGCGTGCGTGTACTGGCCACCGTTCTCGCGGATGCCCGGCAGATAACCCTTGACGTATCCGGGGTCGAGCGTCGGACCGGTCGAACGGCGGCGTGAGCAGCAGGAGCACTCCATCGTCGGGGCGGACGAGGTGCTCCTCGACAGCGGCCATGGCCCGCTTCGCGTGGTCGACACCGGCGGCACCGGACAGCACGCTCCACGACTGGGGGATCGAGTCGATCTGGCACTCAGTGTTCACCGCGGAGCCGAGCGGGGTGCCGTCGTCGAAGAAGGCTCGGCGGTACCAGTCGCCGTCCCAGCCGTCGCGCTCCAGCGGCCGCGAGGAGCCGGGTCGCGTTGCTCGCCAGCGCTTCGCACGACCGCTCTCGCCCCGCGCCTCGGCGATCGGCGCGAACGCGCACAGAACCGTGTGGATGAACCAGCCCAGCCAGACGCACTCGCCCCGGCCCGCGCTGGCCGACGCGGTTCATCCCGTCGTTCCAGTCGCCCGTCCCATCAGCGGCAGTCCGTGCGTCCCGACGGCGAGGCTGCGGTCGAGGGCACGTCGCGCAGTGCTCGTAGAGTGCCGCCGGCTCGGCGGGGGGCTCCGGGTGCAGGTACGCGTCGTCCTGGCCCGGCCGCGAGTGCCGGGCCCACAAGGAAGGGGATGGTCTCGTCGAGGACGGACGTGTCGCCCGTCGCCGCGATGTACGGGCGACGAGTAGGGAAGCCAGAGGTGAGTCGTCCGAAATCCGCGTGCGCAGCCCGCGGCCCGATGGCGGATGCCACCAGTGCTGCACGTCTCCCTCGACGAACTGTGGGCGGCGGCCCGCAGGAGATGCTCGCGCGCCGCGCCGGGCTGGCGAAGCAGCAGGGCGATGCACGTCCTGGAGCTGGTCGCGGAAGCCGTAGGCGCCGCCGGCCTGGTAGAAGGCCGATCGCGCCCAGAGCCGGCAGGCCAGGGTCTGGTAGATGAGCCAGCGGTTGAGCATGAGGTCCATCGAGCGGTCGGGGGTCCGCACCTGGACGCGGTCTGCACGGCGTCCCAGAAGCCGGTCACGGCTGCGAGCGCCGCCCCGCGGTCCATGCTGCGCCCCCGCCGGATGAGATCGGCCGCAGCCGCGGGACCGTCCGCATCGCCGAGCAGAATGAGGATCTCGGTCCGTTCCCCATGAGCCAGTTCGAAACTGGCCTGCAGGACAGCGCAGGGATCCATGCCGGCGCCTGCGGCACCCTGAAGCCGGTGCCCGCGGTCCAGGCCGGCGGGGCGATCGGGACTCCCGTTGCGGCCGATGAACTCGGTACGGTCGGCCGTCCACGACGTCTGCCGCCCGCCCAGGTCGAGGAAGGCGACCCGTCCAGCGAATTCGACGTTCCAGGGGTTGCGGGCGAAGAGAGCCTTGGTCTCCGGCTCCAGCGACGTGACGATGCGCGGGGCGCTGGCTCCGCGCGACGTGCCCAGCACCCATTCGGCGTAGGCGCTCACGGACAGTCGCCTGGCGCGCCCGGAGTGGTTCTCCACGGTCAGCACCGAGACCTTCAGACGGTCGTCGAGCGGGACGAACTGGAGGAGTTCCAGGTCGATGCCGTCGTGCAGGTGCTCGAAACGGCTGTACCCGGGCCCGTGGCGGATGACGTACGTCAAGTCCTCGCAGCGCGCCGGCCCGGCTGTCGGCCCCCACAGCTCTCCGGTGTCGTCATCTCGGACGTAGATGGTCTCGCCCGGCGGATCGGACACCGGGTCGTTGGACCATGGAGTGAGCTGGTTCTCGCGGCTATTGCCCGACCATGTGTACCCCGACCCGGCCTCGGAAACCTGGAACCCGAACGACGCATTGGCGATGATGTTCAACCAGGGCGTCGGTGTCGTTCGTCCTGGGTCAAGAACGGTGACGTACTCGCGTCCGCCGTCAGCGAAGCCGCCCGTCCCGTTGAAGCACTCGAGCAGCGGCGTCGAGGCCGCGGCACCGGTCGCAGCCCGGCTCATCGGGGGCGGCACCGGGGGAGCGGCGATCACCTCGGGACGCTCGAGTCGGATCACCTGGTCGGCGAGGCTGCCCGCGCGGCTCGGCAGCACCGCTCGCGCGGCCGTCTGGAGGAGGATGCGGTCCTCGGCGGAGAGCTGATCGCCACGCAGGATGTGCACGCTTCCGCGACCGGGGTGGGCGCCATCGACCGGGAGGGAGTGGGCCGACCGGACCAGGGTCTCGAGTGCATCGCGGAGGCCCTGGGAGTAGGTGGCGCCATGCTCATTGAGGATCACCAGGTCGACGTCGAGAAGCTTCAGGCGCCAGTACTCGTGCGCGCGGAGCAGCTGCCGCACAATGTCGAGTTCCTCGGCTTCGTCGATCCGCACCAGAACGATGGGCAGATCGCCGGAGATGCCGTGGGCCCAGAGGCCGGGTGCCCCTCGCTCGTTGCGGGCCAGCAGGCTTGCGGCCGGGCGAAGCGACGGATCCGAGTAGAGGATCCGATTGGCGAGGCGCTGGAAGAGGTGCGCCTCGGCTGGCTCAATCCCCAGGTGTGCGAGCTGGACCTGCGCCTGGGTCGATGCCAGGGTCGTCGCCCGTTCGAAGGTGCCCGATTCGCGGTACTTGTCGGCCAGATCCACGACCTCGTCCCGTGATTCGGCGACGACCGTGCTGAAGATGGCGTGAGCGGTCGCCCCGGGCGCGAGCCGGACCTGACCCCGGAGGCTGAAGATCGGATCCAGCACCGGGCCCACCGTGTTCGAGAGTGGCCGCCCGTCGATGACCGAGACCGGGGAGCGAGCCGTCCGGCCGCGGCCGAGGAAGCGCGCGCGATCCGTCTCGTATTGGATGTCTCCGCCCGTCTGCCCCTCGATGGCCGCGACATGTGCCGCCCAGAGCCGGGGCTCGACGCCAGATCGTGGACGGCGGGTCGCCAACAGGGTGCTGGTGTCGGGGATGAACTCGGTCTCGACGAACAGGTTCTGGAAGGCCGGGTGGGCGATGTCGTCCGCCTGCGGCGCGAGAACGATCTCCGCGTACGACGTCAGCTCGATGTCTCGAGACTGTGACCCGAGATTGGTCAACGACACGCGGCGGATCTCCGCATCGTGCTCCGCCGACACGACGATTGTCATCCGCGTGGCGATCGAGCCGTCGCGACGGGTGAACTCGGCGTGATCCTCGGAGTAGACGACCTCGTAGCTGTCGGCCTCAACGCCGCTGGGCTGGTGCCCTGCGGACCACACGGCGTTGGTCTTGATGTCGCGCAGGAAGAGGTAACTCCCCCACTGGTCGCGGGTCACGTCCTCGCGCCAGCGGGTCACCGCCACGTCGCGCCAGCGGCTGTAGCCGGACCCCGCCGCGGTGACCATCACCGCGTATCGTCCATTCGACAGCAGGTGCGTTCGCGGGATTGGATCGTGGGGCGAGGTGAAGCGACGGAGCACCGGCGGTACGAGATCGCGCACGTCCGCCACGCTCTTCACCTCCTCGGAGCGAGGCCTTGCCACAAGCACGTCCCGCGGCACTCGCTCCTGGAGCAGCAGCTCCGTGGCCTCGACGATCGGGTCCGCGTGGAAGCGCTCCACCATCGCGTGGTCGTTGACGACGTTGCCGAGGGCCACCAGGGCCATTCCCTGGTGATGTGCCATGTAGCTCTCCACGATGGCGACCGACGCACCTTCCGGGAGCCGACGCGCCGTGTAGTCGAGCGCCTCCCGGAAGCCGTACCGTCCGCACGCTCCGGCCTTGCTCAGCCGGGTGAAGTTCTTCGCCGCCGCCCCGGGCCGGATCATGGCTCCGAGCGCCGTCGCGTACGGGGAGACGACGAGGTCCTCGCTGAGACCCCGCTTGAGGCCCAGGCCTGGCACGCCGAAGCTCGAATATTGGTAGTTCTGCTCGAGATCCCGCGCGTTGAAGGCCAACTCGGAGATGCCCCAGGGGACGCCGAGCTCGGAGGCGTAGCTCATCTGGCGGGCCACCACCAGACGGTATGTCTGGCCGATCAGGCTGAGGGCCGGAGCGCGCATGACCAGTGCGGGCATCAGGTACTCGAACATGGACCCCGACCAGGAGATGAGCGCGGAGCCCCGACCGACGGGCGTCAGCGTGCGCCCGAGCCGGAACCAGTGGCGAGTCGGGACGTCCCCTTTGGCGATCGCGAGGAAGCTGGCGAGGCGGGCCTCGGAGGCGAGGAGGTCGTAGTAGCTGGGATCCAGTGTTCCGTCCTGGACGCGGAAGCCGATGGAGAGGAGCTCGCGTGTCGAATCGAACACGAGGCTGAAGTCCGTCTCCTCGAAGAGCTGCTGAGCCCGGTGGGCGATGCCCTGGAGCCGTCGAACCAGCGCCGCCGCGGCGGGCGATCCGTCCACGCCTGTGGGAACGACCGGATCGGACAGCTCCGCGATGGTCGGGAAGGTGGACCACGGCTGTGAGGGTTGCATCAGCGCGAGGTCTCGACTGTGACTGGCCACGGCCAGCCGAGCCGCCTCGGCCCAGATCGCCACGTCACCCTCCGAACTCTCGCGACGCTCGGCGGTGAGGACCGCGACCGCCTCCATCAGGGCCTGGGCGCGAGCCGAGAGCTCGCCGAGACGCGCGGTCCACAGTTCGGGCGTCGCCGGGACGGTGGAGATGCCCGCCCTGAGGGGTGCCATGGCCTCGTCGAGGTGGCGCCGCGAGAGCGGCTTGGTTCTCCGGTCGCCGCTCATCCCGCCCGCGGCCTCGCGGGTCAACGCGATCGCGTCACCGATCCCGGCCAGCGCAGCCGCAACGGGGAGCGGCTGATCGATCATCTGGCGGCAGGCATTGGACAGGGCGAGCAGGTGCCCGGCGAGATTGCCGCTGTCCACCGAAGAGATGTACTCGGGTTGGAGCGGGCGCAGGTCGCGGGTGTCGTACCAGTTGTACAGGTGGCCGCGGAAACGCTTGAGGCTGCCGACCGTTGCCAGGGTCGCCTCCAGTCGCTCGACCATCTCCAGGGTCCCGATCCAACCGAAGTCGCGGGCCGTCACGGTGGCGAGCAGGTACATCCCAATGTTCGTCGGCGAGGTGCGGTGCGCGACGACCGGCTGGGGATCCTCCTGGAAGTTGTCGGGGGGTAGCCCGTGGTCCTCCGGTCCGACGAAGGCCTCGAAGAAGCGCCATGTCCGGCGCGCGGTCAGGCGCAGCGCCGCGACATCGGCGAGTGAGAGCTGAGCCGCATCGGATTCGCTGGGCGGGAGGCTGACCCAGCGGGCGACGGCGGGCGAGAGCAGCCACAGGGCGACGAAGGGCCCGGCGATCCAGCCGGCGCCGGGTTTCAGCGTGAGAACGAGTGCCGCGGCGGCGGCCGCGATCACGACGGCCCCCCCCATGTGCCGGTAGAACCCCCCCAGGCCAAGGTCGTGGCTGGCCTTGGCCTCCGCGGCGGTGGTCCATTCGAGCAGCTTCCGCCGCGTTGCATAGAGACGCGTCAGGGTTCGCACGATGGCGTCGGCCATCAGCCACGCCTGATGTGCGAGGAAGGTGATGCCGAGTGCCACCTGGGCCGCCGCCAGGGCGATGTCCCGGTTCACGGCTCGAAGGTGGCTGCGCTTGGAGATGCCCTGCCGTTGCCGTCGCAGACCACCCGGGATGGGCACTGCCGCCGGGAGGATCACCGTGATGAGGACGAAGGCGGTCCACAGGCCGGCCGAGACCCCGGGCAGGGTCCAGGCCGCGACCAGCGTGGCCAGTGTGAGCGGCGCCAGCGCCGTCCGCCGGAGGTTGTCCACCATCTTCCACCGGGAGATGGCGGGGATCGAGCCCACGCTTCGCCGGCCGGCGGCGTCGCGGGCCCGGCCGACGATCCAGGGCAGGAGTTGCCAGTCACCCCTCGCCCATCGGTGCTGGCGGGCGGCTGAGACCAGGTAGTTCGAAGGGAATTCGTCGAAGAGCTCGACATCGGTGACGAGCCCGGCCCGCGCGAATGCCCCCTCGAACAGGTCATGGCTCAGCAATGCGTTCTCGGGGACCCGACCCGCCATGGCCGCCCCGAAGGCGTCGAGATCGTAGATGCCCTTGCCGGTGAAGCTGCCTTCCCGGAAGAGGTCCTGGTACACGTCGGAGACCGCGGAGGCGTACGGGTCGATCCCGGCCGACCCGGAGAAGCTGCTTCTGAAGATCGAGGTTTCGCGCTCCGACGGGAGCGTCGGGGTGATGCGCGGCTGGAGGAGACCGTAGCCCTCGGTCACCCGGCCGAGCCGCGCATCGAAGGTCGGCCGGTTGAGGGGGTGGGCGATGGTCCCGACAAGGCGTCCCACCGCGCCCCGGGGCAGCCGGGTGTCGGCGTCGAGCACGACCACGTAGCGCACCCCTTGAGGCGGCGTCGACGACGCCCGCCCGGTGGTCAGGATGCCGGTGGTGGCCGAGCCGTGGAGGAGGGCGTTCAGTTCGTGCAGCTTCCCGCGCTTGCGCTCCCAGCCCATCCAGCAGCCTTCGGACGCGTTCCAACTCCGCTTCCTGTGGAAGAGCAGGAAGCGTGCCCCTCCCCCTGGGATCTCGCCATGGCGCTCGTTGAGCCGGTCGATTGCCGCCGCCGCGGTCGAGAGGAGGTCATCGTCGCCGGGGACATCCTGGGTCGGCGAGTCGAGCCAGTCGGACAGCAGAGCGAACCGGACGTCGCCCTCACCGTTGCCCAGGTAGTGGACCTCGAGGCGGCCGACCTGCGCCTCGATGTCCGCGTCACTGGTGAGAAGCGTCGGCACGACGACGAGCGTGCGCAGCTGGGACGGCACGCCCTCGTCGAGATCGAGCCGGGGCAGTGCTGTTGGGCCGATGACCTTGGTGAGCGCCCAGTTGACGAGGGCGATGGCGAGGTCGGCGGCCGGGGCGACGGCCAGGATGGCGAGGACGACGATGCCGGCAACGGAGGGGCCTCGATTCCTGGACAGGAGGATTGGCACGGCGAGGATGAGCGCCGTGACGAGGGCGAAGGTTCCGAGGTAACCACGCGTGGCCGCCCGGATGTAGGCACGCCGCACTCGATCCGCTGCCGGCACCCGAACACGCAGGGAACGCTCGAATGCGGGGCGGCCGTCGGAGATCAGGTAGTAGGTGGGATCCCGCAGCCGAACGGCGTGCGACGGGGCGGCACCGTCGTCAGACGGCGCTTCGTCCGCCATCGCCACGGCCAAGCGGCCGACCTCGACCTCGCCGCGGCCCGAACCTCGCGCCAGTTCCTCCACAGCGTGCCGGCAGCGATCTCTGGTCGCGAAATCCATCTCCGCGAAGGAATCGCGGGCGCTCAGCACGTCGTCGACCAGGCTGACGCCCTCGACGAACTGAGCCCAGTCGAACCAGGAGATGAGGCGCATGCTCGTGATCACGTTCCGGACGGTCACGTTCATGGTCGCCTGGCGCTGATGCTCCAGTCGGACCATCTCCTCGGCGGTGGTCCCCTCGGCGGCCAGAACCTCCTCCTGCCAGCGGAGGGTGGGGGAGACTGCCGGATCCTGATCGCGCAGGCGCTGGAAGAGCTGAACCCGGGCCTCCTTCGGGAGCGCCGCCGGGGAGAGACGGCGGAGAGCTGCGCTGGCGACCTCTGGTTTGTCCTTGCCCACGCCGAGGAGGCTGTCGGCGAGCTCGTCGACGGCCTGCCGCACCGCCCGGCTGCGGACGATCTGGTCGGCGACCCGGCGGAGATTGTCGACGAGGAGGATGCGGAGGCTGATCGCGATCGCCCAGAGCTCGCCGATGGTGAGCGGTGTGACCTCCTGGTACGCGCGCACCATGCGCCGCAGGCTCTCCGGGTCGAAGCGGCTGTCCGTGTGCGCGATGTAGGCCCAGGCGAGCCCCATGACCCTGGGGTAGCCGGCGAGATGACCCTCACCGAGCTTGGGGAGCACGCGGTAGTAGTCCGGGGGCAGGTCGTCGCGGATCTCGCGGAGCTGCTCGTCGACGATGGGGAAGTTGTCGACCAGCCATTCGGCGGCCGGCGTGATCGAACGCTCGTCCTTTATAGCCCTGGCCAGGATGCGGTACGACTCCAGCAGAACGCGGCCGTTGTCGGCCGTGCGGGGCCAAGCGGCGTGCCCCCGGCGTGGCGCGTCGGTGACCGTTTGCGCCAACGCAAGGGTCCGGGCGTGCTCCTCGAGCCGCTCCACGCTGAAGAGTTCCGCGAGGATCGTCTCCTCGATCGGCGGCTGCGGGCGAGCCCGTCGGCGATCACCGGACAGCTCTCGCAAGGGCTGCGTCGATCTCACCCTCGCATTGCTCGCTGATTGTCGAAACGTGACGTTGCAGAGGTGGGCGTGAACTCTTGCCGGTCGGACCGCTGCAGGTGGAGCCGCAAAGTGGTCAGTTGGAGCCCAATGGAACTCGCCTTGCGTCCGGACCGTCGCTCGAATCGGCGCGCCCGTGGATGCCCGGGATCACGATGAGGTCGGCGGGGGATGCCGCGACGCCCCTCCGGGGGTGCAACGCGAAGGCGACGACGACGACGCCCACGCCGCCGGTGCGCCCTAGTCGGGGCGACGATGACGTCGCCTCACGCCACGGGAACTCGCGCCTGCCACTCGGCGCAGGGCTCGCACAGGGTGCGAACTCCGATCGGGCTGCGTTCCGTCCCGGCGGAGTCGGCCTCTGGGCTCACGAAGCCGAAGCCGATGTCTCCCTCGCCGCAGCTACGGCAGTGCACCGAATTGGGGAGGGTGTTGAAGCAGAATCGGTCGCCCTGGATGACCAGCTCCCGGCGCGGATGCGGGTTGAAGCTGGCGGCGGAGATGAGGTGGCGCTTCGATCCGGGAGGCGCCTCCGGCCCCGGCCAGTCGGCGGTGGGATGGAAGCCGCAGATGACCTCGAGCTGGCCCGATAGGCCGTGGCGCCGCACGGCGACGACGGGGACCGGCAGGCCGTCGCCAGTGCTGTGCCCGGGGACCGGGTGGGGCAGCACCTGCCACCGATCTCCGCCGGGGTGCCCGGGGGCCTGCCCGGCCGGCGTCCTCGCGCCGCGGACGAAACGCGCCAGCCTAGAGGTCACGGAGGCCGTTCCGCGGATGCTTCGGCACCGAGGTCACTGCATGGGGGGCGGCGCCGGCCATGAAGTCCGGCGCCTGGGTGAGGATCCAGTCCTCGAGGGCAACCTCGTTGATCGGGATGAGGGCGACCACGGGCCTGCCATTGCGGGTCACAAGGGCGGGACGGCCGGACGATTGGACCCCCTGGATCACCGACGTGGTGTTCCGGGCGAGATCGCGAACGCTGACGGTCGGCACGAGGCCAGCATACGCCTTGTCAGACAATTGTCAGTCGTTGGACGGGCCGCCCCCGAACCGTGAGCCAGGCGATCCCGCCCGGCCCGCCGGCCTCCTGGGGCAGCCCCGACTGCCCGATCGCATCGAAGCGTCGAGGGCGGGCCGCCCCCATCCCGATGGCATGCTCGGAGCGAATGAGGGGTTTGGCTGGGGAGGTAGGATTCGAACCTACGATTGGCTGATCCAGAGTCAAGCTGCCTTACCACTTGGCCACTCCCCAGCGGCGCTGGCGAGTTTACCCGTCCCCCCTGCCGGGCAGGATCCCCACAAGCGCGCCGGCCCGGGCCCCGTGGGGGCCCGGCGCTCTCGCCGGCCGCCCATTAGCTCGGTTGGATGAACCGTCCCCCGGGCATATACTGGGTTTTATGGACCTCGCCGAGCTGCTCAGATCGCATGCCCGCCGCTATCGCTGCGCCCAATGCGGAGGGAACATGGCGGATTGCGGCATCAACGTGATCGCCCAGCAGGGCAACCGCGCCCTGGTCCGCGTGACCTGCCCCACCTGCAACGACGAGAACCTGCTCCAGATCATCTTCCAGACCGAGGGCGACGCCTCGGCGGGCGACGCTCGGGAGGCGTCCAGCGCCAGCCTTGACGAGGGCTACCCGGCGGTCACCGGGCCCATCACCGGGGACGAGGTCCTGGAAGTCCACGAGTTGCTGGCGGGCCACGCTGGCAGCCTCGGGGAGCTGCTCGCCCGGCGCTGAGGCCGGCGTCACGCTCTGACCGGCCGTCCATGAACGGCGGCCGCCGTCACCGACGCCGGTTGGCCGCCGCCCTCCTGTCGGGCAGCGATCGCCGGATCCGAAGGCGGAAGACGAAGAGTTCCTTGATGGCACGGGCGATGGCCGCGGTCGCGCGCCGGAGCGTCGCCCCGCGACGCGGGGGTGATGGGGGATGGGGGCCTGGGCGATCCGCCAGCCCGCGTAGCGCGCCTTGTAGTAGAGCTCGGCGTTGATCAGGGCGCTGTGCGCCTCCAGGGTCACGGAGTTGAGGACCTCGCGGCGCATCAGCTTCAGAGCGCAGTCCACGTCCCGGTAGGGAAGCCGGTAGAGGATGGCGACCAGGGTGTTGAAGACCCAGCTGACGACCTCGCGGGCGCGTGCATCCTGGCGCTTCTCCCGCCATCCCGCCGCCAGGTCGGCGCGGTCGAGAAGCGGGGCGAGCCGCGCGATATCGGCGATCTCGAATTGCCCGTCGGCGTCGGTGAAGGCGACGAAGTCGCCGGTGGCGGCACGCAGGCCGTCCCCCACCGTGGCGCCGTAGCCGCTCTTCTGCTTGTGACGGACGATGGTGAGCCGCAAGCCCAGCTCCGCCGCCAGAGCGGTCGCGGCGGCGCCACTGCCGTCTGTGCTTCCGTCGTCCACGATGACCACGTCGTAACGGACGGCGATGGTGGGCAGCACGTCCGCGGCGTGGGGCAGCAGCCAGCGGAGGTTCTCCACCTCGTTGTGGACGGGGAGCACCAGCGTCAGGCCGCTGAGGAGCGGCCCGCTCGGTTGCCCGGCGGGCTCGCTTTCGGGTTGCGCGGCGGTCACCCCGTGATGGCGGTGGCGAGCGGCGGAGCGGCGGGCTCCCCCGTGTAGAGGCCGCCGCCCTTGCGCCAGTCGACCTTCGCGTCGACGGTGTTCCGCCGCACCCTGTGGATGTTCGTCTCCACCGTCTGGACGACGCTGTCGATGAGCGTGTCGCTCAGCGAGTGCGGCTCCAGGCCGAGGTCGAGGAGGTGCTGGTGCTTGGCGTTGTAGTAGTGCTCCTCCTTCTCCCGCCGCGGGTTCTCGACGTGGTGGATCGTGGTCGGCAGCCCGTGAGCGGCGCGCGCGTGGGCCACCTTCTCCGCCAGACCCAGCACCGAGAACTGCTCGGTGAACTGGTTGTAGACGCGGTACTCCCCCGCCGCCGGCGGGTTGAGGGATGCCAGTTCGATGCAGCGCACCGTGTCCCGGATGTCCAGGAAACCCCTCGTCTGCCCGCCTTTGCCGTAGACGCTGAGCGGCTCGCCGATTGCCGCTTCGACGCAGAAGCGGTTGAGCACGGTTCCCCAGATGCCGTCGTAGTCGAAGCGGGTGGTCAGGTCGGGATGCAGCGCCGTCTCGGCGGTGGTGATCCCGTACACGACCCCCTGGTTCAGGTCGGTGGCCCGCAGATCCCAGATGCGGCAGCCGAAGTCGAGGTTGTGGCTGTCGTGCACCTTGGACAGGTGGTAGACCGATCCCGGCTGCTTCGGATAGAGCATGCGATCGTGGCGCCCGTTGTGGTCGACTTCGAGGAAGCCCTCCTCGATGTCGATGTTGGGGGTGCCGTACTCGCCCATCGTGCCCAGCTTGATGAGGTGGCACTGAGGGGCGCGGTCGCGCAGGGCATAGAGCAGACGGAGAGTGCCGACGACGTTGTTGACCTGCGTCTCCACGCCGTGCCGGGGGCTGATCATCGAGTACGGAGCGGAGCGCTGCTCGGCGAAGTGGACGACGGCGTCGGGCGGGGAGGCGCCGATGAGCTCGTCCAACGCTCCCTCGTCGCAGAGGTCGAACTCGTGCCATTCGATGGTCCGCCCGCTCACCTCGTGCCAGCGGGCAAGCCGCTCCGCCATGGAGGCGATGGCCACCAGGCTGTCGGTGCCGCACTCGACGTCCCAGTGCCGGCGGATCAGGCTATCGACGGCCACGACGTCGTGCCCACGTGCGGACAGGTGCAGGGCCGTCGGCCATCCGAGGTATCCGTCGGCACCCAGGACCACGATGCGCATCCTCAGATCTCCCGGTTGGCCAGCCTTGAGGTGGCCGATGATGGCGGCTCGGCGAAGTACCGGTAGGTCTCCGCGAGGCCCTGCTCAAGTGAAGTTTGCGACTCCCAGCTGAGCCGCCGCTGAGCGCGGTCGCTGTTCAGGCAGGCCCGCGCCACCTCTCCGGGCCGCGCCGGCAGCATCTCGGGCTGGAGCGGCTGCCCCGACGCCCGGACGAGCTCGGCGACGATGTCGCGGACGTTCGTCTCCCGGCCGGTCCCCACGTTCACTGGCCCGCTCTCAGTCGCCGTCAGCGCGGCCCGGGTGGCCCGGGCGACGTCGCGAACGTAGATGAAG
This sequence comes from Candidatus Dormiibacterota bacterium, assembly GCA_963808125.1. Lineage (GTDB taxonomy): Bacteria > Chloroflexota > Dormibacteria > Aeolococcales > Aeolococcaceae > CAWEEP01. Next base: position 28,285 of record CAWEEP010000074.1, read on the forward strand.
TCGCGGGTCTGGAGACCGTCGCCGTAAATCACCGGCCGCAGCCCCTGGGTCAGCCGGGTGGCCGAGATGGCCACCACACCGGCCTCACCGGTCCCGTCCTGACGGGGTCCGTAGACGTTGCCGTAGCGCAGGGCGATGGTGCGCAGGCCCCGGCGGCGGTAGGTCCAGAGGTAGGTCTCCTCGCACAGCTTCTCCGTGCCGTAAGCGGACATGGGCGCCGGCACCAGGTCCTCGGAGGCGGGGAGATGCTCCGCCTCGCCGTAGATGGCTCCGCCCGAGGAGGCGATGACGATCGCCTCGCACCCCGCCTGCGCCGCCGCCTCGAAGCAGCCGACCGAACTGGCGAGGACCCGGCGCACGTGGTCGCCGGGGTCGCGGAGGGCCCGGTTGACACCACCCTTGGCGGCGAGGTGGACCAGGGTCTCGGGTTTGAAGCGCAGGAGCGCCTCCGCCGCCTCCGGGCCGCCGGCGTCCGCCACCAGCATCTCGACGGCTCCGGGGAGGCTGACGCCGCAGGGATGGGAGAGATCGTCGATCACCAGGACGGCCAGTCCGTCCGCGGCCAGCATCTCGACGAGGTGGCTGCCGATGAACCCGGCGCCGCCGACCACGGCCACACGCATCACGGCTGGTTCCCGGCGGGGAGGCTGGGACGGCCCAGGACGAGGAGGCCGATGGCGCCGGCGATGCCCAGGGGGAGTGTCGTCGCCAGGCGCAGCAGGATGGTGATGGCGGCGGCGCTGACGGCGCCCATCCCCGCCGCGGTCAGCAGGCTGATGACCACCACATCGGTGGCACCGAGGCCGAAGGGGAGGGTGGACACGCTGCCCGCTAGCTGGGACAGGCAGTAGGCGGACACGGCCACCCACAGGGCCAGGCCGGCTCCGACCCCCCAGGCGATGAGGAGGATCTGGAAGCCGCTGAGCAGGAATACCCCGAGCGTCAGGGAGGTGAAGACGGCCGCGACGCGGAACGAGAGGCCGAGATCCTGGAGGCGGACCACGGCTCGGAGGACCCCCGCCACGATCCCCGAGCGCCCGTCCGAGTACTCGGACCGGTGAAGTCTCTGGGTCAGGATGCTCAACCACCAGGGGGCGAGGAGGACCGCGACGGCGACGGCCGAGAGGCCCGCGACGGCTGCGGCGGGGAGGAACACTGCGGCGGCGAGCCAACCACCGAGAACGCCCATCTGGAAGACGGTGACCAGCCTCTCGTAGAGGACGGAGGCGACCCCTGAACTCACCGGCACACCATCCCAGTTGCGCCACATGTAGGGCCGCACCATGTCCCCCGCGGCGGCGGGGGTGAGCCAGCTGAGAGTCTGACCGGCGAGCTGGGCCCCGGCCATGCGCAGCCAGGGCACCCGGTAGCCGAGCCGGTCAACCAGGAACTGCGAGCGCCAGGCACGCAGCGCGCTGATCGGGATGTTGAGGGCGATCGCCAGCCACACGCGCGACCAAGCCACGTGCCCCGACTTCTGGATGACCAGGGCGGGATTGACCTTCTGGAACAAAGCCACGATCACCCCAGCGCTGATCAGCAGGACGATGAACTGAAAGACGGCGAGGAGGAGGCGGCGCCGGGTCAGCCACTGCCGGGGCATTGGGGAGGTCGGGGCGGCGATCGAGGTGGCGGTCGCGGCAACGGCACGTTCGCTCGTCCGCCCGTCGCCGGAGCTGCCCTGGCGGCGCAAGGTGGCGTCGCACGAAGCCTTGGTGGCCAAGAAGATCCTCTCCCCGTGTGGGCAGATCCTGCCCTGGGCAACCTTACAGGATGCTTACCGGAACCCCGGGCGTCTCCGGGACGCCCTGGCGGCGCTCCGCGGGCGGCGGTCATGGATCCGAAAGGTCGACGCCCTACGGTTTCCGGCAGCGGAGTGATCGCGGAGCGCAGACATGGACTTCCTCGGCGCCACGATGATCCTGGTCTCCCCCGTCCAGGCGCCCGGTGGCCAGGGGCGACCCGCGCGACGGAATTCCTGGCGGCTCGCCACCGGCGCCGTCTTGCGCGGCATCGGGCGTTGTGATCCTCCCGGCACCCCGTTTTCGTGCCCCTCGTCGCGGAGAGGGCCGATGATGTGCCCGTGATGCGCTTCCTCCGCCGCAGGCCTCCCGACAAACCGCGGCGCCCCGTGCGCCTCCGGCCCGTTTGCCCGATCTGCGAGCGGCCCATGGAGAGGCGCGCCTCCACGGTCTGGATGTGCCCCGACTTCCCCCGCTGCCCGGGAAGCATCGCGGCGGACTGATCGGCGCGGCGGATCGGTGCCGGTCGGGTGCGGCCGTGCCTTCCCCTCGAGCGGCGACGTGGCTATGCTCGGGGCGTGGACCTGCGTGTGCTCGGCCGGACGGGCGTCAGGGTGAGCAAGCTCTGCCTCGGCGCGATGATGTTCGGCTCCTGGGGGAACCCGGATCGCGGCGAGTCGATCCGGATCATCCACCGCGCTCTGGACGGCGGCATCAACTTCGTCGACACCGCCGACGTCTACTCCCAGGGCGAGTCGGAGGAGATCGTCGGCGAGGCGCTCGCCGGCGGCCGCCGGGACCAGGTCGTGCTGGCGACGAAGGTGCACATGCCGATGGGCGACGACCCCAACGCCCGGGGGAACTCCAGGCGCTGGCTCATCCGGGAGTGCGAGAACAGCCTCCGGCGGCTGCGCACGGACTGGATCGACCTCTACCAGATCCATCGCCCCGATCCCGGCTGCGACATCGACGAGACGCTGGGAGCGCTGGCCGAGCTGGTCAGGGCGGGCAAGGTGCGTTCCATCGGCAGCTCGACCTTCCCCGCGTCGCAGATCGTCGAGGCGCAGTGGGTCGCGGAGCGCCGTGGAAGGGAGCGCTTCGTCTGCGAGCAGCCCCCCTACTCCATCCTTGTCCGCGGCATCGAGGCCGAGGTGCTCCCCGTGTGCCAGGCGTACGGAATGGGGGTGATCACCTGGAGCCCGCTGGCGGGCGGGTTCCTCTCGGGCCGGTACGGGGGGAAGGGGAAGGCGCCCGCCAGCTCCCGGGCCGGGCGCCTGCCCCACCGCTATGACCTGGCGCTGCCCGCCAACCGGCGCAAGCTCGAGGCGGTCGATGCCCTGACGCAGCTCGCCGCCGACGCCGGCATCAGCCTCATCCACCTCGCCATCGCCTTCGCCGTCCAGCACCCGGCGGTGACCGCGGCGATCATCGGCCCCCGCACCATGGAGCACCTGGAGAGCCAGCTGGGCGCCGCTGAGGTGACCCTCGACGAGGCGACCCTCGACCGCATCGACGAGATCGTCCCTCCCGGGGTGTCGCTCAACCCGGCCGACACCGGCTGGCTGCCCCCCTCCCTGGTCGAGACGGGGCTGCGCCGGCGCTGAGACGGTCCGGCCGCCGCCGGCCGGTGCCGCCAGGCGCCCTTACCTGTCCCGGGGCGCGGCGGGCTCGTGGCCCTCAGCCGGTGCGGAGAACCCCTGCATCAGCTGCCGTGCCGCCATGCTCCCGCCAGCCGCTGCGGCCGCGGCTGCGGCGCGAAGCGCCAGGGACCGCCAGAGGGGGCCCTTCTCTCCGCGGCGCTTGGCCAGTTCCTTCCTGATCTCGCGGAGCTGCTCGGCCACGTCGTCCAGCGAGGCCACCGCGACGTCGGGGTCGCCGTCCTGCGACCTGCCTCTCCGGCGGGCGATCACGGCGGCGGCAACGACGACGATGACGGCACCGGCGATCGCGTAACGGGCGCCGTCCCGGCGGAGCTTGGCCTTCCAGTCGAGCTCCTCGCGAACCCGCCCTTGCAGGGTCCCGATCCGGGCTTCGAGAGCCTGCTTGCTCAGCTCCCGTTCGCGCTGCGCCGCGGCAACTGCTTCAGCCACTCGAGATCCTCCTTGACCGTGGTGCCGACCTGCTTGGCCTCGTCGAGGGCCTTCCTCATCTGGAGGTACCCGCTCAATGCCAGGGCCCCGGCGGTGGCGAGAAGGGCGCCGGCCATGATGAGCCAGCCCAGCCAGGGGTGGCCGAGCGCACCGCCGATCGCGGCGGCCGCGGCCCCCAGCAGGAAGACGAAGACCAGGAACACGAATACGCCACCGGCGATGAGGAGGCCGGCCGCGACCCCGCCGCGCTTCGCGGTGGCCGTGCCCTGCGCCTTGACGAGCTCGAGCTCGGCGCGGGCGAAACGGAGGGCGTCGGCGAGGAGGTCGCGAAGCGAGCCAACCAGCGTCTCCCTCTCCGAGACGGGCGGCGGAGCGCCCGATGCTGACATGTCCTTCACCTCAGATGCTCAGTGCCGAGACGTCGATGTGCTGCAGCGGCTCGGGGGCGGGCACGCCATTGTCCTGCAGCGTCTTCAGGAGCAGGAGCACGTAGCGCACCCCGGCCAGGTTCACGCCGTGCGAGCGGGTGAGGTCCTGGATGGTCTGCAGCTTGAGAATGTCGCGCTGCGAAAAGCGCCGGCGGTTGGTCGGCGTCCGCTGGGGCACGACGAGCCCGACGCTCTCGTAGGCCATGAGGGTGCGGGGGTGGGTCTCCAGGATCTCGGCGGCAACGCTGATCGTGTAGATCGGCTTGTCCAGCCCCGGCGCGCCGGGAACCGTGCTGACGCTGCGTCCGCGGGTGGCCGCGCCCGTCACCGGCCCCTGCCCTCCCCGAGGCTCGCGGCGGCGCCGCCGAGGATGACGACCGCGATCTCCGGCAGCCCGTTCACCTTCGCCTCCGCTCTCGCCCTCTGCTCCTGGCGCCCGACGGGGCGCGGATGCTCCCCGGCAGTATAGCGGCACCATACCCCACATCCTCACTGGCACATCTTCGGACACCGAAGAAGGGGTCTCGGCGCTGCCGCCGTCGCTGCGCGATGCCCCGGGTCGGCCTCAGGCCGCACCGTCACGGGCTCCGCCCCTCCGATCTTCCCAGCCTCCGTAACCCTTCGCGGCGCCGCTCCGTTACACGCAGGCGATGATCCAGTCGACCACGCGCCCGAACCCGATCCCGAGCGGTCTCGACGATCTGGACGTTCGCCGGCGCTGGCTGAGGCGGCGGCGTGCCCTCGATCGCCCCGAGCGGCCCACCGGACGGATCGCCATGTGGGTCACCGCCGGCGCGCTCGTCTCCTGGCTGTTCGTTGCCGGGTTCGCAGGCCTGGGACACTGACCCGGACGAGTTCGCACAGCGTCGCACGGTGTGGCGGCTACTCGATCAGCTCGCGCAGGTCCTGCAGTTGGTTGCCGATCCAGCGGGCGACATCGTTGGTGCGGATCGTGTCGCGCAGCTTGTCTGCCCGGGCGGCCCGCTGGCGGTCGTCCATGGTCAGTCCCACGTAGAGCGCCTCGGCTGTCTCGTCCACGTCGAAGGGGTTGACGGTGAGAGCGAAGTCGCCGAGCTCCTCGTGCGCCCCGGCGTTCTCGCTGAGGACAAGGACGCCGTTCCGCGAGTTGCAGAGCGCACCCTCCTTGGCCACCAGGTTCATGCCGTCGTAGATGGGGTTGACGAGGAGGACGTCGAAGCTCTTGTAGGCGGCGATCGCCTTGTGCATGTTCTCCTCGATCTCCACGCGGATCGGCGACCAGCCGCCGCCCGAGAAGCGGCGGTTGATCCGCGCGGCGACGGAGAGGACGCTGCCCAGGTAGGAGCGGTAGTCGTTGATGTCCTGGCGGCTCGGCTGCAGGTAGGCCCAGAACTGCACGTGCCGGTGCAGGCCGCGATGCACCTCCAGCATCCGTTCGTAGGCGAGGAAGCCGCGCACGATGTTCTTGCTCAGGTCCGTTCGGTCGACCCGGAGGATCAGCTTCTCCGGACGCCAGGCGGCGATCCTTCGCTCCTCCTCGAGCACCTCGGGCAAGAGGGTCTGCTCGGTGAAGCGGGCCACGTCGATGCTGATCGGGTAGTTGCGCACCCAGACGGCGCGTCCCTCGTAGTACACGGTCCGCTCGCGGAGATCCACGCCGAGGCCGAGGTTCTCCTCGCAGGTGAGCAGGAAGTTGCGGACGTCGCGCCGCGTCTGGAAACCCACGATGTCGTTGCCGAGGATGCCGTGGACGATGTCGTCGCGGATCGGCTTGGGCAGGATGGTCCAGTACTGCGGCGTCGGCCAGGGGATGTGGACGAAGTGCTGAAGGCGCACGTTGGGGAGCTTCTCGCGGACCATGCGTGCCACCAGGTAGAGCTGGTAGTCCTGGATTAGCACCAGGGCTGGGCGATCGCTGGCGGCAGCCTCGCGGACGACGCGGTCGGCAAACATGCGGTTGACGGCGACGTAGCCCTCGGTCCATGCCTGCCGGATCGAGTTGTCGAGACGGGCTCCCGCGCCAGATCCCACAGGTAGTGCTGGATGAACCAGAGCAGCGGGTTGCTGATGACGTTGTAGTAGAGGTCGTACGCCGCCGGAGGCGGTTGGATGAATGCGACCCGGTAGTCGGTGCCGTCCTCGGTGCGCAGCGTGGCGGGATCGCCGCGCTGGGCGAGCCGGCGGTCCGGCTCGTCCCGTGCCGCCGCCACCCACAGCGCCCGCGTCGCCGTGGCTAGCGAGGCCAGCGCTGTGACCAGGCCGCCCGACCCCTTCACCAGGCGCTCAGCGCCTCCCCGGGAGGGGTCGGCGGGCTCCAGAACCAGGGGGGCTCGGTTGGCGACGATGATGGGCTGAACGTGGCGGAGCAGCCGTCTCGCGTAGGGCTCGATCGAGGGCAGGGCGTGACCTCCAGGAACGGCGCCGCCGAGATGCCCGATCCTAGCAGGGAGGCTTCGGCATGTCCTTCGCTCTCCGCCCCCTCGACGGGGAGCCTCCTTGGGGGAAGGGCTCCCTCGTTCGCGACCTCGGCCCCAGTACACTCGTGTCATGTCCTGGCGTGGCCGGCTCTTCGGTTCGAGCCCACCGCTGCACCCCAACAGCGTGGTCATCGCCGACGACGTGGTGGCGGCGCTGACCGCCTCGGGGGTTCCACTCGGCGAGGCCGTCGATGCGACCCTGCGGAGCCACCTGGAGGCGGCGCGGCGGGCTGGCGAGGCACAGGCCCGAGGCGAGAAGATCCCCTTCTGGTTGGGCCGGGAGGAGGGCGCCTCCGGCGAGATCGAGGATACCCTGCGCGACCGCATCAGCCAGCGCCGGGCCAGCGAGGAAGACCACTGATCTCGTGCCCGGACCGCCGTCGCCGATGACCTCACCGGAGCTGGGCCGCCTGCTCCGGCGCTTGGGGGCAGCACTGGCCGGGCTTGTCGTGCTGCTGGCCTACGGCACGGCCGGTTACGCCCTGGTCGAGCGCTACAGCCCCCTCCAGGCCCTCTTCATGACGGTGATCACCATCAGCACCGTTGGCTACCAGGAGGTACGCCCGCTGCACCCCGGCGGCGAGGTGCTGACCATGACCGTCATCGCCTTCGGGGTGATCGATTTCCTTTACACCTTTGGCATCCTCGTCGAGCTAATGTCGAGCGGCGAGTGGCAGCGCTACTGGAGGACGCGTCGAGTGGAGCGCCGTCTGTCGGATATGGCCGACCACGTCATCGTCTGCGGCTACGGCCGCACCGGCCGCCAGGTGGTCAGCGAGCTGATCCAGTCAAAGGAGCCCTTCGTCGTCGTCGAGTGGCACCAGGATGGGCTCGCCAACGTCGAGCAGGACCAAGTTCTCCATGTCATCGGTGACGCCGCCGACAACTCCGTCCTGGAGCGCGCCGGCATCCGGCGCGCCCGGGCGCTGGTCAGCGCCGTGGACTCCGACGAGAGCAACGTGTACATCGTGCTCACCGCGCGATCAATCAATCCCCGGCTCTACATCGTCGCCCGGTCGTCGCATCCCGAACTCGCTGGAGAAGATGCGGCGGGCCGGCGCTGACCGGGTGGTCAGCCCCTACACCCTGAGCGGGCGCCGGATGGCGGCCCTGGCCATGCAGCCGGCGGTGGTGGACACCTTCGACCTCCTCACCGGGGGGACCGACACGCCGATGCGGGTCGAGGAGCTCGTCGTCAGCGCCGAGGGCGCGCCGGGGCTCACCGCCCGCGACCTGCGCCACTCCGGCGCCGTCCTGCTGGCGCTCCGCTCCAGCGACGGGGTGCTGCGCGTCGGCCCCGGCGACGACGAGAGGCTCGCCGTCGACGACATCCTCGTGGCCATGGGCACCAGCGAGCAACTCGCCAGGCTGGCGGTGGCGATGCGGCCCGCCGCGACACACCCCTGAGGACGACCGGCCCGGCGGGCGGGCGCCCAGGATGTCAGTGGATGAGCTGCTCCATCTCGGCCAGCGCCGCGGCCCGCTCCGGATCGTCGAAGGCGTGCCGCGCCGGCTCCAGCCGGTCGATGAGCCGGTCGGCCAGCGCCGTCTTGGCGTCCATGGGGTGGAGGGCTCCCGAGGCGTAGGCCTGGCGAACCTCGTCGATGGCGTGGAAGGTGACCGGGCCGCCGTTCTCCGCCGTGCGCCCCACGTGGAGCTCCGCATCCCCGAGGCCGAAGCAGAGCTTGGCGATCCAGTCGATGATCGGGTTGAGCTCCACCTCTCCCGGAGGGCAGAAGGCGCCGCGCACCTTGCGGCGGATCTCGTCGGGGAAGTCGTGGAGGAAGACCGCCGACTTCGGATTCGACTTGCTCATCTTCATGGCCGCGAGCGCGTCGGCGCGCTCCTCTGGAGGAACCGGCCAGCGGTCCGGCTTGAGTAGCCCGGTGAGCAGTGGGCTGTGCGCCGCCAGCGGCTTGATGGCGGTGCCGGCGGCGTCGCGCAGAGTGTTGACCCTGATCTTGGTGGCCACGTCGCGCGCGACCACGTGGGCCTTGCGCTGGTCCATCCCGGCGTGGGCGATGTGGACCCCGAGGGCGAAGATGTCGGCCGCCTGCATCGCCGGGTAGATGAGCTTGGCGAAGTCGTGCTGCTCCCCCTCCTTGCGGCCGAGGATGGTGATGCTCCGCTGCATCCGGGCCAGCGAGGTGTGCTTGGCGACATCGATCACCGTGGCCCAGTAGTCGCGCGCGGGGTCGGCATAGACATCCGAGGCGAGGATGAGGCGAAGCGCCCCCGGGTCGCCGCCGACGCAGAGCAGCGAGGCCTTCATCGCCTCGCCGTAGTAGGAGACGGCGAGCCGCCGGATTCGATCGCGATCACCGCCCAGCTTGTCGTTGATCCAGGTGTGCCAGTCGGCGAGGAGGACGCTGCAGTCGACGCCCGCCTCCTGGAAGTCGCGGACCTTGGCCATCAACACCAGTCCGCCGCCCAGGTGGACCCGTCCGGAGATCTCGTAGCCGATGTAGTGGCGGATGGGCCCGCCGCCCGCCAGCAGGGCCAGGAGCTCCTCGTGGGTGAGCAGCTCGGCCAGATTGCGCTCGATCAGCGCCGCCCGTCGGGCGGTGGAATCGGCGGCGGGGGAGGGGGGGAGTGGGGTCATGGGTGGGGACCGGGCGGTCGGGACCGCCCGGGCGGGAAGTCGGCCTGGTCCCAGGGGGTGGACTCGAACCACCGATACACGGTTTTACAGACCGCTGCCTTGGCCACTTGGCTACCCTGGGATGCCCTGCGCAGCATAAAGGCTCGGCGAACGGGCAAGCGGCCGCCGGCCGGCCCGTCTCCGGCGCTGGTGAGTGGCCCCGCCCGGCGATCCGCGGGCCCCCGACCCGTTGGCCGCCGACCCGGGCGGTGGGGTTTGCCACCCGGTCCTTGCATCCGGCCAACGTATAACGTATCCTTTATTCAAGGCATCTTTATGAAAGAGTCCGTTATGCGTCCCCATTCGCCGCGGCGGGCCGTCCCCGGGGCCATTGCCGCCGGGGCTTTCGACCTCTCCGTGCACTTCGAAGGGCTGGCCAACCCGACGCGCCTCGCGGTCGTCGAGGTGCTCGCCAGAGGCGGTGAGGTGAGGGTCTCCGAGCTCGCTGAGCTCTGCAAGGTCAGCCAGCCGCGGATGAGCTGGCACCTGCGCATCCTCCGCCACGCCCAGGTGGTCTCCACCCGGCCGGAGGGGCGCGAGGTCTTCTGCCGGCTCGACCGCGAATCCATCGCCCGCCACCTGCAGAGCTTCGTCCAGATCCTCGGCCGCGACACCGGCGACACCGGTGGCTTTGCCGAGCTGAACCGGTCCATAGAGGCGTCGCTGACGCCCATCAGTGAGGGAATGCCGTGAGCGACAAGGTCCGTGTGGCCATCATCGGGGTGGGCAACTGCGCCTCATCCCTGGTCCAGGGTGTCGAGTATTACAAGGACGCGGACCCGGAGACCATGGTCCCCGGGCTGATGCACGTCAATCTCGGCGGCTACCACATCTCCGATATCGAGTTCTCCGCCGCCGTCGACATCGACGTCGAGAAGGTGGGCAAGGACCTCAGCGAGGCCATCTTCAGCGGTCAGAACAACACGGTGAAGTTCTCCGACGTGCCCACCAAGGGGATCAAGGTGGTCCGCGGCATGACCCATGACGGCCTCGGCAAGTACCTGAAGGAGGTCATCGTCAAGGCGCCCGGTCCCACCGCCGACATCGTCGGCATCCTCAAGGACACCGGCACCGACGTCGTCGTCAACTACCTCCCCGTGGGCAGCGAGGAGGCCACCAAGTGGTACACCGAGCAGATTCTCGCCGCCGGCTGCGCGATGGTCAACTGCATGCCCGTCTTCATCGCTCGTGAGGACTACTGGCAGGAGCGCTTCCGCAAGGCCGGCGTCCCCGTCATCGGCGACGACATCAAGTCACAGGTGGGCGCCACCATCGTGCACCGCGTTCTCACCCGGCTCTTCCGCGACCGCGGCGTCGAGATCGAGCGGATGTACCAGCTCAACTTCGGCGGCAACACGGACTTTCTCAACATGCTGGAGCGCGAGCGTCTGGTCAGCAAGAAGATCAGCAAGACCAACAGCGTCCGCTCCCAGCTCAACCAGCCGCTCGCCGACCGCAACATCCACATCGGCCCCTCCGACTACGTGCCCTGGCTCAACGACCGCAAGTGGTGCTACATCCGCATGGAAGGCAAGTCCTTCGGCGACGTGCCCATCAATGTCGAACTGAAACTCGAGGTCCACAACTCGCCCAACAGCGCGGGCATCGTCATCGACGCCGTCCGCTGCTGCAAGCTGGGCCTGGATCGCGGCCTCTCGGGCACGCTGGAAGGACCCGCCTCCTACTTCATGAAGTCGCCACCCAAGCAGTACTCCGACAGCGTCGCCCGCGACCTGACCGAGGCCTTCATCGCCGGGGGACCGTCCACGGTGGGCAACGGCCACTCCCGGGCGGCGGCCCGCCAGTCGGCCTCGCCGAAGACGGCCACATCCGACCCAACAGTCGGCTAACCTCCTCACCGTGTCCAGTGCCCTGCGCCGGCCGCCCGGCGGCGGATCGAGGTTCCGGGCGCCCGGGCGGGCGCCCGGAACTCGTCGCCGCATCCCGGAGCCGGCGTGACGGGGGGCCCCACCCCCGGCCGGAGCGGGCCCCCGGTGCCGCTAGTCGTCGCCACCCACGGCGACGACGGTTCGATGCTGCCCTACTACGGCTACCGTGTCGCCGAGGCCCTGGTCAGGGTCCTGCACCGCCGCGCCGCCTACGTTCTGGGGGTGGCCTGCGCCGACACGGTGCGCCTGGTCCGCCCAGGCTCGGTGCGGGCGCTGCGCTGGAATCTCTCGCACGTGCTCCCCGGCGCCAGCCCCCGCGAGTTGCGCAGGGTGGTCCGCAAGAATCTGCGCGACCAGGCGCGCTTCTGGGTCGACGTCATCAGCATGCGCTTCGAGGGCGAGGGCATCCGCGGGGGGCTCACCGTCGGGGAAGGCGGGCGGGAGCGATACCAGGCGGCGCTGGCAACCGGGAGAGGCGTCGCCGTCATCTCCCTGCACCTCGGCAGCTGGGAGCGGGGGCTCGCCGCCGGCAACAATCTCGGCTACCCGCTGGCCCTGCTCGCCGAGTACATGAGGCCGCGCAAGCTCTTCGACCGGGTGGTGGGCGCTCGAGTGGCGCAGGGCGTCCACGTCGTCCCCATCGACATCGCCGGCATCCGCATTGCCGACGAGGCCACCGCCCGGCGGCTCGGCGCGGCGGCCATGCGGGACGTGTTCCGCATCCTCAAGAGCGGCGGTGCCATCGCCCTGGCCATGGACCGCGACCTCATCGGCAACGGCGAGCTCTATCCGTTCTTCGGCGCCCCGGCACCCATTCCGGTCGGGGTCGTCGACGCTGCCATGCGGGCGGGATCGATCGTCATGCCTGTCTTCCTTCCCCGCATCCCGGGTGGGGTGGAGGTCCACATCGGCCCGGAGATCCCCTATGACGCCGCCGCCCCCCACGCCGACGAGGTCCACCGCGTGGTGATGGAGATCCTCGCCGTCTTCGAGAAGGTGATCGGCGACCATCCCGAGCAGTGGCACGTCCTCGATCCCATCTGGGAGATGCCGGAAGGATGAGGATCTGCCTCGTCTCCCCTTACGACTTCGTCCACCCGGGCGGGGTCACCGAGCACGTCCGCCACCTCGCCGACGAGCTCCGCCGCCGCGGCCACGAGGTCACCATCCTGGCGCCATCGTCGAGCGTCCCCGACGATCACGGCATCCCCGGCTACGTCCGCATCGGCCGCAGCGTCCCGGTGCGCAGCAACGGTTCGGTGGCCCGCCTCGCCCTCTCCTTCCACCTGGTGCGGAGGGTGCGCTCGCTGCTCAGCAAGTCGGACTTCGACGTCGTCCACTACCACGAGCCGCTGGTGCCCGGGTTGCCCCTCACCACCCTGCGCTTCCATCGCGGCGTCAACGTCGCCACCTTCCACGCCAGCGCCCGGCGCAACCTCGGCTACTACTACGGCCGCCCCGTGCTGCGCCGCTACTTCAATCGCCTACACGCCTGCATCTGTGTCAGCGAGGCGGCGCGTGAGTTCATCGCCCAGTACTTCGACGGGGACTTCACCATCGTTCCCAACGGCATCGACGGGACGCGCTTCCACCCCGACCTCCCCATCGTCCCAGAGCTGCGCACCGAGGGCAAGGCCACCATCCTCTTCGTCGGCCGCATGGAGCACCGCAAGGGGCTCCCCGTCCTTCTCGACGCCTACGCCCGGCTCCGCCGCGAGCGGGCCGACTGCCGGCTGGTCATCGTCGGCGACGGTCCGATGCGCTGGGCGTACGAGCAGCAGTGCGAGGCCAAGGGCGTCCCCGACGTCGCCTTCCTAGGCCACGTGTCCGCCGCCATGCTGCCCCGCATCTACGCCAGCTCGGACATCTTCTGCACCCCGGCGTCGGGAGGGGAGAGCTTCGGCATCGTCCTCCTCGAGGCGATGGCCAGCGGCGTGCCGGTGCTGGCCTCGGCCATCCCGGGTTTCGCCCAGGTGGTGGAGTCGGGCAGCGACGGCAGGCTCGTCCCACCCCGCCAGCCCGAGGCCTGGTCGCGCGAGATCGCCGCCCTTCTCGACGACCCCGAGCTGCGGCGGAGCATGGGTCGCAACGGCATCGCCAAGGCGCGGCGCTACGACTGGAGCGTCGTTGTCGAACTCCATCCTCGACGTGTACGACCTGGCGCAGCAGCGGTCGCAGGCCCACCTGGTCGCGGCGAGCACCGCGACGTGAGCGGCGCCTGATGTTCACCCAGCGCATCCAGGACTGGGTGCGGGCCCGTGCCCGTGGGCTCGTCACCTTCCTCCATCTGCGGCGCGTCTCCCCCAACACCCTCACCATGACGGGTCTCGTCGTCACCGTCGGCGCGGCCGTCCTCATCGGCGTCGGATGGCTCATCGCGGGCGGCGTCGTCCTGCTCTTGGCCGGGCTCTTCGACATCCTCGACGGCGCCGTCGCCCGCGTCACCCACCGCGTGCAGAAGTACGGCGCGTTCCTCGAACTCGACGACCGACCGCTACAGCGAGGCCGTCACCTACATCGCCCTCCTCTATCACTTCGTCTCCCGGGCGGGCAACCAGGTGCCGGCGATGCTCGTCATCGTCGCCCTCAGCGGATCGCTGCTCGTCTCCTACGTCCGGGCGCGCGCTCAGTCACTGGGTTTCGTCTGTGACGGCGGCGTGCTGGCCCGGCCCGAGCGCGTCGTCATCACCGTCGCCGGCTTGATCGTCCCCGTGCTGCTCGTCCCCGCCCTCTGGGTGCTGGCGGTGCTCACCAACGTCACCGCCCTGCAGCGCATCTGGTTCGTCTGGCGCCAAGCGCGCCACGCCGCCCCGGCCGACGTCTGAGCCGGGCCCGGGTCGTGGGCGCCGGTGCCCCCTCACACGATCTGGATGACGTTCACCAGGTTGAAACACGCGTGGACGCCCATCCCGGGCAGCAGCGAGCCCGAGTACTCATAGAGGAGTGCCAGGACCACCCCCAGCAGGGCGAGGGGGAGGAAGAGGAGCAGCTCGCTCTGCGTCCCGTAGGAGACGTGAGCGGCGGCGAAGACGCAGCCCGACAGGGCTGCCGCCGCCGGCACGCCGAGGCGCCGCCGCATCCAGCCGTAGACGAAACCGCGGAAGAACGTCTCCTCGGCCATGGGGGCCACCACGGACACGGCGAGGATGGCCAACGCCAGGTCGTGCCCGTATTCCTGCTGGATCGCGCCGACCTGGGCGTTCTGGATCTGCGTCAGCGACTGGAGGGCGTCGAAGAGGGCGCCGAGGAACAGCAGGGAGAGCACCGCCGCCACCACGGCGACCGGGAGCCAGCGCAGCCGTGGGAGCCGCCAGCCCAGCGTCCCCAGGCCGGCATGGCGTCGGCCCATCACCAGGACCAAGACGGCCCCCACCCCGACCAGGTAGGTCACCGTCTGCAAGAGGAGGCTGCCGGCGGCCGTCTGCGACTGGGGGCTCAGGCTCCGCACCAGGCTCCGGCCAAAGGCCTCGACCGGAGAGGCCAGGAGGATCGTGCCGGCGACGGCGAGGCCGGCGAAGAAGAGAAGAAAGAAGAGGAGGATGTCGCTCCGATCCCAGGGCGTCCGGGTGAGTGGCCGGCCGTCCCCTGTCGCGTCGGGATGGGACGGGGCTGCGCTCATCGCGCCCATTCTGGCGCTCCCCTCCGGGCGCATGGGCGGCCACCACGCCGGGCACGGCGGGGTCCGCGCGTGCCGCCGTATAGACTGCTCGCCGTGCCTCTCGGCGATCTCCTGGGCAATGCCGATTCGGTCGGCTGGATCCGCGACGCCCTGGGCGCCGGACGGCTTGGGCACGCCCTGCTCCTCACCGGTCCTGACCAGGTGGGCAAGACGACGCTGCTCCTCGCCGTCGCCGCCGAGCTGCTCCCCGCAGGCGGGTGGCCCGGCGACCCAACGACGCACCCCGACCTCTGGCTGGAGGACGGCCCCGCCGAGCGAATCGGCATCGAGAGGATGCGATCCGGGCGCGAGCCCGGCAGCCTCCAGGAGTTCCTCAGCCTGCGCGCCTACGCCGGGGGCGCCCGCGCCGCCGTCATCGCCCGCGCCGAGCGGCTCACCGAGCCCGCCGCCAACTCCCTGCTGAAGACGATCGAGGAGCCGCCGCCGGGCAGTCACATCCTTCTCACCGCCGAGAACCCGGAACGGCTGCCCGACACCATCGTGTCGCGCTGCCAGCGGCTCAGCCTCGGGCCCGTCCCGGCCGGGGCTATCGAGGTCTGGCTCCATGACCGCCACGGCATCGCCGAGGCGACCGCGGCGGTGGCCGCCGAACTGGCCGCCGGCCGGCCGGGACGCGCGCTGCAGCTGGCCGTCGACCCGGCAGCCCTCTCCCGCCGAGCTGGCCTGCCTCGATCAGTTCCTGGCGGCGGGCGGCGGCGGCACCGTGGCGGCTCTTGCGGCGGCGGCGGAACTGGCCCCGGGTCCCGGCGCGGAGGGCCGTCGGCGGCTACTCCTGAACCTTGCCGTCTGGGCGTCCTTCGTCCGCGATGCGGCGCTGCACGCGGCGGGCGCCCCCGAGATGGCCCGCTGGCGGAGCCGGAGCGCGGCGCTGGAGCGCTGGGCCCAGGTGCTTCCCCTGAATCGCAGCAGCCTGATCCTGGACCTCCTTCTCCAGGCGAGCTCCGATGCGGCCGCCAACGCCCACCCGCGGCTCCTCCTGGAGGCGCTCTTCCTCGACATCTTCGGCGGCATCCCCGCCCCGCCCCGGGTCCCCTGACGCCCGCCGGAGTTGCGAGATGCGCGCCAGCGGCCGGGGCTGGTGACGGCGCGGTCACGGAGTGGTCGCGGACCGTGAGGGGACGTCATCCTCTGTCGGCAAACGTCAATCCCCGTCACCCAGCCTCCGCATCGTGCAGCGGCGCTGTCACAGGCGCGGAGAGATGATGCGGCCGATGTAGCCCGGCCAGCGTGCGTGGCCTGGCGGTGGCCTGGGTGCACAGAAAGGGCGTCGTGGACATCCTCCGGGGGGCACAATCGCGCTTCGAGCGGCTTCGCGGCCGCTACTTCACCCGGTTCCTGGGCGGGATCCTCATCGTCTGCGTCCCCGTCATGGGGGCGATGGTCCTGGTGCTCACCAGCGTCTCGGGCGGCAGCCTCGCCTCCGCGACCTCGGTCGGGGTCCAGGGGGTCGCCCAGCAGGTGGCCAGCAAGGTGGAACTCCTGGGTGCAGGACCGCGAGCGCGAACTGACCCAGCTCGCCGCGGTCATCAACAGCTCCAACGCCCCCAGCGCCCAGGCCGCCATCCCGCTGCTGGCCAAGGCCAGCTTCAACGATCCCTTCGTGGTCCTGGAGCTCGTCGGTTCCGACGGCAGCCTCGAGGCCGCCAACAGCGTGTCCAACGAGGTCGACGTCAACGGCCAATCGTGGGTCAGCGCCACGGTGGAGTCCGGGCAGCCGTACGTCGGCGACATCACCATGAACGCCTCGAGCACCGACCTGCAGTGGCTCATGGCGGTTCCCGCGAACACCAGCAACTTCAGCTTCAAGGGCCTTCTCGTCGGCGCCATCGGCCTGCAGACCTGGGTCGGGGCCGGCGGCGGCAGCAATCAGCTCGCCGCCCTCCTCTCCGGTGTCAAGACCGCCACCGGCGTCTCCAACACCGTCACCGCCGTGGACCAGTCGCACCTCCTGGTCTACAGCTCGACGATGGGCAACCCCTCAGATACCCAGATGATCAAGGACGGCGCTCTGAAGACGCGCGTCGACAATCCCGCCGTCACCGCGGGACTGACCGGGAGCGTTGGCGCCGCGCGCTTGAGCGTCGACGGTCGCGACACCATCACCGGATTCAGCGAGGCCTCCTCCGTCGGCTGGGCGATCACCGTCAACGAGCAGGCCAGCCAGGCGCTGTCAGGCGTCACCGCGCTGACGAACGCCGGTCTCCTCACCCTCGGTGTCGGCGTGATCATCCTCATCGCCTTCGCCTACGCGATGGCGCGCCTTGAGGTCCGGCCGATCCTCGCCCTCTCCCGAGCCGCCCGCCGCGTGTCTGGGGGAGACCTGACCGCCCGGGTCACACCCGCCGGTGCCGTCGAGGTGTCCACCCTCGGTGAGGCCTTCAACCGCATGGTCGAGCGCCTCGAGGGGCTGGTCAGCCGCGTCCAGGGGACGAGCAGCGACCTCTCCGACTCGGCGACCCGGCTCTCGGCCGCGTCGAACCAACTCGCCGCCACCACGGCCCGGCAGAGCTCGAGCGCGACGGAGACCTCGGCGAGCATGGAGGAACTCGCCCGGACCTCGGCGCAGATCGCCGAGACGGTGGAGCGCGTGGCCTCTCAGGCGGCCGACACCAGAGACAAGCTGGAGCAGGCCCGCGAGGAGATCCTCGCCTCGACGGAGCGGACGCTCAACCTCACCGATCGCGTCCGCGACATCACCAAGATCCTCTCTCTCATCAATGAGCTCGCCGACCAGACCAACCTGCTGGCCCTCAACGCCGCCATCGAGGCGGCCCGCGCCGGGGAGGCCGGCCGTGGTTTCGCCGTCGTGGCCGACGAGGTGAGGCGGCTGGCCGATCGCTCCAAGACGCTCGCTTCCGACATCTCCAAGATCACCGAGAGCGTCCAGTCCGAGACCAACGCCACCGTGATGGCGATGGACAAGGGGGCTGAGCAGCTCAAGGTCGGCCTCTCGCTGATGGAGCACGTCGCCGAGGCCAGCTCGGGCATCCGCCTGGCGACCCAGCAGCAGCAGTCGGCCACTGAGCAGGTCGTCGAGGCCATGGAGCAGGTGAGGATCGCCAGCGAGCAGGTGTCGACGACGGCCCAGGAGCTCGCCGTGGCCTCGGGCAGCCAGGCGAGCATGGCCGGCGACCTGAAGCGGGCCTCGACCTACACCGTCGCCGAGGCCCCCGGCGCCAACGGGCACAAGCCGGCGGCGGACGCCGCCGCGGCCGCTGAAGCGGCCTCGGAAACGGCCGCTCCGCTCAACTAGAGGTCGACGTATCACCCATTGGGGTGATTGACAGTCCCTCGCGAGCCTCCCTAAAGTTCGGCCCCGGCGAGTTGCGCGACTGCGCCGTCCGCCGATCGGAGGAGAGCATGGGCCGGCAGCAGGAGACAGCGTTGAAGATGGTGAGCCTGCTCGCCGGTGAGACCGCCTAACCGTGCGGGTCATCATCCGCCGGCTTGGCTTCTACCTCCTGACCGCCTGGGTCGCCATCACCGTCAACTTCGCTCTGCCCCGTCTCGTGCCCGGCAATCCCGTCGCCGGCATGATCGGCCGGCTGACCGAGGGCCACCTCTGCAACGACGCGTGCGTCCTGGCCCTCCAGGAGCAGTTCGGCGTCGGACTGAACGCCAGCTGGCTGTCCCAGTACGCCAGCTACTGGGGCGACATCTTCCACGGCAACCTCGGCTACTCCTACTTCGAGAGCGCCTCGGTCGGCTCCCTGATCGGTGCCGCGCTGCCCTGGACGATCGGCTTGCTCGGGCTGGCCACCGTCCTGAGCTTCATTCTCGGCACCCTCATCGGCATCGTCCTGGGCTGGTTCCGCGGCTCTGCCCTGGACTGGGTGCTGCCCGGGACCACCTTCTTCCAGGGCATCCCCTACTTCTTCCTCGCTCTGGTCCTGCTGATGCTCTTCGGCACGGTGCTCAAGTGGTTTCCCATCGCCCAGGGCTACGACATCATCAACACCACCCCCGGGTGGAACATGGCCTACATCGGCGGGGTCCTCGACCACGGGTTCCTGCCCGCACTCACCATCGTCCTTGCCTCCATCGCCGGCTGGATCATGGGCATGCGCAACATGATGGTCATCACCATGGACGAGGACTTCGTCCTGGTGGCTCGGGCCAAGGGGCTACCCTCGCGGAGGGTCGTCTGGTACGCGGCCCGCAACGCTCTCCTCCCCAGCGTCGCCAACTTCGCGCTCTCCATCAGCCTGATCGTCGCCGGGCAGCTCCTCGTCGAGATCGTGTTCAGCTACCCGGGCATTGGCAAGCTGCTGTTCGACGCCGTCACCCAGGGCGACTACCCGCTGGTCGACGGCCTCTTCCTGGTCATCACTCTGGTGGTGCTCGTGGCCAACCTTCTCGCCGACGTGGTGTACGTGTTCATCGACCCCCGAGCCCGTCAGGAGGCCTGACCCGGATGACCATCGCCCCCACCCTGACGGGAACGCCGGGCACGGCGCCGGCCTCGGCCCCGGCGGAGACCCGTTCCCGCGTGCTGCGCCTGCCGCGTTCGCCGAAGATCATCGTCGGGCTGGTCATCCTGGCGCTGTTCGCGCTGATGGCCATCATCGGGCCGCTGATCGCCCCCTACTCCCCCGATTACTACAGCCTCAGCTTCGTCGCCCACACGCCCATCCCCGGCAATCCCGGCCTGTACTACCCAACACCCCTCTCGCCGTCGGGCGCCCACTGGCTGGGTACCACCGAGTACGCCCAGGACGTCTGGTCCCAGTTGCTCTGGTCAGCCCGCGCCACGCTCCTGGTCGGCTTCCTCGCCGGGCTCATCGCCACGGCGATGTCGGTGCTCGTCGGGGTGAGCGCCGGGTACTTGGGCGGCTACTCTGACGAGGGGCTGTCGCTCTTCTCCAACGTCTTCCTCGCCATCCCCGGCCTACCCCTCCTCATCGTCCTCGCCAGCTACGTGCCGTCCGCCGACACGGACCCGGTGCTGATCGCCCTCATCGTCGCAGTCACTGGCTGGGCGTACGGCGCGAGGGTCATGCGAGCGCAGACGCTGTCGCTGCGAAACCGCGACTTCGTCGAGGCGGCCAGGGTTGCCGGCGAGAGCCGGCTGCGCATCATCCTCGCCGAGGTCCTGCCCAACCTCGTCCCCATCGTCGCGGCCTCCTTCCTCTTCACCACGCTCTACGCCATCGGCGCCTACGTCTCCCTCTCCTTCCTCGGGCTGGCCGGCACCGACGTCTGGAACTGGGGGACGATGCTCTTCCACGCGCAGGCCCAGAGCGCCGTCATCAGCGGCTGGTGGTGGTGGTGGGCTCCCCCCGGCATCTGCATCGCTCTGGTCGCCACCGCGCTGGCGCTGGTCAACTTCGGCATCGACGAGTTCATCAACCCCCGGCTGCGCGCCTCCGGCGTCTCCAGCAAGGCGGCGCGCAAGGCGGGCGTGGGTGGCCGGCCGAAGTTCGGCTACACCCCCGTGATGCGGAAGAAGGCATCGGCCCCCGTTGCCGAAGGGAGTGCCCAATGAGCCCGGATACGAGCCGGGTCACCGGCTCGGCAGGCGCGGTGGTTCCCGCCGTGGCCCCGAAGCTCGCCGAGCCGGTGCTCGAGATCAAGGGTCTCTGCGTCGATTACGGCTACGGCGAGGACGCGGTCCACGCGGTTGTGGACTGTGACCTGACGCTGCGTCGCGGACAGGTCCTCGGGCTGGCGGGCGAGAGCGGCAGTGGCAAGTCGACCATCGCCATGGCCGCCATCCGCCTCCTGCGCGCTCCCGGGATCATCACCGGCGGGGAGGTCGTCTTCCACTCCAAGAAGACCGGCCCTGACGGGGAGAGGCTGACCATCGACATGCTGGCCGCCAGCGAGGAGCAGTTGCGCTCGGTGCGGTGGTCCGACATCTCGGTCGTCTTCCAGAGCGCACTGAACGCGCTGAACCCGGTGAAGAGCATCGGCTACCAGTTCAACGACCTCCTGCAGGTGCACCGCCCCGATCTCTCCGGCTCGCAGAGGACAGAGCGGGCGGCCCACCTCCTCAACCTGGTGGGAATGACCGGCGACCGGCTGCGCAGCTTCGCCCACGAGCTCTCCGGCGGCATGCGGCAGCGCGCCATGATCGCCATGGCCCTGGCTCTCGAGCCGCAGGTGATGATCCTCGACGAGCCGACCACCGCCCTCGACGTGGTCACCCAGCGCGAGATCCTCGAGGAGCTGATGGGCCTGCGCGACCGCCTCGGTTTCGCCGCCCTCTTCATCACCCACGACCTGTCCCTGTTGGTCGAGCTGGCCGACGACATCGCGGTGATGTACGCCGGCCGCCTGGCCGAGCGCGCCGCCTCCGCCTCGCTGTTCCGGGCGCCGCGGCATCCGTACACGTACGGCCTTCTTCACTGCTTCCCCCCGATGCACGGGGAGCGGGGCTCGATGGACGGCATCCCCGGTTCGCCGCCCGATCTCAAGGCCATCCCGTCGGGATGCGCCTTCCACCCGCGCTGTCCATGGGCGATGGAGCGGTGCCGGCTGGAGGTGCCCGCCCTGACCTCGATCAACGGCTCGAGCCGTGAGGCCGCCTGCTGGCTCCACAGCGCGGGGGCGACGGTCCCAACCGAGTTGGGCCTCCCCGATCCGGCCGCGCCGAAGCCCGTGTCGGTGCCCGCTGCCCCGCGCCCCCGGAGGGCCGATCGATGAGCCTGGCAGCGCCGCAGACGCCGGCGGACAGCGCCACCCAGGCCCCAGTGCTGGAAGGCCGTCACCTCACCAAGTACTTCTGGGTCAAGAACAAGAGTGGAGTGTTCTCCCGCCGGGCCCGGCTCAGCGCGGTGGAGGACGTCTCCATCAGCCTCGCCGCCGGCCGGGTCACCGCCGTGGTCGGGGAGAGCGGCTCCGGGAAGACGACCGTCGCCCGGATGCTGGCCAAGATCATCAACCCCAACGTCGGCGAGGTGCTGCTCGACGGCACGCCCGTCCCGCACCGGCGGTCGCGCCAGTACGCGTCGAACGTGCAGATGGTCTTCCAGGACCCGTTCGCCTCCCTCAACCCCGTGCACCGGGTTCGCTACGACCTGATCCGGCCCCTGAAGATCCATCACGCCGCTGAAGGGAACATCGACGACGCGGTGGCCGACCTGCTTCGCCGTGTGGCTCTGGAGCCCGCCTCGCAGTTCGTGGACAAGTTCCCCCATGAGCTCTCCGGCGGACAGCGCCAGCGCGTGGCCATCGCCCGCGCCCTCGCTGTCCGCCCTCGCGTCCTGCTCGCCGATGAGCCGGTGTCGATGCTCGACGTCTCCATCCGCCTGGGCGTGCTCAACCTCCTTGCCGACCTGCGTGACCGCGAGCACCTGGCCATCCTCTACGTCACCCACGACATCGCCTCGGCGCGGTATCTCGCCGAGACCATCGTTGTCATGTACGCCGGTCAGCTCGTCGAGCAGGCTCCCAGCGGCAGCCTCACCGACAACCCGGCGCACCCCTACACACAGCTGCTGCTCTCCGCCGCTCCCGATCCCGACCGCCAGGAACCCCCGACCCTCGCCGGCAGCGGCGCCCCGCCAAGCCTCATCGCGCCGCCCAGCGGCTGCCGTTTCCACCCGCGCTGCCCGTACGTCATGGACATCTGCTCGCAGCAGGCGCCCCCGAGCGTCGAGGTGGGAACCGGGCATTCGGCCGCCTGCTGGCTCCATGTCGAGCCGGCGAAGCGGCGCCTCGACGGCGCCGTGATCCCTGCGAACGCAACCCCGGCGAACGCAACCCTGAGTAGCACCCCGGAGGAGGACTGAGGAGGAGATGGCCCATGGCATAGTTCGAACCCCGCCGGCCTCCGCGAGCGGATGGAGACCGCCGCTCGGCGCGCGTCAGCGCGACGCCGGGCCTGATCGGCCTCCATAGCCGGCTCCTCCGGAAACCGGCACCCATTAGCAGAGTGCGGCTCACTCGGGCCGCGCATCACGGAGATCACGCATAGATGAATCCCAGAGCACTGGTGGCGCTGGCCGCTGTTGCCGCTCTCGGAGCGGCCGCATGTGGCTCGTCGTCCACTTCGACCTCGCCTGGTACCGGCTCAGGCAAGCCCGGGCCGGCCCTGGTTGAGGAAGCGAACACAGGTGTCACGTTCACTCAGAACTTCAACCCGTTCGAACTCCTCGTCGACGGCGAAGGCGATGAACATGACGTCGCTCGTGTACGAGCCCCTGTTCGAGTTCGATGCCCTCAACCCTGCCGAGATCCATCCTTGGCTCGGCACCAAGTACAGCTTCGACAGCACCGGTCAGAACCTCACCGTCACGATTCGTAGTGGCGTGAAGTGGAACGACGGCTCGGCCCTCACGGCCAACGACGTCGCCTTCACCTTCTCGCTCATCATGAACAACTCTGCGGCGAACGACAACGGCGTTCCGACTCAGTCGTCTGCCCCGACGGTCAGCGGCGACACCGTGACGCTGCACTTCGCGACGGCCCAGTACACGAACCTCAACTCGATCCTGGGCTCGCAGCTCATCGTTCCGCAGAAGCAGTGGACCTCCGTCTCGACCCCGGCCACGGCGACCATCGCCACCCCGGTCGGCTCGGGTCCCTTCATGCTGTCGAGCTTCTCCACCCAGGTGATCAAGTTCAAGCCCAACAAGTACTACTGGGGCGGCACTCCTCCCGAGTCCGAGGTTGACGTTCCGTACTACGCGACCAATGACGCGGCCAGCCAGGCTCTCGTCGCTGGTACCCTTGACTGGGCTGGCAACGACATCGCCAACGTCTACGCCAACTACGTGGACCTGAACCCCTCGACCAACCACGCATGGTTTGCCCCTGGCAACACCGTGACCCTGTGGTTCAACGTCAGCGGCGCCAACGCGGTGCCCGCTCTTGAAGATGCCCAGGTTCGCCTGGCCATCAGCGCCGGCATCGACCGCACGGCTCTCGCCGAACTCGGTGAGTTGGGCTACGAGCAGCCGGCAACGTCGTCCAGCGGTCTCGAGCTGCCGAGCCAGTCGGCCTACCTGACCGCGGCGCAGACCAATGACCTCGAGGCCGACAACGACCCCGCCAAGGTCAACAAGATCCTCACTGCCGATGGCTACACCGCCCCCGCCGCTGGCGCGGGCTCGTGCACCTCGGCCTCTGGCGCAGCACCCGCAGTGCCCGCCAACTGCTACACCAAGGGCGGAACCCCGATCGTGTTCGCGATCGAGGACCCGGTCCCCTACTCCGACTACTGGGAAGATGACCAGCTCATCGTCTCGGAGCTGAACTCCGAGGGTATCGCCGCCTGGTCGAAGGGTGACAACCCTGACACCGGCTGGTACACCGACATGGGCGACGGCAACTTCCAGTCGATGATCCACTGGGGCAACGGTGGTGCCACCCCGTTCGTGCAGCTGCAGAACTGGCTGGATTCGTCCCAGCCTGAGTCCGCGGGCGATTACGGCAAGTACGTGAACGCAGACGCGGCAGCAGCCCTGACCACGCTCGAGGGCACCAACCCGGACAACACCGCGGCAGTGACCACGGCCGTCCAGACCCTCACGAACATCATCTCGACTAACGCTCCGGTTGTGCCTCTGCTCTACGGCGCGGACTGGAACGTTTACAGCACCGCTCACTACGTTGGCTGGCCGGATGGCGCGAATCCCTACATGGATCCCTCGCCGGACGACCCGCAGCTTCCCTACATCCTGATGCAGCTCAAGGCTGTCGGCTGACGTATCTAATGTCTCTCTGACCTCGGGTCAGAGGACGGTTCCGTGGTCGGCCCGCCCAGCGTGATGGGCGGGCCAGATCCGGCCGGCAACGTGCCGGCCGGATCCCGGGCCAGGGGTGGTGGCCCCGGCCGGCGTCCCAGTGCGGGGCGGCGGCCGAGGGCCCTCCCGCCCGGCGGCGGGACAGCGCACCGACGGGAGCCGGGCCGCACTCCTCGAGTTGCTCCGCCTCCGCCGCTCGCCCCGCTGTTGCCGGGGCCGCGGAACGCCGCAAACTCCGCCCCCGGGCGGTGGAAGACCGCCCGGCGGGCGATCAGTGGTAGTGTCCCTGCCGCCACGACAGTCAATCTCACGAGGAGAGGCCGTGCGCTACGGACACTTCGATGACGCGCGACGCGAGTACGTCATCTCCCGCCCCGACACCCCCCTTCCCTGGATCAACTACCTGGGCATGGAGGAGTACTTCGGCATCATCTCCAATACCGCCGGGGGCTACTCCTTCGTGCGCGACGCGAGGCTGCGGCGCCTGACCCGGTACCGGTACAACAACGCGCCGGCGGACATCGGCGGCCGCTACCTCTACCTGCGTGATGACGCGACCGGCGAGAACTGGTCCCCCTCCTGGCAACCGACGCAGACCGCTCTCGATGCCTACGAGTGCCGGCACGGGCTGGCCTACACCAGGATCGCGTCGACCTACCGCGGCATCCGCGCGGAGACCCTCTACTACGTGCCGCTGGGGGAGACCCTCGAGGTGTGGCGCCTGCGGCTCAGCAACCTGAGCGCCGAGCACCGGCAGGTATCTCTCTTCTCTTCCATCGAGTTCTGCCTCTGGGACGCGCAGGACGATGGCACGAACTTCCAGCGCAACTTCTCCACCGGCGAGGTCGAGGTCGTCGACGGTGTCATCTATCACAAGACCGAGTACCGGGAGCGGCGCGACCATTTTGCGTACTTCGCCTGCTCGGAGCCGCTGGCGGGCTTCGACACCCAGCGCGAGGATTTCCTCGGTCCCTACCGCGGTTGGGATCGGCCCCTCACCGTCGAGCGAGGCGCCGCCTGCAACTCGATCGCACACGGGTGGGCGCCGATCGGCTCCCACCACGTCAAGCTGGAAATGGGGCCGCATGACGAGAAGGAGATCGTCTTCGTGCTCGGCTACGCGGAGAACCTCCGCGACGACAAGTTCGACCCGAAGGGCAGCCAGGTCGTCAACAAGCGGTCTGTGCGGCCCGTCATCGATCGCTGGCTGCAGCCCGCGACGGTGGAGGCGGGTCTGGCCAAACTCCGCGAGCGATGGGACTCCCTGCTCTCCGCCTACCAGGTGGAGAGCCCGGACGAGCACACCGACCGCATGGTCAACCTCTGGAACGCCTACCAGTGCATGGTCACCTTCAACTTGAGCCGCTCGACGTCTCTGTTCGAGTCGGGGATCGGCCGCGGCATGGGATTCCGGGACTCCAACCAGGACCTGCTCGGCTTCGTCCACATGATCCCGGAGCGCGCCCGCGATCGCATCCTCGACATCGCGGCGACCCAGCTGCCCACCGGCGGCGCCTACCACCAGTATCAGCCCCTGACCAAGCGTGGGAACAACGACATCGGCTCCGGCTTCAACGACGATCCGCTCTGGCTCGTGCTCGGCGTCGCCGCCTACCTGCGTGAGACCGGCGACACGGCGATCCTCGACTGCGCCGTCCCCTACGACAACGACGCGGCGAGCGCGACACCGCTCCTGGAGCACCTGGAGCGTAGCCTCGCCTACACGCTGGACCGGCTCGGTTCCCACGGCCTGCCGCTGATCGGCCGTGCCGACTGGAACGACTGCCTCAACCTGAACTGCTTCTCGGAGACACCGGGCGAACCATTCCAGACCACGGAGAACCGCGAGGGAGGGGTCGCCGAGTTCGTCTTCATCGCCGGCCAGTTCATCCTCGCCGCGACGGAGATGGCGACCATCGTCCAGGAACTCGGTCACGGGGAGCAGGCGGCCGCCTACCGCGAGCAGGCGCACCGAATGGAGTTGGCTGTCGCCGAACACGGGTGGGACGGGGAGTGGTTCCGCCGCGCCTACGACCACTTCGGCAAGCCGGTGGGCTCAGCCTCGTGCGCTGAGGGCCAGATCTTCATCGAACCGCAGGGCATGTGCGTCATGGCCGGAGTGGGACTCGCCGACGGCCGGGCCCGGCAGGCCCTCGACAGCGTCGCCCAGCGGCTCGGCACCGAACACGGGCTGAACCTGCTGCAGCCGGCGTTCACCCACTACTACGTGGAGCTCGGCGAGATCTCCTCCTACCCGCCGGGGTACAAGGAGAACGCCGGAATCTTCTGCCACACCAACCCCTGGATCATGATCGCCGAGGCGATGGTCGGCGACGGAGCGGCGGCCTTCGACTACTACCGGCGCACCAACCCCTCGGCGCGCGAGGGCATCAGCGACCTCCACCGCTGCGAGCCCTATGTCTACGCTCAGATGATCGCCGGCAGCGACGCCCCCAGCCACGGCGAGGCGAAGAACTCGTGGCTCACCGGCTCCGCCGCCTGGAACTTCGTGGCCATCACCCAGTGGATCCTGGGCATCCGCCCCGAGCACGCGGGACTCCGCATCGACCCCGTGATCCCGGCCGACTGGCCGGGCTTCCGCGTCATCCGCCGCTTCCGGGGCGCCACCTACCGCATCCGGGTCACCAAGCCGGTGGGGTCCACTGGGCGGGTCACGCGGCTCATCGTCGACGGCACCATGCTGGAGAGCAACCTCCTGCCTCTTGCCGCCGCCGGCAGCACCGTCGACGTGGAGGCGGTCGTCCCGGCCTCCTAGGCCCGTCCCGCCGACCCCGCGGTCGCCCCGCATCCCCCACAATCTCGAGCCATGTCGCGCTTCCGCCGGCCCTCGCTCGGTCCTGCCTTCGGCTACGTCCCCGGGGAGCAGCCTCCCGATGGCGAGACGTGGATCAAGCTCAACACCAACGAATCGCCCCTGCCCGCGTCATCGTCGGTGGCCCCGGCGGTCGCGGCCGCGGTGAGCAGCCTGCGCCGCTACCCGGACCCGTCCGCCGAGCCGCTGCGTTCGGCCCTCGCCGGCTACCACGGCCTGCGCCGCGAGCAGATCCTGCTGGGGAACGGCGCCGACCAGGTCTTGGAGGCGTGCTTCCGAGCCTTCTGCGAGCCGGGAGACGTCGCCGTGCTCACCCGTCCAACCTACTCGCTGCTGGCGGGGCTCGCCCGTCTCGGCGGCGTCGCCGTGGAGACCGTGCCCCTCGGCGTCGACGGCTTCGTCCCCCCCGCGCTGGCGACCACCCCCGCAGCCCTGCGGGTGCTGGTCAACCCCAACTCGCCGACGGGGACCTGGCTTCCCGCGGCGACCGTCGAGGCCGTGCTGGGTGCCGCCTCATCGGTGGTCGTCATCGACGAGGCCTACTCCGACTTCGCACCCGAATCCTGCATCCCGCTGCTCGACCGCCACGACAACTGGCTCATCGTGCGCACCTTCGCCAAGAGCCACGCACTGGCGGGACTGCGGGTCGGCTATGCGCTCGGCCACCCCGACCTGATCGGCGATCTGGCGGGTGTCCTGGAAAGCTACCCGGTCGATCGCCTGGCCATCGCCGCCGCCGCCGCCGCCTTGGGCGATCGGCAACACCATGCCCGTCTCGTGGAGTTGGTGGTCTCCGAGCGGGAGCGCCTGGCCGCCTCCCTGCGCGATGCGGGCTGGGAGGTGACCAACTCGCGGGCCAACTTCGTCTTCGCCAGGCCTCCGGGGGGTGACGCCGCCGAGGTCGCCGCGGAGCTCCGCCGGCAGCGGATCCTGGTCCGCCGGTTCGCGGACCAGGCCGACCACCTGCGCATCACCGTCGGAGATCCGGCCGAGAACGGCCGGCTGCTGGACGCCCTGGGAGTACCCGACAGAGGCAAGTCGGCGGCCGGGTCGCGCTGATCCTCCGCTGAGCCTGTGCCGGTGAGCCGCGTCCGGCTCAGCGCCGCCGCAGGAGGAAGAGGACGAGGAGACCGGTCAGCAGGCTGGGAAGAATCCAGGGGCGCTCACCCAGGCTCTGCTCGAGCCGGGTGCGGCCGAAGCCGTCCTGGCGGGGAAGGACGATGGGGCGCTCGGTGACCAGCTCGACCAGGCCCGCAACGGGGGTCTGACCGGGCCGCAGGCTCGCCCGGGCCTCGGCCGTGATGTCCATCCTCATCCTCCGCGTCCAGCCGCGGGACTCCCGCGGGAGGGCGCAAGAGTACTCCTGCGGGGCTGTCGCCGTCCCGGGGGGTGGAGGAGCGATTCGCCCGGGTGTCACCCCGGAACGCTGCGGGCACCGCCCGTCCCGAGGCAGGGAGGCGCCGTCCGGCAAACATGAGTAAAATGGTCGGAATTCGGTGACAACGGCCTCGCTTTGGAGGAATGACACGGTGACCGACTACGCTCATCCCGAGGTTCTGGTCAACACGGAGTGGTTGGCGGGACACCTAGAAGACCCCGGCGTGCGCGTTCTCGAGGTCGACTGGGATCCGGCGTCGGCCTACGAGCTGGGCCACATCCCCGGAGCCGCCCTGGTGGACTGGAAGCGCGACATCAACGACACGGTGCGCCGGGACATCCTCTCCGCCGAGCAGTTCTCCGCTCTCATGCGGCGTCTGGGGGTGACCCCCACGGCGACCCTCGTCCTCTACGGCGACATGCGGAACTGGTTCGCCGCCTTCGCCTTCTGGACCTTCAAGATCTATGGGCACGAGGACGTCCGCCTTCTCAACGGCGGGCGCCGCAAGTGGTTCGAGGAGGGCGGGGCGGTCACCGAGGCGACGCCCTCCTTCATCGCCACGGAGTACCGGGTGGAGTCGGCGAACACCTCCCTGCGCCAGTTTCTGCCGGGCGTTCGCGATCTCATCGGCCGGGCCGACCACGGACTGGTCGACGTCCGCTCCCCGCCGAGTTCACGGGCCAGATCAGCGCGCCTCCCGAGTACCTCAACGAAGGCGCGCAGCGCAGTGGCCACATCCCCGGAGCCGTCAACATCCCCTGGGCGCAGACCATCCAGGAGGACGACACCTTCAAGCCGGCCGAGCAGCTCAAGGAACTCTACCACAGCCGTGGCGTGACCCCGGACAAGAGCATCGTCACCTACTGTCGGATCGGCGAGCGCTCCTCCCACACCTGGTTCGTCCTGACGTACCTCCTGGGCTACCCCAACGTCGCCAACTACGACGGTTCGTGGAGCGAGTGGGGCAACTCGGTGGGCGTCCCCGTGGACAAGGCGCAGGCGGAGGTGCCACAGGCGCTCTCCGCCTGAGACCGGCGTCCCCGTAGACTTTCGGAACGAATGGGGCTCCGCAACCTCGATCTGGCGACCGCCGAGGAGGGGTGCGGTGACAGCGCGCTCGGCCGCGTGCGTCGCGCCTACGAGACCCTCACCGCCGGCGAGCTTCTGGAGGTCCTCACGACCGTCTCGGAGCAGGCATTCGCGGTCCGGGTCTGGACGCGGCGGGCCGGCGGCGAGGTCGTCGAGGAGAGCCGGGAACAGGGGCGAACGCGCATCGTCCTGCGCCGCCTGGACCGGTGAGCGGTCCCGGCACCCCCCTGGCGGGGCTCGGCGCGCCCACGCCCATCCCCGAGGGCTTCCTCCTGGGGACGGCCAGCGCCGCGCACCAGGTCGAGGGCGACTCTGGAACGACTGGATGCGGATGGAGCGCCGGGAGCCCTGGCGCATCAAGGACGGCGGCTCGGCGGTCGCCGGCATCGACCACCTCCACCGCTATCGCGAGGACCTGGAGATGCTCGCCGGGATGGGACAGAACGCCCAGCGCTTCTCCATCGAGTGGTCCCGGGTCGAGCCGGAGCCGGGCCGGTTCGACGCGGCGGCGCTGCGCCACTACGCCGACGTCGTGGCCACATGCCGCCGGCTGGGCATGGAGCCGGTGGTGACCCTCCACCATTTCACTCTGCCGGTGTGGCTGGCGGACCGCGGCGGACTCCTCGATGGGGAGGCGCCCTGGCTGTTCGCCCGATATGCCGCCGTCTGCGCCGAGTTTCTCGGCGACGCGGTGCGCTGGTGGGTCACCGTCAACGAGCCCAACGTGCTGGCCGCTGTCGCCTACGCCGCCGGCCAGTGGCCGCCGCATCGGCGTTCTCCCCTCGCCGCCATGCGTGCCCAGGCGGCCCTGCTGCGGATGCACGTGGCCGCGACCCGGGCCCTGCGCGAGGTCGCCGGCCGCCGAGGCCACCACGTCATGGTGTCGATCGCCCATCACGAGCGCCCCTTCCGCCCCGTGCCCGGCTCGGTGGCAGCACGGCTGACGGCGCCCCTTCCCGACTACCTCTTCAACCGCTGGTTCCTCCGTTCCTGCGCGACGGGGCGGTTGCTGCCGCCGGTGGGGAGCCGGCCAGTTCGTCCCCGGACTGGCCGGCTCCCTCGACTACCTCGGGGTCAACTTCTACACCGAGGAGAGGGTGCGCTTCGATCCGCGGGCGTATGTCACCCTCTTCGTTAGCCCCGAGCCGGACCTGTCCATTCCGCGGAGCAGCGCGGGTTGGGGCATCGACCCGGACGCCTTCCGGCGCGCCCTGACCGGCCTCTGGCGGGAGTTCCACCTGCCCCTCCTGGTCACCGAGAATGGCGTCGCCGACGAGGACGACGAACTGCGCCCCGCCTACATCACCGATCACCTCCGCGCCGCCATGGAGGCCGTTCGGGAGGGCGTCGACCTCCGCGGCTACCTGTACTGGACGGGCTTCGACAACTTCGAGTGGCTGGAGGGGTACGGCCTCAGGTTCGGCCTCATCGCCGTCGATCGCGCCACACTGGAACGCCGCCCGAAGCGCAGCGCCACCGTCTATGCGGAGATCTGCCGGAGCCGCGTGATCCCGACCTGCCCGCCCGCGCCAGGCGTCGGGATCAGCCCACCAGCACCCGGAGGACGGGCTCGCCCTCGAGCTCGCGGGTCGGGGCGGCCACGGTATCCGGCCGGCCGAACAGGAAGCCCTGGCCCCGGGTGATGCCCAGGCGGGTGAGCTCGGCGGCGACGCTGAGCTTCTCGATGCCCTCGGCCACCACCTCGGCGCCGATCTGCTCGGCGAGGGCGATGCACTCGAAGATGAGTGCCCTGGCGTCGTCGTCGTTGAACCGGTTGGAGACGCTGGCGTCGATCTTGATCACGTCAGGGCGCACTGCGTAGAGGGTGTCGACGCCGATGCCGGCGCGGCCGGCGTCGTCGATGCCGATCCTGAATCCGGCGCGCCGGTACTGGTCGATGCGGGCCGCCAGCTGGCCCAGGTTGTTGAAGCGGTCGGCGTCCGCGACCTCGAGGACGACGCTCGCCGGGTCCCGGCCCACCCACTCCAGGAGGCTGAGCATCTGCTCGACGTCCTCGGTGACGTCGGCGACCGCCGCGAGGTCGATGTTCACGTAGAGCTGGAGGTCGGTGCGGATGCCCTCGGCGCCGCGGACGACGGCGCGACGGCAGATCCAGTCCAGTTCGTTGGTGACACCGAGCCGTTGCGCCGTGGCGAAGAACTCCTCGACGCTGTCGGCCCCGTCGAGGTTGGCCGGCCGGGCGAGGCCCTCGTAGGCGACGATGTGGGCTTCGGGGAGGGTCACGATCGGCTGGTAGACAGGGTTGATCTGCTGGGAGGCGAGGACCCGGCTGAGCAGGGTGCTCCAGCCACGGCCCGGGGCGGTCGCCGGGCGGCCCGCGATGGAGCCGGCCACCCGGTTGCGTCCCTCGCGCTGGGCACGGCCGAGGGCGTCCTCGGCGCGGGCCCAGACGGCGGTCGGATCGTCGCCGGCGGCGCCCACCGCCCATCCGACGCTGACCCGGACCGGAAAGGTTCCGCTGACGAGTTCGGCGACAGCGGCGCGGATTCGCTCGGCGACACTGCCCACGATGGCGGTTGCGGCACCCGACATGAGGATGGTGAACCCGTCACCGTCGGTGCGGCAGACGACGTCGTGCTCGCGCGTGGAGGAGAGGAGCGCGTGCGCCACCGAGCGCAGCACGTCGTCCCCCGCCTCGCGGCCGAGGGCGTCGTTGAGCTGGTCGAGATGGTCGATGTCCACGGCGGTCACGGCGAACACGTCGTGCACCTGGGCGAGCTCGTGTTCGAAGGCGGCACGCGTGCCCAGGCCCGTCAGCCAATCGGCCTGGACCGGCTCGGCCGCCACCGGCCCGGACTCGCGGGCGAGGCTGCCGATGGCCAAGGTGGCGATGTTGGCCAGACCGTCCAGGAGCGCGATGTCGGCATCGCGGAACGGGCGGCGCGGATTCTCGGCAAGCAGCACGGCGGCAACGCCGGCGCCGTCGTGGATGGGGCTGGCCACACGATGTGGGTCGGGCCCCGGCTCGGCCAGAGTGTGGTGCCCGGTGACCGCGGCCATGATCAGGGGATCGGCGCTCAGCGGACGGCTCGCCAGGAGGGCACGGGGGGCTGTGCCACGTTCGCTGGCCAGAACCATAGCGCCGCGCTCGATCCGGAATACGCGGGCGATCACCGGGGAGTTCTTTCGGGTTGCCAGCAGGTCGACCGCAGCCCTGCTGGACGCCGTCAGCACCGACTCCGCGTCGGCTTCGGCGCTGATGCCGCTGAGGGCCTGCAGGATGCTGTCGAAGCGGCGGTCACGCCTGCCGCGGGTGCCTCTGATGAGACGCACCAGGCCGGCCAGCGCGGCGACGAGGGCGACGCCGGCCGCCACGGAGACGGCCACCGCGTTCGGGTGCGTACCACCCTCGACCAGCCAGCTGGCGGCGAGGATGCCGGCGCCGAGCGCCAGGAGTGCCAGGGTGGAGCTGGCCGCCCGGGCGCGCCCTGATCTGACTGGGCGCGCCCTGAGCGGTGAGAGGGGGGGCGGGGTGGTGGTGGTGGTGGTCTTGGTCTTGGTCGTCACGGTGGCTCTCGCGCCTTGTGGCTTGGTGGGCAGACCCCATTCTCGCCGCGCCGCCGGACTTGTCCGAGATCAACGGGCGTCAATTATGGTTAGTACAATTGCACTGAACGCGTCGATCTGTCACCTCCGCGTGTTGGCTCGTCACGCCGCCGCGGAGGGGACGTCGCACCGGCGCCGTCAGGCGGGAGTGGGCGGCCATCGTTCCGTCTCCTCGGCCTGCGGAAGTACCTCCCCGAGCGGGGATCGACGATGAGACCCCAGGTGATCGCCGTGGAGGAGAGCAAGAACACCAGGCCGAGGAGGCCGATGAAGCCGGTGGCGCCGTCGGCGAAGGGGCCGTCGGTTCCTGGCGTCTGGGGCCTCCCGGCCTGGGCGGTGAGGTTGTTGGAGATGCCGATGAGGGCGACGCCGCCGATCGCCATGAGGACGTGGAGCAGCACGGTCAGGATCCGGAAGGGCCCCGGCCTGGCGAGAGAATGGCATTGCAGCCGGATGATGCCGAAGGCAACCGCGAGGGCCGCGATGCCGCCCGCGCCCGCCACGGCCGCGAACGCCAGGCTACCCAGCACGGCGCCGGCGAGGCAGTAGAGCAGGGCGATGAAGCCGGCGCCCGCCACGGTGACTGATTCGACCAGCAGCGATGCGCTGGCAAGCCTGACGCTCCAGGGAGCTCCCGGAAGGGCCGTCACGGGTGCCGCCAGGTACCGCGCGGCGGCCGTGCGGAGACGCCGCCCCCATGAGTTGCCGCGATGCGCGCCGTCAGGTCGATGCATGCTGCTCATGCAACGGCGGCCGGTGCGCCGTCGTTCCGGAGGGCGGCCGGCCGCCGGGCCGCGCCTCACCCTGTCGAGGAACTGCAGGAAGCGGATGGCCGATCGTTGGCTTGGGCGGAACGCCCTAGGTCGGGCACGGTTGCGGCTGTCAGGCGCATGTTCAGCTCTGGACAGTG
Organism: Candidatus Dormiibacterota bacterium; assembly: GCA_963808125.1. GTDB lineage: Bacteria > Chloroflexota > Dormibacteria > Aeolococcales > Aeolococcaceae > CAWEEP01. The sequence goes on from CAWEEP010000074.1 coordinate 62,676, forward strand.
TCATTGAATCCCGATATCCTCATGCGCAGCGTACGAACAGCCATTCATTCGAGGGTGTGCATGTCCCCCACTTCCAGCCGGGCGGCGATCCCTGACGCCGTCGCCGCGGCCGAGGCCGCCGGCATCCGCTACCTCGACCTGCAGTTCACCGACGTCATGGGGTCGGTGAAGACGGTGACCATCCCCGCCGACCAGCTTCCCGCTGCCCTGGAGCGGGGCGTGTGGTTCGACGGCTCGTCGGTGAAGTCCCTGGCCCGGACCGCGGAGTCCGACATGTACCTGGTGCCGGACCCGTCCACCTTCGCCGTGCTCGGCTGGGCCCCGACCCCGACGGGGCGGATGATCTGCTGGGTCACCAATCCCGAGGGCGAGGCCTTCCCCGGCGATCCCCGGGGGGCGCTGCGCCGCGCCATCGAACGCGCTGCGGGTCTCGGTTTCGAATACGACCTTGGACCTGAGATCGAGTTCTACCTCCTCGAGCGGGATGCCAGCGGCCGACCGGTGGCGCCTTTCCACGACCGGGGCGGGTACTTCGACTTCGGCACCGATGCCGGTGTCTCCGTGCGCCAGGCGATGGCGGAGCAGTTGCGGTCGATGGGGATGACCATCAACACCCTCCACCACGAGGTGGGCGCGGGCCAGCACGAGATCGACCTCGGCACCCAGCCGGCGCTGAAGGCGGCCGACGACATCGTCACCTTCCGCTACACGCTGAAGGCGATCGCTCAGCAGCATGGACTCCTCGCCAGCTTCATGCCCAAGCCCTTCTACGGTCGCCCGGGCAGCGGCATGCACGTCCACCAGTCACTCTCCCAGCGCGCCGACTCCACCAACGCCTTCGCCGGCGACGACGACTACGGGCTCAGTGACATCGCCAAGCATTTCATCGCCGGCCAGCTCCACCACGCCGCCGGCATGTGCCTGGTGCTGGCGCCCTTGATCAACTCGTACAAGCGCCTGGTTCGCGGTTTCGAGGCCCCTGTCTTCGTGTCCTGGGCCCGCACCAACCGGGGGGCACTGGTCCGTGTCCCGCATGTGGGGCGCCCCGAGGCGACCCGGATCGAGCTGCGCAGCCCCGATCCGTCCTGCAATCCGTACCTCGCCTTCGCTGTCATGCTCCGCTGCGGCCTGGACGGCATCGAGCGGCGTCTCGCCCTGCCGCCGCCGGTGGAGGAGTCGTTGTACGGCTTCGACGAGGTGGAGCTGGAGCGGCGCAATGTCGGTCTGCTGCCCGACAACCTGAAGGACGCCATCAGCGCCTTCGAGGCAGACGAGGTCGTGCTCGACGCCCTCGGCGACACCCTGGCGGAGCGCTTCCTCGAGGTCAAGGTCCTGGAGTGGAAGGAGTACCGCGCCCAGGTGACCCCCTGGGAGGTGGACCAGTTCCTGGAGCGCGCCTGAGACCGCCGTGATCACCGTCAAGGACGTCTGGCGGAGCGCACTGCCGCCGCACACGGAACTGGTGGGCGGCGGTGCCGGCCTGGAGCGGCGCGTCGAATGGGCGACCTCGCTTCGGACGCGCCCGCCCGCCTTCGAGGCGATCAAGGGGGGCGAGATCGCCTTCATCGCGGTGCGCTCGATCAAGCTGCTCGACGAGCTCATCGACCTGACGCGGGTCCTGGACAG
>CAWEEP010000075.1:0-42365 GCA_963808125.1 Candidatus Dormiibacterota bacterium
TGGTGGCGACGAAGTCGCGCGTGGCCAGCTCGCCGTCCCGCGTCATGTCCCACAGCGCCGCCCCAGATCAGCGATCGGGCCAGGGGGTCGACAATCTCCCCGGCGTGCTCCAGCACGGTGCGCAGCGACTGCTCGTCAAAGCGCAGCTTGGCGAAGGTGAGGTCGTCGTCGTTGACCAGGACGAGGTCGGCGCCGTCGGCTCCCGCCAGGGCGGGGACCTCGGTGCGCTCCCCGCGGACGTCGACCCCGACGCGGCGGTACCGCGTGACGCCGCCGGCGTTGAGGCGGTACAGGCCGACCTGGACGCGGTGGCCGCGCAGGGTGGGGTGCCCGGGCGCCGCCGACTGGAGGATGGCGAGGCTCTCGATGCGACCGCCGGCGACCCGCACCTCGGGGCGCAGGGTGTTCATGCCGGTGGTCTTCAACCACTCCGCCGACCACGTCGCCAGGTCGCGCCCCGAGGCCTCCTCGATGCAGCCGAGGAACTCGGCGAGCGCGGCGTTGCTCCATCGGTATCGGCGGAAGTACTCCTGGACGCCCGCCTTGAAGGGGGCGGCGCCCACCCAGGCCACCAGCTGCTTGAGGACCGCGGCCCCCTTGTGATAGGTGATGCCGTCGAAGTTCTGCCGCACCTCGTCGGTGTCGCGGCAGGGCGTCGAGATGGGGTGGGTGGAGCGGAGCTGATCCTGCCGCGCCGCCACCGACTTCACGGTGTTGGCGAAGTAGACCCAGGGCGTTGCGGAACTCGGTGGCCTCCACCAGGGCCTTGTTCGCCATGTCGGTGAGCCGGACAGGCTGGTTGGGCCGGGAATTTCCCCACCAGCGCATGGTGGTGACGTCGCCGAAACCGTGGACGTGCGCCATACTCGTCGGAGCAGTGGTGCTCGCGCCGGCACGCCCGCTGCATCTCCGTCGCCCGGCTGCGGAAGATGTAGGTCTCGTTGAAGGTGACGCAGCCCGGGTTCTCCATCGCCCCCCACGTTGAATCGGGAACCGAAGAAGCTGGGCTATTGTATTTCCGTCAGAAAGGATACCGGAAACCGAATTACCGGGCGAAGAAGTCGAGGCCCTGAGGGGTAATTGCCCGAAGAGTTCCTCGGCCTGCGCCTCCAAATAGCCGGCCAGGAACTCGCGGGCGTCAAGGCGAAGGCGGATCCCCTCGTGCTGGGACTCGACAACGCTGAACCGGCCGCCGGCGATGGCCATGAGATAGGGGGGGAGGGGCGGCGTGACGTTGAAGCGCCACGTGCGCGTCCCGTCGCCGTGGTCGTCCACTCCCAGCGCCCTGCCGTTGCTGCAGAGCTGCCATGCGACGGAGGCGCGCACCGTGATGGTGAAAGCCGCCTTCAGGTCCGGCTGGTCGAAGCAGGCGAACACTTGTGGGCGTCGAACGGTTCCATGTGGGTGTAGACGTACACCTCGCCGTCGACCGGGTCGACGGCCCGGTGGAGGCCGACGCCGACGCGCTGATAGCTGCAGTCGGCGATGATCTCGACAGAGTGGTGCCCCGCCGCCAGGCCGGCGAGCGGGATGCACGTGCCGTCATACCCGTCCAGGGCTGGGGGGGACGGCGAACCGTCGACGCCGACTGTGTGCAGCCGTCCGATTCGCCGACGTTGAGGTTGCAACGAAGGTCGACCCACCCTGGCGGCTGGTGAAGCCGATCCGCGATCGGCTGGAGAAGGTGGCGGCCTCGGGGTCGCCCGGCAGCTCCAGATCGAGCTGGTAGGTGACCTCATCGATCTGATCGGCGCGTTCTGACGCCTGCTCCTCGGTGAGGTTGTCACTGGCCATCGGGTGGGGCATTGGGTGTCTCCGTGGACGGGCAGGAGCACCCGGGCGGGCCGTGGGCCCGGGCACTTCCGGCAGCCGAGAGCGCCGCCGCTCCTGCGGGATGTCGCCGTGGTTCGCCTATTGTCCGGCAGAGCCCTGGCCGCCCGCAGACGAGCCTCACGGACCTGGGTGCCGGGTTCGCGGTTGCGCTTGGGGTGGGCGCACGCCCCCGCGCCGATCCCGCACCGTGTTGACAAGGATGGTTGAGAGGGATATAGTTGCCGATAGGATAATTGAAGCATCAACGACAGGAGACTCCAATGCCCCGGTCCTGGCCATCCACCCCGACGCCCCTGACCCCCGGCGAGTACGCGCTCGACGCCAGCCACACCCGGGTGGGCTTCGCCGCCCGCCACCTCATGATCTCCAAGGTTCGCGGCAACTTCGAGAATGTCGAGGCCGTCATCCGGACATCGGCGAGAGCCCTGAGGAGTCGAGCGCCGAGGCGGTGATCCACACCGCCAGCGTCGACACCCATGACCAGAAGCGGGACGAGCACCTTCGCTCCGCCGACTTCTTCGACGCCGAGAAGTTCCCGACCATGAGCTTCCGCTCGACGCGGGTGGAGCGTGCCCGGGGGAGCCACTACACCGTCACCGGCGACCTCACCATCCGTGACCAGACCCACCCCATCACCCTCGACGTCGAGTACACCGGCGCCGCCAGGACGCCGTGGGGCTCGACTGCCGCCGGCATCACCGCGTCGGCGGAGATCGATCGCGAGCAGTGGGGCCTGACCTGGAACGTGGCCCTGGAGACCGGCGGCCTTCTGGTGGGCAAGACGATCCAGTTGGAGATCGAGGCGGAGGTCGGCGCCGTCGCCGTCGCCGTCGCCGCCTGACGTCGCCGGACGGCGACGGACGGCACAGCAGCTCCCCAAAGGGGCCCCCAGCTTCCGGCGGGGTGGCCCCGGGGGAGCCGCGGGGGCACAATGGACGGCCATGGGCCTCCGCGAGATCCTGGACAGGATCGAGGGACTGGAACTTCCTCGACTCCCTGGCCGACACCCTGAGCGGGATCGTCAACGCGGCGGTCGCGCCGGCCAAGAGCCTGCTCAGCGGCACCTGGCTCGGGCATCCGCTGCACCCCTTGCTCACCGACGTCCCCATCGGCTGCTGGAGTGGCGCCGTTGCCCTCGACCTCCTCGGCGGCGAGGCGGCCGGCGCCGCCGTGGACCCGCTGGTCGGGCTGGGCGTCCTGGCGGCGCTGCCCACCGCCGTGACCGGCCTCAACGACTGGGCCGACAGCTACGGCGGAGAGCGGCGGATCGGCCTGATCCACGCCGCGGCCAACGGCGCGGCTCTCGGCCTCTTCGCCGCCTCCATGATGTCCCCTCGGCGCACCGCCCGCGGTCTGCGCCTCCTCGGGCTCGCCGCCCTCGGGGCGGGCGGGTATCTCGGCGGCCATCTCAGCTACGCCAAGGGAATGGGGGTGGACCATCAGGCCTTCATCGAGAAGTCGGGTGACTGGGTCAACGCCCTCGCCGCCGCCGCCCTGGACGAGGGCGTGCCGACGCTGGCCCACGCCGGCAGCGTCCCGGTGCTCCTCTTTCGGCGCGGCACGCAGATCTATTCCATCTCCGACGTCTGCCCGCACGCGGGCGGACCGCTGCACGAGGGCGACGTGGACGGGAACCTCTGCGTCACCTGCCCCTGGCACGGCAGCCGCTTCCAGCTCAGCGACGGACGGGCCGTCCACGGACCGGCCACGGCGCCGGCCACCGCCTACGAGACCAGGATCCACCGGGGACGGGTGCAGGTCCGGGCCGTCTCCTAGAGGCCCGCTGAAGCTCCCGCCGGGTGGGGCCCCTGCAGTGGTCGGGGCCGGCCTTGGTAAAATCCGCCCGAGATGCTCTCGGACTACGCGCCGATCCTCGTCTTCCTGGCTGTGTGCATCCTCTTCGGCGCCGGCGTGCCGCTGCTCAGCGCGCTGCTCGGACCGCGGCGTCCAAGCGTCTCCAAGGGGCTCCCCTACGAGTTCGGCATCGTCCCCGTGGAACAGGCGCGGCGCCGCTTCTCGGTGAGCTTCTACGTCACCGCCATGCTCTTCATCATCTTCGACGTCGAATCGATCTTCCTCTTCTCCTGGGCCACGATCGTCCGCAATCTCAGGGTTTTCGGCATCATCGAGATGGGGGTCTTCATCCTCGTGCTCCTCGTCGGCCTCGTCTACGTCTGGGTCAAGGGGGCACTGACGTGGGAGTGAGCGGAGAGGGCGTCCTGCGGGCCACCGTGGGCGACGCCGGCACCATCGCCCTGCCGCGCACCTCGGAGGCCGAGCGCACGGCGCTGCAGAGCGGCATCCTCACCACCACCGTGGAGAAGCTCGTCAACTGGGGCCGCTACAGCTCGCTGTGGCCGGCCCTCTACGGTCTTGCCTGCTGCGCCATCGAGATGATGGGCACCGGGGCCGCCCGCTTCGACATGGCCCGCTTCGGCTGCGAGGTGTTCCGCGCGTCGCCGCGCCAGGCCGACGTGATGATCGTGAGCGGTCGCGTCTCGCAGAAGATGGCCCCGGTGCTGCGCCAGATCTACGACCAGATGCCGGAGCCCAAATGGGTCATCAGCATGGGCGCCTGCGCCAGCAGCGGCGGCATGTTCAACAACTACGCCATCGTCCAGGGCGTCGACAAGGTGGTGCCCGTGGACGTGTTCATCCCCGGCTGCCCGCCCCGGCCCGAGGCCCTCCTCGACGCCGTGGTCAAGCTGCAGCAGAAGATCGCCGGCAGTCACCTCACCTCCTGGCGCGGGTGAGGCGCTGAGATGAGTGGGGGCGGGGAGACTCCAGCACGTCCGGCGGCCGGATCGGCCGCTCTCGCCCTGCTCCTGCGCGAGCTGCCAGCCGCCGTGCTGGGTAGCGAGGAGGCGTTCGGCGAGGTGACCATCCGCGTGGGACGCGAGCGTCTCATCGAGGTCGCGCGGCTGCTGCGCGACCACGCCGAGGCGCGCTACGACCTCCCCCTCTACGTCACCGCGGTCGACTGGCCGGAGCGCGAACCGACCGCCCCCCGCTTCGACGTCGTGTACCAGCTCCGCTCGATGCGCCTCAACGACGTCGTCCGCCTCGTCGTGCAGGTCCCCGAGAGTGACCCGCGCGTGCCGACGTTGGAGGGGGTGTTCGCCGGCATGGACTGGCACGAGCGGGAGACCTACGACCTGCTCGGCATCCAGTTCGAGGGGCACCACGACCTGCGCCGCATCCTCCTCCCCGACGACTGGGACGGCCATCCGCTGCGCAAGGACTACGCCTCGTTCGGCGAGCCCATCGCCTTCACCCACAACCTGGAGTGGGCCATGCCCGCCCAGGAGCGACCGGACGGCATGCCGGGGCAGTCGCGCTGATGGCCACGCTGCCGCCCCCCGAGCCGCTGCGCTCCGACGCCGCCTCGAAGCGGTATGAGCACGGCCGCGCCATGCTCGGCGTCGACCCGGAGACCGACAGCATCGACCTGGTGCAGATCGATGAGGACACCATGGAACTGAACATGGGTCCGCAGCACCCCTCGACGCACGGCGTGCTTCGGCTGGTGCTCGACCTGGACGGCGAGGTGGTGCGCGGCTGCCGGCCCGACATCGGCTTCCTCCACAGCGGCTTCGAGAAGGATTTCGAGCGCCACAGCTACCAGCAGTGCATTCCCTACACCGACCGGATGGACTACCTCTCGCCACTCAGCAACAACCTCGGCTTCTCGCTGGCGGTGGAGAGGCTGCTGGGCGTCGAGGTGCCGCCTCGCGGCCAGTACATCCGCGTCATCATGTGCGAGCTGGCACGCATCGCCAGCCACCTCATCTGGTACGGGACCAGCGCCCTCGACCTCGGCGCGACGACCCCCTTCGTCTACGCCTGGCGGGAGCGGGAGAAGATCCTCGACATCAACGAGCTGGTCAGCGGGGTGCGCATGCACACCTCATTCATCCGCGTCGGCGGCCTCCTCGCCGACGTGCCCGACGAGTTCTACGCCATGGTCGAGGAGGTGGTGAAGACCTTCCCCCACTTCATCGACGACTACGAGACGCTGATCACCGGCAACCCCATCTTCCGCGAGCGCACCCGCGGCCTGGGGGTGATCAGCGCCGAGGACGCCATCAGCTACGGCGTCACCGGGCCGACCCTGCGCGGCAGCGGTGTCGCCTATGACCTGCGCAAGGCCAAGCCGTACAGCTCGTACGACCACTTCGACTTCGACGTCCCCGTCGGCGAGCACGGCGACATCTACGACCGCTACCTCGTGCGCATGCGCGAGATGCGCGAGTCGTTGCGCATCATCGACCAGGCCATGACCCACCTGCCCTCCGGGCCCGTGAACACCACCGACCGCCGGGTCGCGCTGCCGCCGCGCAACGAGATCAACACCAGCATGGAGTCGCTGATCCGCCACTTCAAGCTCGTCACCGAGGGATTCCGGCCGCCCCGGGGCACCGTGTACGAGGCCATCGAGTCGCCGCGTGGCGAGATCGGCTTCCTCATCGTCAGCGACGGCACCAACCGGCCGTACCGCTGCAAGGTGCGGGCCCCATCCTTCAGCAACCTGAGCGCCCTGCCCCACATGGCCAAAGGGGAGATGCTCCCCGACCTCGTCGCCGTCGTCGGCTCCATCGACATCCTCCTCGGCGACGTCGACCGATGAGCGTGCTCTCTGCGGCGACCCGCGCCGAGATCACGCGACAGCGCGAGCGCTATCCCCAGGCGCGCAGCGCCATCCTCCCGGCGCTCTGGGCGGTGCAGGACAGCCTCGGCCATCTGAGCCCGGAGGGCATGGCCGAGGTGGCCCTGCTCCTGCGCCTGGAGCCGAGCGAGGTCCAGGCGGTCGCCACCTTCTACTCCATGTACTTCGACAAGCCGGCGGGACGCCACCACGTCCTGGTCTGCGCCAACGTCTCCTGCGCGCTGCGCGGCGCAGACGCCATCGCGGCCCACCTCGAGCGGTCCCTGGGATGCGCCTCGGGGGAGACCACCGCCGACCAGCAGTTCACATGGGAGCGGACGGTGGAGTGCCTGGGCGCCTGCGGCGGGGCCCCGGCGATGCAGGTGGACCATCACTTCCAGGAGAACCTCACGGCGGAGCGGGTGGACGCCATCCTCGCCGCCCTGCGGGCCGCGCCGGCGGGGGAGGGGAACCCCGCTGTGGCGACCCCGCCCACCCCGAAGGCTCCCGCCCGCCGTGCCCGCCCCCGCCCCCGTGGCGGCGACTTGTAGGATCGGGCGCTCGAAATGGCCGAACACAAGCTGCTGACCAGTCACTTCGGGACTGACGGGCTCCAGAGCCTCCGCGTGTCCGAGCGCCTGGGCGGCTACCAGGGCCTGCGTGTGGCGCTGCAGTCCACCCCCGAGAAGATCATCGAGGAGGTGAAGACGAGCGGTCTGCGCGGTCGCGGCGGTGCCGGCTTCCCCACCGGGATGAAGTGGTCCTTCCTCCCCAAGGGCGTCCATCCCCGCTACCTCTGCGTCAACGCCGACGAGTTCGAGCCGGGCTGTTTCAAGGACCGCGCCCTCATCGACAACGACCCGCACCAGCTCATCGAGGGGACGCTGATCGCGGCCTACGCCATCCAGGCGCCCATCGCCTTCATCTACATCCGCGGCGAGTACCACGACCAGCGGCTGCTTCTGGAGCGCTGCGTCGAGGAGGCCCGGGCCGCCGGCTACATCGGGAAGGGAATCCTCGGCAGCGACTTCAGCTGCGACGTCATCGTCCACGGCGGGGCCGGCGCCTACATCTGCGGCGAAGAGACGGCGCTCATCAACTCCCTGGAGGGGCGCCGGGGCCAGCCCCGCCTCAAGCCGCCTTTCCCGGCGGTCAAGGGCCTGTACGGCCAACCCACCGTCGTCAACAACGTCGAGACGCTCAGCAACCTGCCCCACATCGTCCAGAGGGGCGGCGCCTGGTTCGCCGGCATGGGCCCGGAGGGGAGCTCCGGGACCCGGCTCTTCTGCTGCAGCGGGCACATCAACCGCCCCGGCACCTACGAGATGCTGCTGGGGACGCCCATCCGCGAGCTCCTCGACGAGGAGTGTGGCGGCGTCTGGCAGGGCCGCTCACTGAAGGCCTTCCAACCCGGCGGCGGCTCGATGCAGGTGCTGCTTCCCCGGCACCTGGACCTGCCCCTGGACATGAACGCGGTGCAGAAGGCGGGCTCCTCGCTGGGAGCGGGGGCCATGGTCTTCATGGACGAGACCACGTGCATGGTCGACGTCTCGATGCGCCTGGTGGACTTCTACCACCACGAGTTCCTGTGGCAAGTGCGTTCCCTGCCGGGAGGGCACCTACTTCGAGTCCGATCTCATGCACCGGCTGGAGGCGGGGGTGCTCACCCGCCGCGAGCTCGGCACGCTGGCCGACATCTGCGACAACATGGACGGCAAGTGCTTCTGCCCGTTGGGGGACACCGCCACGTGGTTCGTCATGTCCGCGTACCGGGCCTTCCGCGACGAGTTCGAGGCGCACTGCGACGCGGGCGGCTGCCCCGTCGCCGGGCGACACGCGCAGCCGGTGGCCGTCTAGATGAGCGCTGAGAAGACGAGCGGGGCCAAGAAGCCGGCCCCTGACCCGCTGGTCACCGTCACCATCGACGGCCGTCCCGTCCGTGTCGCCCCCGGCACCCTGCTCCTCGACGCAGCCACCCTGGTGGGAATCCACATCCCCGTCTACTGCGCCCACCCCAAGATGGACCCCGTCGCCGTCTGCCGGATGTGCCTGGTGCAGGTCGAGAAGATGCCCAAGCTGCAGCCGGCCTGCGCCACCGTGGTCACGGATGGCATGGTGGTGGCGACGCAGAATGATGCGGTCGCCAAGGTCCGCGAGGGGGTGCTGGAGTTCCTCCTTCTCAACCATCCCCTCGACTGCCCGGTCTGCGACCGCGGCGGCGAGTGCGACCTCCAGGACTTCGCCGCCCGCTATGGCCCCCAGACCTCGCGCTTCCCCATCACCGAGAAGGTCCACTTCAACAAGGCGGTGCCGCTCTCCGACCGCATCGAGCTGGACCAGGAGCGCTGCATCCTGTGCTGGCGCTGCACCCGCTTCTACGAGGAGATCACCGGCGAGAAGGAGCTGGTCCTCCAGGAGAGGGGCGTCCACACCCTGGTTGCCACCTTCAACGGCCAGCCGCTGCGCTCCGAGTTCCAGGGCAACCTTCCCGAGGTCTGCCCCGTGGGGGCGCTGACCCACGTCCAGTACCGCTTCACCTCGCGTCCCTGGGACCTGCAGCGGACTCCGTCCGTGTGCGCCGAATGCTCATATGGCTGCAACCTCAACGTGGACGCGCGCGACTTCGCGATCAAGCGCTTCGCCTCCCGGGACAATCCCCTGGTCGACGACATGTGGCTGTGCGACCGCGGCCGCTATTCCTTCCCGCGCTGGAACGCGACGCAGCGGATCCGGCGGCCGATGGTTGGCGGGCGGGGGGATGCTCCCATGCCGGCCACCGTCGAGGATGCCGTGGCCGCCGCCGCGCGGGAGCTGCTCCGGGTCCGCGAGGAGCACGGCAGCGGGGCCATCGCGGTCCTCGGCTCGCCGGAGAGCACCAACGAGGAGCTGTGGCTCCTTCAGCGGATCGCCCGAGAGGTTCTCGGCACCGCGAGCATCGACCACCAGATGGAGCCCTTCCCCGGCCTGGCCCCGGAGGAGCACTCGCTGGGGATCGCCGAGATCGAAGTCCTGCCGCGCCGTGGTCGTCCTCGGCGCCGAGCCCGAGCACAGCGCCCCGGTGCTGACACTCCGCCTCTTCAAGGCGCAGACCAAGAGGGGCGTCGCCGTCCACCGTCTCGACCACGACGCCTCCGCCGCCTCCGCCGTCGCCGCCGTCGGAACGGGGCAAGGGCTGGTGGGGCTCATCGCCGACGAGACCAACCGCGCCCACGCCGGCCGGGTGGCCGCGGCGCTGGCCGACGCCCACCTCTCCGTCAAGCGCCTCACCGTCACCCGCGGTGTCAACGGCCGGGGCGCCAAGGACCTGGGCGTCCTGCCCCATCTGCGTCCCGGCTACCGGGCCGTGGCGGGCGCCGCGGGCAAGGGTGGACGGGAGATCCTGGAGGCGGCGGCCGCCGGCGCCATCCGCGCCCTCGTCCTCCTCGACGGCGCCTCCCTCGCGGTGGGCGGCGACGACACCGGCCTGCTCCGCGAGGCCCTGGGCCGGGCCGAGGTCGTGGTCGCCCTGGAGAGCCGGCCCAGCCTCGTCAGCGAGAACGCCACCGTGCTCATCCCGGGGCACGCCTTCGTCGAGAAGCAGGGCAGCGTCACCAGCACCGAGGGCCGGGTGCAGCGCATCCGGCCGGCCCTGCCCCCGGCGACCGCCACGCCGGCGGAGACCCGGGTGCTCTGCATGCTGGCGGCAGCCCTCGGCGCCGAGGGCTGGGCCAGTGACCCGGTGGCGGTTCGCCGCGAGATCGCCGCACAACTCCCCGCCTTCGCCGCCGCCGGCAACGGCGGCAGGGCCCTGTTCACGGTGGCCCGGCGGTGATCGGCGCCTGGTACAGCTCCTCCATCGGTCCCGACTGGTGGACCGTGATCGTCGTCAAGGCGGTCATCATCGTCGGCTTCCTCACCACCGCGGCCGCCTACCTCACCCTCGCCGAGCGGAAGGTGGCGGCCCGCATCCAGCTGCGCATCGGCCCCAACCGGGTCGGCCCCTTCGGCTTCCTCCAGCCGGCGGCCGACGCCGTCAAGCTGCTCTTCAAGGAGAACACCTCCCCGTCGGGCAGGGACAAGCTGCTCTACCTCGTCGCCCCCAGTCTGGCGGGGGCGGCGGCCATCCTCGCCTTCGCCGCCATCCCCGTCAGCGCCGTGCAGTGCCTCGGCGGTCCCCACATCGGCCAGGCGCAGCTCGTCTGCCCCTCCGGCTACCCCCTCCACTGGGACGTCGTCCACGTCAACATCGGCCTCCTCTTCATCCTCGCCGTCACCTCGATCAGCGTCTACTCGCTCTTCCTGGGGGGCTGGTCGGCGAACAGCAAGTACTCCCTGCTCGGCGGCCTCCGAGCCTCGGCGCAGCTGATCTCCTACGAGATGGCGGTCGGCTTCGCCCTCATCGGCCCCGTCATCCTGGCCGGCTCCCTCGACCTGGAGCAGATCGTCAGCGGCCAGGCCCATCTCTGGTACGTCTTCGAGCAGCCGCTCGCCTTCCTCCTCTACTTCACGGCGGCCCTGGCGGAGACCAATCGGGCCCCCTTCGACCTGCCCGAGGCGGAGACGGAGCTGGTCGGCGGCTACCACACGGAGTACGGCTCGATGCGCTTCGGCCTCTACTTCCTCGGCGAGTACGTGAACATGGTGATCGTCGCCTCCATCGCCACCTCGCTCTTCCTCGGTGGCTGGCTCTCGCCGCTGCCGACGGCGTGGCCGCTCCTCGGCTACATCCCCGGTTTCGTCTGGTACCTGGCCAAGGTCTCGGTGCTTCTCTTCGTCATGATGTGGATTCGCTGGACGCTGCCCCGGCTGCGCTACGACCGGCTCATGAACCTGGGCTGGAAGGTGCTCATGCCGCTGGGCCTGCTCAACGTCATGCTCACCGGCACCATCGTGGCGCTGAGGGCGGCGTGATGCGGCCGGAGGTACCGTAGCGGTGTTCAAGCAGATCGCCCAGGGCATGAGCCTGACGCTGCGCACCATGTTCCAGAAGCCGATCACGGTGCAGTATCCCGAGGAGCAGAAGCTTGTGCCGCCGCGCCACCGCGGCCGCCACATCCTGCACCGCTACGACAACGGGCTGGAGAAATGCATCGGTTGCGAGCTGTGCGCCGCCGCCTGCCCGGTGGGCTGCATCTACGTCGGCGCCGCCGAGAACCCCAAGGACAACCCCATCTCCCCCGGCGAGCGCTACGCCGAGCGCTACGAGATCAACCTCGTGCGCTGCATCTTCTGCGGCTACTGCGCCGAGGCGTGCCCCACCGAGGCCATCACCCTGGGCCCCCGCTACGACCTCGCCGACTACCGGCGGGAGCACACCGTGGTCACCAAGGCGGAGCTGCTGGAGGCGTGGCCGCACAACGCCGAGGCCCGCGCGCCCGCCTCCTCGCGCGGCGCCGGCAGCGACCAGCGGGGCCGCGAGCTGCCCGAGCAGGGTGTCAGCCCCCGCGTCGCCTGGGACAGGGCGGAGGCGGAGCGGGGTGACGGCCCCGCCACGCCGGGAGCGCACGGCATCGCCATGCATCCCCCCACCGTCAGTGACCCCCCGCCGCGGCCGGACGCGTCGTGACCGGGCTGCTCGCCGTCCTATTGATCCTGGTCTGCGTCTCGGCGCTGGGCGTCGTCTTCTCGCCGCAGGCGATCTACTCGGCGCTGTCGCTGGTGCTCACCGTGGGGCTGCTCTCCGCCGTCTTCCTGGTCCTCGACGCGCAGTTCCTCTTCGCCGTCCAGCTCATCGTCTACGCCGGTGCGGTGATGGTCCTCTTCGTCTTCATCATCGCCCTCCTCGACCCCGCCGCCGAGGACCGGCCGAAGTACTCGGACCCGAGATTCCTGCTCGGCGTCCTCGCCGTCGCCGCCGTCTGCACGGCCATCTTCATCGCCGCCCGCAACGACGTCAGCTACGACACCGCCTGCCCCGACCAGGCCGTCGAGTGCATGCACGGCTACGCCGTGGGGAGCCTCCCCTTCACCGGCGACATCCAGGCCGACCCGTACGGCACCTTCAACTTCCCGGCTGACCAGGTCGACCGGGCCGGCAACGTCCAGGTCGTCGCCAATCAGATCTTCCGCACCTACGTCCTGCCCTTCGAGATCACCTCTCTGCTGCTCCTGGTGGCGGCGATCGGCGCCGTCTACCTGACGCGGCGCAGCGGGCCGGGGAAGCGCAGCACCGAGCCCCTCCGGGGGCCCCCGCACACCGACGAGAGCGGCGCCCCGGTGGAGGAGGTGCGGTGACGCTCAGCCAGGGCATGTTCGCCTACCTCCTCCTGGTGGCGGCGTTCCTCTTCACGCTCGGGGCGCTGGGCGTGCTCATCCGGCGCAACCCCCTGGTCGTCTTCATGTCCATCGAGCTGATGCTGAACAGCGTCAACCTGGCGCTGGTGGCGTACTCCCGCTACCTGGACAGCGAGGAGGGGCAGATCTTCGCCTTCATGGTCATCGTCGTCGCCGCCGCCGAGGTGGTGGTCGGCCTCGCCCTATTGACCCGGGTCTTCCGCACCGGCCGGGAGCTGGACGTGGACGACCTCGACGAGATGAAGGAATGACCACCTCCCTGGCGGCCGTTCTCGGCGCCCTGGTGCTGCTCCTGCCGCTTGCCGGCAGCGCCCTCTGCGGCCTCCTCGGCGTGCCCCTGGGACGCCGCTTCGTCAACCTCGCCGGCACCCTCTCCATCGGCGCCGCCTTCGCCGTCACCCTGGTGATGTTCGTCATCGTCGTCGGTGCCCCCGCCTCCGAGAAGTCGGCGACGGCCTGGCTGTGGAACTGGCTCAACCTCGGCTCCGGCAACCTCAACGTCTCAGTCAGCATCACCGTCGACCAGCTCTCGCTGCTCATGCTGCTGGTCATCACCGGCGTCGGCTTCCTCATCCACCTCTACTCCGTCGGCTACATGGAGCACGACCGGGGGGTGGCCCGCTTCTTCAGCTACATGAACTTCTTCATCTTCTCGATGGAGCTGCTGGTGCTGGCCGCCAATCTCGTCATCCTCATCATCGGCTGGGGCCTGGTGGCGCTCTCCAGCTACCTGCTCATCGGCTTCTGGCATGACCGCCCGACGGCGGTGCGCGCCGCCCGCAAGGCCTTCATCACCCAGGTCGTCGGCGACGTCGCGCTGGTCATCGCCGCCTTCCTCATCTTCCTCAACCTCACCGCAACCCTGCCCACCAACTGCGGTGGTGCCGTCCTCTGCGGGGTCGAAGCTCCTCAGCACCTCTACACCCTGGACCTGCCGCAGATCTTCAGCCACGCGAGCTCGCTGGGCACGGGGAGCGCCCTGATCACCCTCATCTGCATCCTGCTCGCCATCGGCGCCTTCGCCAAGAGCGCCCAGTTCCCCCTCCACACCTGGCTGCCCGACGCCATGGAGGGGCCGACGCCGGTGTCGGCACTGATCCACGCCGCCACCATGGTGACCGCCGGCGTCTACCTCATCGCCCGCTTCCACCCTCTCTTCGACCGCTCACCCATCGCCAGCGGCATGGTCGCGTGCGTCGGCATGGGCACGGCGCTGATGGCGGGCGTCATCGCCCTCAGCCAGACCGACATCAAGCGGGTCATCGCCTACTCGACGATGTCCCAGATCGGTCTGATGATCTTCGGTGTGGGCATCGGCGCCTACTCGGCGGCGATGTACCACTTCCTGCTCCATGCCTTCTTCAAGGCGCTCCTCTTCATGGCCGCCGGCAACGTCATCCACGCCATGGGCGGTGAACAGGACATCCGCCGCATGGGCGGGCTGCAGTCGCGCATGCGGCTGACGGCGTGGAGCTTCCTCATCGGCTCCCTGGCCCTCTCCGGCTTCCTCTTCGCCGGCATGTTCTCCAAGGAGAACATCCTCGGCTTCGGCACCGTCAACGGCCCCGGCGCGCCCATCCTCTACATCGCCGGCATCGTCGTCAACGTGCTCACCGGCCTCTACGCCTTCCGGCTCTGGGCGGTGGTCTTCCGCGGCGAGCCGCACACCGAGGAGGCGCGGACGGCGCGCGACGCGCGTCCCGTGATGCTGGTGCCGGTACTCATCCTCGCTGCGCTCGCCGCGGTGGCGGGCTGGGTGCTGCAGTGGCCGCTCAGCTTCGGCCCCCACCTCATCGACGCGTTCCTCGCCCCGGTCTTCCACACGGCGACCAGCGGTGCGGTGGCGGTGTCGCCTTCGGCGGGCACGGCGGCGCTCGCCTTCGTCATCGGCGTCGCCTTGAGCCTTGCCGGCATCGGCCTGGGGCTGCGCATCTGGCTGCAGCGCGGCGTCGATCCCCAGCGCGTGGCGGGCGCACCCGGGGTGCGCCTTTTGACCCGGCTCAGCGAGCGCAAGTTCTACGCCGACGAGATCTATGACGCCCTCCTCGTCCGCCCGGCGAGCGCGCTCGCCACCCGGCTGCGGAAGGTCGTCGAGCCCCGTGTCATGGACGGCTGGGTCCGCGGCGTGAGCGACACCGCCAGTGACTTCGGCCAGGTCTTCAGAGGAATGCAGACCGGCCTGATCCGCGACTACGCCTCCTACATGGTGGCCTTCGTCGTCCTCTTCACCATCGCGGCGATGCTCTTCGCGGGGGCGGCGAGATGAACGGCGGCTACCCCTGGCTGACGACCATCCTGCTGCTGCCGGCGGCGGGGGCGCTGGTCCTCCAGTTCATCCCGCGCCGCCAGGTGGCGCTGATCAAGCGCTGGACGGTGCTGGTCGCCCTGGCCGAGGCGGTGCTGGTCGGCTTCGTCGTCCACGACGTGGCGGTGGGGCCGCTCACCGGCGGCCCGTTGCCGATGGCCCTGCAGGAGCAGGTGAACTGGATCCCCGCCATCGGCGCCTCGTATCACCTCGGCGTCGACGGCATCTCGGCGTGGATCCTGGCCCTCAACGCGGGGGCCTTCCTGCTCGGCACGCTGGTCGTCTCCACCAGGAGCACGGAGCGCCTCAAGCTCTTCTGCGGGCTGCTGCTGCTCACCGAGGCGGCCACCACCGGGGTCCTGGTCAGCCTCGACCTGCTGCTCTTCTACCTCTTCTGGGAGGGGATGCTCATCCCCCTCTACTTCCTGTTGGCCTGCTACGGGGGTCCCAACCGGCGCCGCGCCACGCTCAAGTTCGTCATCTACACCGTGGCCGGCAGCCTGCTGATGCTGGTCGCGATCCTGTACCTCCACTTCGCCTCGGGCACCAACAGCTTCGACCTGGAGGTCCTCTTCCTGCATCCGGCGGGCAACCGGGTCGGCGTGCTGATCCCCTTCACCAGCATCCACTTCCTGACGCCGGATCAGTTCGCCTTCATCGCCTTCGCGCTGGCCTTCGCCATCAAGCTGCCCATCGTCCCCTTCCACACCTGGCTGCCCGACCTCTATGACGTCGGCGCCGGCGCCGGTGCTCGTCTTCTTCGCCGGCCTGGTCAGCAAGCTTGGCGCCTACGGCCTGCTGCGCTTCGGCATCACGCTCTTCAGCGGACCCGTGCACAATTTCCAGCCGCTGCTCGTCGCCCTGGCCATCCTCAGCATCCTCTACGGGGCCCTCATGGCGCTGAGCGAGAACGACATCAAGCGCATCGTCGCCTACGCCAGCATCTCCCACCTCGGCTTCATCGCGCTGGGCATCTTCAGCCTCAACCAGAACGGCCTCAACGGGGCGCTGATCCAGATCGTCAACCACGGCATCATCATCGCCGCCCTCTTCCTGGTCGCCTCCATGATCGAGGCGCGCACCGGGACCCGCGACCGCCGCGAGATGGCGGGGCTGGAGAAGCGAATGCCGTGGCTCTACGTCTTCTTTCTGGTCATCACCCTGGCCAGCCTCGGCATGCCGGGGACGAACGGCTTCGTCGGCGAGTTCACCATCATGCTGGGCGCCTTCCAGTACGCGTGGATCCTCGCCGTGCTGGCGGGCGTCGGGGTCGTCATCGCCGCCTGGTACATGCTGCGGCTGCATCAGGGCCTCATGCACGACCCGGCGCCGCAGGCCTCCGAGGAGATCCACGACATCCGCTTCCGTGAGGGCCTCATCCTGGCTCCGCTGGCGGCGCTGATCATCGGCCTCGGCGTCTACCCAGCCCCCATCGGCACGGTCACCTCGCTGTCGGTGCCCACCACGGTGGCCGCCGCCGACGGGTCGATCACTGCCACGCCGACGGTGCCCGTGACCATCGCCGACGCGGCGACGAGGGTGGCGCCGTGAGCGGCGCGACGCCCACGCTGCACGACTTCGTCGGCGTGCTCCCCGAGGCCATCCTCGCCGTCGCCTTCATCGTCCTCATGCTGCTCGACCTGGTGGTGCCGCCGGCCCGGAGGAGCTGGCTCGCCGCCTTCAGCGTCCTGGCCCTACTCGGCACCCTGGCGGTGAACGTCTGGGGCTGGTTCAACGCCGGCAGTGGCCACACCGTCTACTTCGGCGCCTTCGCCTACGACCGGCTCACCGTCTACGCCAACTGCATCGTCCTCGTCACCGCCCTGCTCACCGTCCTCATCAGCCCGGGGTACCTCAACCGGCGGGGCCTGCACCACGGCGAGTACTACGCGCTGCTGATGGCGGCGACGGTCGGCATGATGCTGCTCGACGGCGCCAGCAGCCTGATGGTCATCTTCCTCGCCGTCGAGCTGCTCTCCATCTCCCTCTACATCCTGAGCGGCTTCTCGCGCACCGAGGAGCGCTCCCAGGAGGCGGCCGTCAAGTACCTGCTGCTGGGGTCGTTCGCCTCGGCCTTCCTGCTCTTCGGCATGGCTCTCGTGTACGGCGAGACCGGGCACACGCAGCTGCAGCAGATCGCCCTGGCGATCAGCCAGACGCAGGCGGTCGACCCCCTGCTCATCGGCGGCATCATCCTCATGTTCGCCGGCTTCGCCTTCAAGGTCAGCGCGGCGCCCTTCCACTCCTGGACGCCCGACGTGTACCAGGGGGCGCCGACGTCGGTGACGACCTTCATGAGCGTCGCCACCAAGGTCTCCGCCTTCGCCGTGCTCATTCGCGTCTTCGACGACTCGTTCCGCAGCTACTCCAGCCACTGGAGCGCGGTGGTGATCGCCGTGGCCATCCTCTCCATGATCGTCGGCAACCTCGCCGCCCTCGCCCAGACCAGCGTCAAGAGGATGCTCGCCTACTCCGGCATCGCCCAGGCCGGCTACATCCTCATCGGCGTCGCCGTCCTCTCGCCCCAGGCCACCCAGGGCGCCCTTTACTACATGGCGGCGTATGCCGTCACCAACCTCGGCGCCTTCGCCGTGGTGACGGTGATGAGCGGCCGCGGCGAGGACCTGGACGGTTACGACCACCTCCGCGGCCTCTGGCTGCGGCGGCCCTACGTGGCGGTGGCCATGGCCTTCTTCCTGCTGTCGCTGGCCGGCTTCCCGCTCACCGCCGGGTTCTTCGGCAAGTTCCTCGTCTTCGCCGCGGCCGTCCAGAACCACAACATCGCGCTGGCCCTCTGGGGCGTCGCCATGAGCGCCGTCTCCGTCTTCTACTACCTGCGCGTCGCCATCCTCATGTTCGAGCGTCCCAGGGCGGGCGACGCCGCATACGACTGGCCGCGGACGAGCCTCGCCGGAGGGACGGTGCTCGCGCTCTGCGCGGCCGGCACGCTGGTGCTGGGCGTCTTCGCCGCCCTTTTGCTCAACGTCGCCACCATGGTGCAGGCGGGGATGCTGCCCCGCATCTGAGGACGGCACACACCCTGCCCCTCCCGGCGGCATATCATCGGCGCCGTACCCGCATGGGAGGGGCGAGATGCTGACGGATTGGTCCAGGCGCCGGATGCTGCAGCGGGCGGCCCGGCTGCTGCCGCCGGGTTCCGAGATCGGCGTGGTCTTCGCCGCCGGCACGGCCCCCTGGGTCTGGTTGAGCCCGCTCTTCCTCCTCGGGTACTTCGGCACGACGAGCCCGGCCTTCGTCCTCGACTGGAGCGCGCCGTCGGCACTGTCGCCGTGGCTGCGGGCATACGTCATCCTGGCCGTCCCGCTCGGCCTCGTGGTCGGCTGGCTGCTCACCTGCCCCGTCAACCGCCACCGGGTCGTCGCCGTCACCGACGCCGCCGCCTACGTGCTGGACAGCGGGTGGCTCCTTCCCTGGACGCCGCGGCGCCTGCTGGGCGGCTTCGATCGGACGCGCCTGGGACCGGTGCGGGCGCACTGGATGACGAGAGTGACCATCGGCGGCCGGCGCCTGCGCGTCCGCCCCCAGTGGGCCAACGCGGTCCGGGCGGCCGACTGGGAGCTCGTCCTGCGAGACGCGCCCGAGGCCACCGCCCCGCCGGGGGCCGCGCTGTCGGCGGACGGGCGTGCCTGGTGGGACGGTGCCGCCTGGCGGGTGCGGCTCCCCCGGCCCGGCGCCGGCACGGCGAGCGGAGCCGCGTCGTGACCGAGTGGGGGAGGAGAAGGGTCCGGAGGCGGTCCCAGTCGCTCGTGCCCCCCGGGGAGGTCGTCGGCTACGCCGTCTGCGCCCGGAGCTCCGGCTTCGGGGCGTTCTTCGTCCCCTACTTCGTCGCGTTCATGGCGTTCAGCGTGGCGGGGGTGCTCTTCCTCGTCCCGCGCCTGCCATGGACCGTCGGGCCAGGAAACTCCGTCTTCTGGGTCGGCTGGCAGGTGGCAGCCGTCGTGGCGGGGTGGGCGGTTGCGTGCCTGTTCAACCGGAACTGGATCCTGGCGGTGACGGACCGGTCCATCTGCGTCCTCGACTGCGGGCACTTCCTCTCCGGGGTGCCGCGCCGGATCGCCGAGGTGCTCCCGCGGCAGTTCCTGGCCCCGGCGCCGGGGTCCTGGTCGAGGATCGGCGTGGCCGGCGTGCCCCTGCTCGTCCCCATGAACTGGCGGTCGGAGCTCAGCGCCGCGAACTCGGACCTGGTGACGAGCGACGCATCGTAGCCGGCCCATGGGTGGCGTCCGCGGGGGCGCCGCCGTCGACCGACGGTCGCGCATGGTGGGACGGGACCACCTGGAGGGAGAGACTTCCCGAGCCGGGCACTCCGGCCTGACTCATCGGATCACGACCTCCGACATACGCGCTGCAGAGGATTTCAGCCCGTCCGTGCCCTCCGGGACATCGGGGTGGCCGGTTCGGTGGCTACTCGGTCGGCGCCCGGCGGCGGCGCGTCGGCGTCAGTGCCCGGCGCATCCCATCTCTGCGCTCTGCGAAAACGACGACAGTCAGAGGGGGCGAGGCCCACTCACCCGTCGGCCGCCGTCCTCATGAGGCGGAGGGCAGCTCGGTGCAACTCCACCCAAAGCCTGCGGCGACGTGCATCGCATGAGCCGGATCATCCTGGCTGGCGATCTCGTCCCAGCCGGTCATCGTGGGCGAGCCAAAGGCCACGAAGTTAGGCTTAGCGCTGGCCGGGATGAAGCCACCGCCGGCCTGTGCGCCACCAGACTGCGAACCCTGGGTCATTCCCAGACTAGGCACAACCCCGGGGGCATTGATGCTCGCGGCGTGCCCATCCGCTCCGTACTCAAGCATGATCGTCGACCCGTCGGAGTAGGTGCAACGTACCTTCGTTTGCACCTGGACGGCGGCGAGGGTCGAATGTGATGGATTCGTAAGAGCCCGCATCGAGAGAGTCCCAGCCACCCCAATGGCCAGCACCGTCCCCAGAATCCCGAGAACCCAGGTGACGCGGGAGGGAGACTTGCCACTGCCGAACGGACGGCTCAGACCAGCCATAGCCATCTCTCAGCATCTGCGAGCCAGGAGTGCTCTGTCAAGAGAATCCACCAAATTAACCAGGTGCCGCCGCCGACGTTGTTGGCTCGTTCCCCTGCAGGCGGGTACCGCTCCCCGACCCCGACACTTGGTCCTCACTCAGCGGAGCACGACCTCCACCGCGACGCGGGCGGTGCCGGCGGGGGGAAGGGCCACGACGTCGCCGTCGACGTCGACACCGTCCACGGTCAACCAGGCGGCGTTGCCAGGCCCCTCGCGCCGCACGCCGATCTCGTACAGGGTGCCCCGGAACAGCCGCTTCGCCGAGTAGCCGGGCCAGGTGGTGGGGATGGCCGGGGCCACGCGGAGCCCATCGTGGGTGGGGCGGATGCCGAGGATCCACTGGGTTGCCGCGACGTACATCCATGCGGCGGCCCCGGTCAGCCAGGCGTTGCGTCCCAGGCCGTACTGGGGGTGGGTGGGGCCGCAGATGTTCTGGCAGTACACGTAGGGCTCCACCTTGAACCGCTCCACGTCGGCGCGAGCCAGGGGGAGGAGCTGGCGGTAATAGGCGTAGGCGCCGTCGCCGTCGCCGAGCTGCGCCGCCGCCATCACCGACCAGGCGGCGGCGTGGCAGAAGATGCCGCCATTCTCCTTGGCCCCCGGCGGGTAGGTGGAGGTGCCGACGACCCGGGGGTCACCGCCATCGTAGGGTGGCCACATGACGCTGAGCCCGAGCGGCGTGCCCAGCCGCTCGTCCGCCGCGGCCATGGCCCGCCTGCTGCGCTCCGGCGGGGCGACCTCGCCGATCACCGACCAGCTCTGGGGGATGAGGTTGATGCGGTGGTGGGTCTCGGCGGCGACCCCGACGGGCAGGCCCTCGTCGTCGAAGGCCCGCGCATACCAGTCGCCGTCCCAGGCGCAGGCGTTGACGCTGCGGGCCATGGCCTGGTGGAGATGGCGGAAGCGCTCGGCCTCCCCCGTCCTGCCGAGGTGGTCGGTGAGTGCGGCGAGGTCGAGGACGGCGCGGCAGAACTGCATGGCGCACCACACGCTCTCCGCCCTCCCCGAGCCGTGGTCGATGTTCAGGGTGTCGTCCCAGTCCGCGAAGCCGGGCCGGGGCAGGCCGTGCGGCCCCAGATGCTCCAGGGTGAAGCCGACGGCGGCCAGCATGTGGCCCCACACTGTGGTGTCGGGGGTGCCCGCGCCCGTCCCCTCCTGATACGGGACCTGCCGGGCGAGGAAGGCGTCGTCTCCCGTCTCCCGCAGGTAGGCGCAGGTGGCGATGACCAGCCACAGGGGGTCGTCGCAGAACCACTGCGGCCACAGCGGCCGCTCGGCGGCGAGCCCGGGGCCGCCCTCGCCGGTCAGGGGGAACACCTGGTGCCAGCTGTGGCCGTCCGCGAACTGGAGCTGCCAGAGGAGCTCCAGACGGGAGGCGGCGAACAGGGGGGCGGCGTGGACCACGCCGAGGGTGTCCTGGGCGCTGTCGCGCGTGCCCATTCCCCGCCCCAGGCCGGTCTCGTAGCCGGAGACGAACCGGGACCAGAACAGCGTGGTGCGGCACTGCAGGGGGTTGAAGAGGTTGAGCATGGCGTTGGTGTCCGCGTCCGGCGTCTCGACGGAGAAGCTGCCCAGGTACCCGTCCCAGTCGGCCCGCTGCGCGTCCATCGCCGCCTCCACGGCGCCCGGATCGGAGAAGCGCCCCAGCGCCTCGGCGATGAGCTCGGGGTGTTCGGTGATCCCCAGCAGGTAGACGATGCGGGCGGTGGCCCCGGGTTCCAGGGTCACCTCGTGGCAGAGCGAGCCGATGCTGTTGCCTCGGTGTGCCGTGGAGTTCGACGGCGTGCCGGCGGCCACCACGACCGGGGCCTCCAGGCCTCGGTAGGGGCCGACGAACACGTCGCGGTCGCAGTCGTGGCCCAGCGGCGGCAGATCGGCGCCGAAGAACTCCGTGGTGGGCTTGAACCGGCTCGCCGCCACGATCGCCCGCCTCTTCGGGTCGTACCGGGAGCTGACGACGTGGGCCGACCAGTCCAGGTTGTGCAGGTCCCCCATGGCGTCGGGGAAGCTCAACTCCGCGTAGCTGAAGGTGCGCAGCGTCACCGGCTCACTCCGCAGGTTGGTGAGGCGCAGCTCCCACACCTCGAGCGGGCAGGGGTCGTCCTCGGGGCCCGGCGGCACGAAGAAGAGCGTCTGCGCCCGGATGCCGGAGCGCTCCGTGGCGATCCGGGTGTAGCCGGCGCCGTGGCGGCACTCGTAGCTGTCGAGGGACGCCCGCACCGGCTGCCAGGTGGCGCCCCAGTACTCGCCGGTGTCCTGGACGCGGAGGTAGACATAGCGGCCGGGCTGGTCGGGGGGAGGGCGTTGTAGCGGTAGCGGCTGACCCGGCGGTTGCGCGGGTCGCGATCGAAGGAGAATCCGCCCGCGGTGTTGGAGATGATGCCGCCGTACCCGCCCTGGCCCAGGTAGTTGATCCAGGGCGTCGGCGTGTCCGGCCTGGTGATGACGAACTCGGACGCTTCGGCGTCGAAGTAGCCGTAGGCGGACTCCGCCAGGCGACCGTTCATCCGTCGATCATTGTGCGGCCAGAAGCCGCGTTCCGCCTCCCTCCAGGGCCTGGACCAGCGGACGCTCGCCTCCGCCGCCGGCGAGGATGACGCTGCCCACCCCGCCCGCCAGAGCTCGCTGGGCCGCCAGCAGCTTGACCCGGGCCCGTCCCCTGGCCAGGGGCAGGTGCGC
Organism: Candidatus Dormiibacterota bacterium; assembly: GCA_963808125.1. Classification (GTDB taxonomy): domain Bacteria; phylum Chloroflexota; class Dormibacteria; order Aeolococcales; family Aeolococcaceae; genus CAWEEP01. The sequence continues at coordinate 22,800 of CAWEEP010000075.1, forward strand.
GTCGATCTCCTCGGCCCGCAGGACTGGGACGAGGCTCGCCGGGTCGCCGGGGTCGCGCAGCAGCCCCTGCACGTTCATCAGGATCACAAGGCGCGCCGCGCCGAGGGCGATGGCGACCTCCGCCGCCAGCCGATCGCCGTCCACGTTGATGGCCTCCCCGTCGTGGGAGATGGCCGGCGGGGTGAGCACGGGGAGGCGGCCGGCGGAGAGAAGGAGGTGAAGCAGGGAGGTGTCGATGCGCTCGATGGTGCCGGCGTGATTGTCCCGGAGGATGCGGCGCCGGTCGCCCTGGACGATGCGCAGCTCGGGCTTGCGCCGTCCCACGGCGATGCCGCCGTCCATGGCGGAGAGGCCGACGGCGTCGGCGCCGAGGCGGCGCAGCGCCTCCACGATCCGCTTGTTGACCAGCCCGCAGTAGGCCATCAGGAAATGGTCCATGGTCAGTGAGTTGGTGTAGCGGGACAGCTCGCCCCGCGCGGAGGTGACCATCCGCGGCGGGTGGCCCAGCGCGGTGGCCAGCCGGTCCATCTCCCGGTGCGCGCCGTGGACGACGACGAGCGGTTCCGTCCAGCCGGCCAGCTCGCGCAGCAGCGGCTCCGATCCTGCGACGTCGAGGCTGCCCCCGATCTTGACGACGGTCAGGCCGAGTGCGGGTGGGGCCGCCTCCGCGCCGCCGCCCGGCGCGCCGGGGCCGGGGAGCGCCGCGGTCATCTCGGCGACCTCACAGGGGGTACAGGCCGGTGAAGTCCAGTCCCGCCGTCTCCGCCAGGCCGAGGCGGATGTTCGCCGCCTGCACCGCCTGCCCCGCCGCTCCCTTCATCAGGTTGTCGATGGCCGCGGTGACCACGAGGCGGCGCGTCTGGGGATCGCGGCTGAAGCCGACGTCGCACATGTTGGTCCCGCTCAGCAGCCGCGGGTCGGGGTGGCGGTGCAGCCCGTGGGCCTGCTTGACGATGCGCCAGAAGGGCTCCTGGGCGGTGGCGGCGCGGAGGATCCGCCAGATCTCCCGCTCCTCCAGGGGATCGCGAAGCCACACGTGGGCGGTGATGGAGGATGCCCCGCACCGCCTCCACCGAGGTGACGCTGAGAGCGACCTCGCCGGTGTCGCCGAGAGCCCGCAGCTCCTGGACGATCTCCGCCGTGTGGCGGTGGCCGGTGGGGGCGAAGCTGTGCATGGCGCCGCTTCGATGGGGGTGGTGGGAGCTCGCCGTCGGCTCGGAGCCCGCCGCCGAGGAGCCGACCAGCGCGTCGCAGACGATCGGCAGCGCCGGGTCGACGGCGCCGGCCAGCACCAGGGGGGCGAGGGCGAGGATGGTGGCGGTGGCCACGCAGCCGGCGATGGCGAGGCGGTCGCCGCCGGCGATCTCCTTGCGGTGCAGCTCGGCGATGCCGCCGGTGAAGCTCCCCAGGAGGTCGGGTCGGGGATGCTCCCACCCATACCAGCGCGGGTAATCGGCGGGGTCGCGCAGCCGGAAGTCGGCGGAGAGGTCAACCACGAGCGGCGCCAGCGAGCAGATCTCGTCGATGCGGGGGGCCGTCTCGCCATGGCGCTGCGCCGAGAAGAGAACCTCGGTGGGGCTCAGGTCGTCCCGGCTGCAGAAGCGCAGCTCGGTGCGGCCGCGGAGCTGGGGATGGACCTGGGCGACCGGCTTGCCGCGCAACCGCTCCGAGGTGACCTGGGTGACCTCGATGTCGGGGTGGCCGCTGAGCAGCCGGAGCAGCTCGCCCCCGGCGTAGCCGGCCCCGCCGAGGACGGCGGCCCTCACCGGCTCAGCTCCCTCAGCGCGTCGCTGAGGACGGCCGTGGAGAGCTCCAGCTCGGTCTCGTCCACCGCCTCCTCGGGGGTGTGGTCGAGGTGGGAGTCCCCCGGTCCGTAGGCCACGGCCGGCCGGCCCCAGCGGGGCGCCAGCAGGTTCATGTCGGCCGTCCCCGTCTTGACCTTCTGGCGGGGGGTCCCGCCCTGGTGGCGGATGGCGCGGGCCAGGGCGCGGGCCACGCGGCTGTCGCGTGGCGAATGGACGGCGTCGACCGCGAACTGCACCAGCAGCTCCGCCTCCCCGCGGCGGGGTTCGAGCCACTCGAGGAGCGCGGCCTGGCCCAGCGCCGGGGGCAGGCGGAACTGGAGGGTCGCCCGGGCGCTCTCGCGGAGCCCGGTGCCGGTCACCTCCAGGCCGGTGACGCGGAGGTCGGTGCGATGGAAGGGGCTGAGGCCCAGGTTGCGCTCTTCCAGCTCGGCCTGGAGCCGGGCGAGGAGCCCCACCAGCCGGTCGGCCACGGTGGAACTCGGGGGCGGCGCGGTGGCGCAGCGCGTCCTCGATGGCCAGCTCCGCCCGGACGATGCCCCGGTACCCGACGGTGACGGCGTTCCAGCCGCTCGGTTCCAGCACGATCAGCTCCGCGGGCGCGGGGTGGGCGGCGATCTGTCGGGCGCCCCGGGAGTCCCCCTCCTCGTCGACGCAGCCCACCAGCGTCAATCGGGCCGTGCGGCCGACGGGCTGGCGCAGCATGGCGGCGATCGCCGCCGCCAGCGGCCCCTTGGCGTCCACCGAGCCGCGGCCGACGATGCGGCCGCCGTCGCGCCGCGGAGGGATGCTCCCCGGCACGGTGTCGAGGTGCCCGAGCAGCATGACCTCGCGGGGGCCGTCGCCCCAGGTGGCGACGACGCTGCCGGCGGCATCGACCTCGGACGCGAAGCCGAGGCCGTTGAGCCGCTCGCGCAGTGCAGCCGCCAGCCGCCATTCGCTGCCGGTGGGGCTGGGGATGGCCAGCAGCTCGAGCAGAAGGTCGCCCGCTGAGACGCAGGAGCGGGCCGGGACCGCCTCGGTGGCGGCGCCCTCCCCGGGGACGGCGTCCACATTCATGGCGCCACCGCCACCGGGGCGGCCTGCCGGGCCACGGCGAGGACGTGCTCGGCGATGCGGCCGGGGATGTCCACACCGGTCACGTCGATGGAGTTGCGGAACTCCATGGTGTGGTTGACCTCGCCGATGAGAAGCCGGCCGTCGGGGCGCTCCATGAGGTCGACGGCGACGACGCCGCCTCCCACCGCCCGGGCCGCGCCGCGCGAGAGGAGGTCGACCTCCTCGGTGACGGGACAGTTGGAGGTGCGGCCGCCGCGAGCGGTGTTGGTGATCCAGTGCTCGGAGTGGCGGTAGATGGCGCAGATGGTCTCGTCGCCGACGACGAAGCTGCGGATGTCCCGCCCCGGCTTGTCGATGTGCTCCTGGATGTAGAAGATGCCGTGGGCGGAGGAGCCGAGGCTGGCCTTGTGCTCCAGGATCGCCTCGGCGGCGTCGCGGTCGTTGATCCTCGCCACCATCCGGCCCCAGGAGCCGACCGGGGGCTTGATCACCACCGGATAGCCCAGCTCCTCGACCGCGCGCAGGGCGGCGTCCGGGGTGAAGGCGACCAGCGTCCGGGGCGCGGGCAGGCCCGCCCGGGCCAGGGCGGCGTTGGTCGCCACCTTGTCGCCGCAGGTGGTGACCACCAGCGCGGTGTTGACGGTGGCGGTCCCCTGCGCCTCGAGGATGCGCAGGGCGGCCAGCGCCCGCGACTGGCTGAGGCTGCGGTCGAGGACCACGTCCCAGCTCTGCCGCGGGCCGCCGATGTCGAGGACGACCTCGGAATCGTCGATCCTCTCGGGCTCGACACCCCGGTCGCGGAACGCCTGGAGGAGCAGCTTCTCCTCGACCCGGATGCGGGAGCAGAGGATGGCGACCCGGGGCGGTGTCACTCCCCCCAGTCCTCCTCTTCCGGCGGTGCCACCGCCAGCCGCGCGGGAGCCAGGGTCCGCACCTCCAGGTCGGCGCCGCACTCCGGACAGGCGACGATCTCGCCCACCTCGGCGTCGGTACCGAGCTCGACAGGAGCGTCGCATTCGGGACAGGTGGCGCTCACGTCCGTCATGGTCAGATCACCTCCTCGATGGCAGCCCACCCCCGGCTGCGGATCAACTCCACGAGCGAGCCGGCCTCACTGATGCGACGGGCGACCGCAGACGGCGGCTCGCCCCGGAACGTCCTGCCGCCGGCGGTGATGATGCCGCCGAGGATGTCGATGTCCACCACGTCTCCATCCGACACGGCATCGTACAGGTCGGCGCAGCGGATCGCCGGGAGGCCGAGGTTGACGGCGTTGCGGTAGAAGATGCGGGCGAACGACCGCGCCACCACGGCGCTGATGCCGGACGCCTTGATGGCCAGGGGGGCGTGCTCGCGGGAGCTGCCGCAGCCGAAGTTGTTCCCGGCCACGATGATGTCGCCGGGGCGCACCGTCTGCCCGAAGTCGGGCCGGTTCTCGATGAAGCAGGCGCGGGCGAGCGCCTCCGGGTCGGTGGTGAGGTTGTACCGCCCGGGCATGATCGCGTCGGTGGAGATGCCGTCGCCGAAGCGGAAGACCCGCGCCATCAGTTCTCCTCCCGTGGGTCGGCGATGACGCCGGCCAGCGCGGACGCCGCCGCCACCGCCGGGTTCGCCAGGTAGATCTCCGCCTCCGGGCTGCCCATCCTGCCCGGGTAGTTGCGCATGCTGGTGGACAGGGCCCGCTCCCCGGGGCCGAGGGTGCCGTGCTGCCGGCCCAGGCAGGGCCCGCAGCCGGCGGCCATGACCACGGCCCCTGCCCGCACGAAGGTGTCGATGTAGCCGCGCTCCAGGGCCTGCACGTAGGCGGTGCGGGTCCCGGGCACGATGATGGTCCTCGTGTCGGGATGCACCTGGCGACCCTCGAGCATGCCGGCGACGACCGCCATGTCCTCGATCCGGCCGTTGGCGCAGCTGCCGATGAAGACCTCGTCCAGGCGCATGCCCGCCAGCTCTGAGAGCGGCCGCACGTTCTCGATCGCCGGCGGCGCCGACACCTGGGGCTCCAGGCCCTCGACGTCGACGCGCAGCGTGTCGGCGTACACCGGGTCGTGCGGGCGCATCGCACCTCCGTCGGGGAGGCCCAGGTAGGCCCAGGTCTTCTCGTCCACCTCGCAGAGCCCGCACTTGGCGCCGAAGTCGACCGACAGGTTCGACAGGGTGAATCGCTCCGACATCCCCATGGCGTCGACCGTCGGCCCGCCCCATTCGACGGCCAGGTAGTTGGCGCCCTCCGCGCCGAGGCGGCGGATCACCGACAGGGCGAGGTCCTTGGACTGGACGCCGCGCGCCAGCTCCCCCGTGACCTCGATGCGCAGCGTCTCCGGGATGCGGAACCAGGAGCGGCCGGTGGCCATGGTCACGCCGATGTCGGTCGAGCCCATGCCGGTCGAGAAGCAGCCCAGCGCCCCGTACGTGGTGCTGTGGGAGTCGGCGCCGACGACGACACCGCCGGGGCGGACGAAGCCCCGCTCCACCATCACCAGGTGGCAGATACCCTCGGCGAAGAGGTTCTTCACGCCGTGCTCCACGGCGAACTCGCGGATGCGCCGGTGCAGCTCGCTGGCCGCGATGCTGTTGGAGGGGAAGACGTGGTCGAAGCTGAAGATGGTGCGCTGGGGGTTCCAGAGCGGCATCTCCAGGCTGCGGAAGGCGTCGATGGCGAGCGGTCCGGTGACGTCATGGGCCATCACCGCATCCACCTCGGCGACCACGGTGTCGCCGGCCCGGATCGGACGTGAGAGGCGGCGGCTGAAGATCTCTTCGACGAGGGTTCCCATCTCGGTGGCTTCTCCTGATGTGCGGGCTAGGCGGCGGGGTTGCGCCATCCGAGCAGGAGGTCGTCCACCTGCTCGTCGGCGAGGGTTGCGGAGTCGGCGAGCCGCTTGATCTCGGCGGTGGCCGCCGCGATCTGCTCCTCGTCGAGGTCGAGCCCGAGGCTCGCGGCGCGGTCGCGGATCGCATTGCGGCCGACCAGCCGGTGGCCGATGAGTAATTGCCGATCCAGACCATAACGCTCGGGCTGGAGCACCTCGTAGCTGCGCGGGTCGCGGAGCACCGCGTTGCTGTGCATCCCCGCCTTGTGGGTGAAGGCGAAGGCGCCGGTGATGGGGGCGTTGAAGGGCACCCCGATGCCGAGGATGCGGGCGACCCGGGCGTCGAGCTGGGGGAGGAGGTCGAGGCGGTAGGGGGCGACCCGCTCCGGAGACACCGTGCCGATCCGGGCGATGAGCCCGGAGAGGGAGGCGATCCCGTTGCGCTCGCCGATGCCGAGCACGGTGGTGTCGATGTGGGTGGCACCTGCCTCCAGGGCGGCCAGGGCGTTGGCCACGGCGCAGCCGGTGTCGTTGTGGCCGTGGAACTCGATGTCGCAGCCGACGGCGGCCCGCACCGCGACCACCATCTCCTCGACCTCGCGTGGGGTGGCGATTCCGACCGTGTCGGCGATGCCGACCCGGGTGGGCCCGCAGGCGTCGACGGCCCGGTACACCGCGAGGATCTCCTCGAGGTCGCTCCGGAATGCGTCCTCGCAGCTGAAGCGGATCTCCCGGCCGGCGCTGCGGACATGGCTGATGACCCGGCAGGCGATGTCGATCACCTCGTCGAGGGAACGGCGGTGGCTCGCCCGGCGGAGCACGTCCGACGTGGCAAAGAGGACGTTGACGCCGTCCGCGCCGGCGGCCAGCGCCCGGTCCACATCCTCGATGGAGCAGCGGGTGTGGGTGAGCACCCGGGCCCGGGGACGGGCGGCGACCGCAGCCCTCAGGTCGGCCTCCGACTGGGGCGAGGCCGCCGGGGAGGTCATCTCGATGTAGTCGACGCCGAACTCGTCGAGGGCGGCGATGATCTCCAGCTTCTGGTCGGTGGTGAAGTCGGCCCCGGCGAACTGCTCGCCCTCGCGGAGGGTCGAAGTCGATGATGGCCATGCGCTCAACGGTCATGCCCGCGCCTCCAGCACCCGGCTGGCGGTGAGGGCATCGAGCACCGCCGCGGTCATCTCGCCGGTCGAGCTGGTGCCGCCCAGGTCGGGGGTCCGTGCTCCGGCGTCGAGGGCCGCGTCCACCGCGGCGCGGATCTCCGCCGCGACCTCGGGGAGCCGGAGCGAGTGCTCGAAGAGGAGGGCGACGCTCAGGATGGAGCCCACCGGGTTGGCGATGCCGCGCCCGGCGATGTCCGGCGCGGTGCCGTGGATCGGCTCGTAGAGGGCAGGACCGCCGTCGGGATTGAGGCTGGCCGACGCCATCAGGCCGAGCGACCCGCTGATCGCCGCCGCCTCATCGCTCAGGATGTCGCCGAAGAGGTTCTCCGCGACCACCACGTCCAACCCTGATGGCTGCTGGAGCATGCGCAGCGCGAAGCTGTCGACGAGCTGGTGATCGAGGGCGACGTCCGGGTTGTCAGCCGCCAGCTCGGTGGTGACGTCGCGCCAGAGCCGCCCGCTCCACAGGGCATTCGCCTTGTCCACCGAGGTGAGGTGGCGGCTGCGGCCGCGGGCCAGTTCAAACGCGAAACCGACGACGCGCGCGATCTGCTGGCGGCTGTAGGTGATGGTGTCATGGGCGCGCTCCGCGTCGCCATCGCCGCTCCGGCCGTGAGCGCCGTAGTAGGCGCCGGCGGACAGCTCGCGGACCACGATGAAGTCGGCGCCGCGAGTGACCTCGGGCCGCAGCGGGCCGCAGCCGGAGAGGGCGGGGAAGGCGCGAACAGGGCGGAGGTTGATGCTGAGGCCCAGCCGCTGGCGCAGACCGTGGATGGCTGCTCCCGGCCTCGCGTCGCCGCGCAGATGGTCCCAGCGCGGAGCACCGGCAGCGCCGAAGAGGACGGCGTCGGCCTCACGGCAGAGCTGCAGTGTCGCCTCGGGGAGCGGGCGGCCCTCCGCCTCGATGGCGGCTCCGGCGATCGGCCGCTCGGTCAGCTCCAGGGAGAGGTGGTGGGCGGCGGCGGCGCGCTCGAGGACGCTCACCGCGCTGGCGATGACCTCCGGGCCGATGCCGTCGCCGGGAAGGACGACGACACGGATCGGCTGTGATTGCGGCTGGATGCTCATGGAACTCCCGCGGGCTTGCTTCTGAACTGCTCTGGACAAACGAAGAGGGCTCCCTCGCTCTGGGGGAGCCCTCTTCCGCGGCGGCGGGAGCGCCTCGCGGCGCGCGCCTCTACTTCGTACCGACGGATTTGGCCCCTGCGAGGGCTTGACGTCCGGCGAACTGTTTGAGGGCGCGCGCGATCTGCATCGTGGGGGGAGCATACGGGAGGGGGGCCTCCCGCGTCAACCGGGCGGCCTCACCCGCCGACCGGGATGGTGAACGGGTTGTCCGAGGCGCCGTCGCCGAACGAAGACCATCCCGTCAGGGAGGTCGGCGTGATGCTCTGCCCCGTGTCCGGCGCGATCGAGCTGGCCAGCCACAGCTCGGCCGGCCACGGCCCTGCGTCGCCGCCGGTCACGCTGGCCGGCACACCGCCATCGGGGACGACCAGGAAGAGGTCGACCTCCAGATAGCCGTCCGGTGCCAGTGCGGCGGTGCTTCCCACGTCGAGCTGGCCGTCGCCGGTGCCCGCGGGGGCCGTGATGCAGCTTGGGCCATCGCCGAAGCCGGCCTCGATCGCGCTGATCTCGTACTCATGCCCCGATGGCCAGGTGAAGCTGATCTCAGCCCACGCCGCCAGGTTGGGCGTCGTGTTCTCCAGCGTCAGCCGGCCGGGGATGACGGCGTCGTCATGAGGGTCGATGGTGCATGGGCTGCCGGCGGATAGTTCGCCCTGGATCTCGGCCGGGTCGTACTGCTCCGGAGTGCCCAGCGACAGCGTCCCCGAGAAGCTGATGCCGCCCGACTCGGTCTCCGTGAACGAGAACGCGGCCTGCAGCGGCTCGGTCAACGGCCCGGGTACCGCCGTGGGGAGTGTTGTGGCCGGCGCCGGGGTCGAGGCGCCGGCGCCGGGAACCGCGTGGGGACCCGCCCTCGAAATCTCGAAACCGACGGTGCCGGCGACGACGACGATCGCGAGGCTCACGAGCCCCACGATCAGCAGGCGTAACCGGGATGGGCCATCCCCACCGCCCCCGGTGAAGGCGGCAGGTGCCCAGGGCTGCCCGGCGGCATATGGAGAGCTGGGTGGCGGCGGCCAGGCGCTCGTCCAGACGGGGCCTGGCGTTGGGGGAGGAGGCGGGGGAAGCGGTGCCTGTGTCCCTCCCGCCGGTTGAGGCGGGGAGGGGGCCACCAGCGTTCCGCAGAGCGGGCATGTGGAAACCGACGGGTCGAGGATCGTGCATCCGCACCTCTCGCAGGTCACGCTCCGATCTCCTCGCCGTCGCCGTCCGCTGCCTCTCCGAACCGTCCGCACTGTAGAGCACACCGCAGGCGACTGGCAAGGCGGTGCCCGGGCCGGCGGCGGAGCCTCTCCGGCAGCGCCCGGGTGGACTCAGGCCGCCGACGGCTGCAGCTGCTCGACGAGCGCCTGGCCGCTGGTGGGGGAGACGTCGCCGGACGATCCGGCGGCCCAGCAGCTGGTTGCGCTGACGCAGGCGATACCGTCCACCTCGGTGTCGGTGCTGCCGGGTGGGGGGGTGCTGGGGACGATGCTCCAGGCGCCCTGCGTGTAGTGCTCGATCAGCGTCTGGAAGGTGGTGCCGCCGGGGGTGGTGCTGGAGAAGCCAGCGGCCCAGCAGTCACCCGCGCCGGCGCAGGCCACCGCGTCGAAGACGCTGTTCGAGGGGGTCAGGCTGGGCACGATGCTCCAGCCGCCGCCCGTGGTCTGCTCGATCAGGGGCACCTCGGCGCCGGCGGCGTCGTAGGTGTCGCCGACCGCCCAGCATCCGCCGGTGCCGGCGCAGGTCACGCTGTCGAGCACGCTCTCGGGGCTGCCGTTCGGTGTCGGGCTTGAGACGATGCTCCAGCCACTGCCGGTGTCGTGCTCGATCAGCGGCGCCTGGCGGCCACCGCTGTTGTAGGCGCTGCCCACCGCCCAGCAGTCGGCGGCACGTGCGCAGGCCACCCCGGACAACACACCCCCCGGTCCGCCGGGCGGGGTGGGGGAGGCGGCGGTGCTCCAGGTCGCCCCCGTGTACCGCTCGATGACGGTTCCAGCCGCGTCGGAGAAGCCGACGGCCCAGCAGTCGGCGGCGGCGGCGCAGGCCACCGCGTCGAGGCGGACGTCGCCGCCGCCCGAGGGAGAGGGGCTGGACACGTCGTTCCAGCCGCCGCCGGTGTCCTCCTCGATCAGGGTGTGCTGGCCGCCACTGCCGTCAGTGGAGAAACCGGTCGCCCAGCACTCGCCGGCACCGGCGCAGGTCACGCTCTCCAGCTGGCTCGACCCAGCGGCCGGCGGCGCGGGGGCCTGCGCCATGGCCCAGCCGCCGCCCGTGTTCTGTTCGATCAGCGCCTGCTCGCTGCCCCCGCCCGCCACGTTGGAGGAGCCGACGGCCCAGCAGTCGCTGGCGCCGGCGCACGCCACCGCGTTCAGATAGGAGGCCGTGCTGCCCGGGGGGGATGGGACGGCGGAGAGCCTCCACGAGACGGGGACCGCCGGCGTCGCGCTCGGCGCGGCGGTCGGCGGCGCGACGCTGGGGCTGCCGCCGGCGTAGGGGCTCGAGGTGGCGCAGCCGGACCCGATCACCGCCAAGACGGCGACGACGGCGAGGACCGCCCTCCCACTCTGCCGTCCCTCAGGGCGGCCGGGCCCGCTCTGCCGATGGATGGCCCGGATCATGCTGCGGGACCTCACCGATGAACATGGCCGCCTCGGCCGAGTGTAGCGCCGGCCCGAGTTCGCACCGGGTGGGTGATCCTCCGCTCCTCGTCTACACTTCGCCGGCAGTGGATGCGAGCCTCCGCCGCGCCCTGGCCGTTGCCCTGGGACCGGGCTCGGTCCTCCAGGGCGGCGCGGTGCTGGCTCCCAACTCCGCGCAGGGCGTCCGTGCCGCCCTGCGCATCGCCCAGGAGTGGCGCCTGCCGCTCCGCCTCGCCAGCGGTCCAGGCGACGCCTCGGACGCGCCGGAGGGCGGTGCCGTCCTCAGCCTGAGAAGGCTCGACGTCATCGCGGTGGACGCTCCCAACGGCATCGCCCGCGCCGAGGCCGGGGTGACCGTCCACGCCCTCCTCCGCTCGCTCGCCATCGCTCGGGTGGCGGTCGCCGGGCTGGACGGGCAGGCGGGAGGGGCCCGTGTGGGCTCGCTGGTCGGGACCGGCGGGCTGCCGCGGCGCAGTCTCTGCGGCGTCGAGGCGGCCCTGCCCGGCGGCGACCTCGTCCGCGCCGGGGCCGCCGTGCTGAAGGACGTCGTCGGTTACGACGTCACCTCCCTGCTGCTGGGCAGCGCCGGCCGGCTGGCGGCCGTCATCGCCGTCCATCTGCGCCTCATCCCCGCCGGAGCCCGCGTCGAAACGGCTCCGGCGGCGGGGGCGCGCCCCACCGGCGAGGTCGCCGCCGTCTTCGACCCGTTCGGAATCCTCGCCGGAGGCTGACGCAGAACCGACGCCGGCCCGGAGCCTCAGCCGGCGGGCGGCGCGCTGCCGGCGGCGGGGGAGGCGGCCGCCGCGATCCTCTCCGGGGACATGTAGGTGATGCGGGCGAGAGTGCCGTCGTCGTAGTCGAGGATGAGCAGGCCGCCCTTGGCGCACTGGAGCCGGTGGATGGCCCAGACGGGACGCCTCCGGTGCCTGATCCAGAAGGCCTGGATGGGGTCGCCGTGGCTGACGCAGGCGCCGCTCTCCCCTGGGAAGTCGGCGAGGAGCCGGACGAGGGGCCGCCCGATCCGCTCCGCCATGCCGGCCACCGTCTCGTCGCGACCCAGGAGCCCCGGCCAGACCAGGTGGACCCACCATAGCGGTCTCCGCCAGGGGATCTGTTTGGCCGGGACGCCCTCCAGATAGAGGCTGAAGCGGGCCTCCAGCAGGTCCGGGTCGGGGATCACCTCGACCTGGCCGAGATGGCGGGCGACGATGGCCGTCGTCTGCTCCGCCCGCTCCAACGGGCTCGTGTAGATGCGCCGGATCGGCCGTCCGGCCAGATACCGGCCCATCGCCTCCGCTTGGAGCAGTCCCTTTTCACTCAGGCCGAAGCCGGGAAGGTAGCCGTAGAGGACCTTGCCTGGGTTGGCGACGTCGCAGTGGCGGCAGAGGTAGAGGCGGGTTCGCACCGGCATCGGCCGATCCTACGGGATGGGCCCGTCCAGGCTCCGTGCCCGCCCGTGAAGATCGGCCCGCCACCGGGTGCCCTCGATGACGCAGGCCCTTCACATTCCAGTGACGGTACCGACTCGCCTCTGGGCCTCCCCCCACGATCAGGCAGGCGACGCCCCTCAGCGGGCTCGATCGCCGGGCGGTCCTCAATCGGAGCAGAAGAGAAACAAAGTGGCTGTCAGCGCCCAGCGCCGCAGGCGTGTCCTGGTTGCCGTGGTCGCCGCCGTGGTCGCGGCCGGCGCCTTCTACGTCGCCATGACCTACAAGGGCTCGACGACGACGCCGGCGACGACGAATCAGACAGTGCCGACAGCGACGCCCGTCCCGATGGTGTCGGTCGTGGAGGTCTCCGCCGCCGTCACCGTGGGCGAGAAGGTCTCCGCCACCAACCTTGCGCTGGTGTCGGTGCCGGCGAGTTCCCTTCCCAGCGCGCCCGCGACCGGCAGCCCGACGTACTACACGGGCAGCGCTTCGCTGGCGGATCTGACCACCGGCTCCCAGTACTTCGCTGTCGCGCTGAGCGCGGGCACCGTGCTCCAGTCGACCATGCTCATCACCACCGCAGGCGCGAGCGCCCAGCCCTCGGCCATCCCCTTCACCCTCCTCGCGGGCGACGTCGCTGTCTCCATCCCCTACACGGCGTTGGAGGGGGCGGGCGGATACCCGGCGGCCGGAGAGCAGATCGACATCCTGGTGGACATCTGGGCGCCCACCGGCACCGCCACCCTCATCGGGGACGGCTCGTTCACCAACGTCAACGTCATCGAGCTGGGGGCGGCCGCGTCTCCGACGGGCGCCTCGGCCACCCTGATGCTGGTCGAGCTGCCCCTGGCGCAGGCCAAGGACCTCGGCATCCTCACCAACGGCGCCAACGTGACCTTCCACTACGTGCTCGTCGCAAAGGCCGACTACACGAAGGCGGCGTCGGACACCACCGAGACCATCACCATCTTCGGTGGGCAGAGTTGGCAGAGCCAGACCGGGTGATGGTGCCGAGGGGACGCTAGGTGTCGACCACGGCCATCCTCTGTGCTGGTCTCGGGGCTGCAGCTCTCTTCATCGGCCTCGTCCTCGCGCTGCTCCCCGCCGGTAGGTCCGAGCTGCGCCGGCTGGAGACCCTCGAGCAGCGCTTCGAACCGGAGCCCACGCCCCAGCAGGCCGGGTCGCCGCTCGACCGCATGCGGCGCGGGCTGCAGCGGTCGGTGGGCAGCCGCTTCGAGCGCACGGATCGTGCCGGGCAGCTGGCCGACCGTCTCGCCCGCGCCGACCTCAAGCTGCGCCCGGCGGAATGGATCCTGATCTCCCTGGGGGCGGCCGCGGCCGTCGGCGCCCTCGTCCTGCTGCGCTTCGGATCGCCGATCGCCGGCGTCATCGGTGCGGTCCTCGGCTACTTCGGCGCGCAGGCCATGCTGCCCATCCGCGCCTCCCGCCGGGCCAAGGCGTTCGACGCCCAGCTCTCGCCGGCGATGCTCGCCATCAGCGGCGCCATGAAGGCCGGTTACACCTTCGCCCAGGCGGTGGACCTGGCGGCCAAGAACAGCCCCGACCCGATCGGCGCCGAGCTCGCCCGCCTCACCCGCGAGGTGCAGCTCGGCATCCCCATGAACGATGCCTTCGTGCGCATGGTGAAGCGGAACGAGTCCGAGGATCTGCGCCTCATGCTCGTCGCCGTCCAGATCCAGTCGCAGGTGGGCGGCAACCTGGCGCAGATCATCGACACCATCGAGTTCACCGTGCGCGAGCGGGTGCGCATCCGGGGTGAGATCAAGACGCTGACCAGCCAGGCGCGGGCGTCGGGCTACGTGCTGCTGGTCCTCCCCTTCGCCCTCGGCGGCATCCTCATGGCCATCGCTCCCACCTACTTCTCGCCGATGATCCACAAGCTGCCCGGCCAGATCATGCTGGGGGCGGCCGGCTTCATGATGGCCTGCGGCTACGGCATCATCCGCAAGATCACGGCGATCAAGGTATGAGTGGCGCCGTGCTCATCGCCGCGGGCGCCGCCTTCGCGCTGGCGGCCTTCCTCCTCGTCTGGGTGATGCTGCCCCAGGGGCAGTCCGCCGGTGTCCTGGAACAGCGTCTGGCACGGGTCGCCGACACCCCCGCGTACGACATCGACCTCGTCACCGGCGAGCTCACCGAGCCAGCCTTCGACCGCATCGTGCTCCCGGTCCTCGGCTTCATCGGCAAGTTCATCGCCAGGCGGACCAAGGAAGGCCAGCTGCAGCAGCTCCGCCAGCTCGTCGCCAAATCCGGGTCGCGGCAGCGGCCCGAGTCGCTCCTCGCCCTGCGCCTGCTCCTCCCCATCGCCGGCATCGCCGTGGGCTGGCTTCTCACCCAGGTCGCCCACATGAAGCCGCCCATGAGCCTCGCGGTGATCGTCGGGATGGCGGTGCTCATGTACCTGTATCCGACCGAGTCGCTGAAGAGCAAGGCCAAGAAGCGTCAGAAGGTCATCCGCCTCGCCCTCCCCGGGGCGCTCGACCTCCTCACCGTCTGCATGGAGGCGGGGCTCTCCCTGGACATGGCCATCATGCGGGTCAGCGAGAGCGACGACAGCGTGCTGAGCGGGGAGTTCCAGAAGGTCATCAATGAGGTGCGCCTCGGCCGCCCGCGCTCCGAGGCACTGCTGGGCATGGCGGACCGCAACGATGTGGAGGAACTCACCGGCTTCATCCGCTCAGTGGTGCAGTCCGAACCGCTCGGTGTCAGCATCGCCAACGTGCTGCGCATCCAGTCAGAGGACCTGCGCCGCATGCGCAAGCAGCGCGCCGAGCAGGCGGGGCATCGAGCGCCGATCCTCATGCTCTTCCCCATGATGTGCTGCATCTTCCCCTGCATCTTCCTGATGCTGCTGGGACCGGCGGCGCTCCAGCTTCTGTTCCACGCCTGAGCCTCTCGCGGAGGCGCGGGGCCCCGCGTCTCAGGCCTGGGCGAGAGTGGCGATGGCCGCCACCAGTCGCGAGCCCGGGCTCACCACCCCGTGGTCGCGGGCCAGCGCGGTGAACCGCGAGGCATCGGCCGGATAGCGGTCGCGACGGCCCGGCGGCAGCGTGACAGGGAGGTCGCGCACGGGGCGGACCACACGCATAGCCCGGCGCAGGTAGTCGCGGTCGGCGTCGCTGAAGCGGTCCTCGCCGAGCATGGCGTCGAGGCTGCCGTGGAGGCGGACGAGCTCCGCCGCCGTCCGGTCTCCCACCCCGCGCAGCCCGGGCAGGCCGTCGGAGGGATCGCCACGCAGCACCGCATAGTCGGCGTAGCGGCGGCCGGGGATGCCGTAGCGGCGTGTGATCTCGGCCTCGTCGATGACGGCGAGTCCGGCGCGCTCTGGGTAGAGGACCCGGACGCGGGGGTCCTCCACCAGGCCGAAGAGGTCGCGATCGCCGCTCCACACCTCGATGTCCCCCGGTGCCAGAGCCGTCCAGGTGGCGATGACGTCCTCCGCCTCGTAGCCGGCGAGGCCGAGGACGTCCACGCCCAGGGCGTCGAGCAGCTCATCGATCACCGGCATCTGCGGTATCAGCTCCGGCGGCACGGGCTCGGCGACCCGGTGGGCCTTGTACTCGGGGATGAGGGCGACCCGCCAACCGGGACGCCAGTCGGTGTCACTGGCCATGGCGATGTGGAGCGGCTGCCGCTGCGTGATGAGGCGGGCGAGGCTGTCGAGACATCCGCGCACCGCGTTGACAGGGCGGCCGTCCGGGGCGCGGGCGCCGGCGGCGGGGATGCCGTAGAAGGCGCGAAAGATCAGGCTCGAGCCGTCGATGAGGAGCCATTCGCAGGCCATGACCCGTAGTTTCGCCCATCGCGGCGGCGGCCGAGATACGCTGTCCCGCGCCATGCGCCGGCACGCTCTCCCGACCTGTCTCGCCGCCGCCGCCCTTCTGCTCGTCACCGCCTGTGGCGGGTCCATCGTCGACACCAGCGGCCTCACCCGGGTCGAGATCAGCACCTACCAGGCCCTGCCGCCCCCCTTCGGATCGAAGCAGGCGACGCTGACGTCGCCGTCGTCGCTGGCCAACTTCCAGAAGGCGATCGCCGCGGATCACATCGGCGTGAGCGCCTCGACCACCCTCGGCACCGGGTGCGCCGGCGGCATCCAGTACACCGTCGTCATGGACACGGGTGGCGAGACGTCCACAACGCTCAGCGAGTACTCATGCGCCGATCAGCTCACCGGCAACATGACCGGCGACGTGTCGGGGTTCCTCACCTACTTGGACGGCCAGCTGAGCGGGACGCCCTCAGGTCAGGGCTGATCGACCGTCAGCACGGCCTTGCCGTTGACGCGGCGGCCGATCAGCGCCTCGATGGCGGTGCCGGAATCGCTCCAGGAGGCGCGCAGCGCGATCTGCGGATCGAGCCTGCCGGTGCCGACCAGGTCCGCCAGACGTCGCAGGTCGGCGCTCGCCGACCCCGACCTCTCCAGCTCATCGAAGAGGAACAGCGCGTAGAGGCGAGCGCCGGGGGCGCGCGCGAAGAAGGCGCGGGCGGGATAGGCGACGGGGTCGGGGGCGGTGGCGGCGAAGCTGATGACCGTGCCGCCCGGGGCCACCCGGCAGAGCGCCGTCCCCAGCGTCGCCCCCCCCACGGCATCGAGGACGACGTCGAAGGTGGGGCCCTCCTGCTCCAAGTCGGACAAGACCGCGTCGGCGCCCAGCCCGCGCAGTCCGTCGGTTCGCCGCGCCACCGCCGTGACGTGGGCCCCCGCCAGTCTGGCCAGCTGGATCCCGAACCGGCCCACGCCGCCGCTGGCACCGGTGACCAGCACCCGCTTGCCCAGCACGAAGCCGCCCGCCTCGAGGGCGCGCAGCGCGGTGAGGCCGGCGACGGGCAGCGCAGCGGCCTGTTCGAAGGAGACCTCGTCGGGGAGGACGGCGAGATGGGTGGTCCGGACGGCGGCCAGCTGGGCCCACGCGCCGGACGGCACCATGCCGACGACGCGGGCGCCCTCGGCGGGCCCGCCGCCGTCGGCGGCCCGGGTGCGCACCACGCCGGCAAGGTCCCAGCCGGTGACGGTGCCCGGCGGCTTGGCGGCGAGCTGCCGGACCTCGCCGCGGTTCAGGCTGATGGCGTGGACCTCCACCAGCGCCTCGTTGTCCCGGGGCGCCGGGTCGGGGACCGACGCCAGCTCGGCGTGGGGGGGAGTGGCGGAGGTGATGAGCGCTCGCATCGGATTTCCCTGCAGCAGACGAGGACGGGACGCCGCAAGGATGACGCCCGCGACATTCCGGGGTCAATTGAAACAACTCGTCGGATGAGTGTGTAGCGCACCGGCAGCATCCCTACAGTGGAGCGCGTGAAGCGGATGCTGCTCGGCGCCATCCTGGCCCTCGGGGCGGGGTCGGCAGCGGCCGTCCTGATGCCGACGCTCGCCACCGCGGCCGCCGGTCCGGTGCCCGCGCTGACGGCGACTCACACCTGTTCCGGCTACTCGCTGGTGGCCTCCGTCACCGCCGGGACGCCGAAGACGGACGGCGTCACCATGTCGGTGACGGCCGGATCGACGGCAGAGGTCATCGGCACCGGCAACGTCCCGGTCGCTCTCTCCACCTTCGCGTCGGAGAGCAGTCTGTGGAGCGCCACCAACGCCTCCGCCCCGGTGACATACCACTCCAGGACGCTCACGGCGGCGACCATCTCGCTCTGGACACCGTCCGGCACCGGGTGGAATTCGCCGGCCCTGGCGACGGCCTCGATCTCCCTGCCCAGCGGCTACACCGGCACGTGCGCCACGCCGACGCCGACGCCGACGCCGACCCCCACGCTCACGCCGACGCCGACGCCGACCCCCAGGCCCACGGCCACACCCACCCCGACCGCGGCGCCCACCGCCACCCCCGCCCCAGCGTCGACGCCCACGCCGACGGCGAGCGACGCGGAACCTCCGACCCCGGTCCCGCAGACCCCCGTCGCCACCCCGACTTCGAGCCCGACGCCGTCCGCCGCCGCCGCGGTTGGCGGCAGCCACGGCGGGTCGGTCCAGGTGGGCGGAGGCATCGTGCCGTCGCCGGTTGGCGGCCTGATGTGCGTCCTCGTCGCCGGCGGCTCGGTGGCGGCCGTCGTCCTCAAGCACCGGGTCTGAGTCTAGCGGCCGCCCGAGGCGGTTGCGAGGCCCGTCCGGGGGTGGGGGCGCCGGCGGGCGGCCACCCACCCGCGCGTAGGAGGGAGGCCCAGCCTCAGTTGGGGAGCCGCGAGGCCGGACTGGTCCTCGCCTGCCGGGGCCGGCGCGATCGCCGGGAGGCAGGCGGTGCTCCGGAGCCCGGGGGCCGACGCCCGGGCGGCGCGACGTCGGCCACCGACCGCGGGCTCGCGTCGGCGCTCGCCTCCGGCTGCGACGCCGCCGGCAGGGTGAAGGCGAAGGTGGTCCCCGCCGCTCCGCTCGAACTTCGATCCAGATCCGGCCCCCGTGCCCCTCGACGATGCGGCGGCAGGTGGCCAGGCCGAGGCCGCTTCCCGGGATGGACAGGTGCCCGCGGACAAATGGGTCGAAGACGCGGTCGCGGACCATGGGAGGCACGCCCTCGCCGTTGTCGCGGCAGCGCACCGTCCAGCTGCCATCCTGCAGGGTGGCGTCGATGTGCAGCCGGGGCGGGCGGGTGCCGCGGTACTTGACGCCGTTCTCGATGAGGTTCTGGAGCACCAGTTCCAGCTGCGCGAAGCGTCCCGGGATGGTCGGCAGTTCGTCCGCGTCGACGACCGCCGCCTGATCGGCGAGCGCCGACCGCGTCGTGGCCAGCGCCAGCCGCAGCGCGCGGTTCAGGTCGACGGGCTCCGCCGTCTCGTCACCCCGGTCGAGCTCGGCGTAGCGGAGCAGGTCGGTGACGAGGTCGTTGGAGTAGCGGGCCACCTCGCCGATCTGGTCGATCATCTGCAGGATCGCGGCGGGGTCGCCGCCCGAGACCGCCTGGGATCGTGCCACCGATGCCCACATGGTGATGGTGGCGAGCGGATTGCGCAGGTCGTGGGCCATGGCGTGGCTGAAGGTGGCCAGGTCGGCATTGGAACGGCGGAGCCGCTCGGTCATGACGGCGCGTTCGATCGCCACGCTGAGGAGGGCCGCCTGCTCGAAGAGGCGGTCGTGCCCGGTGATCTGGGTCGCGTCGACGGGGTTCACCACGGCAAGCAGGCCCAGGTTCATGCTCCTGGTCTTGACGGGGAGGACGACGGCGATCTCCCCCGGTTGCCACGCCTCATCCTGGAGGATGCTGGCCGGGGGGAACGCCTCGATCCGGACCTGTGCCGGGAGGACCTGTGGCTCTCCCTCGCGAACATACGAGCCCGCGATGCCGAGGACGGGGCCGTCGCCGGCGGCGGCCCCGACCTCGGCCGGCCACAGGCCTAGACATCCAGCCCGGGCCGTGGTTCGGGACAGCCAGCCGAGCGACCGCGGGTCCCCGGCGCCGTCGCTCAGCAGCGTCATGCTGAGCTGGTGCTCAAGGCTCATCGAGCGGTGCAGTGCAGCGCGAGTGCGCTCCTGTTCATCCTGCACGAACCAGGTCAGATCGTTCCCCACTCGCGATACCACTCGC
>CAWEEP010000076.1:0-36174 GCA_963808125.1 Candidatus Dormiibacterota bacterium
GGCGCCGCGGGGCTGAGGCGCGGCTGGTCGCGATGCTCGGCGGGCACGTGGTCCGCCGGCGCCCGCCGGCGATGGTTTCGGACGCGCCCCGCCTGGGCTGCCTGACCGTGCTTGCCAAGCGCGTCGGTGGAGTGGGCGGCATCCTGCTCGTGTTCGGCAGCCTCGTCAACGTCGCGACCACCATGGGCTGGGACCTGGTCACGGAGATCGGCCAGAAGGTCGAGTGCCACCTCGTCCAGATGCTCGAGAACCAGCTCCAGGCGGGAGTGGTGGACGAGGCCGGCGGGGAGCTGGGAGGGGACGGGAACGCCGCCATTGGCGAGGAGCCGCACACCCCGGCGACGACCTCGCGGGAGGCGAGCTCCTCCAAAGAGTCCCAGAGCTGCGGCAGCATAGCAGTGAGTGGCAGGTCCTCTCTCAGTGGTGCCAGGTGGTCACCCGAAGCGAGGCGTGCACCCCGACCGGTCTGGCGAGCGCGATCTGCGAGAAAGCAGCGCTCTGCACCGCCGCCGTTGACGCGGTCAAGAACACGAGCGACGCCGTGAAGGCGGCCGCGCTGGCCCCCTTCCAGCGGGCCTGGGCAGCGATCCGCGGGCGACCGGTGCCGTTCTCTCCGGACTTGGTCACGGAGGGGGCGGATGAAGCCGACGCCACAGCCGATCTGAACGCTGACGTGCCGTATGGCACCGAGCCTGCCCTGAGCGACCCCATCGAGGACGAGGTGCTGGATACCGCGGCCGAGGAGGGCGGCGGGGACGCGGCCCAGGCGGCCGGGGACACGACCCACGGTTTCGAGGAGGGCCTCTCCACCGCCGACAAGACCTTCGGCGCGGCCACGGACACGGACGTCGAGGGATTGAATGGCGACGATGGACCGGGGGCGGCCGCCGGGGACGTGGACAAGGCCGCAGCCGACGCTGTCGAGGCAGGCGCGGAGACCGCCGGGAGCATCGGGCTCAAGGTGGTCGCGGACGTCGGGCTCAAGGTGCTGGGCTGGGCTGGTCTGGCCTGGTCGACCTTCGGCTTCATCGGCGAGTTGACCGCCAACTACACGACGAGCGACCAGATCCAGCAGACCGGCTGGCACTACTACGGCCTGCTCGACATCGTCCCTCCCAGCAACGAGCGGCTCATCAGCCAGGACCAGCTAACCAGGACCCGAGCCTGCAGTCCGAGTTCGGCACCAACCTCATCACCTGCCAGAACCTGATCGACCTCCAGGCTCAGGTCCTCGGCGACCCGACGTCGGTCGCCAACCAGGAGATCGTGGGGAGCTTCCTCGACCCCAGCGCCTCCCCGATCGAGGTGGGGGCAGCCGTGCCGGAGACGTCCAGCACGCACGCCTGGGGACACGTCGACCAGGACAAGCAGATCCACGACCCGGTGACCGGGATCATCCCGGTCGGCAGCAAGACCTTCGACGCCAACATCGGCCAGCTGTACGCGGGCTGGCGCCCAACCCAGAGACGGGGCGGCCGGACGGGGACTGCGGTCTGGGCCTGCCGGGCGCTACGCAGCCGCAGACACCGGACTGGGCCCAGGTCATCCAGGGAGCGCTCACCCAGGACTAGCAGCTCGCCGGCGTCATCTCGGCTGAGCAGGCGGGGTCCCCGACCCAGCCCGACCCCTGGAGCGTGCCGGACGGCGCGGCGTTCACCAACTGGACCGTCAACGACATCCTCACCTTCGGGCTCGGAGCCGACCCGCTCGTCCACTACTACGACGGCGACTACCTGCTCGGTAAGGACGAGTCGCTCGCCTCGGGCCGGTGCATCTCGGCCATGGCCCTCACCCCCTACGAGGGCATGGTCCCGGACGCATACACGGAGTTGCTCTCCCAGGTGAAGCAGGGCAACTTCACCGCCTTCGACCTCCTCGACCAGGCGGCGACCCAGCTCAGCTCCGACGACAACCCCACCACCGGTGACTGCCTCTACACGCCGCTCGGCCCGTCCATCGGCGGCTGCATCACCGGCGGGACGGACGTTGTCAACCAGGCCGCTCAGGCGGGGGTGAGCCCGTACCAGTCGTGCGCACCCACACCGCTCTGGCGGACGAGCCTCCCCGTGTACTCGCCCGGCTACCCGCATCTCACCCTCTCGCAGGCGCTGCAGGGGGTGCTCGGCGCGTGCGGCTGCTCACCGCCGCCGGCGGCGTCAGCGACTCCAACCGACGCCATCGACCTGAACCAGGCGGCCCAAGCCCAGGGGTATGCCTCGAGTGGGACTCGCAGGAGACGTCGGAGACGGCGACCGACGAGCTGGACGATCAGACGGCGGCGATGGCGTTGGCCATCTGCGACGTCTACGGGGAGGGTGACCCGCTCCTCGTCACGGCGCAGTCGCCAAGCCCAACCCAGGAGGTGGGACCGGGCGCGGGCGGCAACATCGGCTGCTACCAGCAGCTCCCTGGCGAGATGGGCGCAAGCCTGGCCCAGGCGCCCGGAGGGCAGGGTCAGACGGTGGATGTGAGCGACCCCTCGGTCCAGGCTGAGGCTGCGGTCATCGAGCTCACCGACGACTTGGAGGCAAGCGGTGGCGACGTCCAGGCGGCCTTCGCCATGTACATCCGAGACAACCATCTCGCCCCGTACAACGGCGCCTGGCACGGCGATGGGGAGTACGTCCCTGGACAGGCCGCGACCCTCGCCGAGACACAGGAGGGGGTCGGCGATTGGTCCGAGGAGACCGGCGTCGGGGATGGGCAGCACCTCCCCACCGTCCCCTCAGCGGACCTCCTCACCGAGGCATACAGCGAGTACGCGATGTACTTGGAGCCGGGCAACCAACTGGGAACCCAGGCCGCGCCCCAGGGGCTCGACGCGGTGAGCACCGCAGGCGCCCTCGTCTACCCGCCCGAGGACCAGCTGAGCGCGTTCGCCACCGCCGAGCAGCGCACCGGCGTGCCGCAGGCGCTGCTCATCGCGCTCGCCGCCGCGCAGAGCGGCATGACCTTCAACCAGGATCTGGTGAGCCAGACCCAGAACCCCGACGGATCACCCACGGCCTTCGGGGAGTTCCAGATGGAACCTGCGGCCTTCACCGCCGCTGGCGAGGAGCTCGGCTTACCGCCGCCCGCCCTCGCGGCTGTGGCCGACACCCAGACGGGCACGGCGTGGGGCGAGCCCCAGGGGGAGCTGGACGTCTCCGACGAGGCGCTCGCCGCAGCCCAGGTCCTGGCGGATCAGGGCGTCACCCCCAGCTCGGGCACCGCAGCGCTGGAGGCAGCGGTGACGGCATTCCAGACCCCCGCAGCGGCGTCGACGGTGAGCCCTTCCGCAACTCCCACCGCGAGCACTGACGCCCAGACCGTGGTCGTCGAGTACCTGCCCGCGTATCAGGCCTGGGTCACCGCCGGCGAACCGGCCATGGGGGGCTCGCCACCCGCGTGTGCGAGCAGCAAGTGCGACGTGGGGCTCTACCCAACCCCCGGGGTGTTCCCCTGGGTCCCCGCTGGGGGCTTCCCGCGCAGCTACCCGCTCGGGCAGTGCACGTATTGGGCATCCGCTAACTTCGATCCCTTCCCCGCGGGCGTCGGTGGGGGGACCGTCCAGAACCTCACCAATGGCGGCGACTGGTACGCGACCGCCCGGAGCCTCGGCCTGCCCACCCTGCCGCCATCGGTGCTCCCACCGTACGGATCTGCCGTCTCCTACCTGGGCTTCCCGGGGGACCAGGGCGACGGTCACGTCGCCGTGGTGATCAGCGACGACCCTGACGGGCGCGGTTACTGGGTGAGCGAGATGAAC
The DNA here is from genome assembly GCA_963808125.1 of Candidatus Dormiibacterota bacterium. Taxonomy (GTDB): domain Bacteria; phylum Chloroflexota; class Dormibacteria; order Aeolococcales; family Aeolococcaceae; genus CAWEEP01. The sequence continues at coordinate 3,749 of CAWEEP010000076.1, forward strand.
GTGGATGGCCTCGGCATGGTGGATGTCGCCCACTACCCCTTCCCGAATCCAGACTTGCAGGGGAGCATCCTGGCCCCCCAGGCGGGTGGCGGATGAGCCTTCACGGGTCCGTTCTTCGCTCCACACGGAGCGTTCGGCGCCGCAAGCGCGCCAAGCGCAGTGGGCGAATCCCCTTACGGGACAACGAGTTTTCGGGCAGCTCCCGAATTGAGGGCTCCCCGGGCCCTTTAAGGGGATAGCGCGTCGCCGAGCGGGGCGGCCCATCACCTTTCTGCACCAGCGCCCTTGCCCTGACCGTAGACGGCCCAGGCTCCCGCTGGCGGCGCGCCCTCACCCCACCCCAGACAAAAAGGAGCTCCTGCCGTGCGGGGGCCCCCACGTCCCCGCCCGCTGGCGCGAGCGACCTCACAAGCCTCCTCCAGAGCGTCCAGCTCTGGATCTGGGGCTTTGTCGGCTTGGCGGCGATCGTGATGCTGTCCGTCGTCGCCCTGATGTTCATCCTCTCCGGGGGCCACCCCGGGACGGTGATGAAGGCAAAGAACGGGCTGCGCCATGTCGTCTATGGCCTCGCCCTCCTCGTGCTGGCGCCACTCTTGGTCAACCTCGTCATCAGCGTGGCGGGCGGATGAAGCGGCTTCGCCCAGTCGGGTTGCTGCTCGGCTCCGCCCTCGCAGTGGTCTTCCTTCTCGGGAGCGGCGAGGTGGTCTTCGCCGCTCCCCCCACTCCGGCACCGGCGCCGGCGCCGTCAGCGGCCCCGACGCCCACCGATGCGCCCACTGCCACTCCAGGAGCGAACAGCGACGACGCCTCGACGCTGGGTACCACCACCGACGACCACGTCCACGGCATCATCGACGGCTGGTTCGGCGGCATTGTCAGCGACGGGGTCCAGTGGACCACCGGCCAGATGTCCGAGTGGGCCCTCCAGTCTCCGAACGTCACCCAGCTTGGCGTGATCCGGAGCAACTGGACCACTCTCGCGTACCTGGCGGGGAGCCTCTTCGGCTTCGTCCTGTCACTGGTCGCGGTGGTCGTGATGACCAAGGACACCGTGCAGACCCGCTACGGACTGAAGGAGATGCTGCCCTCGACGCTGCGCGCCTTCGTAGGAGCGCTCTGGAGCTTGGCGATCGTCGCCGCCGGGATCGCGGCGAGCAACGGCCTCGCCAGTGCGCTCCTCTCCGGGTCCAATGTGATGACCCAGTCCTCCCAGAGCCTGAGCGCAGCGGTGGCTGTCGTCGTCAAGGACGGCAACATCTTCGTGATCCTCATCGGGCTCGTCCTGGTCGCGGTCGCCCTGGTGGCGGTGATCGAGGGCTTCCTTCGGATCGTGGCCGTCTGTGTGGTGGCGGTGGCCGGGCCGATCGCGGTGCTCTGCCATGCGCTGACCTGGACGGATCTGATCGCCCGACTGTGGTGGCGGGTGCTCACCGCCTGCCTGGCGATCCCCGTGGTGCAGGCTCTCCTCTTCCTCCTCGGCGCCACGTTCCTCGCGAGTAGCGGAGACCAGCAGGCCCTCTTCCACGAAGGGGCGGGCAACGCGGCATTGACGCTGCTTCTCGCCCTGGTGGTGTTCCTGCTGATTGCGGCGGTGCCGCTCATCGCCTACCGCATGGTGTTCGAGGGAGCGGTGGGCCGCTACCGGCCTGTAGCCGCCGAGGAGTGGGTGGGCGACAAGAGCCGCCAGCTGGTCCAGCGGGGCGGGAGCCAGTAATGGGGACAGCACGGCACGTTGCCGACGTCGACCGCGAGGACCGCATCGTCTTCGGCCTGACCACGCCCCAGACCCTGAAGCTGGGAGGCGTCGCTACGGTGCTGTTCCTGGTCGGACTGATGGTCTGGCGGCTCACCCACCAGAGCGCTCTCGCCATTGGGATCACCCTGGTGGTGTCGTCCATCGTCCTCGGCGTCTCGTGGGGAGCCGTCATCGCCACCAAGGACGGCGTGCCGGTCGACCGCTTCGTGCTCCGAGGCCTTCGCCAGCGCTTTGGCCCATCGGTGATGGTGCCCGCTGCCGAGGACGAGATGGGCAGACGAGTGGCGGGTGATGGGCCTGCCGCGCTGCTTCTGCCGAAGACGCGGGTCCTCGCCGACGGCTTGATCGACTTGGGTGAGCGGGGGTCGGCCGTGATCTGCCGGGCGAACTCGCTCACCTTCAGTCTGCGCAGCGAGACCGAGCAGGAGGGGCTGATCAGCGCCTTCGGCGCGTACCTCAACTCCCTGGCCGCACCGATCCAGATCGTCGTGCGCAGCGAGCCGGCCGATGTCGAGAGCTGGGCTTCCGAGGTCGAGGAGGGCGCCGAGCGGCTCCCCGTTCCGGCGCTCCGGCAGGCGGCTCTGTCGCACGCTGCCTATCTGCGCGTGCTGGGCGAGGGGAAGGTTCGGCGCCAGGCGCTGCTCGTGGTTCGAGAGGAGGAGCGGGCGGCCAGCGCCGACCTGGTGCGGCAGCGTGCCGGGGCCGCAGAGGACGCCCTCTCGGCCGCCGGTATCGGGGTCACTGTGTTGGAGCACGCACAGGTGGTGGACGTGCTGGCCATGGCCATGAACCCCGGTGAGGTGCGTCGCGTGAGCCGGGGTCGGGCTCGGCTCGATGAGCCGATCCGGCGGGCACAGCCGTGACCCATCCGCGGCGTCCGGCGCTGCACCCGGCGCTGGCTCCCCCCTCCCTGGTGGTGCGTCCGCGTGAGGCCCAGGTGGGTGACCAGTGGGTGCGTACGTTCTACGCGAGCGATTACCCACAGGAGCTGCCCTTCGGCTGGATCGAGCGGCTGATGACCCACCGCGGCCGGGTGGACGTGAGCCTCCACATCACGCCCACGGCCCCCGACCAGGTGGCGGCCCACCTCCAGCGCCAGCGCGGACGGATGGAGTCGTCACTGCGGTTCGACGCGAAGCACGGGAGGATCTCGGATCCTGGTTTGCAGGTCGCCTCCCACGATGCCGAGACGCTGGCCCTCGAGCTGGCCAGGGGCAACAGCCGGGTCTTCAAGCTCGGGCTCTACGTCACGGTGCGCGCCGACAGCGAAGAGGAGCTGGATGCGGAGTGTCGCCAGGTCCGTGACGCGGCCCGGGCGATGCTGTTCCAGCTCCAGCCGGCCACGTACCGGACGCGGGAGGGGTGGCTCACCACGCTCCCGCTCGGGCTGGACGAGGTGGGCACGCGACGCACCTTCACGACCGAGGCGCTGGCAGCGTCCTTCCCGTTCGCCTCGGCGGAGCTGCCGACCTTCGACGGGGTGCTCTACGGGCGCGCCCGGCGAACCGAGGGGCTGGTCCGATGGGATCGCTTCCGCCAGCTCAACTACAACCTGGTGATCCTGGGGGCCTCGGGGGGCGGCAAGTCGTACCTGGCCAAGCTCGAGACTCTGGAGTGGCTGCTCCAGGGGGTGACGGCGTCGGTCATCGACCGTGAGTTGGAGTGGACCCGCCTGGCCCAGGCCGTCGGGGGCATTCGCATCCCGCTGGGCCAGAGCGGGGTGAGGGTCAACCCGTTTGACATCGGCCCGGAGATCCCCGGCGACGAGCAGGGCCCGCTCGTCCGGAGGGCCCTCTTCATCCACACCCTGGTCTCTGTGCTCCTGCGGCGCGAGCTCACCTCGAGCGTCACCGCGGCCCTCGACCGGGCGGTGCTCCGGGCATACGAGCGGGCCGGCATCACCGGCGATCCGGCGACCCACCGCCGGCAGCCGCCGCTCCTCTCCGACCTGGTGGCGGCGCTGCGGGACCTGGAGACCACCTCGGCACTTGAGATCGCCGACGATCTCTACCCCTTCACCGAAGGGATGTTCCGGGGCCTCTTTGATGGCCCGTCGTCGGTGCCGACGCGGTCGGCGCCGCTTGTCGTCTGGGACATGCTCCAAGTTCCCGAGCAGCTGCGGTCGGTCGCCGATCTCCTGGTGATGGACCGGGTGTCCGAGCGATTCGACATCGTCCAGGGGGAGGCCCTGGAGCAGCGTCATCTCCTGGTCATCGAGGAGCTGTGGGAGTTGATGCGCGACCGTCAGGGCGCGGTCTTCGTTGACACCTTCTGCCGCAAGGCACGAAAGCGCCACGTCGGGCTGACTGCGGTCACCCAGCAGGCCTCAGATCTTCTCGGGTCAGAGCGCGGCCGCGCGGTCGTCGACAACGCCGACACCCAGATCGTGCTCCGGCAGTCGCGGCAGGCGATCGAGGAGGTGGCCAAGCACTTTGGGCTGAGCGACGGGGAGCGCCGGTGGCTCGTGGGTTGCAGGAGAGGGGAGGGGATCCTGATCGCCGGCCAGGACCGGGTCGCCTTCCGTTCTGTGGCCGCCCCCGACGTCGAGAAGCTGATCACCACCGACCCCGACGAGGTCGCCGACCTCGCTCGGACCGAGACCGAGCAGCTGGTGGTGGGGGAGGCGAGCTGATGAAGCTCCCCCACTGGCCACCTGCCCTCCCCAGCTGGCTCTCGCAGCTCGGAGGTCGCCTTGCGGTTCCTGGCGTCATCGCGCTCTCGATGCTCGTCGTCGGGATTGCTGCTCTGCTGGCATTCCGGCACTGGCGCGAGAGGCGGATGGCGCGCGAGGCCCGGTTCGTGACCGTCTACTCGCCGGCGGTGGTGGACCCGCAAGGGGGGGTGCAGCTCTGGAGCAACTTGGTGGCGCTGCTGCGCCCCCACTGGCGGCGGCTCGTGCTCGGTCAGCCGCATGTCGCCTTCGAGATCGCCTGGGCCGGCCCCCAGCTGCGGGTGGGGATCTGGATCCCCGGGGCCGTTCCGCCCGGGATGGTCGAACGGGCCGTCGAGGCTGCGTGGCCAGGGGCTCGGACCGAGGTGTCTGATCCTCCGGAGCTGCTGCCGGCAGCCTGGGCGGCGATGGGTGGGGAGCTCGCCCTGGCGCTGGAGGACTGGCTGCCACTCCGCCTCGAGCACCCGACCGACCCGTTCCGGGCCCTCGCTGGCGCCGCCGGCGGGCTGAGTGGCGACCAGGCGGCCGCGGTGCAGGTCCTGGCCCGCCCGGTGACGGGCCGGCGGGTGCGCCGCAGCTTCGAGGCGGCGGCGGCGCTGCGCCACGGCACTCCCCCGTGGGGAGTGGCGCGGCTCCTTGAGGGACTCATGCCGGGAGGCGCCGGAGGACGTGGCGCTGCGGTGGCGAGGCCTCGGCCAGACCCCGCGGCCCAGAACGACGTCCGGCTGATCCTCGCCAAGGGGGCGGGGCCGCAATGGGAGGTGCTGGTCCGCTACGGGGTGGCGACCGGTGCCGCCCTCCCGCGGCGGGAGGCCCGGGCCTGGCTGAGGGGAAGGGCACATGCTCTCGCGGCCGCCTTCGCCGTGCACACCGGTCGCAACCGGCTGCGCCGGCGTCGGCGTGGGGACATCGCCACCGCGCTCGCTCGGCGCGACTTCGGCCGCGGCAGCCTGGTGTCCGTGCCGGAGCTCGCCGCGCTCGCCCATCTGCCCAGTGCTGACCCGGCGGACCGAGGGGACACGTCGCGGCTCGCGGCGCCCGCCCAGGTCGTGCCGGATGAGGGCTTCATCCTCGGCGACGCCGACCACGGCCCGGCGCGCGGTGTCGCGCTGCGGCCGGCGGACCTCCGCCGACACGTCCACATCCTCGGCAACAACGGGACTGGGAAGTCGACCCTCCTCCAGCACGTCATCCTGAGCGCCATCCAGCACGGCTTCGGGGCGGTCCTCATCGAGCCCAACGGTGACGTCTCCCTCGACCTCCTGGAGCGGCTTCCAGCCGATGTCGCCGAGCGCACGGTGATCATCGATCCCAGCGAGATCAGCAGCTGCCCCGGGATCAACCCGCTGGAGGGGGCTGACCCGGATCTCGCGGTGGACAACGTGGTAGCCATCTTCCGCCGGACCTTCGAGCAGTATTGGGGACCGCGGACCGACGACATCCTTCGAGTGAGCTGCCTCACCCTGCTGCGGCGCGGACAGGCGACGCTCACGGAGATCCCCCGGCTGCTCTCCGACGAGATCTTCCGGGCCCGCTGCACCAAGGGTCTCGACGACCCGGACGGTCTGGGCGGCTTCTGGCAGTGGTATGCGGCGCTCAGTGAGGCAGCCCGGGCTCAGGCGGTGGGGCCGCTGGTGAGCAAGCTGCGCGCCTTCCTGTTGCGGCCGTTTGTGCGTGCGGTGGTCGGCGGTGAGCACACGACGCTCGACATCTCCCAGGTTCTGGACGGAGGTGTCCTGATCGCGCGCCTCCCCAAGGGGACGCTCGGGTCGGAGACCTGTGAGCTGCTCGGGAGCTTCTTGAACGACGCGATCTGGCAGGCGGTCACCGCCCGAGCCGCGGTCCCCGAGGCAGAGCGCCACGATGCCATCATCGTCCTCGACGAGTTCCAGGACTTCGTGGCGCGGAGCAAGGCATTCTCTGAGCGTCTCGCCCAGGCGCGCAAGTACCACGTTGGCTATGTCCTTGCCCACCAGTTCCTCGGTCAGCTGCCCGCGGACCTTCGCCTTGCGGTCTCCGGCGAGGCTCGCAGCAAGGTGTACTTCGCCATGTCATCAGAGGACTCCCGTGTCTGCGTGCGCCATGTGGAGCCGCAGCTGCGCGAGGGGGATCTCGACCCGCCTTGCCACCTACCAGGCCGCGGTCCGCCTGTGCGTCGACGGCGGGCTGGCCCCGCATGCACCATCCGGACACGCCCGGCTCCGCCGCCGAATCCGGCACGGGCCCAGATGGTGCGGGCCGCGTCACGGGCTCGCTTCGCCAAGCCCGAGGCAGCGGCGCCATCCCCCTCCACAGTCGGAGCCTCGCAGCTTCGCCGCTGGCGGATCCGACAGCGCCGCGGTGGCCGCCCAGGACCTGGCCCTACCGCGCAGGGTCAACGGTGGCCAGCCTCGCCGCCGGCAGATCCAGATCACGCCGCTCGACCTGGACGCGGCGCCAGATGAGCGCGCCGCTTCCTCGCCGCCGGCGGTGGCGACGGTCGTCCCGCTCTTCCCGGTGAAGCCGTGATCAGGGGGCGCCGCTCCGACCGCACGGAGGCCCTCCTCGAGGTGCTCTCCCGCCTGACGGCCCGTGACGGGGTGGTCCTCGAGCTGCTGCTCGAGCACCGGCTGCTCACCACCCTCGGCTCGCCGACCTCGCCTTCCACGGGAGCGTTGGAGTTGCCAAGCGGCGGCTCGGCATCCTCACCGCCCTCGGTCTGGTCACGCGCTTCCGGCCGCCCCTGATGCGTGGTGAGGGTTCGCGGCCTTTCCACTACGTCCTCGACAACCGGGGCGCGGTGGTGGTGGCGGCGCGCCGCGACGTCGACGTCGACAAGCTCGGATACCGGCGAGAGCGCAACCTGGCGCTCGCCCTCAGCCCGCGGCTTGCCCACATCGTCGGCATCCACGACGTGTTGGCGGCACTGGTCGCCTCGGCCAGAAGCCGGGGCGGCCGGCTGGTTGCCTGGAAGTCGGAGCGGACGTGGGACACCGAGACCTGGGCCGAGTGGGTGCATCCTGACGCCTGCGGGCGGTGGAGCGAGGCCGAGGTCGAGGGTGACTTCTTCCTCGAGTACGACCGCGGGACAGAGGCGCCGTCGGTGCTCGCCGAGAAGCTCACCGGATATGCGGCGCTCGCCGCGCACAGCCGTCCGGAGGGGTTGTCCGTTCCCCCCGTGCTCTTCTGGTTTGCCGACGAGAGGCGAGAGGCCTCCGCTCAGCGGGCACTCGCCGTGGCGGCCAGCCGTCTCGGCATCGCTGTCGCCACCGCGGCCGCACCGCTCGGGCGCCCGGGGGAGGCGGTGTCGGTGGTCCTCGGGGCGGCCCGGGAACGCATCACCCTCGGCGAGCTGCTGGCGCGCCACGGAGTCGCGTCCGGCCTACTCCGTTTGGCCGTCTGAGGTGGTGGGATGAGGCAGCCCCAACTCTTCGACACTGACCCCCAGGCGCCGCGCCAGGCTCACCCGGAATCGCCGCTGGGGGACCGACTGGCCAATCTCCCAACGCCAGATGGTGTCGCGATTCACGCCCACCCGGCTTGCCAGGGCCTCCTGGGTGAGGCCGATGGCCTCCCGGAGCTCGCGTATTCGCACGTCGCGCGCGTGGGGGTGATCGTGGTGGTTCATCGGACCGCATTGTCCCCGATCCAGGGTGGCGCCGGCTACTGCGCGATGCTGGAAATTGAGTTGACTTTCCAGCGCTCCACTGTCATCCTACGACGGCAAGGGCCGCCTGGTACAAGCAGGCGGCCCACATCAGCGCCCTATGAAGGAGGGAACTGACATGACCACTGTACCTGTCTGCCTGCCTGCTCGCCGGCCCGCCCGCGACCCGGGGTGGCCTGAAACGCCCTTCCACTGGTACTGCCAGGGGTGCGGGCGCTGGGAGCTCTGCGATGACAACGACCGCTGCTCCCACTGTCGGGTCGCCGCCCCCTCTGCGAAGCGGTCCGGGGGCGACCGATGAGCGCCGTGGAGTCGGTCATCGTCATCGGGCACATCGGCGAGCCCGGGTGCGACAACCCCGAGGAGTGCATGGTCTGTGCCAAGAGCCGGCTGGGCGAGGAGCGCTGGCTGGTTCTGCTGGTCTGCGTGCGCTGCGGCGAGAAGCTGGACACCGACGGCGCCCTCTGCAGCGCCTGTGAGGCTGCGGATACCGCGGCTCAGGGCAAAGGGCGGGTCCGTAGGGCCGCCACGACCGTCGACCGCGCGCGCAACGTGTACCGGGGCGCCGTCATCCACGGTGCGGCATGACCTGGAGAAGCCGTCCTTCCGTGACTTGCTCCGTCGAGGCCGCGTTGGTGAGCGCCGCTTAGCTATGTGGTCGCGCTCGGGGGGCCCCTGGGTGGATGGCGCAGCGAGCCGATGGCGCTCGCTGCAGCACGCACGGAGGCCCAGCGCCTCATGGGAGAGGGGAGATGGCTGAGCGGTGTGGCGAGGCCGCTCCTCGGCGAGATCGAGGTCTGGCACGAGGAGGGGGGAGAGAGGTGGCTCTGCATTCTCGCCATCGGGCGCGAGTCGGAGGAGCGATGACCATGGTTTCCCGTCTCCGAGATCCAGCCTCGGCGCGTGTGGCTCTCGCGGTTCCGGCACAGCTCCTCGCGGCCTATGGAAGCGCCGCAGAGACGCACCGCCAGGCCGAGGCCGCGCTCGATCAGGAGGAGCTGCGCCATCGGAGGTGCTCTGACGAGTGCGAGCCCCACCGCCTCCTCCAGCAGCTGGTCAACGTCGCCGAGCGGCACCGGCTCCAGGCCGCGGACGCCCTGGCGTCGAGGCTGCTCGAGAATGAAAGGGCAAGGTGCGGTGCTCACCAGCGAGGATGTCGCTACGGCAGCGCTTCCCGGGAAGCAGCGCGCGCCTATCTCCGACTGGTGCCCGCGATGCGCCCGGTTGTTCCGGACCATCCCGCCCCCCACGTGCCCCCTCTGCGAGACGGAGTGGTGCCGAGGTCTCCGCAGCCGGCGACGGTCCATCCATGACCCCTCTTGCGTTGGAGCAGCCGCCCGCCATCCCGGGAAATGGCCGGGGAGGAGAATGGCTCGTCCCGACGCCGTGCGTTGGAGCAGCCCGCCATCTCTGCAATGGCCGGGGAGGAGAATTCTCCCCCCTCTCTGCGCGACCTGGCGCGTCGGCTCCAGAGTTCGGCCCGCCTGGCTCGGCGGCGCTTCGAGCTGCTCCCCGTCTCCGGCGAGGGCGCCCTCTCGGTCGAGGTCCAAGGGCGGGGCGCAATCGGCAAGGGCTCGATGGCGCCCGCCAACCTCATGGACCTGATCTCGTCGATCTCCGTGGTCGGCATGCTGCAGCCGGTCCTCGTGGAGGAGCGCGGCGCGCAGCGCCTCCTGGTGGCGGGGGAGCGCCGACTGCGGGCGGTGCGCTGGGGCTCTGTCAACGACCCCGACAATCCGCACTTCGCGCACGTCCCGTCGGTGATCGCCCCTGGCCCTCTCAGCGAGGACGAGCGGCGCGTCTGGCAACTCGCCGAGAACCTGGGCCGCGCCGACCTTCAGCCGGGCGAGCTGGGCGCCGGGCTCCTCCTGGAGCGCTGCGCCGTGCTCCAGCAGAAGCTCCTCGCCGCCGGCGTCGACGTCCCCCTCGAGGTGGCCCAGGACGATGACCCGGTGCGCAGGTTCCGGGGCCTCGAGGGGCTCCGCGGGCCCCGCCCCGAGCTCGCAGCGCCGTGGTCAGAGGTGCTCGCCCGCCTGGGCATCCAGCTCTCCCCGCGGAAGGCGCGCGAGGTGGTCGCGGCCTTCGCTGCACTGCCTTCCGAGGTGTCGGCGGAGATGGATGCCGAGGGTGTCTCCATCTGGGCCCGCTCCGCCTACGCCCGGCTCAACGCCGGCCGTCAAGCCGCGGCCGAGGAGCTCTGGGCCGCCGTTCGCGCGGAGGGCAGCACCGAGCTGCTGGGAAGCGCCGCCCTCACGGCGGTGGCTCAGCCTGGCCTCTCCGTCCACGCGGCACTGCAGCTCGCCGAGGAGCAGCACGAGGCCGCCAACGAGGCCCGCCGGCTGCGTCTCAGCCGCGGTGAGGTCGACTCGGACGACGAGGGTGAGGACGAGCTCGTCGAGGCGGGGCCCCCTTTCTCTGGGACAGCTGCAGCTGCTCCGCCGCAGGAGCTCGCCGGCGAGCTCGCCACCGCGGCGATCGCCTCGCTGCGGGCCCTCCTCGACGGGATGCGCTCCGGCCACTCCATGGACCGCTACGCCGCCGGATCGCTCCGCCTCTTGGGCGAGGAGCTGCTCCACCTCCTGGGAGCGGCGATATGACCGCGGCTCCCCGCGCTGCCCCCAACGTCCTCGTTCCAGCCCGCGGCTGCGACTGCCGGGTCTGCCCCTTCTTCACCGGCAACCCGACCGCCGTCGAGCCCATCTGCTCCGGATGCAACAGCGACTGCACGTACTGCGGCTGCTCGCGCACGGAGGGGGCGGCGACCCCCGGCGGCTGCCGAACGTGCCCGATCCGCTGCGGCAGCAGAACGGACATAGAGGCCTGGATGCGAGACGTTGGCGGCACCCTCCGCTTCGACGACATCTCCATCAGGACGCCCCTCCCTCTCCTTCCTCGGTTCATCCCCCTCCTCGAGGGGAGCGACGTCGCCGAGCTGGACCGGGTCGCCCGCTGTCCGGCGTACGGCTTCCGGCTGCGCCAGGTCTTCTCAGCCCGGACCCACCAGCTCAGCCCCAGCCTGACCGAGCTCGGCGCCCACGCCGCGCTGGGGCTCCGCGACGACCAGCTCGCGGTTCTCGTCGGCTACGGTGAGGATCCCCTGGTCGAGGCCTTCTGGACACTGCGCAAGGCGGACCGGCTCATCGAGGCGATCGCCGCCCAGGGCTGGGATCTGGTGCTCGCCCCCAACTTCTCGATGTACGGCAACCAGCCGCGGGCCGAACACCTCATCAACTTCCGTCGCTCCCTCATGGTCGCTGAGGAGCTGGCCGCGGCCGGGGTCGCCGCCGTCCCCAACCTCTACTGGTTCCGACGCGAGGACCTCGAGCGCTGGGTCGCCTGGTGCGAGAAGGCCCACCCGCCCCGCGATCGCCCTCAACCTTCAGACGCTGAGGACGGACTCCGAGTGGCGGCTCATGGGGCTCCCCGGGCTCTCGTACCTCGCTGCACAGCTTCCGCCGGGTATCGCCGTCATCGTGAACGGCTCCTCCCGCGCGTCTCGCATCGCCACGCTGCGACAGCTCTTCGGTGCGTCGCTCGTCCTGGTGAGCCAGAACGCGATCCAGGGGGCCCTCCACGGCAAGGTGATCACCGAGCACGGCTGGGAGGTCCGGCACGCCGAGAAAGCGGACCTCTTCGCCGCCAACGTGCGCTTCTACACGCGCCTGGTGGAGGGCTGAAGCCGATGCGTCGCCGCTGCTTCTACCTCATGGGTCACGGCCCCACCGGCGCCGCGGTGCGGGTGGTCGGGGCGCTCGGTATCGAGGGACCGTCGGCCGGCGCCCAGTGGGAGAGCCACTTCTCCTGGATCCCACTCCTCGAGGAGGTCGACTGCGCAGGGCTGGCGCGAAGATCTCGAGCGAGCTCGAGGCGCCGGCGCCCTCGACGAGGACCTGGTCGAGCACTGGGTGGAGACCGCCAACGGCATCACCCGCGACATCACCGAGGTGGAATCGCCCGAGGCGCCATCGCTGGCGCTGGCGGTCGAAGCGCTCGTCGACCTGGCGCTCGTCAGCTGAGGAAAGACGTTGGGTTCTGGATCGAAGAAGGCACACGAGAGCTTCTCGGTGGCGCCCACCCTCGCCGGTGCTGGCGGCCCACCCGCCCATGGAGTCGCTGCCGCACAGGCAGAGGCGCCGGCGACGACGGTCTCGCCGGCTGACGTCCAGGCCAAGGAGGCTTTCTGGGCGAAGCTCACGATGGTCGAGCACTGCGCCCTGGCCGGCTCAGACCCGGTGGACGGATACGCCGCTCTCCAGAAGGCTGCTGCCGAGGCCGAAGCTCTCTGCTTCGCGGCCACCCACCAGCTCGACCCCTCCGAGAAGGAGCCACTCCACCAGGCGCTGGTGAAGGGTTGTGCCGCGCCACTGCAGAAGGCTCCCGCCCCATGGCTCCAGGCGGCGGCACTGAGCCAGGGCTTCCAGCACCCGACCCTGGTAGGGCTGACCCCGAACAGCGAGCACCCACTCGCCTTCTGGCTCAATCCCACCTATCTCTCCGGCTCCCCGGCCAAGGCTGCGATCCAGGCCAAGGCCATCGAGCGCTGGAAGGACATCGCGAGCGGCTCCACCGCCTACGGCATCACGCTCGCCGAGCTCCAGGCTGCTGAAGAGGCACTCGCGAAGCCTGCAGTGCCCGCGCCGGCGGCCGCAACGGCAAGCCCACCCCCTCCGAGCAGCTCCCCGCCCAAGAAGGCCGCCGAGGCTCCGTCGCAGCGGACCTTCCTCGCCAAACAGAAGGCGGTAGAGGCGGCGCTCGCCCACTACAGCGCCTCCATCTCGGCGATCCCCGCGCGACGCAGCGACGCTGAGGTCGAGGCGCTCGCCCTCGCCCCCGTCGCCGCCCCGTCGGTCGGCGGGATGCACGCCAAGAGCTTCCACCAGGCCCCGGACGGCTCCCAGTGGATGTTCAAGCCGGACTCTCGCGCCAAGGGGGCCGCGGCCCACGCGGAGGCGGTCGCGTCGCTCGTCTGCTCCACCGGCGGGACGCCGACGATGCCCGTCTACGTGCGCTCCATGGGCGGATCAACGGGCAGCCTCCAGCCCCTTGTCGCCGGGGCCTCGCCTCTCAGCTCGGACATGAAAGCACTCTCCCAGCACGACGTCGACGCGGTCGTGCGCTCCCACGTCTCTGCCTGGCTGGTGGGGGATCACGACTGCAAGCCCGACAATGTGCTGCGCACCCCAGGAGGCGGGCTTGTGCCGATCGACCACGGCCAGGCTTTCAAGTTCTATGGCTCCGACCAGCTCTCCCTCGACTACAACCCCAACAACGCCCACAACCACGACCGCACCCTCTACCAGAAGCTCTACAGCGCCCACCTGAAGGGCAAGCTCGCCAAGGGGGTCCGCGTCCGCCCCGAGGCGGCGCTGGGGGTGATCAAGCGCTACGAGGCGATCTCCAACTCCGAGTACCGGGCGATGCTCGCCCCCGTCGCCCGAGAGGGCGTCAGCCAGAAGGTCCCGTGGTACCCGGCGATGGTCCAGCGGGCCAAGGCGACGAAGGGAGGGGCCCCGACGGCGACCGACGTCGCGACCGCCTTCCTGGACTGCGCAGTCGAGCGCAAGCAGCAGCTCCGCGCCGGCTTCACCGCATTCTTCGCCCAGGTCTTCGCCCCGAAGGCGGCGTCCTCCACCGAGGCGGTGGCGTAGATGGGCTCCGGATCCGCCAAGGCCCACGAGAGCTTCACGGTCGCGCCGGCGCTGGCGGGTTCGGGCCCGACGACGTCGACGAGCTCGGGCGCGCAGCTGCAGGGCTCCGCAGCCGCGGCCGCGATCGGATCCGCCGCTTCCTCGCCGTCCAACTCCGCCTTCGTAGGGAACTCGGTGGCGGGCCAGCTCAGCAGCTCCGAGATGGTGGAGGTGCTCGACGTCCAGCGGTCAGAGGAGGCGGCGTTCCTTCAGGCGATCGGCATCGCTCCGAAGCGGGAACCCGAGGCCTCGCCGGCGCCGCCGCTCCACGTCCTCGACCCCTCGCCGGCGACCGGGCATCCCGGCGAAGAGCCGCTGGTTCCCGTCCCCGATGCCCCGCCCGTCGGCGATCCTCTGGGGACCCCGCTGCTCCTCGCCTCCAGCGCCGACCTCGAGGACGGGACCGCCTCGCTGGTCGCCTACAGCAGCCCCTCCGGCCCTCGGGAGGTCCTGGTGGGCCATGTCACTGCCGAAGCCGAGAGCAAGCTCCTGGAGGCCCTGGAGGTCAGCGGCAAGACCGTCGCCGTCAAGGTCGAGCGCGAGGTCCTCGACACCCTCCCCCAGGACACATGGTTCAGCAAGATCGAGCCCGCAGCCAAGGCGGTGAACACGTGGCTCAAGCACGGGACGGGCGACGCCGCGGCCGCGGCTGCGACGCTCACCGACCTGGAGGCCTCGATCACAGCGAGGCTCGCCGTCCCCGATCTCGGCGACCCCGAGCGGGCGATGCTGCTCAGCTACCAGGACAAGCTCACGAGCTACCTGGCCGCAGCCGCGGGCCCGGGGAGCACGGGCTCCAAGCTCCCCAAGGTCGAGCAGCACCAGGGGCCGGTGATGAAGCTCGTCACCGAGCACGTCCCCGCGCCGACGACGGGGGAGGGGCTCTCCACCCTCCAGCGGCCGGTGAGCCGGATCAAGGCCTCCATCAATGAGCAAGGGATGGCGTCGTGGGATGGCGTCAGCCGCAAGGCTGGCACCACGGGCGTGGAGTACCAGGTCGACCTCGGCGACGGCTACACCGCCGTCTACCGCCCGCACCAGGGCAACGAGGGGGCGAGCACGGCGTACTCGCTCCGCGGCGCCCTGGAGATCAGCGCTCCGTCTGGCTCCGGCCACGGCCGGGAGCTGGTGCACCGCCTTCAGCAGCTGCACCTGGTGAGCGATCCGATGGGCCGCGACGAGGCCGAGGTCGCCTACCTCCGGGCCAACGTCTCTGCCCTCGGCCTGGCGAAGCACCCCGCGGTCAAGGCCGCGCTCGCGCCCCGGCCCGATCTCGAGGAGACGGCGCAGCTCGAGATCCTCGGGGAGCGCGCCCACGAGGTCTCGAGCGCCGATCCCAAAGCAGCGCAGCGCCTCTCCCGCGAGATCGTCCTTGCCGCCGAGCAACGGGCGAGTGTCTGGCGCATCCCCGAGCTGCGCGACGCCGTGGCCGCGGCCCTGGGCAAGGAGTTCCGGAGCGGCCCTGACCGGCTCGCCCGGCTACGACCCCACCCCCACCCAGAGCGGGGGCTGGCACACATGGCGGCGTCTCGATGTCGGCGCCGACCCCGCCGCGGTCAAGAAGGCCTTTGGCAAGCGCAAGCTCTTCCACGCCCTGAGCGGCGGCATGTCGCCGGCGGAGCTGATCCGGAACGGCGGCGTCCTCGCCTCGACCGAGCGCCGCGCGTTGATGGGGATCCGCTCCGGCATCGGGATGAGCGAGGACTCCGACATGACGACCGGCGGGGCGCGCTCCGTCTTCCTCCGCGTGGGAGGCGGCTCCAACTCCGGCGACGTCTTCGAGTGGGCCGACCCGACCACCCTCCTCCAGCGCTGCGATTGGTACGCCTATCCCGGTGACCATTTCGGAGCCCTCAATCCCAAGAGCCACAACTTCAGCGCCGCCGCCCTCACCAGCGATCCCCTCCACGTGGCCACCTTCACGGGCCACAACAACGAGGTGATGTTCCGCAACGGCATCGACCTCCTCGGCTCCGAGGCGCCGAGCCGGATCCGCTGCTCCAGCCCCAAGCGGCGGGAGGACACCCTGGCCGCGCTGGCCGCCCGGGGGATCACCCAGCTGCGCGGCAAGCCCATCGAGGAGGCCGTAGTCTGTTGACCGATCACGAGATGAGCAGCCCAGGACCGCATCCGAGCTGGGAGCCACGGCTTGTAGAGCTTCTCCAGAGCTACGAGCGTCCCTTCGAGGAGACCGGGGCGGAGGTGGAGATCACCTGGCCGGAGGAAGAGGGGGGCGCCACCGCGGCGTACGCGCTCGCCCGCCACTACCGTCTCGAGGAGGTGGACGGCGAGCTCACCCTCTGGCTGCGGCCCATCGTCGGCGGCTACGAGCACGGCCCCGCCGCCCCGCGCCGCGCCTACCACCTCAATGAGACCCGGCGCCACGCCTTCCCGGCCGACACCATCGCAGTCGATCCGGAGGCCAATCTCCGCGGCCCGTGGGGCGACGGCGGACGGTTCGTCATCCGCCCCGTCTCAGCGGAGCGCAGGGCCGAGCTCGACGCCTGGGACACCTTCTGCTACGTCCACCTCGATGACCACGAACTCGAAGGCCCTCGAGGAGCTGCGCGAGGACAGCTGGCTGGGCGGGGAGTGGGAATGACAGGAGAAGTCGGAAACAGGCGAGGGAACTACCCCCGCAAACGGAGGTGGCGTGAACCATGAGTGAGGCAGCGGTGAATGAGGCAGTGCCAAGGCACGTCCCGCGCTTGCGACTTCAGCCGGGCGAGGAGATCGTCTATGACTGCCTCCCCTCGGCGCTCTGGACCTGGTCCTCGTATCTCCTCACCTTCGGTTTGTGGGCGATCTGGCGGAGGGCTGATCGGTTCGTCGTGACCACCTACCGAGTTGTCGTCATCAGGGGCATCGTCAGCCGATTCGAGCGCGCGGTCCCGCTCACCCATATCCAGGACGTCACACTCAGAACCCCGGCTCTGCACCCCAGCTCTGTGCGGCTCTCCACCGCGGGCGGAACCCTCGGCGTTCAGGGGATGGGTCCGCTCTCACGAGCCAAGGCCCGGGAGCTCGCGGATGCCATTCAGGGCGAGCTGATCCGCCGCTGACTCTTGGCCGCGGTCCTCAGCTCGGCCCTCTTGGGTTGGCTACTCGCGCGGGGCCCCACGGAGGCCCGCGAGCGACGTCGCCAGCTGGTCGAGGCGCGCTCGCGTGGTGAGAGCGCCCAGCCACCGCGACGGGATGGCCGAGAGGCCGTCCCGCGCTCCCAGGAGGCCGCCGGCGACCGCCCCGGTGGTGTCGGCGTCGCCGCCCCGGTTGACCACCGCGATGAGCACGTCCTCGAAGGCCCGTGGCTGGCTGATCGCCCACACGGCCACCCCGAGAGTGCCGAGCACGTAGCCGGAGGTGTCCAGGTGCCCGATGTCGAGGTGCGGGGCGGTGGCGAGGACGTCGGCGACCGCGGGCAGCAGCCCGGAGGTCTCACGAGCCTCGGCGAGCGCCATGGCCACGGGAATCCCGCGAACGAGAGCGTCGGCCAGGTCGCAGTACACGACACAGGCTTGGATGCAGCGCGGCTCGGCGTGGGTGATGGCGCTGACCGCGGCGGCCTCCCGCCGGCGTTCCGACGTGTCACCGCGCGCGAGAGCCACCGGCATCGTGCGCATCAGGCTGCCGTTCGCGGCCGACCGTTCGCCGGCTCTTCCAGAGTTGCGCGGGTCCCGGCGCTGCGCGTAGCCGTGGAGCGCCGCGGCGGTGGTCCCGCCCACGTCCTTGGGGCCAGCCTGGTACCAGGCCAGGAAGCGGTCCGCAACCCCTTCGAGGCTGAACCCCGCCGCGTAGGCCTCGGCGACAGCCATCGTGAGATCGGTGTCGTCCGTCGGAGCTCCGGGAGTCCAACCGAAGACACCGCCCCCGCTGATCTCGGTGTGCAGCGACCCTGCCGGCTGCGGCGGCGCGAACTCGAGGGTCGCTCCCAGTGCATCGCCCACCGCCACCCCCAGGAGCCCGCCCTGGAGGCGGTCCAGCACGGTGTCGGCGCCGGCGACGCGAGTGGGGCTCATCGTTGCTTCGCCCGGCGCGATAGGCGGCTGTAGAAGCCCTCGTGGGCTCCGTACGCCCAGATGACCACCTCCGCGGCCGAGATCACCTCCCAGGCCATCCGATAGGTCGTCCCCTGGAAGCTCACGCCGGCCACCAGAACGCTGCGCTGGCCCCAGCCCGCCTCCCGCTTGAAGGCCGGCGCATACGGATTCAAGGTGATCGCCTCCTCCACCGCGGCGAAGCGCTCTGCCACCGGCTTCGGCAGCCGGGAGCGCTCCTTGCGGGCCTCCCGGTGGGACTGGACGCTTACCATGTCGTTATTATACCGAACTGTGGGCCTTAGTGCAACATCTTGTGCAACGTCGCAGAAGGAGTATCATCTGACCATGGCCAGCACGATCGCAGAGTTGGAGCGCCAGGTCACGGGGCTCCGACGGGAAGTCGAGGAGATGCGCCGATTCATCGGCCTTCCTCAAGGACGACACTCCGCCGCCTTCCTCGCCTGGGCCGCCGATCACGGCATCGACCCTGACGACTTCACGCCCCTCGAACTGGCCCCGGCGGGCACTCACACAATGACCGTGGCCGAGGCGGCCGCAGCGCTCGCCATCGGCGAAGAGCAGACCCGGCGGCTCCTCAGGGCCGGGACCTTGTTCGGGGTCCCGCTCGGCGGCCGGGCGGGATGGCGCGTCTCCCGCAGCGCTGTCGATGAGCTGCTCCGCGAGCGCTTTGGTCCGTCGCCACGGCGCGGACGCCCTGGCGACGGGGCGGAGCAGCGCGACCGGCCGCGAACCCTGACGCCGAGCCGCAGCCTGGTCAACCTGTCGACGGTCACGCAATGAGGCCACTCACGGTCAGGTGATGAGGCCACTTGCGGTCACCTAATGGAGCCACTCGCGGTCACCGAATGAGGCCACCCTCCTGACCTCATCAGACCGCCCGGTGCCACAGCGACGATGGCCGGACCGAAAGCTCAAGGAGGGAGCGATGGCCGGCAGGAGATTCGAGGTGGCAGATGTGGCAGCAGTGCTCCAGCACTGGCAGGCCGGACGCAGCCGGCGGCAGCTGGCCCGCAGCTTCGGCATGGGGAGGAACCGGGTCGACCGGATCGTGGGGGTGGCCGAGGCGGCGGGGCTGACCCCGGGTGGCCCGCCGCTCAGTCGGCCGGAGTGGGAGCGGCGAGTACCCGAGCTGTTCGCGGAGCGGGTGGCCCCGGCCGCGGCACCGCCGACCCAGGAGCCGGTGCGGTTCCATGCGGCGATCGTCGAGGGTCTGGCGGCGAGCACGGTGACCACGGTGTGGCAGCGGTTGTGCGACGAGCAGGGGCTGACCGTGAGCGTGTCGACCTTCCGCCGCTACGTGCGCCGCCACATCCGGGGAATGAGCCCGGAGGACGTGACGGTGCCCAAGGAGGTGACGCCGCCGGGCGAGGTGGCCGAGGTTGATTACGGCCTGCTGGGGCGGTGGGAGGACCGGCTGAACGAGAGGACGCGCAAGGTGTGGGGCTTCGTGATGGTCCTGCCCTTCAGCCGGATGACCTTCGTGTGGCCGGTGCTGATCTGCGACCAGGGTGCGTGGGTGGCGGCGCACGTCGCCGCCTTCCGCTTCTTCGGGGCGGCGCCGCGGCAGATCCGGGTCGACAACCTGAAGACGGGGGTGCTCCGACCTGACGTGTACGACCCGCTGGTGAGCCGTCCTATGCGGAGTTGGCCGAGCACTACGGCGTGCTCCTCGACCCCTGCCGGGTGAGGAAGCCGAAGGACAAGCCCAGGGTGGAGCGGGCCATGCCCTACGCCCGGGACAGCTTCTGGAGCGGGCGCGAGTTCGCCATGGTGCCGGCGATGCGCGAGGCGGGGGCGGAGTGGAGCCGGGGCACCGCGGCCAAGCGGCCCCACGGGCTGCTGCCCGGGACCGTCGGCGAGATCTTCCAGGCGGTGGAGCGGCCGGCCATGCTGGGTCTGCCGGCGGAGCCCTTCGAGCTCGCCCACTGGGCCACGGCCACAGTGCATCCCGACTGTCGGATCCAGGTGCAGCGCCGCTTCTTCTCGGTGCCCTGGCCCCATGTCGGCAAGCGGCTGGAGGTCCGAATCGGCGAGCGGGTGGCCCGCATCTACGACGGCACCACCCTGGTCAAGACCCACGCCCTGCAGCCGGGTGAGCGCAACTACGTCGACCACGCTGACTATCCAGAGCAGAAGGTCGCCTTCCTGCAGCGAACGCCGAGCTGGTGCCGGCGCCGCGCTGTCGAGCTGGCCCGGCGGTACAGGCCCTGGTCGACGACCTCCTGGCCGGGCCCCATCCGCTGGCCTGTCTGCGCCAGGCCCAGGGCATCCTCCGGCTCGCCGACACCCACGAGCCGGGGCGGCTGAATGCCGCATGCCAGCGCGCCCTGGTCGCCGACGGCAGCCTGCGCACGGTGCGCAACATCCTCACCCGTGACCAGCAAGTCGACGAGGACGAGCCGGCCGTCAGCACCGCCGGCGCTTTCCTCCACGGCGAGCAGCAGCTGCTCGAAGGGACACGGTGGTGAGGCCGGCAGAGCTGCAGAGCAAGCTCAAGACCCTCAAGCTCGGCGGCATGCTGCTCACCCTGGAGATGCGGCGGGCGCAGGCCGAGGACCAGCGGCTTGGCCACGTCGAGTTCCTGGCGTTGCTGCTCGACGACGAGATCGATCGGCGGCAGTCGAAGATGCTGGCCCAGCGGCTCCACCGAGCCCGCTTCGAAGAGCCGAAGACCCTCGAGGAGTTCGACTTCTCCTTCAACCCCCAGATCCCCGCCGAGCAGCTGCGCAACCTAGCCACCTGCGGCTTTGTCGAGCGTCACGAGTCGGTGCTGCTCTGTGGGCCGGTCGGGGTCGGCAAGACCCACGCGGCGCAGGCGTTGGGGCACGCCGCCTGCCGTGCCGGGTACACCGTGCTCTTCACCAAGACCTCGGCCTTCCTGCGCGACCTGGCCGGAGGCCGGGCCGACGGCAGTTGGGAGCCTCGGCTGCGCCGCTACCTGCAGAGTGACGTGCTCATCCTCGACGACTTCGGGATGCGCGAGTTCACCCCCTCCCAGGCCGAGGACCTCTATGAGCTGATCTGCCAGCGCTTCCGGGTCGGCAGCCTGCTGGTCACCAGCAACCGCGCCCCCAAGGACTGGTACCCACTCTTCCCCAACCCCGTCCTCGCCGAGAGCGCCCTCGACCGCTTGGTCAACAGCGCCCACCACGTGATCCTGCGAGGCCGCAGCTATCGGCCTTTCCGGCGGCCGGACGGAGGCGGTTACCCAGCCGTCAACGACCCCGATGACACCCCAGCCGGCCAGCCCGGCCGAGCGCTCCAGGCGCGACCCGCTGAGACGCCCCCGGAGGCCAGCGACGACCTCGACCAGATGTCGGATACCCCCCTTCCGGAGGCCGCCACCCGACCACACAGGAGGGCCGCCAACCCACTACCATCCTGACCAGAAGACGGGGCACCGGGTGGCCTCATCGCGTGACCGTGAGTGGCTCCATCACGTGACCGCGGGTGGCCTCATCGCGTGGCGTTCGACACTGAGGACGACCTCAGCAATGCGACCGGTGCGCCGGCTCCTGGAGCCCCCCCCGACATGGAGGGACGAGCCCGCCACCCACCGCGGGGTCACCTGAACTGAGACACGGATGTGGTACCCGCTACAGGACTCGAACCTGTGACCAAGGGATTAGAGGTTCGCTGGCAAGTGATCTTGGCCCGCTAGAGCCATATTCTATTGCCGTCCATCCCGTCCTTTGTCGATGGTTGCTGGCCAGCAGAACTGTTGTAATGATCGTTGTCTCAGGCGACGTCCCAGACCTCGGCGCAGACACCCGTGACGGTGCCAGGGCCTTCGTCAGCCTCTGCCCGCACCCGAACCAAGTGGACCTCAAGGACCTCTCCAGGCAGGCCGGCACCCTCGCGACCCATCAGCTGGAACCTTGGGGCCGCGCTGCCGACCTCCGCTCCATGTAGCGCTCACGCGCTCGGGCCCTTCTTCCCGTGGCCGCACAGCTTCTAGGGGGCGGGCAGTAGTTTTTCACCGGCTGACCGTTTGCCCCCGTCCGGCGACGTCGGCGACCGTCCACCCTGAAGGGGAGACCGCAGACATCACACCTGAACATCCCGCCGCCGTTGAGCCGCGTCGCCAGTCCCACCGCGAGGAGTGCCCGGAGACCCACGCTGTCCATGGCGAATTCCCACCGCGCGGACCTCGGGTCGACGAGGAAGTCAGGCCAGACATTCCCGAGTTGGAGTTGAATCGAGACATACCGGGCTCCCGTGCTCTTGGTTGTTGGGTGCGGACTGGTGGTCTCCGGCAGCGATCCGTTGATCACCCTCCAGTCAGCCTCGCGGGTTGGGGAGCCCGCATCGAGGTCCGCAGCGAGCCTCAGTACAGCCACGTACTCGTCGGTGAGGGCGTCCCATGCGCTCAATGGCTCCCAACCCTCTCCCCAAGTCTGGCCCGGTAGTCGTGAATCGCAACGCTGGCACTCATCGGGGTCCGGCGGCAACCGGTGGTCATGGCACTCCCACAGACGACCGCCCCATTTCCGGGCGAAACGGAGCCTGGCGGCGGCGCTTCCGCCCTGGAGCGCCAGGAACCCGTCGAGGCATTCCTGCGGGTCCGGGTCAGAGAGAAGAGTCAGGTGTGCGCCGTCCGTCCGGTAGGACGCGATCCCGGGTCGGCCCAAGGGGTCGGCCGCTAGTTCCAGCCGCCTCCACCCCAGCGGCAGGAGCTCGGCCCTGATGATGGGGGTCTCGGTCCCCCAGAGGCGAGCACCGGCTAGCTGTAGGTCGGTCGGTATCCGGTTCATCGTCCTCCCTTCAACCGTGCATTGAGAGCCTCGACCCTAGCACCGGCGTGTGGGACCGTTCACCCATGACCACCGAGCACCCCGGACATCCACCGCTGCTGGTGACAGTCGCCGATGCTGCCCGGACGCTCTCGTTGTCACGGGCCAAGACCTACGAGCTCGTGCTGCAGGGCCGACTGGAGTCGATCTTGATCGACCGCTGCCGCCGCATCCCGCCCGGCGCTATTGAGCGGTTCATCGAGAGCTGCCGGGCCGATGGGTAGTGGGCGGATGCATCGGCTGGTAGCGGCCTCGTCGGTCAGACCAGAGCGTGTGACCTGGGCATGGACGGATTACATCCCCACCGGGATGGTGGTCCTCCTCGTCGGAGAGGGTGGTAAGGGGAAGAGCACGGAGCTGTATCGCCTTGCGGCTGGCTGGTCCCTCGGGACGCTACCCGGTGACTTCTACGGGCGGCCTGTGGCGGTCGCCATCGCCTCGGCCGAGGATCATCGAGCCGCAGTGATCGTGCCCCGCCTCATGGCCGCAGGCGCCGATCTCACGAGGGTCCACTTCGTCTAGGTTCGGCAGAGTCATCTGGCCCCACTTCGGGGTGAAACGGCAGAGTTATCTGGCTCCACCTCAAGCGCCCCAGCCGTACCTTCCTGACCACTGGTCAGGAGTTACGGAGATGAGGAGTGCGCGACAAGGTGGAGCTGTTTGAACGGATCCGGCGGGACCACGCCCTGCAGGGGTGGGGCATCCGGGAACTGGCCCGCCAGCACGGGTGCCACCGGCGCGACGTCCGCCTGGCGCTGACGCGGGCCGAGCCGCCGCCCCGGAAGGCGCGGGCGTATCCCCAGCCGGCGCTGGACCGGTGGAAGCCGGTGATCGACGCGATGCTGGAGGCGGACCGGACGGCGCCCCGCAAGCAGAGGCACACGGCCCACCGGATCTGGAGCCGGCTGAGCGTCGAGCACGGGGCCGAGGTTTCGGAGCGGACGGTCCGGGCCTACGTCCGGCAGCGCCGGCGGCAGCTGGCCGGGATGCGGGAGGTGTTCGTGCCCCAGCACCACGAGCCCGGCGAAGAGGCCGAGGTTGACATGGGCGAGTCCTGGGTGCGCTTCCCCGATGGCGAGGAGAAGGTCGACATCTTCACCATGCGCGCCTGCTCCAGCGGTGCACCCTTCCACTGGCCGCTGCGCCGGCTCACCCAGCAGGCCTTCCTGGAAGCCCACGTCGAGGCCTTCGCGTACTTCGGCTCGGTATTCCCCACCGTCCGGTACGACAACCTGAAGCTGGCGGTGCGGCGGATCCTCCAGGGCCGGGCTCGGCTGGAGACCCAGCGCTTCGTGCTGCTGCGCTCCCACTACCTATTCGAAGCCAAGTTCTGCCTTCCCGGCATCCAGGGGGCGCACGAGAAGGGGGGCGTCGAGGGGGAGATCGGATACCACCGCCGCAACCTGCTGGTGCCGGTCCCGGTGGTGGCGAGCTGGGAGGAGCTGATCCGGAAGTGCCGACAGGCCTCCATCGATGAGCTGGAGCGCCACCTGGACGGCTCGCTGGTGAGCGTGGGCGAGGCGTGGGCGGCGGAGAGGCCGCGGCTACGTCCGCTGGCCGCCGAGGGCTTCGACGCCCGGGTCCACGTCAGCGGCCGGCTGGATCAGAAGAGCCGCCTCACGGTGCTGCGCAACCGCTACTCGGCCCCGGCCGGGCTGGCCGGGCTGACCGTGGCCGCGGCGGTCAGCTCGACGGAGGTGGAGATCCGTCACGGCGGCCGCGAGGTGGCCCGGCACGAGCGGGTCTACGGGATCGGCCACGACCGCCTGCAGCTCGACCACTACCTGGAGGTGCTGCGCTTCAAGCCCGGGGCCCTGGCCGGCTCGGTGCCGTTGCGTCAGGACATCGAGAGAGGCAGCTTCCCGCCCGCCTACGTCGAGCTCTTCGGTCGCCTCCGTGAGCGCCACGGGGCCTCCGAGGGCGCCCGGCAGATGGTCGACGTGCTCTTCCTCCACCGCGATCACGGGCTGCCCACGGTGCTGATGGCAGTCGAGGAGGCCCTCACCACCGGGGCCTACGAGGCCGCCGCGGTGGCGCTCAACCTGCGCCGCTCCACCGAGGCTCCGCAGGTCCCGATCTCGGCTCCGGCGCTGCGCGTGCTCTGCCAGCCGACGGTGCCGGTACCCACCGTCGCGCATTACGACCAGCTGCTCGATCGAGGAGACCCCGCATGACCACGATGACGACCGCGACCACGGCGACGTTGCTCGGCGCCCAGTGCCGGCAGCTGCACCTGCCCAGTGTCGGCGCCCGCTGGGAGAGCATGGAGAAGGAGGCGGTGCGCGGTCGGCTGAGCCACAGCGCCTACCTGGCCGGGCTCCTCGAGCAGGAACTGGAGGACCGGGCCCAGCGCCGGGCCCAGCGGCGCATCGCCGAGGCCCGCTTCCCGGCGGTGAAGCGGCTCAGCGACTTCCAGTTCGCCGAGGCGCCGCTGGTCCCGGCGGCGCTGATCGCCCAACTCGCCGAGGGTGCTTACATCGAGCGGGCCGAGAACGTGCTCCTGGTCGGTGACAGCGGCACCGGCAAGACGATGATCGCGATCGGGTTGGGAGTGGCTGCTTGCGAGCAGGGGAAGGCCGTGCGCTTCACCACCGTGGCCGCTCTGGTCAACGAGCTCTTGGAGGCGCGCGACGAGCGCACCCTCTCCCGGGCGGTGGGGCGGTTGAGCCGCTACGATCTGGTGGTCTGCGACGAGCTGGGCTACGTGACCTTGCCGCCGACCGGCGCCGAGCTGCTCTTCCAGGTCCTGGCCCAGCGTGCCGAGGCCGGCAGCGTGGTGATCACCACCAACCTCCCCTTCAGCGAATGGACCACGGTGTTCTCCGACCCCCGGTTGTGCAAGGCGGTGATCGAGCGGCTCACCTACCGCTCCCACATCGTCGAGACCGGGACGAGACTCCTATCGTTTCAAACGATCCCTGTCGCGGCTGAAGAATCTCAAAAGCCTCACTTCTACCGAAACTCTCGCCGCTGGGAAGGCAGTTGAGGCTCAGAAGGCAGACGCGGCGAGGTCCGACACCTCCGAACTCCCCGACCGTGGACACGACGCTCAGCGGTCTGACCACGTCCGAGGTATCGTCTCCAGAAACGTCAACAACGGCGCCCGCGGGTGGGGCCAGATAACTCTGCCGCTGTGGGGCCAGTCGACGATGCCGTTCCTAGTCGAGGCCATCAGGCCGGGGTGGCGGGCGACATCGAAATCGACGGCCAAATCGAGGAGCTGGAGGGCACCCTCTCGGCAGCTGGAGTTCGGGTGCTCCTCGTCGACACTGTGGTCAGCCACGTGCCCCGGGGGCACGACAGCTACAAGGAACAGGATGTCAGGGCGGTGCTGAAGCCCCTTGCTCGCATGGCCGAGCGATGCGGGATGGTGGTCCTGGGCACGACTGACCTCAACCGCCGCGAGGCCCGGGACGTGCTCACTCGGATCAGCGGAAGCGGCGCCTTCGGCAACCTCGCCCGCCAGGTCCTCCCTCCTCGCCGAAGATCCGGACGACCCCAGTGGGCCAACCCGCATCCTCGCGGTCGGGAAGTCGAACGTCGGAGCTCGGGCTTCGTTCGCTCCGCCTGCGGATCGAGGGTTGCATCGTCCGGGGCGAGGAAGGGGAAGGCATCCCGACCTCGCGGCTTGTGGTCGTCGGGACTACCACCCACACGGTCGGCGACCTCCTCGGACCGCCAGTCGACAGCGCTGCGCGCTCAAGAGTCAGCGATGCCGTGGACTTCCTGCAGGACCTTCTGGTGACGGGGATGTCCTCGCTGAGCAGGTGAAGCAGGAGGCGCAGCGGGCGGGTATCGCCTGGGGAACAGTGCGACGCGCGCAGGGGGACCTGGGGATCGTGCCCCGGAAGCTGGGCATGACCGGTGGCTGGGTGTGGGGGCTTCCCCGGGTAGGTGCTCGCGGTCCAAGAGAAGAGGCTCACGCCGAACCCCTGCGCAGCTTCGGGGGCGATGAGCACCTTCGGACGATGCCGGAGGCCCAGGGCCGGTCCGACGAGGTTCGGACCTGTAGTCCTGGACGACGCCGGGGAAGACGAGAACGGCGACGCTGCCCGCATTTCGCCCGCTGCTCACGTCCTCGGCGAACTGAAGCCGAACCTGGTTGTTCAACCCGTCCTCCCGATGCCGTTTAGACGGGAGGCAACGGCGTGGCGGGGAGGCGGTGCCCCAGTGGCAGCGAGCTCGAAACAGCGAATCAGGAGGGCTAGCAGGGTGTTGAACTTCAGCCGGGGAAGGGAGGCGGATCTCGTCGGCTCGCCGCAGGGTGGGCCCCCCCTCCTGTGCTTGCCGCGGCGAGAAGGCCCACGACCGCGATCGACCAGCCGGCAACCGGGACCATGACCGGGTTCCCGGGGCCGCTCACCGTGACCATGACTGCGATTGCCGAGGCCAGGATGGCCAGGGTTGGGAGGAGCCCGGTGAGGCTGACTGCCCGTCGACCCGTCCAGAGCAGCAAGATCGCGCTGGCTAACTCCAAGAGCCCAAGCGGGGGGAAGAAATCGAGGCAGACGACACCGAGGAAGAGCGCCGCCAAGGCTCCGCGTTGCGCGCGGGTTAGCCGCCTAATCCCGACCATTACCCAAGCATAGGCACATTGCCACCCTGCGCAACAGAGGTTGCAGGGTCAGCAGGGTATTGATCTTCGCCGGCTGATTCGGTGCCCACAAGGTGACTCCGGTGTGCGAAGTCTCGGGGTGTCGAATACAGCCTTGGGGAGATCGGAGCATGCGCGGCACCACCAACCTGCAGGTGACGATGCTGTCCACCCTGACCTCGGAGAGCCTGATCCCCCCCGACCACCCGATCCGGCGCATCAAGCCGGTGGTGGAGACGGTGCTGGCGGACCTGGAGCCGGAGTTCGACGCCATGTACGCGGCCACCGGCCGGCACAGCGTGCCCCCCGAGCAGTTGCTCAAGGCGACGGTGCTGATGGCCCTGTACTCGATCCGCAGCGAGCGGCAGTTCTGTGAGCGGCTGCGCTACGACCTGCTCTTCAAGTTCTTCCTCGACCTCAACGTCGACGCCGAGGGCTTTGACCACAGCACCTTCAGCAAGAACCGGGAGCGGTTGCTGAAGCAGGAGATCGCCGACCGCTTCTTCGCGGCGGTGGTGCGGCAGGCCCACCTGCGCCGCTACATCTCGGGGGAGCACTTCAGCGTCGACGGCACCCTGCTCGAGGCCTGGGCCTCGCACAAGAGCTTCCGGCCCAAGGATGACGGGGGCAAGGGGGGCCCCCCTCCGGGGGACGGAACCAGGAGGTGGACTACCACGGGGAGCGGCGGAGCAACGAGACCCACCGGTCGACCACCGACCCCGAGGCGCGGCTGGCGCGCAAGGGGAACTCGGTGGCGGCCAAGCTCAGCTACGCGGGGCACCTGCTCATGGAGAACCGGAGTGCGCTGATCGCCGACATGGAGTTGAGCCAGGCGACCGGATACGCCGAGCGGGAGACGGCGCTGACCTTGCTGCGGCGGCTGCCGAAGAGCGCCCGGCGACGAACGGTGGCGGCGGACAAGGGCTACGACACCCGAGACTTCGTCGCCGGGTGCCGGGAGATCGGGGTGACCCCCCACGTGGCCCAGAACACCACGCACCGACGCAGCGCCATCGACGGACGGACCACCCGACACGCCGGCCACGTCACCAGCCTGCGCATCCGCAAGCGCATCGAGGAACCCTTCGGCTGGATGAAGACCGTGGCCGGTGGACGGAAGCTGCGCTACATCGGTCTGCAGCGCAACCGGGCGTGGTTCCTGATGACCGGAGCGGTCTACAACCTCATCCGGATCGCCGCCCTGGACGCTCAGGCGGCCTGATCCGGAGGCCGAAGGACCGGCCGAGGGCCCGTCGGGATCGCCGTCTCCCCCAAACCCGGGCCCACTTGCCCCAGCGGGCGACCTCTCAGCTCTCCCTCGCTCCCTCGGAACCGAAGATCAACACCCTGCTAGCGGGATGGGCACTGACTTTCAAGAGAGGAAAGTGCTTGGCGACGAGGCTGAGGAGGCTCAGCTGCTCGCGGTTGTCGTCGCTGCGGCAAGAACTGACCCGGAGGCGGCCAGGTGGCTGGACGAGCGTGACCCGACCGGTGCGAGGCGCCGACACCTAGGGTTCGAGGTGAGGACGACGGCCAGTGAGTAGGGACGACCGCGCAGCCTCCGGGGCATCACCAAAGGCAACCCCGGCGGACCGGGGCGACCTCCTCGCCCCGTTGAAGCCGACTACCTGCGGATGGTGACCCTTGGCTGTCCGCCCGAAACCTGGCGTCGGATTGTTGACCGAGCCGTCAGCGACGGCGCATCAGGAGATGCCAAGGCGCGAGAGTGGCTTGGCCGCTATCTTCTCGGCCTGCCCAAGGAAGGTGCCCTCGTGAAGGAGGCCGCGGTCTTCCAAATGCAGCAGACGAAGACGGTCGACGTGTCGACGAGACCATCGCCCGCATTGTCAATCTGGCCGTCCAACTCCGCGCACCGCGTGCCGAGGGCGCAGACGAGGGTCGTCGGTCCTTCTCCCGCGTCCACTGGATGGGCTCTCGGAGGGTCGTTAGGCGCACTCGCCGGGGGGGCCGGAAGCGTGATTCCCCACCCAGCGGCGATCAACGACGCCTCAGCTTCGGTGACCTCCTCGCCGTGGTCATCCCAGAGCCAGGACATGAAGCGCGGCGCGTCGACCCACCAGGCACCCGGCGTGGCTCTCTGCGCGGTGTGGCCACCGAGGTCGATTCGGACCAGCATCCGCGGAGGCCCGGCTCCGGGCGGAAGCTGGGTGCTGGGTCCGGTCTGCGAAGTACTTGACGGTCATCCCGTCACCCCCTGCATCCGACATCACCTCCCTCCTTAGCCTACGTCATCGGTTCAAACTCACCAGGCACAGCCCAGCGCCCGTGGACGGCTGGAGCGCCTCGTGGTCGGCCATCTGGGCTGGGAGCCCGGGCTTCCCTCGGCAGATGTGCCAGACTGTCGGCGTGAGCGCGCTACTTAGCGCCTATATAGATGCTTTCTAGCCACCTCCGGGTAGAATTCACGGCGTGCCGCGAAGCCCCAACGAGAATGAGACCAGCCGGATCTCGATTCGCCCGTCGGCCGAGGTGGGAGCGTATCTTGACGAACTTGCCGTGATCGGCATCCATGGGAAGACGCGGTCTGAGGTCGCGAAGACGCTGCTGGGAAACGAGATAGAGCGTTTGGTCAGAGAAGGGGTGCTCCACATTCGGATCGGCGGGGCCTCATCGTGACGGCTCAGAAGCCACCGGCAACGTCAGCACCGGCCGCCATGTCGGCAGAACCTGGCGACTCGTCGCCGCCGGCCGCCGGAGTGAGGGACTGTGACGCCGATCAAGGAGCAGTCCCCCAAGGAGCACAGCCCACCTCGGGATCTCCCGAAGTTCCACAGTCCGCCAGTAAACGAGCTCGTTCTGGCGGTGGCATTCGATCCGCTGCCGCTGCTGAACTCCGCCCAGTTCATCCGGCTGTGGACCAACCAGTTCCAGAAGTTCCCCCGGATCGAGGAGCAGCCCCCGTACGCGCCCCCGATAGAACGCTTCGGTCGCGCCGACATGTTGCCCGCGCTGCAAATCGCGTTCGGCCAGCCCATGGGACGATACTGGTTTGTCACACCAGATGACACCGAACTGATACAGATCCAACGTGACTGGTTCGCCCGTAACTGGCGCAAGATCCGGAAGGACGTGCAATACCCCAGTTTCGAGAGCGTCTACACCGAATTCAAAGCCGATCTGCAGCACCTCGTCGACTTCATTGCGGAAGCTGATCTGGGCAGGTTCTCGCCGACCCAATGCGAGGTTAGTTACATCAACCATATTGACCGCCGGGGCCCCTGGAAGAGCCACGGAGACGCCACCGAGGTGTTCTCCATCCTCAGGAAGCAGGAGGAGGAGGGTTTCCTCCCGCAGCCCGAGGAGCAAAACACACGTCCTCACTACGCGCTAGTGAGGCAAATCACATTGAACGGGTGGTAAAAGCACAGGCGGCCGTGGCTGAAGCCGGCTCAATTGCGGGGCTAAGCGCGCATTGGACGCAACGGAGAGCGAGAGTGAATTTGCGGCGCGTGATTTCCGCTCGTGGGCCGGTGGCGCTCGTGATCTCGTGACCGTGGCGCGGCAGGCGCGGGGGCTGGATACCACTGCGCAGTTGCCGGGCGGCGGGAGCGTGTCGCTGAACCTTTTCTACCTGCGCGGGGATTCCGCGTTGTCGAAATCAGCCGATGCGCAGGCCGAGCCGAAGCTCGCGGAGCAGGTGACAGACGTGAGCGCCGAGCCTGTAGCCAATGCTACACCTGTGTTGGCGTTGCCGGAATCGGACAAAGAAAAACCCGCGACCGGTTAAGATCGCGGGTTACTCAACTGACACCGAAAGTAGAACGTTAAAGGGCCACTCCGGCTTTGCTGTCGCCAAAGTAAGGTGTAGCCAAGCGCACGACGAAACGCGATGGCGAGCCATCGGAGTAGATTTTTCTGATTTCTTCAATTACACCCGAAAGACCGTGATCTTGTGGGGCGCGATGAAAGCACCCGCCCCAAGGGTATCTGTCGAGTCCCCAAAATCCTGTGCCCGCCGGAATGGTGTAGCAGTCGCCAGCTTTGATAGGTGTAGTTGAGTTCATCGTGCACACTGTACTACACCGCCCGCTGGCGTTAAAGCAAAATCGCAATCCGTGTTTGTAATCGGTCGGCAGTCGCAACAGCATTGACCCAATGCGCACAATGGGGCGTTATGTCTAACGTCTTGTAATGCCCAGATGAGACTAACCAGCCCAACGTCGGAGCCGGTGACCGCCTGCGCGAATGCCTTGTGAGGCTGCCAGTTGCCCGCGCCATCACCCGCCAGCTCCAAGCGCAGGCCGGCAGCCGGGCCGCACCGTGGGCGCCACTGCGCAGGGCAGGCAGGCGAGGCGTGACCCCTCCCGGCGGTGGGGTGGTACCCCCGGAAACGCGAAGGCCCCGACGCGAGTGCCCCCCGCCAACACAAGGGGTCTCGCATGACGGGCGGGTATTGGTTAAGCAAAATACTTTGTCACTTTACAACGATACGGGGTCAACGGGTTGGGTGGTAAAGGGAAAGATTTTGCTCGCTTAACCATCGGGTGGTTCCCCTTAGAATCCCCTCCTCTCTTTTGGGGGTTTCTCTCATTTTGCGTGGGGTGAGGAGAGCGGTTACAAACGGCGGGGTTGACGGGTGGGAACGTGACGCGCGTATGGATGAGGCTCCGGGCTAGGCGAACTAGTCGATGAACTCCCTTCTGCGCGGCCAAAGGCGTAATGAGGGTGCCCGGAGCCAATTTTGCGGTTGCGGTGTCAGACCAAAACAATCAGGGTCACGTCATGCCAGCCTCAGCGGAACGCAAGATCAGGAAGCAGGGAGGGGTGGCGCGGTACCGGACGATTGAGCGTTACGGCAAGGCGTACACGTGCGCGGTGACGAAGCGGGCGGGGGCGCGGGGCGGGAAAACCGTGTGCTGGCCGAAGTCGAAATGAACCCCAAGCTCCGCGCCTTCGAGGATGAGTTGAATCGCGTGCTGAGCGAGGCCGATGGCGACCTTGAAATCGCCGAGGTGATCGGCGTCATGCAGGTCAAGCTGCACGTCCTCTGTTCGCGGCTGATGACCCGTTCGGTCGAGAGCGATCCGGCCGATGCTGGAAGTTCTTAAAGGACGAGGACAGCCGGTAGCGTGGTTTCGGTCTTGCCATTTGGGCGACGCGGTGCAAGCCGTGATGGGCATGGCAACGAAAAACTGGATACAGGCGACCGGGGTTAATGCGCCCGGCCACAAAGGGGCGCTGCACCGCGCCCTCCACGCGA
>CAWEEP010000077.1:0-13100 GCA_963808125.1 Candidatus Dormiibacterota bacterium
GCTTCCCACCGATGCCTTGAGCGCCGCCATCAAATCCGTGACGTTGGCCGCGGCGGGCGCCGGCGCGTGCTCAACGGGTTCGTTCCGCAACTTGGCCTCGACCAGGGTGATGACCGCGTCGCGGTACTCGTCCCGGTACCGCTCGGGGTCGAAGGAGGCCGAGAGGTTCTCGATCAGCATCACCGCCATCTCCAGCTCACGCGCATGGACGTCGGTGTCGGCCGAGGGCAGGGAGAGCTGTCCTGCGTCGCGGATCTCGTCAGGCCAGTGCAGCGTATTGAGCAGGATCGCCTGGTCGTGCAGCGCGAGCCGGCACAGCTGCTCGCGGTCGCGCATCGCCACCTTGCCGATGGCCACCTTGCCGGTCTTCTCCAGCGCGCTCTTCAGCAGGAGATAGGGCTTGACGCCGACCGGCTCCGGTTCGAGGTAGTACGCCCCCTTGACGTAGACACCCGCGTCGATCTCGGCGTCGTCGCAGAATTCGAGGATCTCGATGGCGTGGGTTGTCGACAGTGGCAGACCGTCCAGGTCGTTGTCGTCGACCCGCACGAACTCGTCCTTGGCCACCTCGTAACCGCGCACCGTCTCATTCCACCCCACCTCGGCATCCTCGACGGGGCACCAGCGCCGGTTGCGCAGCGGCGCCCCGTCCTTCGGGCAGAGAAGACGGAACGACACGCCCTTCGATTCGTTGGCCAGGTACATCCGCACCGGGATGGCGACCATCCCGAAGCTGACGGCGCCGCGCCACATTGCCCTGGGCATGGGTCGAGTATATGACGGCGCTGCGCCTCAGGTGACATTCGGCCTGGTCTTGGTGAGGACTTTCGATCTAGCCGCCTCGTACCAGTTTCGGCGACCACAACCCCTGTCCGGGTCGCCGAGTACGATGTCGGCGGGCGCCGTCCCGTGCTCGACGGCTGAGCCCCCCTCTGAAGAGAGCCCGTTCGGAGACGCGTCTGTGGCCATTTCCCCGGCTGGCGCCGCGCGGCGCGCGCCAAGGGGCGACGACGCCACACCTCCCGACGCCCCCCCGCCGCAGGCGGTCATCGAGGATCCGCGGCCCAGCGTCGACTGCGGATCGCTGCCCGCCAAGGCGACGGTCGGGCTCCCCCTAACGGTCAGCGCACGGGTCTTCACCTGCGGCCACCAGCTGACGATGGCCTGGGTTCGCCACGGGCGCCCCGGCGAGGGGAACGCCGCGTGGCGGGAGACCCCCATGGTCGCGGCCGGCGACGACCGCGTCACGACCTCGTTGGTTCCCCCCCGGGTGGGCCCCTGGGCGTACGAGATCGTCGCGCTGCCCGACGTCTACGCCACTTGGGTCCGCGACCTGCGGTTGCGGGTCGAGGCTGGGCAGAACGTCGAACTCGACTTCGAGGAGGGGGCGAGGCTGGCGGAGAAGGCCTCCGCCCTGGCGGATACCGCGGCCAGGGACCGGCAGGCCTTGACCAGGCTCGCCGCCTCCCTCCGGCGTGATGAGCCCGCCGCCCGCCGCCTCCGCGACGCCGAAGGGCGAGCGGCCCTGGGTCTGATGCGACGGACAGCCGATCGGAGCGCGGCCGCCCGGTCTGGCCCTTGGCCGCTCCTCGTGGAGCGGGAGCGGGCGGGCTTCTCCGCCTGGTACGAGATGTTCCCGAGGTCGGAAGGAGCCCACCCTCCGCGCAGCGGCTCCTTCCGCACCGCGGCCGCGCGGCTTCTCGCCATCAAGGCCATGGGCTTCGACATCGTCTACCTCCCGCCCATCCACCCTATCGGCACGACCCACCGCAAGGGTCGCGGCAACTCCCTGGAGGTGGCCCCGGGGGATGTCGGCTCCCCATGGGCCATCGGCGCCGCGGGGGGTGGGCACACCGAGATCCATCCCGACCTGGGGGGCCTCGACGACTTCACGGACTTCGTCGCCCGCGCCACCGGCCTCGGTCTCGAGGTCGCCATCGACTACGCGCTGAATTGCAGTCCCGATCATCCCTGGATCCAAGACCACCCGCAGTGGTTCCGCCACCGCAGCGACGGCAGCCTGCGCCACGCGGAGAACCCGCCGAAGCTCTATGAGGACATCTACCCCCTGGACTTCGACACCGCCGATCGGGAGAACCTCTGGAACGCCCTGCTCGACGTGCTCCTCGTCTGGATCTCGCGCGGCGTGCGCATCTTCCGCGTCGACAACCCGCACACCAAGCCCTTCGCCTTCTGGGCATGGATCCTCGGCGAGGTGCGCCGCCGCCACCCCGACATCCTCTTCCTCGCCGAGGCCTTCACGCGGCCCGCGGTGATGCAGCGGCTGGCGAAGATCGGCTTCACCCAGTCGTACACCTACTTCACCTGGCGAAACACCAAGGCCGAGCTGGCCGGCTACCTCACCGAGCTGTCGGCCGGCCGCCAGATCGACTGGTTCCGTCCCAACTTCTGGGTCAATACGCCGGACATCCTCCACGCCTACCTCCAGGAGGGCGGCCCGCCCGCATTCCAAGTCCGGGCCACCCTGGCGGCGATGACGGCGCCGTCCTGGGGGGTCTACAGCGGCTACGAGCTCTGCGAGCGGGTGGCGGCCGCCGCTGGCAGCGAGGAGTACGCCGACTCCGAGAAGTACCAGCTCAGACCGCGTGACTGGGACCGGCCCGAACTCCCTCGCCCCCTACCTGGCACGGCTCAACGAAATCCGGCACCGGCATGAAGAGGCGATCGCGCTCCTGCCCACGCTGCGCGTCCACGAGATCAAGAACGAGAGCATGCTCTGCGTCAGCCGCATGAGCCACTCCCGCGACGACGTGCTCCTGATCGTCGTCAACCTCGATCCCCACCATGTCCACGAGGCCACCATCTGGCTGGACATGGAGGCGCTCGGCATCCCTTCCGACCGGCCTTTCGAGGCTCACGACGAGCTCACCGGCACCACCCACGTCTGGCGGGGGCCGGAGAACTACGTGCGTCTCGACCCCGCCCTCCAGGTGGCGCACGTCTTCCACCTGCGGCAGCAATGAGCGAACTCCCCGCGCCCTCGGCGACGACCGACGACCGGCTCTGGTTCAAGCGGGCCGTCTTCTACGAGGTCCTCGTCCGCGGATTCGCCGACAGCAACGACGACGGCGTCGGCGATTTCCCCGGACTCGTCCAGCATCTCGACCATCTGCGCTGGCTCGGGGTCGACTGCATCTGGCTGTTGCCCTTCAACAACTCGCCGCTGCGAGACGGCGGCTACGACGTCAGGGATCACTACAGCGTGCTGCCAGGCTACGGCAATGTCGACGACGTCCGCGGACTGGTGGCGCGCGCACACGCACTGGGCATGCGGGTGGTCATGGACCTCGTCGTCAACCACACCTCCGACCAGCATCCCTGGTTCCAGTCGGCGCGGTCGTCCACAAACTCCCCGTACCGAGACTACTACGTGTGGTCCGAGACGAAGAGTCGCTACGCAGATGCGCGGGTCATCTTCGTCGACACGGAGACGTCCAACTGGACCTGGGACGACACCGCCCACGCCTACTACTGGCATCGCTTCTTCAGCCATCAGCCGGACCTGAACTACGCCAATCCCAAGGTGCGCGAAGAGGTGGTCAACATCGCCCGGTTCTGGCTCGACGTCGGCCTGGACGGTTTCCGCCTCGACGCCGTCCCCTACCTCTTCGCCCGCGAGGGCACCAACTGCGAGAACCTTCCGGAGACGCACGCGTTCGTCGCCGAGCTGCGCGACACCATCGATCGCGAGTACGGCGATGGCAAGGTGCTGCTCGCCGAGGCCAACCAGTGGCCGGAGGACGTGGTCGACTATTTCGGTACTGAGGAACGCCCCGAGTGCCATGTCTGCTTCCACTTCCCCCTCATGCCGCGCATGTTCATGGGGTTGCGGCGGGAGCAACGCTACCCGATCACCGAGATCCTGGAGCGGACCCCACCGCTGCCCACCACGACGTCGCAGTGGGGGCTCTTCCTGCGCAACCACGACGAGCTGACGCTGGAGATGGTCACCGACGAGGAGCGCGACTACATGTGGGGGGAGTATGCGCAGGATCCGCGCATGAAGCTCAACCTCGGCATCCGGCGCCGGCTGGCCCCTCTGCTCAACAACGGCCGCCGTCAGATCGAGTTGTTCTACGGCCTTCTCCTCTCCCTCCCCGGCAGCCCCATCCTGTATTACGGCGACGAGATCGGCATGGGCGACAACATCTACCTGGGCGATCGCGATGGCGTGCGCACACCCATGCAGTGGACAGGCGATCGCAACGGTGGCTTCAGCCGGGCCGACTTCGCCCAGCTCTACCTGCCGCCTCTGATGGACCCCGTCTACGGATACCAGGCGGTCAACGTCGAGGCGCAGCGTCGCAGCGAGTCCTCGCTACTGCACTGGCTCCGCCGCTTCATCGCCGTGCGCCGCCGCTGGCAAGTGTTCGGCCTGGGTGCCTTCGAAGCGCTTGACGCCGCCAATCCCTCAGTGTTTGCATACCTGCGCACGCACGAGGATGATGTCGTGCTGTGCGTGAATAACCTGTCACGTTTCGCCCAGCCGGTGCAGCTCGACCTACGCCGCTTCGCCGGCATGACCCCGGTGGAGATGCTGGGGAAGGTGCATTTCCCGCCCATCGCCGAGCTGCCCTATCTGCTCACCCTGGCTCCGCACGGCTTCTACTGGTTCAGCATCGAGAACATCCCGTGACCACACCCTCCGACGCCGGCGCGACACTGACCGGCCTCGGCATCGGCGACGCGGTGGACGCGATCCGCGCCTGGCTGTTGCGGGCTCGCTGGTTCGGCGGCAGGGGGCGGCGCGTGCGTCAGGTGGAACTGGACGATCTTGGCGTGATCAGGACAGCGGACCCGGCCGTTCTGTACACCCTCTGGCGGGTCGACTACGACGACGACCAGGGGCCGGAGGTGTACAGCGTCCTCCTCGGCATACGGATGGCGCCCCATCCCGTCGGCGACTACGGTCCCGACCACCTCATCGCGACGGTCGGGCAGGGCGCGCGGACGCTCATCGTGTACGACGCCCTCGCCGATCCCCAGGCCGCGGCGGAACTGTGGCTGATGCTGGCGGCCGATGCTGAGGTGCGAACCTCCGCCGGCCGCCTGGTGGCCCACCGGCAGGCCGCCATCGACACGAAGAACCTTGGCGGCATCCGCCTGCTCGACGTGGAGCAGAGCAACTCGGCCCTGGTCCGGGGCCAGCGCGACTTCTTCAAATGGAGCCGCCGCATCGAGGGCGGCGCCGGCATCGAGCTGGAGATGGCTCAGACGCTTGGCGAGGCCCGCTTCCCGCACATCCCGGCGTTCTTCGGGCACATCTCCTATGTCCGCGACGGCGGGGCCGTCTCCCCCCAGGGCGTGCTGCAGGAGTATCTGCACAACGGCACGCAGGGCTGGGAGCTGGCCCTCACATCGCTCCGCGACCTCTACGCCGCCGCCGAGGAGGCGGGGGCTTCGTCGGCAATGGAGCGCCACGAACTCGTCGACAACCAGGGCGGCTCCTTCCGGGCTGAGGCCGCCCGCCTCGGGGAAGTCACGGCGGAGCTGCACCTGGCGCTGTCGGCGCCGGGACTTTCCGGAGACCTGGCGCCGGTCCGGGTGGGGCCCGTCCATCTCGCCGGCTGGTCCGACGCCATGACCGCACACCTCGACGCCCTGCTCCGCTCGCCCAACCCGGCGGTTGCCCCCCTCCAGGCCAAGCGGGGCATCCTGACCGCCCGCTTCGACGCCCTGCGGCAGATCCAGGACGGCGGCCTGGCCATCCGCGTCCACGGCGACTACCACCTCGCCCAGGTGCTGCGGACCGACTCCGGCTGGAAGATCATCGACTTCGGCGGGGAGCCGGCGCGCGCCGTCGAGGAGAGGCGGGGGCGATCCTCACCACTGCGAGACGTCGCCGGGATGCTGCGCTCCTTCGACTATGCCGCGGAGGCCGCCCTCGCCGAGCGGATGCAGCCGGGTGACCCGCTATGGAGCGACCTCCTCGCGGCCGGCGGAACCTGGGCCCGCCTCAGCCGCGAGGCGTTCTGGGCCGCCTACCTGGCTCGCATGGGCGACAGCCGGATCCTCCCCAGCGGAGGGGCCATCCTAGCGATGCGGCGGGCCTTCGAACTGGACAAGGCCGTCTACGAAGTCACCTACGAGTTCGGCCACCGGCCCGACTGGGCAGCCATCCCACTTCGCTTCCTGCTCGCGGCGACACCGTGAGCCCGTCTCCGCGAACTCCTGTCGCCAGCGAGGCTGCCCTCCTCGCGGCGGGGACCCACCACGATCCTCACCACATCCTCGGCGCCCACCCCACCGGCGACGGAATCGCCGTGCGCCTCTTCCATCCCGACGCCATCGAGTGCTCCGTGGCCCTGGCCGGCGGTGTGGTGCCGATGCGGCGCATCGACAAAGTCGGGCTCTTCGAGGCTGTTGTCCCCGGCGACCGGCTCGACGGGTACCGGTTGCGGGTGAGGACGGACCGGGCGGGCTGGGAGATGGACGACCCCTATCGCTTCCTGCCGACACTGGGCGAGCTGGACCTCCTCCTCATCGGCGAGGGCAGGCACCGCGAGCTGTGGCGGCGTCTCGGCGCCCGGGTCATTGAGCACCAGGGGGTCATCGGCGTGGCCTTCGCGGTGTGGGCACCCAACGCGAAGGGGGTCCACCTGGTCAGCGACGCCAACGGGTGGGACGACCGCGTCCAGCCGATGCGCTCTCTGGGAGGCAGCGGGGTGTGGGAGCTCTTCGTCCCCAACATCGGTGCCGGCACCAGGTACAAGTTCCAGGTCATCCGCGCCGACGGACGCCGCGTGCTCAAGGCGGACCCCATGGCGCGGTGGGCCGAACCCCCGCC
Source organism: Candidatus Dormiibacterota bacterium (assembly GCA_963808125.1). GTDB lineage: Bacteria > Chloroflexota > Dormibacteria > Aeolococcales > Aeolococcaceae > CAWEEP01. The sequence goes on from CAWEEP010000077.1 coordinate 6,809, forward strand.
GAAGACGGCGAGCATCGTGGAGCGGGACGACCACGTGTGGGGGGACGGAGAGTGGCTGGCCCGGCGGGCGGCGCAACCGCTGCTCGACCGCCCCATCTCCATCTACGAGGTGCACCTCGCCTCCTGGCGCCGCGCCCCGGACGGCGCCGTCCTCGGCTACCACCAGCTGGCGGAGGAGCTGGCCGCGTACTGCGGCGAGATGGGCTTCACCCACGTCGAGCTGCTGCCGGTGAGCGAGCATCCCTTCAGCGGCTCGTGGGGCTATCAGGTCACCAGCTACTACGCGCCCACCGCCCGCTTCGGCACGCCGGAGGACTTCCGCGGCTTCGTCGACCACCTCCACCAGCACGGCATCGGCGTCCTCCTCGACTGGGTGCCGGGACACTTCCCCAAGGACGAGTGGGCGCTGGCCCGCTTCGACGGCACGGCGCTGTACGAGCACGCCGATCCCCGTCGCGGCGAGCACCCGGATTGGGGACGCTGGTCTTCAACTTCGGGCGCAACGAGGTGCGCAACTTCCTCATCGCCAACGCCCACTACTGGGTCGACGAGTTCCACGTGGACGGGCTGCGCGTCGACGCGGTCGCCTCGATGATCTACCTCGACTACTCGCGGGGCCCGGGCAGTGGCTCCCCAACCGATACGGCGGCAACGAGAACCTGGAGGCCACCGCCTTCCTTCGCGAGCTGAACGAGGCCGTCCACCGCGACCACCCGGGTGTCGTCACCATTGCCGAGGAGTCCACGTCCTGGCCGGGCGTGTCCCGCCCGACCTCCTCGGGGGGCTGGGTTTCACCTTCAAGTGGAACATGGGCTGGATGCACGACACCCTCGAGTACATGGGCAAGGACCCCATCTACCGGCGGTACCAGCACAACCAGATGACCTTCGGCTTCCTCTACGCCTGGACGGAGAACTTCGTCCTGCCCCTCTCCCACGACGAGGTGGTCCACGGCAAGGGATCGCTGCTGAGCCGGATGTCCGGCGATCGCTGGCAGCAGTTCGCCAACCTGCGCACCCTCTTCGGGTGGATGTACGCCTATCCGGGCAAGAAGCTGCTCTTCATGGGGGGTGAATTCGGTCAGGACGCGGAATGGGCCCATGACCGCTCTCTGGACTGGCACCTGGTGCAGTTCGCCGAGCATCGGGGGCTGCAGCGCCTGATCCAGGATCTCGGGGGGCTGTACCGGGGTGGCGAGATCCCCTCGCTGTGGGAGCGGGACCACACGCCCGACGGCTTCGGCTGGATCGACGCCACCAACGCCGACCAGAACGTGTTCATCTTCGTCCGCCGCGACGCCGGCGGGCGGCCGGGGCTCCTCTGCGTCGCCAACTTCTCCCCGGTCGTCCGCCGCGACTTCCGGGTCGGGGTCCCCCTTCCCGGCCACTGGCGCGAGGCGCTCAACACCGACTCCACCGCGTACGGGGGCAGCAACCAGGGCAATCTCGAGGCCCTCGTGAGCGAGGCCGTCGCGTGCCACGGTCAGCCCCAGTCCGTGCGCATGACCCTGCCGCCACTGGCGGTGGTCTGGTTGGTCCCGGAGCCGTGACGGGGAGGGAGGGGGGCGTCCGGGCAGGCCGGGTTCGCCGGCGTCGATGCCCGGGACTGCCGCCGGTGCGCGCCAAGCGGTAGGGTTGCGGGCCATGGACACCGCAACCGCCCGGCTCCGCCTGGAGGCAGAGAGGGACCGCCTGCTGGGCGTGCTCGCCGCCGCGGGCAGCCTGGGAGCCGGGGGCGCCCCGGGGCGGGATGGCGTTCACGCCGACCAGCTGCCCGCCGAGCAGGCCAACGAGACCCTGGAGCGCGAGCTGGACACGTCGGTCGAGGTGCGGGTCAGGGCCGAGCTGTCCGAGGTGGAGGCGGCGCTGAACCGTCTCGATGTCGGCACGTACGGCCGTTGCGAGATCTGCGGCAGCGAGATCGCCGCCGACCGGCTGGAGGCGATGCCGGCGGCCCGCCTGTGCCTCGCCGACCAAGCGCGCGCGGGCAGGGATCCCAGGGCCCGGTTCGGGCACTGAAGCCTAGCCGCGGACCCGCCGGTTCGGCGCCGGCAGCTCGGCAGGGAGCCTCACCGTGAAGGTGGACCCCTGTCCCTCGGCGGAGGTGGCGCTGACGTCGCCGCCGAGCCGCCGCACCATCTCGCGGCAGAGGTAGAGGCCGAGACCAGTTCCCTCGATGTCCTCGTTCTCCCGGGTCACGACGCGGCCGAACCGGGTGAAGAGGCGGTCCATGGCCGATGCCGGGATGCCCAGCCCCTGGTCTGCGACGTCGACGACCACATCCCCCCCGCGACGGGTGAGGCGGACGAGGATCTCACCACCCGCCGGCGAGTACTTCACGGCATTGTCAACGAGGTTGCCGAAGACGCGCAGCAGACGCGCGTGGTCCCCCACGACGATGGCGGGCCCGGGCGCGACGTCGAGCCGGAGGTGGTGCAGCTCCGAGCGGCCGACGTGGAGCGCCGCCTCGGTGAGCAGCTCGGCAACATCGACCCTCTCCCCGGCGGTCTCCAGGTGCGCGTCGTCCAGACGCGCCGTCTCGATGAGCTCGGTGACCAGCTGGGTCATCAGCTCGACGCTGCGCATCGACGGCTCCACCGCCCCGCGCAGCTCGGGGGTGAGCTCGCCGAGCATCCCCGACTCGATCATGGAGAGGTAGCCGTACACGATGGCGAGCGGCGAGCGCAGCTCGTGGACGGTGAGGTGCATGTAGTCCGACTTCATCTTGTCGAGCGCGACCATGTGCTCCAAACGCAGCCGCAGCTCCTCGACCTCGGTGAGCTCGGCGTCGCCCGTCCCGCGTCCGGCGGAGTTCGCACCTCGAGACGCCCCGTGCACCGCATTCTGGCCGACAGCCTCCCGCCGATGACCTCGGCGACGGCGTCGATTGCGGCGTCCGGATCGGTCTCCCGACCGTCCCCCAGGGCGATCCGCTGCATGGTCATCCCCGCCGGTGAAGTGTTTTCATCCCCCAGAGCGAGGTTCGATCATAGGCCCGGCATCCGGGACCAACTCCGCGTGACAGGATCGCGACAGGCTCGTCGGGCGGCCCGTCACCGAGAGTGCACCGGCGTACCCGGCCGGCGTACCCGGCCGGCGGACGCCTGGCTCAGTGCAGGATGTTGACGGCTCGGGCGGCGACCATCGCCACGGTCAGCAGGGAGCCGAGCGACTGGACCCCCATCAGGATCTTGGCGGCCACCGTCAGCGGCATCGTGTCGGTGGGGCTGAAGGCGGTGGCGTTGGTCAGGCTGACGTACAGGTAGTCGACGAAGGAGGGCGCCCAGGCTGGGCGGCCGGCGCCGGGCGTCGCCATCTGTGGGAAGAGGAAATCGGGCTCTCGGTGCCCGGCATCGTGGCGCGCCGGCGGTCCGCCCCGGTCCAGCTCCCAGTACCAGAGGGCGAAGACGATGACGTTGGTGACCCAGATGGCTATGGAGGCGAGGATGAGCTCGCGGCCGCTGGCCTGGGTCCCGCCAGCGAGCAGCCCATGGACGAGCAGGCCGAGGTTGAACAGGTTGGCCACCGTGACCAGGGCGATGAGCGCCGTGGAGAGGAAGCGGCGGAGACCCGACTGCTCGGTTGTGCGATGTGGCGTGGCGATGCTCAGCGTGGCGAGGGCGGCGGCCTCCAGAGCCGGGACGAGGTAGCGCGGCCCGAGGATCACCACGTCCGGCAGCAGCAGGTAGAGGCCGATCGCCGCCAGGATGGCGAGGCGCACCGGCCAGTACGAGCGGGGGGGCGAGGCGACCCCCCAGGCCAGCGCCGCGCCGCTGAGGCGCGAGGCGTGGAAGCCGCCGTCCGGGGTCTCGGTCTTTTCACTCATGGTGTCAGTGGCGGAAGTGTCGCTCCCCGGCCAGCACGACGGCCATGCCCAGGGCGTCGGCGGCGGCGGTGACCTCGCCGTCGTTCTTGGAGCCGCCGGGGTGGATCACCGCGGTAACACCCGCCCGGCCCAGGGTCTCCAGCCCGTCGGGGACGGGGAAGAAGGCGTCGCTGGCGGCCACCGACCCCGAGACCCGATCCCCCGCCCGGCCGACGGCCAGCTCCGACGACTTCACGCGGGACATCTGACCTGCCCCGACGCCCAGAGCCATGCCGTCGTGGACGAGGACGATGGCGTTGGACTTGACGTGCCGGCACACGCGCCAGGCGATCAGCATGTCGGCCCACTCCGACTCGTCCGGAACCCGCCGGGAGACCACCCGCATGGCTGTCCGGTCGGCGCTGACCCGATCGGGGGTCTGCGCCAGCAGGCCGCCGCTCACGCTCCGCACGTCGAAGGCGGCGGCACAGTCGGGGCGGTCGAGGACCATGACGCGGAGCCGCTGCCTGCGTTCGAGACGGGCCAGGGCGTCGCCGTCGATGGCGGGGCAGATGACGATCTCCAGGAAGGTCTTGGTCAGCTCCTCGGCGGTGGCGAAGTCGATGGGCCGGTTGACAGCGACGATGCCGCCGAAGGCGGAGCGCGGGTCGCAGTCGTGCGCACGCCGGTAGGCGTCCAGGGTCGACTTGCCGGTGGCGAAGCCGCAGGGGTTGGTGTGCTTGATCACCGCCGCCGCGGGCTCGGCGAACTCCGCCACCAGGCTGGCGGCCGCGTCCGCGTCCAGCCAGTTGGTGAAGGAGAGCTCGGGTCCCTTCAGGCGCTTGGCATGGGCGATGCCGCCAGGGACCCCGGGGATGGCGTAGAGGGCGCCCCGCTGGTGCGGGTTCTCGCCGTAGCGGAGCTGCGAGATCAGCGCGCCGCCGACGGTCAGGTGCGCCGGCATGGTGTCGCCCGCTTCCTGCGCGGCCAGCCAGGCGGCCACCGCGGTGTCGTAGGCGGCGACGTGGGCGAAGGCCTCGGCAGCCAGGCGCCGCCTCGTCGCCGGGCTGACGGCGCCGCCGTCCTGGATCTCGCCGAGCACCTCGGCGTACTGGGATGGGGAGACGGCGACGGCGACGGAGACGCTGTTCTTCGCTGCCGCCCGGATCATCGTCGGTCCCCCGATGTCGATGTTCTCGATGACGGTCTCGGCGTCCGCGCCGGCCGCCACGGTGGCTGCGAAGGGGTACAGGTTGACCACCACGAGATCGATCGGCGCGTACCCGTGCGCCTCCAGGGCGCGCATGTGGTCGGGGCGGTCACGCCGGGCAAGGATGCCCGCGTGGATGGCCGGGTGCAGGGTCTTCACCCGCCCGTCGAGCATCTCCGGAGCCCCGGTGACCTCGCTCACCTGGCGCACCGGGACCCCCGCATCGGCGATGGAACGGGCCGTGTTGCCGGTGGCGATGAGCTCCACCCCAGCCTCGTGGAGACCGCGGGCCAGATCGATGAGACCCGCCTTGTCGCTGACGCCGAGGAGCGCCCTCACCGGCGGCGACGCCGGGACGCTGCCGCCCGGCCCTCCACATCCCGGCCACGTCCGTCGCTTCGCCGCATCAGCTCACCTCCTCGGGCGTCGCGGTGATCCTGACCACGCGCCCATCACGCCGGATCCTTCCCTCGCACCACAGCCGGACAGCCTCCGGGACGGCCAGCCACTCCTGCTCGTGGATGCGCTCCAGGAGGCTTGCCGCGTCGTCGCCCTCGCGGACCGGCACGGCCCGCTGCAGAATGATCGGCCCACCATCGGGGATGCCCGGCTCCAGCAGCTGCACCGTGCAGCCGGAGATCTTGACGCCGTACTCGAGCGCCTCCTCGACCGCGTGCATGCCGCCACCGAAGGCGGGTAGCAACGACGGGTGGACGTTGAGGATGGCGTCAGGGTAGGCCTCCAGGAAAAGGGGCGGTCAGCACCCGGTTGTAGCCGGCGCAGACGACCAGAGCGACACCCGCCTCCCTGAAGCGGTCACCCATGGCCCGGTCACGTGCCAGATCGTCGTGGTCGAACCGGCTGACCGGCATCGCCTCGGCGGGAACGCCCCACCGCCCGGCCACCTCCAGGGCGCCGGCGTCGCGGCGGTTGCTGATGGCGAGGACCACCCGCCCCGGGTATCCGGGTTCCGCCGCCGCCCGGCAGAGGGCGTCGAGGTTGCTGCCGCGGCCGGAGACGAGGACGCCGATGCGAACCTCGCCGCTCACGCCGCCGTCACCTGTCCAGGATGACCCGCTGGCCCGCGGCGGCGTCGACGACCTCGCCGATGCGCAGAAGGGGAAGGCCGGCAGCGGATGTGGCCACCCTGCCGGCGTCGGCGGCGGGCACGACGACCACCATGCCGATGCCCATGTTGAAGGTCCGCCACATCTCGTCGGAGCGGACCCCCCCGGTCGCCTCCAGCGCCCGGAAGAGGGCCGGGACCTCCCGGCGCCG
>CAWEEP010000078.1:0-5142 GCA_963808125.1 Candidatus Dormiibacterota bacterium
GCGAAAACAGGACGGCCATTGTTGGCAAACAACAATCCGGCGCGGCGCCCAGATCGGCGCGCTTCTTGTTGTCTTCGTAAAGCTGGGTGTCGAGCTGAAGGGTCTGCTGGCTCACTTTGAGGCTCATCGTTGAAAGTGACCAGGGCCCAGTAGAGGTTCACCACGCCGGCCACGGTGGCGATGGCCTGGTTCTTGACGGTCAGGTCCGCCGACCTGAGACTGTTTTGCGCCTTGTGGAAGGACCGCTTGTTCACCGCCGGCCGAATCCATTGAGCAGGTTCTGGGTAATCGTCAAGCTGGCCTGGGCGGTGTCGATGGGATTATAGAGAGCGGTGAGGGCGTTCTGGGTGGAACCGAAGATGCTGCTCATGCCGAGCGTCACCGTGGTGCCGGTCCAGTAGCTTTGCTGGAAGCCGTAAACCAGGTTCTTGAACTGCTGCACAAAGAAGTCGGTGCCGGTGAACTCAGTGGAAGTCTCGATGGCGGTGGAATGGTCGTATCCGCAGGCCCGACCAGCCAGAAGGCCGAGGCCTGGTATGTGCCCAGCGGAATCTTGCGGAAATCGCTGTTGACGATCCAGCGCATCAGCCAGCCGCGCCAGAATAGTTCCTCCACCGGCGGCACGAGCAACGTGCAGGGGAAGCGGGTTCGCAGGGCCAGGAACCAGAAGCTGTGTTTCAGGCCCGCGGGGATGGAACTGGCGGCGGCGCCGGTGAGGGCGTTCTGGAATACCCAGGAGTGGCGATAGCCAGGGCCGAAAATAACGTCGGGTCCGACCCAGAGCGCGAAGACGGCTGCGCCCAGGGCAGCGCTCAGCAGCAGCCGCGTGTGGCGCGTACGCCAGTTGCTGGCGCGAGAAGGCCAGTAGGAACCGCGGTGGGGTGGCCAGGACGCGGAAGGAATACATCCACGCGGTGGGAAGTCCGGTGGCCTTTTCGATCGACATGACCGCGATGAACGCCACGAACGGTGCGATGTAAGTGAGGGTGGGATTGGGCGCCAGTTCAAGGATCAATGATAATACGGTGACCAGCTCTTGCAGACAGGAAGGGTTATGGGAGGTGAGACCTTGCTAGTGCAGTCTTGGGGGCGGCTTTTCGGTACGGCGCTCAACTCTTGCGGCGGGCGGTTGTGGCCGGCGGACGGGCGTTGACCACCGGGATCAGCCAGGTGCGTTCCTCGGACGCTTGCGGGCGCGCCGTGCGGAAGGCCAATTCGCGGTTGAGGGTGGCGATGAACTCCTGGATCTGGGCCTGCATTTCGCCCATCTTTTCGCGCATGTTGAGGATGATATCCACGCCCGCCAGGTTGACGCCCAGATCGCGCGTGAGGTGCAGGATGATTTCCAGGCGTTGGACGTCTTCGGCGGTGTAAAGGCGCGTATTGCCTTCGCCACCTTGGTCCGAGCCACGATCCGAACACCTCGGCGACGGTGGCCGGTGTCCTCGATGGCCAGGACGAGGTGCCGGGTGCGTCGGCGTACCCGGAGGTGGGCGACGATCTCGAGGCCGCCGACGAGGACGACGAGCCGCCCAGCTGGGAGCCTGGGCTGGCGCCACTCCACTGGGCGGGATGGAGCCCGCGTCTGCGGGGTTCGAGTGACGGGCCTGCGGTGGACCTCACCGTCGACGTCGATCGGGTGGTCTGGGCCTGGCGTTGCGACACGTGTGGGGCGGCGAGCGTCGACGCCGACGACTTCGAGGTCGTCACCGGCGACGTCTCGCACCGGCACTGCGAGTGCGGGGGTGACGCGGTGCGGACGCCCGCCGTGTACTGCACTAGCTGCGACACGCTCATCCTGCTGCGCAGCACCGACCCGGACGCCTCGGCGGTGGACTGAGGCCGGGCGGCACCCCGCGGTGCTGAGCCGGACCGCGCCCCCTACTCCCCCACCATCGCGGCGATGCTCGACACCAGGTTGTCGACACCTGTATTCCCGCACGACGAGAGGAGGAGGTCCCCGTTGGCGATGGACGAGCAGCCGGAGTCGGCGATCCACAGGTCCACATCAGAGCGTCCCGGGTACGAGAGCACGACGACGATGGCGGATCCGACGTCGTTGGGACAGCTGCAGATGACCCCGCTGGCGGCGGCACCGACGGGGACCTGCGCCACAGAGCTGGCGAGACCCCGCACCGCCGCTGCGTCGAGACCTGTCTGGGTCTCCAGGGCGTTGGCGTTGCCGTTGATGCCGTCGTACCTGCAGAGAAGGCCGGCCGTCGGCTGGGCGGAGGGAAGCATCCGCGTCTCCAGGTCGGAGCCGGTGTTGGTGACACCCACCATGCCGGCATCGCTGGCCGGGCAACCCCCCGCCACGGTCAGGCGCAGGCGCTGGCCAGAGACCGAGTCGGGCAGGCGGCTCGAGCCCGAGCCCGATCCGGTGGGACCGCAGCCGGCCACCACCAGGCACGCGACGACGCCTGAGAGAACCACCCGGAGGATTCTGGCCCGGGTGGGACGCCGCGGACGGGGGATTGGGTGCATGGTCGTCCAGAGCGTACGCCCAGCTTCGCGGATCCGCCTGTGATCGCCCGTTTCCGGAGAGGAGGCGGCATGATTGCGGCGATGCCGGCTCGCGTCTCCAGTCAGCGTCGCCCCAACGCGCCGCATCGCTCCCGTCTCCCCGCCTGGGCGGACCAGATCCCGGGGCCCGGCGACCACCTGCCCGATCAGGTCCAGCAGTTCCTCGACTTCCTCCACGTCCAGCGCAACCGGCCGGCCACCACCGTGCGCGCATACCGCCAGGACCTCAGCAAGTTCGTCGCCTTCTCGCGGGCCCGGGCGCTCGCCGGCGAGTTCGGCGCCGGCATCGACCGGGCCATGCTCCGCCGCTACCAGATCGAGCTCGCCGCCGTCCTGCCCAACCCGCGCAGCCGGGCTCGAGCCCTGGTGGGGCTCCGCCAGTTCCTCCGCTACGCATACGAGGAGGGCTGGCTCGGTGCCGAGTTGACCCGTCAGGTGGTGGTGCCGCGGTACATCGTCGGCGATCCCCATCCCATCGCCACCGAGGTGGTGCCGCGGCTGCTCGCCGCCCTGCCCGCCGAGAACCTGCGCGACCTCCGCGACCGTGCCCTGGTTCATTTCCTCATCGCCAGCGGCTGCCGCATCGCCGAGGCGTGTTCGATCGACCGCAGCGACCTTCGTGCCGACGGCTTCCGCGTCCTCGGCAAGGGCGGCAAGCACCGCACCGTCTTCGTCACCGAGGACGCCTGGAACGCCATCCAGGACTACCTGCGGACGCGCGGCCAGGACGCCTCCCCCGCCCTCTTCCTCAGCGTGGCGCACGCCGACATGCCGCGGGGCCACGTCCTGGCCTCCAACCGGCTCACCACCGACGGCGCCCGCCGCGCCCTGGCGGCCCTGCGCCTGCGCTTCTCGCACGATCCGGAGCTCCACCGCCTCATCGAGGGGCTGCGCAGCCCCCACGCGGCCCGCCACACGGCCGCCACGACGCTCCTCGAGGCGACCGACGGCGACGTGCGACTGGTCCAGGAGGTGCTCGGCCACGCCACCCTGGAGACGCTGCGCGTCTACACGGAGATCACCGACCGGCGCAAGCGGGCCGCCTACGCGCGCCTCGGCGACTACCTGCACGAGGTCGGCCAGGGCTGACCGAGGTCGGCCAGGGCTGACGCCGACCGCTACAGCCTTCCTGGGTCGCCTCGGTGCGCCGCCTGGGAGGGATCGTCCATCCAGACGTTGCCGAGGACCTGCACGTCGCCGCCGAAGCCGGCGGCCCAGGCCGCGCCGACGGCGCCGGCGATGGGGGGACGCAGCTCCAGGCCCTGAAGCTCGGCCGGGGTGACCCAGCGCACCTCCCGGACGGCCGGGTCCAGGCCGGTGGCGGCCTCGACGGCCTCGGCCCCCGCCCCGCCCCGCGTGGCGCGTCCGGCGAAGACGAGGTTGAGCAGGTGGCGTCCGCCCGGCTGGATGGCCTCACAGACGATGAGGAGGCGGCCGATCTCGGCCTCCACCCCGGTCTCCTCGAGGAGCTCGCGGCGGGCCGCCTCGGCCAGGGTCTCGCCGCTCTCGACGCCACCGCCCGGGAGCAGCCAGTACTGGTGACCGGCCTTGCTGTGGGCGACGAGGAGGAGGCGCTCGCCGGCGACGAGGCAGACCGCGACGCGGATGCGCGGATCCATCCCCGGATTATCGGCGCCGGGTGTGCCACGAACACGCGTTCGTGCTAGGCTGTGGCCGTGGGTGCGAACATCCGTTTCCCTGAGGCGATGGGGAGGTCGGGAGCGTGATCGTCGACTACGCGTCGCCGCTCGCCGTGCCCCGCCGGGGCCCGCGGCGGTCGCGCCGCCCGCTCCTTCTCGGCGCCGCGCTCGCCGTCGCCGCGTGCTTCACCATCACTGGGGTGGCCCAGGGGGCCGGACGAGGCGGGCCGCCGACCCTGGTGGTCGGCTCGGGGGACACCCTGTGGAACATCGCGGCCCAGCGCTATCCGGGGACGACACCCGCCAGGTCGTGGCGGAAATCCTCCAGCTGAACCGGTTGTCGTCGCCGCTCATCCAGCCCGGGGAGACGCTGATCCTGCCCGCGGAGTGAGGCGCGCCGCACTCCGCGGCGCCCCGGCACGAGGGCGGCCGCTGCCCCCACTCCCGGCGGAAGGCGGGCAAGGCGTCCCATGGCCCCCGGGTCGTTCGTCACAACTGCGGAATCGGGCACCATTGGGCACCCTCCATGCGCCAGGATATGAACCGGCTTCCGGCCCCCGGCGCCGAGCCCCAAGCAGAGAGCACACACACAGAGACACGGGTGAACTCATCGACCTCCCTCCCGTACCAGCTCGCCGTGCGCACCGGGTGCCCGGCGACCGTGGTCCTCGATCAGGTTGAGGTCAACTGCCTGCCCGGCATCACCGTGGCCGAGCGCGGGCCCCACTACCTGGTGCTCCGTCCCGTGCAGCGCCACCGGTACGGCGCCGATCTCGCCGCGGCTGGCCATCGCCATCGTCCTGCTCCTGCTCATCGGCACGGCCCTGACCCCGCTCGTCCTCGCCGGGTTGCCGCTGGCCTTCCTGCCCGCCATTCCTCTGCTCTTCGACCACCGCCCCGACCTGGCGGTGAGCGCCATCGAGGAGGACGAGGTGACGCGGGTGACGGTCCACGGCCAGGCGTCACCGGACCTCGCCGA
>CAWEEP010000079.1:0-11768 GCA_963808125.1 Candidatus Dormiibacterota bacterium
AGACTTTTCGATACCTAAGAACTTGGCAAGCGCCAACCCCCCCCAGCAGATGCCGAGCGTCGATGAAATATTATTATGCGCATACTTGAGGATCCGCGTAAGTTCGCCCCAGTATTTCACATTTTCGAACGGCAATTCTTCCACAGGTGCGCCGGTCAGAAGAAGGCCGTGTTACCGTAACTTCGCACTTTCAGGTATCCCAGGACGGTCGCTGGGGGGCATATTTCGCATGAGCCGTATCGAGCTTGCTCGATCAACCCAATGCAAGGAGGTGAATCCAAGGTGCTTAGCAATCTCTACCTTCGACTTCGCGAGCTCGCGATCCGCAAGGCCCAACTCGTCAAGGAAGGCCAGGAAGGCCAGGGCATGATTGAGTACGCCCTGATCCTGGTGCTCATCGCTGTTGTCGTCATCGTCATCCTTACCGTGGTCGGCAACCAGGTCAAGAACGTCTTCTCGAACGTCAGCAACGGCCTGAACGCGTAGGGGCCCATCGGGCTCCGGTTGCCAAAGGGGAGTCGCTTCGCGGCTCCCCTTTCGCTTGTCCAAGCGGTCGCGACAGTGACGTCGCGGACGTACCAACGGCGACCTTTCGACGTACCATGCCGCCAATGCAGGAGGGTTCCTCGGGCAGCGCCACCCGGGTGCTCATCGCCAGCGACGCCACCTACGCTGTTGCCAGGCTAGAGACCCTGGCCGGTTACTCCGACCGGGTCATTCTGGTCGGCTTCAGCCGCGAAACGTCGGAGCTCGGCGAGGACATCCGCCTGCTGCGCCCCGACGTCCTGCTGGTCCACCAGGGGTTCGGCCAGCTCGACATGGTCAGCCTCGTCGACGAGCTGGCCCGCAACGTCCCAGGGCTCGGGGTCATCGTCGTCCTCGACGCCCCCGACCCGGAGCTCACCGCGCGGGTGACGGAGGGCGGCGCCGCCACCATGGTCGCCGACAACGCCGAGGGCCCAGATCTCATCGCCGCCATCGATCGTGCCGTCTCCATCATGGCCCCGCCAACCGTCGCCGACCTGTCGGAGCCCCCACCTCTGGCGTGGACGCCGGAGCCGGCAACCGCCGCCGCCGCGGCGACGCCTCCCGACGCTGCCCCGCCGGCGCAGGCGGAACCCGCGCCGTGGGCCGGGCAACCGGAGCCGGCACCGTGGGAGGCGCAGGCGGAACCGGCGCAGACGGCGCCGTACGAGATCCAGCCGTCGCCCGCCGCACCGGCGCAGTGGGAACTGGCGGTCCCCGCTGGCGCGGAGCCTCTCCCGGAGACCGCGGCCGCCGCCCCCTCCCAGCCCACGTCTCCGGACACGGCGGCCGCCCCGTACCCGCCGGCGCAGGTCGTGCTACCGCCGTGGGAACAGCTGCCCTCCCCCGTCCCGGTGGAGGGCCCGGCCTCCGCAGCCACGGCCACCGCCGCCCAGCCCGCTCCGGCGGATGTGGCGGAGACCGGGTTGCAGCCGGCTGTTCCCGACGCGGCGGGCGCCTCCCCCACCGAGCTGGAGGCCACCTCCCTGCCGGCCGTGCCGGTGTTCCAGCTCGACGACGAATCCCTGGGGTCGGAGACCCCGATCCAGGTCGCGGAGACGCTGCTCGACCGGGTCCCGGAGCCGGTTGCCCGGCCACGGGTGGCCCGGCGCGGATCGAAGGGGCATGCCGAGCTGTTCGTCGTCTTCTCCGGCAAAGGAGGGGTGGGCAAGTCCGTCATCGCCACCAACCTGGCCGTCGCCCTGTCGGCCAAGGGCAACAAGGTGGCGATCGTCGACCTCGACCTCCAGTTCGGCGATGTCGCCGTGATGCTCCACGCCGAGAACCACCCCACCGCCATCGACGCCCTGGCGCAGCAGGGGGAGCAGGTGGAGATCGAGTTCATTGAGGAGGTCATGGCCACCGGCCCGGAGGGCGTCCGGGCGCTCCTCGCACCCACCAGCCCGGAGTTCGCGGACCTGGTCAACACCGCGAACCTCCGGGCCATCCTCCGCGAGCTGGCCACCACGTACGACCAGATCATCGTCGACACCCCCGCCCACCTCGAGGAGCGCAACCTGGAGGCCATCGAGACTGCCGACCAGATCGTCGTGGTGACCAGCTTCAACATCACGGCGATCAAGGACACCAAGGTGACCCTGAAGCTGCTGCAGTCCCTCGGCATCCCCAAGGAGCGGATCGCGCTCGTCCTCAACCAGACACGGGCCAAGGCCAGCTTCCCCCGCGCCGAGGTCGACGACAGCCTGCGTTTCCCAGTGGTGGCATCGCTTCCCTTCGAGCCCAGGATCGACGAGTTCATCGACGCCGGGAAGACCATCGTCACGGCCGACCCCAAATGCGAGTTCAGCAAGCAGCTCCGCCAGCTCGTCGACCACCTCTCCCCCGCCGCCACGGCCGCCCCGCAAGGCGACCACGGAGAGCGGCCCCGGGCCGGAGCCAACCGCCGGCGTTTCTCGCTGGGGCGGAGCTGAGCCCCGGGGCCGGTCTGGAGTGTCCGAGATGATCCGGGTTCTGATCGCCGACGAGTCCCCTCGTGTCACCGACAACGTCGTGCGGCGTCTGAGCGCCGAGCCGGATCTGTTCGTCTGCGCCACCGCCGCCGACGGCGAGCTGGCGGTGCAGGAAGCCCTGCGGACGCAGCCCGACGTCGCCATCATCGACGCGGGGCTGCCCGGCATGGACGGCATCCAGACAACGGAGATGCTGGCCCAGTACCTGCCCAGAACCGGCGTCATCATGCTGTCGCTGGACGCCGAGAACGAGGCTTTCCGGCACGCCATGCTGGCCGGCGCCCGCGAGTTCTTGGAAAAGCCGTTCAGCGGTGACGAGTTGGTCGCCGCCATCCGGCGGGTCCACGAGTTCGAGCTGCGCAAGCCGGCGCTCCCGGTCGGAGAGGCGCCCCCGAAACCACCGCCGGGCGACGGGAAGGTCTTCACCGTCGTCAGCGGCAAGGGCGGCGTGGGCAAGACGGTGATCGCCGTCAACCTGGCGCTGGCGCTGGCGCGGTCGCACCGGGTCGTTCTCGTGGACGGCTCCCTCCAGTTCGGAGATGCGTGCGCGCTCCTCAACCTGAACGTGGACAGGACCATCGCCGACCTCGCCGCCAGCGACGCCGTCGCCGACCGCGACGCGGTGCGGCAGGCCCTGGCCCAGGGGCCAGGAGGCCTCACGGTCCTCGCCGCACCCGCCCGCCCGGAGCTGGCCGACTATGTCACCACCCAGCACCTGCGCGCTCTCATGGACGAGCTCCGCCGCACCTTCGAGTACATCATCGTGGACACCCCGTCCTACCTCACCGAGGTCAGCCTCGACGCCATCGAGACCTCGGACACGGTGCTGCTCGTCTCCGACATGAGCGTCACCTCCGTCAAGAACGCCAAGCTGGTGCAGGGCGTGATGGAGGTGCTGAAGCTGGAGAAGGACCGTTTCGCCCTGATCCTCAACCACCGGGACGGCGCCAGCGAGATGGAGCGCGGCCATGTCGAGGGATTCCTGCGGACCAAGGCGCTTGCTGAGATCCGCCACGAACCCGCGGTGGTCGCCACGTCGGTCAGCCACGGCGTCCCCTTCATGCTCGGGCAGCCGCGCAGCCTCGCCGCCACCACCATCGCCGAGCTGGCCCGCATCCTGGTCCCCGATGCGGCGGGCAGGGCGAGCGGCAACGCCGACGACCCGTCCGAGGCGCTGAGGCCGCGCCGGCGGTTCGGCTTCGCCCGGCCCTGAGGGGAGCGCCGGCTACCTGCGACGGCGCCGGCACGGCCAGCTCGACAGCGCGGGCAGGGCGGCGAGACTGAGGGCGACGACGACGAGGAGGCCCGCCAGGACGGCGCACACCTCGGCCAGCTCGGTGTCACCGTGGACTCCCGCCAGGACAGCCCCGGCACCGAGCAACACGGCGACGAAGACGGCCACCCGCCGGTCCCGGACGTCCTCCCGGCTCGGCGGAGGCGCGCGATCCACGACTGATGCCCCCATGCAGCACATCTTCTTCTAACGCAGCGAACCAACCATGCGTGCGGAACCGGTCGTGACCTCACCGTCAATCCGCCGACGGCAGTATCGCGGGCCGCGACGGCCCGCGACCTGAACGTTCAGCGGCCGAACAGGCCGCGACGCCGCTTCTTGTCGCCGCCCGCGAGCGCTCCCTGCTCCGCCGGCACCAGCCGCGAGACCAGTTCCCGAACCGCGCGGCTGATCTCCGCCTCGGGCTGCGTCTCCACGAAGAGGGTGCCGCGGTTCTGCCCCTCGCCGACGGCCCGCGGATCGTAGGGGATCTGCGCCGCCACGGGGACCCGGAGGTTCTGCTCGATGGCCTCCTTGTTGAAGTCGGAGTAGCCGTCGCTGCGATTGACGATGAGCATGACCCGCTCGGGATCGACGTTCAGGGATTCCAGGACCTTGAGGGTGAGGCGGGCGTTCTTGATCGCCGGGATGGTGAGGGCCGTGACCACCAGGATGCGAGTGGCGATCTCCATCACCTGGAGGGTGATCTCCCCGAGATGGCTGGAGGCGTCCACGACGATGAAGTCGCACATCTTGCGCAGCTCGGTGAAGAGGTTGCGGATGTGCTCCGGGGTCACCAGGTCGGCCAGCTCGGGACTGATGGGAGCGAGGAGAACGCGGATGCCCGCCGGTCCCACCGCGAGGACGTCGTCCAGAGCCTCGCGATCAAGATGCTCCCGCGCGTCGACGATGTCCGTGATGCTGCGCGAGTAGTCGAGGTTCAGCATGACGCCGATGTCGCCGAACTGAAGGTCCAGGTCGACCAGCCCGATGCGGGCGTCCGTCTCCCTGGCCAACGACACCGCCAGGTTGGCGGCGATCAGGGACTTGCCGACGCCGCCCTTGCCCGAGTACACGATGAAGACGTCGCCCGGCCCGGTGCGGCCGGATGCCGCCACCGGCGGCTGCGCCTCGGCGGTCTTGGCCAGGAATGTCCCCTTCTTCTGCTCCAGGGCGTACACCCGACGAATGGCGGCCACCAGCTCGTCATGGCTGAAGGGCTTGATGAGGAACTCGCGAGCGCCCGCCTGCATGGCGCGGCGCAGGTAGTCGCGCTCCCCCTGGACGCTCATGATGATGACCGGGCTGCCGGGAAGGTCCTGGGTGAGCTGCTCGGTCAGCTGGATGCCGTCCATCAGCGGCATGTTCACGTCGGTGAGGACGATGTCCGGCTGCAGCCGGTGCGCCTCCTCCACGCCCTCCTTGCCGTCGCCGGCAGCACCCACCACCTGGATGTCGTCTTCGAAGCTGAGCAGCTTGCGGAGATTCTCGCGCGTCGACGGGATGTCGTCGACGATGAGCAGGCGGATGGGCTGCACGGGCAAGGCGGATTACGCCACTTGCAGCTTCGAGGCCTGTCCGGGATCGACCTTGACGGCGGGGCCGTGCGTGGTGCACAGCGTCACCGTCTTCACATAGGTGCCCTTCGCCGCCGACGGCTTGGCGCGGATCACCGCGTCCATGAGGGCCGCGAAATTCTCACCCAGCCGGGTGTCGTCGAAGGACGCCTTGCCGATCACGGCGTGGAGATTGCCGAGGCGGTCGTTGCGAACCTCGATGCGTCCGCCCTGGACCTCCTTGACTGCCCGGGCGATGTCGAAGGTGACCGTGCCCGCCTTGGGGTTGGGCATCAGGCCGCGGGGGCCGAGGATCTTGCCGATGCGGCCGACGAGGCCCATGACATCGGGGGTGGCGAGGGCGACGTCGAAGTCGATCTGGCCGCCCTGGACCTGCTTGACGAGGTCCTCGCCGCCGACGAGGTCGGCGCCGGCGTCCAGCGCCTCGCGCGCCTTCTCCCCGGTGGCGAAGACGGCGATGCGCCGGGTCTTCCCCGTGCCATGGGGAAGCACGACGGTGGTGCGCACGGCCTGGTCGGCGTGGCGGGGGTCGATGCCCAGGCGGAGGTGGGCTTCGACGGTGGGGTCGTATTTGGTCATGGAGGTCTCACGGACCAACTCCACCGCCTCCTGGGGCGGGTAGAGGCGTCCGGTCTCGACCTTCTCCGCAGCCATGCGGTAGTTCTTGCCGAATCGATGGGGCATCATCAGTCTCCTGTGGTCCTGGCGGGCCGGTTGGAGGGCCCTCCCACTTTCTGCGCAGACGCTGGCCTGCCGATCTCCTGGTCGCTTACGGTTGGACGGTCAGGCCCATGGAGCGGGCCGTTCCTTCGATGGTGTGCATCGCCTGCTCGACGTCGAAGGCGTTGAGGTCGGCGAGCTTGAGCTCGGCGATCTCGCGAACCTGCGCCCTGGTCACGCTGCCCACCTTGTCCCGGCTGGGATTCGCGGATCCCTTCTCCACCCCCGCCGCCTTCTTGAGAAGGTCGCCGGCGGGAGGGGTCTTGGTGATGAAGGTGAAGGTGCGGTCCTCATAGACGGTGACCTCGGCGGGGATGACGGTCCCCACCTGGCCGGCGGTGCGCTCGTTGTAGGTCTTGCAGAACTCCATGATGTTGAGTCCGTGCGGGCCCAGGGCAGTGCCCACCGGAGGTGCCGGCGTGGCCTTGCCCGCCTGGATCTGCAGGCGGATGACGGTCTTGATCTTTTTCTTGCCCACGCTGCTCTGCGCCCCTCCTAGCGAAGCCGCTCGACCTGGAGCAGGTCGAGCTCCACCGGGGTCTCCCGGCCGAACATGTTGACGAGAACCTTGAGCTTGCCCTTCTCCGGGTTGATCTCGGTGACCTTGCCATGGAAGTCCGTGAAGGGCCCGTCGACGACGCGGACGTTCTCGTCGATCTGGTACTCGACCGAGACCTTGGTGGGGGCCTCCGCCTTGACCTGCTTCTGGATGCCCCGGATCTCGCTCTCGGCCAGGGGCACCGGCTTGTTGCCCGAGCCGACGAACGAGGTCACGCCCGGTGTGTTGCGGACGACGTACCACGACTCGTCGGTCATGACCATGTTGACCAGGATGTAGCCGGGGTAGATGCGCTTTGAGACGCGGCGGCGCTGGCCGTCCTTGATCTCCATGACCTCCTCCGTCGGGACGAGGACCTCGAAGATCTTGTCGTGCATGTCCATGGACTCGACGCGCTTGAGGAGGTTGTTCTTGACCTTCTCCTCGTGCCCGGAATAGGCATGGACGACATACCAGCGTGCGTCGCCGATCTGGCTCACAGTTTCATTCATGGTGGTGTCAGTGACGGCAGAATTCCCTTGACGTCAGGAGCTGGCGGTGGCTGCAGGGGTGGGCGTGGCGACGGCGGTGGGCTCCGGGGTCACCACGACGGTGCCCGGGGTCGCGCTGGTGGAGGTGGTCGTCGATCCGGCGGGCGGGTAGAGGGGCTTCACGACGAGGCTCAGTCCGAAGTCGGTGCCGCCGATCAGAAGGCCGAAGATGACGACGGTGGCCACGACCACGCCCGTCATGCGCAACAGCTCGGCGCGGGTGGGCCAGATCACCTTCTTGAGCTCTTCCCAGACGCTCTTGAAGTAGCCGAGGCGCGCCGCAGCCCCACGCGAACCGGAGCCTCCCGGGGCCGTCCCCGGCCGGGGCCTGCCTGGCGCCTTCGCCACTGTCTTCCTCGACCTCCGATGCCCTGAGCAATCTAGCCGGTCATGCCGGGGCGGTGGACATGGCAGGGGCGGCAAGATTCGAACTCGCGACCCTCGGTTTTGGAGACCGATGCTCTACCAACTGAGCTACGCCCCTGTGGCCCGCCGGCAACCGTGAGGGCCGACCGCCCTGTCCACATTCCTCGCCTCTCCGCGGCCCAGGCCGCTACTTCGTCTCGCGATGCCGGGTGTGCGCGCGGCAACGCGGGCAGAACTTGCGCAGCTCGATCCGGTCCGGATCGTTGCGCTTGTTCTTGACCGTCGTGTAGTTGCGCTCCTTGCAGTCCGGGCACTGCAGGGTGATGACGGACGCGCCGCCCTTCGCGGAAGCCACGATAAAGCCCCAACACAAATAAGACCTAGCCGCGCTAGGTCACGAAGATGGTAGCACAGACCCGCCGATCGAGCGAGCCCGGGGGCGGCGGCCAGGGGCCGCCGGAGGACCGGGTGGACGCATGGGAGAGACGCCTGGAGGCCGGGGGCACGCTGCGCGACCGGGCCCCTGCTCTCCCCTCTCCCCGGCCCTGTGACAAGTCGACGGACACCCCTTGACGGCGCGAGCTTCGCTGCCTGCATACTTAGGGTACCTGAGTATCTGTGGGGTTAACGAATGACCAACCCAACTCAACCTCTGACCGAGAGGGAGATCCTCCTCAACCGCTTCATCGGCCTCCAGCCCGCACTGCGGCACCGCTTCCGGGCAACACTCCCGGCGGACGAGCGCCTGCGGGTCCAGGAGGCCATGGAGGAGGTCACCGGCGCCCAGATGGAGGCGCTGATGCTGCTCCATGGGAGCGCCACCGGCCTCTCCATGCACGAGCTGGCCCAGGCGCTGTCCGTCACCCCCAGCTCGGCCACCCAGCTCGTCGACCGCCTGGTGCGGATGGGCCTCGTCGAACGCCTCCGGGAGGACGAGGACCGGCGCCTGGTTCGCGTCCAGCTGTCGGATGCCGCCCGCCGGCGCTTCGAGAATTCTCCACCTTCACCTCCGCGGTCTGGCCGCCCTCACCGAGACACTCGCTGACGAGGAGCTGGCGACGCTCGTCGAGTTGCTGGCCAGGATCGCCCAGCCATCCGCCACGGAGGGTGCCCGGTGAGGCGCTTCTACTCGTCCCTGGGTGCCTTCGACGTCCGCTTCCGCTACCTCATCGTCGTCTTCTGGCTGGTGGTCACCGTCGTCTGCGTCCGCACCCTGCCCGGGCTCGGCTCGGTGGCGAAGGACACGGAGAGCGGCTTCCTGCCGGCGAACTCTGCGAGCATGCACGCGGCGCAGCTCCTCGATCCCTTCGAGAGCTCCTCACTCGCCGCCGCGACGCTGGTGGCCTCGCGCAGCGGCTCCACCCTCACCGCCCAGGATCAGACCGCCATCAGCGCCCTGCTCGCGAAGGTCAAGACCATGCCCAACGTGGTGAGCGTCAGGGCTCTGGGAACGGCCAGCGACGGCGAGGCTCTGCAAGCGCTGATCCAGGCCAACGTCCCCCAGTACGGGGGTGGTACCGGCACCACCCTGGTCGACAGCATCCGCGCCGCCTTCACCAACGTGGGAGCACCTAGCGGCCTGCAGTTCAACCTGACCGGCCAGCTGGCCACGGCCACCGAACTCTGACGCCGCCTCGGCGCACTCCCAGAACTCCACCCAGCTCTCTCTGTCCTCTTCATCATCGTGCTGCTGCTGTTCGCCTTCCGGGCGCTGCTCGCGCCATTGGTGACGCTGCTGCCGGCCGGCCTGGTGCTGGCGCTGGCCGGCCCGGTGATCACCGCGGCCTCCCACATCGGCGTCCAGGTTTCAATCATCACGGAGCTGATCCTCGTCGTCCTCGTCCTCGGCGCGGGCACCGACTACGGCCTCTTCCTCGTCTTTCGCGTCCGGGAGGAGATCCGCCGAGGCCTGGCCCCCCGTGACGCTGTGGTGCGGGCGGTCGAGACGGTCGGGGAGTCATCACCTTCTCCGCCCTCATCGTCATCGGCGCCCTGCTCAGCTGGTGATCGCTCAGTTCGGCTTCTACCAGGGGCTCGGCCCGGCGCTGCGATCGGCATCGGCCTCATGCTCCTCGCCGGCCTCACCCTGCTGCCGGCACTGCTCGCCATCCTCGGCCGGGCCGTCTTCTGGCCGAGCAACCTCACCGTCCGCGCAACGCCCCAGGTCGGCTTCTGGGGCCGCGTCGCCGCCGCCTTCGTCCATCGACCCTGGTCACGGCGGTCGCCGGCGTCGGGATCTTCGCCGCCCTCGCCATGGGCTCCCTGGGGACGACCACGGCCGGCTTCGCCAATGAGGCCTCGGGGCCGGCGGGCAGCGATTCGGCGATCGGCCAGGCGGTCCTCAACCAGCACTTCCCATCGGCGGAACGATCACCTCGACGGAGGTGGTGATGCGCTTCCCCACCTCCGTTTTCGACAATCCCACCGCTCTGGTCACGGCGCAGGACAACCTCGAGGCGTCACCGGGCTTCAAGAGCGTGATCGGACCACTGGACCCCGACGGACCGTCCGGCGTCTCCTGACCGCGGCCCAGATCACCGCCTGCACCAGCAGCTCGGCTGGCCGGTCACGCCGGGAGCCGCGGCCTCCGTCAGCCCCGCCGTGGCGCAGGAGTACGGCGCGCTGGTGAGCTTCATCAGCGCCGATGCGCGGACCGTCGTGTTCGCCGTCGTCCCCAGCGTGGGACCGGCGGGCAGCGCCGTGGCCAGCGCCAACATCCCGGCGCTGCGCACCGACACCACGACCGCGGCCACCGGCGCAGGAGCCTCGGACAGCGGCATCTTCAGCCTCGACGCCTTCGCCTACGACGTCGAGAACATTTCCCAGAACGACCTGATGCACATCATCCCGACCGTGGCGATCATCATCGCCATCCTGCTCGCCATCGTGCTGCGCAGCGCCACCGCATCGCTGTTCCTCGTCCCCAGCGTCGTCCTCTCCTACCTCGCGGCGCTCGGCCTCGTGGGCCTCGCCTTCGTCCACTTCGGCGGTCAGAGTGGCGTGCAATTCATCATGCCGTTCCTCATGTTCGTCTTCCTCATGGCGCTGGGCTCGGACTACAACGTGCTGGTCATGACGAGGATCCGTGAGGAGTCCCACCGCCTGCCGCTGCGAGAGGCGGTGAAGACCGCCATCGGCGCACCGGCACCACCGTCACCACCGCCGGACTGGTGCTCGGCGGCACCTTCGCCGTCCTCGGTTTCGTCTCCGGCGGCCGCCCAGTCGGGCGAGGTGCAGCAGGTCGGCTTCGGCATCGCCGCCGGCATCCTCATGGACACCTTCTTCGTCCGCACCATCATGGTGCCCGACGCCGTGGTGCTGGTGGGACGCTGGACGTGGTGGCCGTCACGGCTCTTCCGCCGCCGTGTCGACGTCGTCCTCGCGGACGAGACGGCCGCCTGAGCCGCTAGAGCCAGGACTTGAGGCGCAACCCCTGCGGCCACGCGCCCCGGCCGGCCAGCCAGGCCAGGAAGCGGCGGTCGTCCCCGCGATCGAGCAGGCGTTCCGGCAGGCGCTCGAGCGAGGCGCTCAGTTCCCAGGCGACGTACTCGTCGGGCCAGTCCGCCGGCTCGTAGCCGAGGCCGAGATCGACATGGTGCATCTCGACCTCACGGAGGCGGCGGAAGGTCTTCCCCGTCGTCGGGAAGTCGTCGTCCGCGAGCAGGCCGGCGCTGGGCCAGCCCGCCTCCTCCGACAGGACCCACATGCGCTCGAGGCGACGCGCCGACTTCGTGACATCGCGGAAGAGCGCGTCCTTGGAGCGGCCCGCTCCCGTCGCGATCTCCCTGTCCCGTTGCTCGGCGCCTCCCGCGTAGCGGGGGACCTCGCGGCCCTCCAGCGCACCGGCGAGACGCCGGACGTGCCCGTCCGCGTTGCGGGCCAGATGGGTGAGCACGTGGCCGACCGTCCACCCCGGGAGCCGGCTGGGCCGCCGCGACGTCTCGTCGTCGATGCCGGCGGCGGTGACGAAGAGCCTCCGGTGGGCGGTCTTTGCGAGTTCCCACGGCGAGGCCGGCAGGCGGTTCCACGCATCCAGCTTGCCAGATTGCCTGACGCCCCGGTCGGATGGGCGGCCCGCCGCCGCCCGGTCGGGCCCCGACCCTCCGCGCGTCCCGGCCGGGGCCGGCCCTCGCGGCTTGATCTGATACCCCCATGGGTATATAGTCAGGGTAGTGTACGCATAGCCAGGTGGGTATTCATTCCGAGGTCGACATGTCAGCAATACGTCGTAACCAAGCAGCAGACAGA
>CAWEEP010000080.1:0-6607 GCA_963808125.1 Candidatus Dormiibacterota bacterium
TCTGCGCGGCTGCGGCGATCTGCTCGGCGGATTGCATGCTGATGGCGGTGCGGTCGAAGCCGAAGAGTTCGCCGGTCGCGGACTGCGCTTCTACTACGCCGTCGGAGAGGAAAGTGAGGGTGTTGCCGGCAGAGAGGCGCCACGCGGTCTGAGAATATTCCGCTCGGCCGGTAACGCCGAGGGGAAGGCCGGATTCGAGGGGGAGTTCCTCGCCGTTGCAGTAGGGCGCGAGATGGCCGGCGTTGGCGAAGGCGATGAGGCCGTCAGGCGAGACGGATGCGCAGAGGCAGGTGGCGAACCCACCTTGCTGGCGAACCAGCAGCAACTGATTGAGGGCGCGCAGGACAGCGACAGGATCGGCATCGTGCATGGTGTCCAGCGCGCCGATGACTGCCGAAACGAGCATGGCGGCGCCCAATCCCTTTCCGCTCACATCGCCGACGACCACGCGGGCGACGCCGGCGATCTGCGCGGTATGGAAAAAATCGCCGCCGACTTCCTCGGCGGGCCGATAAACGGCGTGGATGCGGAGAGAAGATGCGGCGTTCTGGGCCGAATGCAGTAGTAAAGACTGGACGCGCTGCGCAGCCTCCAGTTCCGCGGCGGCGCGGGCCTGCTGCCGGCTGACGCGGGTGAAGCGGAAGAACATGACGATGCCGATGGCCAGCAGAAAGAGCAGGTCGCATATATCGGAGGACTCGATGGACAGAATTCCGAGGGGAATGGGATCTCCCAGCGCAGCGATGCGTGGCCAGCCCAGATAGGCGCCGATGATACCCACATCGCTGAGGGCGATGGAAAGCATGGGCAAAAGGCTGGGCAGGATGAGCCATCCGGCTTCGCGATTGCCGCGACGATACCATGCGAGCAACATGAGGGGGAGGAGAATTGCCGCGGGGACGATCATGAGGATTTCGTCGACGTTGAAGAGCCCGCGGCTGATGAGGCCGAACCATGCCGGGAGCACCAGGAAGGCCGGGGGAACCAGCAGGACCATTTCGTAGATGCGCCACGGACGCGCGACACGCCTGTCGATGAAGCTGAAGGTGAATTCGATCTGCGCGATGGTGGAAAAGTAGACGGTGGGCACGGCGATGAACCAGTTGAGGGAAAATGGCACGGCGCCGGCAGTGGCCAGCTCGAAGGCGATTGTTCCGACCGCGACCAGGAGGAGATTCAAGCCGAGATACAGGTACTCGCGCCGGTCGCGCTGGTACCAGAAAAGGAGAAAAAAGGCGGCAGCGGCGAGAAAGAGAAGCAGATGGACGCCGAAGCCGGTTACGACTCGGCCGAGGCGGTCACTCTGCTCGGCCCGCTTCGCGTTTTCGATGGCGGAGGGTGTTCCCAGCAAGACGCGGAATGCGCCGCGATCGGCGAGGAACATCGTTGGGGAGGGTACGAAGGTGCGTAGAGCAATCTCCGTGCGGCCGGTGGCGCCGATGGGCACAATCCGTGCTTTGGGGTAAGTGATGAGCAGGCTGGAGCGCAGGGCGGGTCCGGGCAGCCGGCGGCCGTTGACATAGACCTCAAAAGTGCCGTCGCCACCGGTGATCAGCAGGGCGAGGGGATCAGGCTGCAGGGGAAGATCCACGCTGAGGCGATACCATCGCCAACCCGCGGAGTTGGCGTCCTGATTCCCGAGCGTGATGGCCGGCCACCGAGCGTCGTCAAAGCCGGGCTGCGCCCAGGAAGGATTATCGCCTGCTTGCGTGCGCCATCCGCCGCTTAGACTGAGAAAGCCGTTGGGCCATGCCTGAAGGTCTGCCGACTGGGAGAATGCCGCAGCCGCAGCGAGTGTGAGGACCAGCGCCGGGAGCACGACGAGCTTACGCATGGAGGACCTCAGACGGGGCGAAGGTGAGGGTGAGGACGGTGATGTCGTCCTGCTGGCCGTGGGCCTGGGCGGCGCGGGCGATGGCTTCAGCGGATTGGGTGCTGATGGCCTGGGTGCGGTCGAAGCCGAAGAGCTCGCCGGTGGGGGTTTGGGCTTCGACTACGCCGTCGGAGAGGAAGGTGAGGCGGTCGTTGGGACTGAGGCGGAGGGTGGATTCACAGTAGATGGCGTCCGGCGCAATGCCGAGGGGCAGGCCGGAATCGAGCGGGACTTCCTCGCCGTTGCGGTAGGGGGCGAGGTGGCCGGCGTTGGCGAGGGTTAGCGGCGCCGGCGGCGTCGATGCGGGCGCAGAGGCAGGTGACGAAGCCGCCGTCGGTGGTTGCGGCTAGTTGCGCGTTCAGCCGGTCGAGGATCTTGCCGGGCGAGCTGGTTTCCTGGGCGAGCGAGCGGAGCGCGCCGAGGACCATTGTGCCGGTCATGGCGGCCTTGAGCCCCTTGCCGCTGACGTCGCCGACGACGATGAGAGCGGATCCACCGGATTGCGGCAGCACCTGGTAGAAGTCGCCGCCGACTTCAGCGGCGGGCATGTAGGCGGCGGTCGAGCCTGCATCCGGGGACGACGGGGAGCGCGAGGGGCACGAGGCGCTGCTGGACTTCGCGCGCGGCGTCGAATTCGACGCGCAGCTTGCGGCCGGCGTCCCAGGCGGCGATGGCCTGGCGGACGAGCATGGCGGTGATGGCGACGCCGGCGATGAAGAAGCCGACGATCTGGCCATCGATGGTGACGGTTCCGATGGCGATGTTGATGGGGATACCGGCTACGCGCACCAGGAGCGGGATGTTGACGAGCGTGAAAGCCGCGGCAATGATGCGATTGCGGCGGGCGATGAAGAGCGCCCAGAGATTAGCTCCGAGGCAAAGGACGTTGAAGAGGACGAGAGCGCCGTATGAGGCGTGGAGGAAGGGTGGAATCCAGGCGGCGGGCTGGTTGGGGAGGTTGGCGATGAGTTCGATGACGAGGTAAGCGATCCAGCAGGCGTGGGCGAGCACGCGGGAGACGCTGGAACGGATGCGATGGACGGTCCAGATGAGCTCGACCGTGACCCAGAACCCGGGAATGCGCAGGAAGAAGAAGAAGATCAGCCAGAAGAGAAACGAACTGGAGACGAGCCCCGCCTGGGTGATGACGGTCATGCCGACGTAAAGAGGCAGCGTTATAAGCCAGACGGCGTTGAGGAGGAGTTCGCGACTGCGGACTGCGGGCCACAGCGCCAGCAGCGCCAGGCCCAGCAGGATGAGCAGCAGGTTGGGAACGAGCATGGGCTGCGAGGCGAGCAGGGCATCGGCGTTGTCTGCGCGGGCAGCGGTGGCCAGCACGGTGGCTCGGTCAATGGAAATTGCGATGTCACGTGCGGCGGCGCCCACCAGCAGGGCGGGCGGCGTCCATTCCCGGACGGCGACGGTCACGGTCTGGCCCGGCGGGGCGAGAACGGGATGGAGAGGAAAGGTGACGCTGCGGGGTATGATCTGCGGGGAGGCTTGTAGGCGGAAATTCGCCGAGCTGGCCGGCGGCTGTGCCGCTGACATAGATTTCGACGACGCCTATCGGGACGCCAACGTGTGCGGCGTCGACGGAGGTCTGGACCGCAAGGGGCCCGTTGAGCCCGGCAGGAACGGGGATGCGGGCGCGAACCCAGAGGAAGCCATTGGAGTTGGAGGGCGGGGCAGGAACGTGAGCATTTTCCGCGACGGGCCAGGCGGAGTCGTCGAATGCCGGATCGGCCCAGGCGGGGTTATCGCCGAAGTGGTAACGGAGGACGGGCTGCGCGGCGCCGGGAGACTGGGCGGGGAAGGCGGCGCAAGCGAGGATTAGAAGAGCGGCGACGACGAGCGCGGACCGGGAGGTCCGCGCCACAGCCGGCCAGGAGGCCGGCGCTACTCTTTGCGGCGGAACTTTACGCATCCAGGACCTCGGCGGGCGCGAAGGTGAGGGTGAGGACGGTGATGTCGTCCTGCTGGCTGAAGGAGCGGGCTGCTTCAGCGATCGGCCAGGCGTTGTCGTCGAAGTGGGGCGCGGCCCCGGCCGTGGTTATGACGGATTGGGCGGGCAGCGCGGCGGGGAGCAGGACGGCGACGGCACACAGGATTTTATGGCGCACGGTGACCCCGGGGAACGAAGTGAACCCATCGTTGCACAGGGGATGGGCGCGCGCAACGGGAATTGGCACGAGGAGGGGTTGCGATTGTGACGGATGCGCGGGTCTTGTGACCCGCGCTACAGCCGGTTTGGAAACCGGCGGTACAGAAGCTTACTGCTTGCCGGTGAGTTTCTGGGAGGCGATGGTTGCGGCCATACCGTCCTTGTCCGCGTCCTTGACCGCCCCCCCAGCGGGCCAACGTGTCTTGAAACCAGATGAAGTTATTGAAACTGCCGAAGCGGACGTAGAGGCACTCGGCCGGCACGTGTTGGGCCAGCGGCTCGATCTCAACGTTGG
The DNA here is from genome assembly GCA_963808125.1 of Candidatus Dormiibacterota bacterium. Lineage (GTDB taxonomy): Bacteria > Chloroflexota > Dormibacteria > Aeolococcales > Aeolococcaceae > CAWEEP01. The sequence continues at coordinate 4,330 of CAWEEP010000080.1, forward strand.
CGGCGGGCTCGGGCGTCTCTTAGCAACGGCAACGCGACGGGCGGCGGGAGCGGCTGATCGGCCACGGGCGGGGCAGGTTCGCACCGCCAGTCCGAGGAAACGCTCTCGCTCCAAGCAGGAGCCGAAGCGATTCGGTGTCCGCCGCGAGCCCCAACTCGCCGGCCAGCTTCTCGTGCCAAGTCTGCGGCTTTCCTTTCGCTGGCATGGCGATGTTCAGCCGCCGCGCAAGCATCGCCCGCAGGTAGTTGTCCAACACCGGCGAGATAGTCGGGCTTCTTCTCCAGCAGGCCCGGGTCGGCGCTCAAAGTATCGCCACCAGTCGGTCAACAGCCGGCGGTAGCCGAGGCGGTCGATCCGCGGCACCAGCGTCAGGCGGTCGATCCGCCGCAACCCGACCGAGAGTTCCAGCGGCCCATCGCCAACGAAGAGGAAATAGATACTCGTGTGGCCCGGCCGATCGAGGAACCCGCCGATGATCTTCACCATCGGCCGCTTCGCCTCGCCGAGGAGGTCCCGGGCGGCATCGAGCACGGGCCGGCACTCGACGGTCGGATAGAGCGCGATTGTCCTTGGCCCGGATGCCCAGGCCGTCGGTTCCCAGCGGGTCCGGCAGGAGGAGTCGGTGACATCGACTTCCACACGGCCGACGCCAAAGGGCTCGCCGCGAAACGCCTCGCCATGTGGATCTGGACCTGGGCCTGGCGCGGGACCGCGCGGCGGTACCAACAGGCAGCAAGCGGCGAGGGCCACGAAGTCTCTTCGTCGCACGGATGGGAGCATGATTTCATCCTCCAGTCGCCAGTAAAGGCTATCGCCCAAGTCAACTCCGGGCAAGGGGGCAAGCCGCCGGGTGCATTCCCGTTATTGCATCGGGCACCAGCGCTACCGGTGCCGCGGAGCGGCAAGACGTGAGTAGCCGGGGGTGGAGCGCAGCGGAACCCCCGGAATCAAAATCGTGCGGCCCATGCCGCGTAGCGGCATCACAATCGCCCGAATGGGCGCGATCGTGGCGCCGCTACGCGGCTTTTGTTGGTTTCCGCTCGCGACCGGGGGTTTCGCTGCGCTCCACCCCCGGCTATTCGAGTTACGCCGCTCCGCGGCGGTTTGTCGGACGATTCGCCACCCCGCCCGTTCATTGATGCGCAGAAACGGGAATGCACCCAGCGACGCCGCTTCTGGGGGAGATCGTGCGGGCTTCCTTCCGCCGCCGGGATGGATATGATGGTGGCAAGGCTGCCATGACCACCCCAAGTTCTTCCACCGCTCTGTTCGTTTGCCGACTGGGTCCGGGCCACCGATTCCCCATGCGGCGGGCACCCGGTTGCCGCTCTTGGAAGAGTGGGCCCGACTGCTGGCCGGTGGAAACGGCCAGATGTCCCCGCTCCGACCGGCGCTGGCGGCAGGGCTCGAGCGGTGGCGATACCAGTTCCTCAACCAGCATGACGGCCGGATTGGCGGCCCGAGGATCGGAAGTTCGCCGCCGCGCTGGATCTCGCCGCCAACGCGCTGGCTGGCCGGGTCCCCGCCCGGCGCGAGCAGACGCGGCTGGCCATTCAAGATGCTTCGTCGGACAACGCGATGCTTGCGGAAGCTCGGCGGGCGCTGGATCCCGGCGTGCCGCTAAAGTCCGTCGTCGCGCAGGGCCGGCGCTGACGCGAGAGTAGTTCGGCGCCGCTGGTTCCCTCTCGTTTCGGGAGAGGGGCAGGGGGTGAGGGCGGAGCAGATTCCAAATTGAAAATTGAAAATTGCAAATTGCAAAATTGGGAGGATTGCACGCCGCGGTGCGAGGGCGAGGCTTCTCGCTGGCGGATGCTCCTCTATGCGCCATTTATCTGTCGAACTATTGCGTCAACCATTGCCGCTATTGCGGGTTTCGCCATCCCCCAGGCCATCGCCCGCCGGCACCTCCGCCGGAGGAGGCATTGCGCAGAGAGGCCGACGTGCTTCGCGGCCGGGGCTTCCGCCATGTCCTCTTGGTGGCCGGCGATTTCCCCCGCCTGACCACGCCGCGGTACTTCGCCGGGATCATCGCCGCCCTACGGGCCCGGGGCGTCGCTACGGCCGTGGAGATCGCCCCGCAGAGCACTGAGGCATACACCTTGCTGGCCGCCGCCGGGGCAGTTGGAGTGACGCTCTATCAGGAAACCTACGACGGCGCCTCTACGCCGAGTATCACCCCGCGGGGAAGCAAGGCATCGTACGACTGGCGGCTGGAGGGCCTGGATCGGGCAGTACGAGCCGCATCAGCGGCTCGGCTTGGGCGTCCTTCTGGGCCTGG
>CAWEEP010000081.1:0-4302 GCA_963808125.1 Candidatus Dormiibacterota bacterium
TGGCCGTCGAGACCGTCGCCGCCTGCGACGAGGCGGTCCGCATCATCGAGGGGTACTCCGAGCCGGACCGGCCCGCCGTCACCGTCGAACCGCGGGCCGGGGTGGGCCACGGTGCCACCGAGGCGCCGCGCGGCATCCTCTACCACCGCTACCGCATCGACGACGAGGGCATCATCCAAGAGGCGGACATCGTCCCCCCCACCGCGCAGAACCAGGATGCGATCGAGGCCGACCTGCGCGCCCTGGTGGCCGCCAACCTGGAGCTGGACGACCATGACCTCCAGCACCTCTGCGAGCAGTCGATCCGCAACTACGACCCGTGCATCTCCTGCTCGACGCACTTCCTCGACTTCACCGTCGAGCGGCGATGAGGTGGAGGGACCGGCGGACGCCTCTGCGGTAGCGCCGACGCCCAAGGGCCGGCGCGGAGTGCGGGAGGGGCCGCCCCGGGTCGTGGTCATCGGCGTCGGCAACCCGATGCGCCGCGACGACGGAGCCGGCATCGCCGTTGTGGAGCGCGCGCGGCCACTGCTGCCCCCCGGGGTGGTTGTGCACCTCCAGTCAGGTGAGGCGACGGCCCTTCTCAACGCCTGGGCGGGTGCGGACCTGGCGGTGGTCGTGGACGCCGCCCGCTGGGCCAACCCTCCGGGATCCGCGGTCACAAGGATCGACGCGATCAGTCAGCCGGATGCCCTGGCCGGCTTCGGCATCGGCGCCAGCAGCCACGGCCTTGGCGTGGCCGAGGCGGTCGGCCTGGGACGAGGTGCTGGACCGGCTCCCGCCGCGGCTCGTCCTCCTCCTCGTCGCCGTCTCCGACGACGGCCATGGTGCCGGCCTCTCCCCGAACGCGGAACAGCGCATCGAGGACGCGGTCGCCGCCCTGGTCGCCGAAGTCCACGCGATCCCGGGCGTTCAGCCCGGATAGCATCGATCGCCACCGGCGGGTCGACGGCGGGGGGGGCGACCATGGGCCGGACACCCCTACAATCGAGCGCCAGTGACGGACGTGGCCGTTCCGCCCCCGCGCTTCCTCGCCGACATCTACCAGGCTGTCAGCGAGTGCAACAAGTGCTCTCTGTGCCAGGCGGTCTGCCCCACGTACCAGGTCAACCCCGTGGAGTGGGAGACGGCGCGGGGCCGCGTCTCGCTCATCCGCGACGCCATGGAGGGCCGTCTCGAGCTCGGCGAGATCGCCGACGGTCCCCTCTCCACCTGCCTCACCTGCAACAACTGCGTGGCCGCCTGCCCGCCCCGCGTCCCCACGGCCGAGATCGTCAGCCGGGCCCGCCAGGAGCTGCATGAGCAGCAGGGGTATCCGCTGGGGCAGAGCTGGCTGCTCCGCGGCCTCCTCCCCCACCCCTTTGGCACGCGCCTGCTTCACCGCCTCGGCCGCGCGGCCCAGACGACCGGCCTGTACTGGGTCGCCCGGCGCCTGCGCCTGACCCGCCTCCTCGGGACGGCCGGCGGCATGGCGGAGCTGGTCGGACGCCTGCCCCGCCGTCGCGCCGACCAGCGGGTGGCCGGACTGCCGCCGGTGACGGCCCCCGTGCGCGGCCGGGTCGCCTTTCTCATCTGCTGCTACCAGAACATCGCCGCTCCCGAGGCGACCGAGGCGGCGATGCGGGTGCTGCTCGCCAACGGCTACGACCTGGAGGTGCCACGGCTGGGCTGCTTCGGCATGCCGGCGCAGAGCCTCGGCGACCATCACGCGGAGATCGACATGGCGGTGCGCACCACCACCGCCCTCGCCCCGCTCACGGTGGACGCCCTGGCCGGCGACGTCGGCAGCTGCATCGGCCACGTCCAGAAGTACGACCGCCTCCTTGGCGACGACCGCCTCCTCGGCCGGGACGCCCAGCGGGTGGCCCGCTCCACCGACCTGGCCAGCGCCCTGCTGGCTCAGAGGGGCTGGCGGGCGCCTCTCGGCCCCCTGCCCTGGACGGTCGCCATCGACACCCCCTGCTCGCTGCCCCTGGACGGCCCGGCCCGGGGAGTGGCGCGGTCCCTACTGGAGCGCATCCCCGAGCTGCGCGTCATTGCCCTGGCGGAATCCGACATGTGCTGCGGCGGCCCCGGCGCCTACGCCGCCTCCCAGAGATGGCGGAGCGACGCCATCCTGGCCCGGAAGTTCGAGAACGTCGTCAGGAGCGGCGCCGAGGTCCTCGTCACCGAGAACATCAGCTGCCTCGTCCAGCTCCGTCGCGGTGCACGGCTCCACGCCCCCCAGGTCCGGGTACTGCACCTCATGGAGGTTCTGGACGCCGCTATCGCGACCGCCCGGCCTCCGGCCGCCTGATCCTGTCCCCGAAAGACCCTGCCGCGTCACCATTGACGGGTGGGAGCCCGACACGGGGCATCGTGGTGGCGGGGCGCCGCCCGGCCGATCCAGCGGCGGCCGGTGGTGTCCGCGCTGATCCTGGCCACCGTCATCGCCGCCGGGCTCACCGGCCTCGGTCTCTCCCATCGCCTGCCCCAGGCCGCCTCCCCGCGCCGCGGACGCTGGGGACCGTGCCCGTCCCCATCCCCCAGACCACGGCCGCCTTCGCCTTCCCCGCGGGATACGGCCTGCCCCACGACCTGGTCGCCGACCAGTCGGGGGCGGGTGCTGGTTCCCCGCCGAGTCGGCGGGCCAGGTGCGCCTCTTCCACTGGGCCGCGACGACCGGTGCCCTCAGCTCCACCCCGCTGCTCTCATCGCCGACGGTGGCGACCACCTTCTACCTGGGGGAGGGGTCGGTCTTCGCCATGCAGGGGCAATCGGCGGTGGTTGGCACCTCGACCCCGACCGCCGGTGCAGCTCCGACCCTCCTCTACTCGGACACCGCCAGCGGGGCCGTTCAGACGCTCTCCCTGCCCGACCCCGGAACCGGCGCGACGGCGTCCGGAACGGGCCCGCACACGGTCCGGGCGGCCGCCATCGCCGCAGACGGGCGTGTCGCCTACGCCCTGGCGGCGGAGACCGGCGTGGGGATCTGGAGCCCGGCCTCGGACACGTATTCGTCCATCCCGGTGCCCGGCGGCGGCGACGCTGACGACCTGGCCTTCGCCCCCGGCGGCACCCTGGTCATGGCGGTGGACGGCAGCGGGCTCGGCGCCCCCGACGAGGTGGCCATCGCGACGACGGACGGCACGGAGACGCTGCTTGGCGGCGTGGGCGGGGGGCTCCTCTCGTCTGATGCCGACGGCGTCCTGGTGAGGACGGCGAGCGGTGTGCGCCAGGTGTTCGCCTCGGGAGCCGTCGCCGCCCCTCCGTCACCGCCCCGGGGACCGTCTACGCGAACGACCCGGTCGTCGAAACATCATCGGGCCGGTATGTCGTCGCCACCGACACCGGTGTCGACATCGAGGGGACAGCCACCCAGCGCTTCCGCCTCCCCACCTCGGTGCAGACCTGCGGCTACTCGTACTTCCCGCCCGCGGGCAACGTGCTGCGGATTCACGCCGCCTCCCGCCGACGCCTCCTGCACCTTCCCCGGCTTCCCCATCAGCCTCGGCGTCGACGCCGCCAACAACATCTGGATCATCGCGAGCGGTCGACGATCGAGGACATGCAGCTGATCCCCTCGCACGCGTACTGACACACCCACCATCGGCGGCGGGAGATTCGATCCTCCCCTGGGCTACCATGCCCGCCGTGGCAACTTCCCCTGCGATCGTCTGCGAGGCGCTCACCAAGGACTACGGCGGCAAGCGCGCCCTCGACCATGTCGACCTCGAGCTGCGCAGCGGCGAGATCTTCGGGTACCTGGGCAGCAACGGCGCCGGCAAGACGACGACCATTCGCTGCCTTCTCGACCTCATCAGGCCGACCTCGGGCCGCGCCACCGTCCTCGGTCTCGACAGCCACGACGACAGCGTCGAGGTACGCCGGCGGACGGGGTACCTGCCCGGCGACCTCCGTCTCTACCCGAACCTCACGGCTCGGCAGCTGCTCACCTACCTCGGCCGTTTGCGCGGCGGTGTTCCGAGCAAGCGGGTGGACGAGCTGGCGCAGCGCATGGAGCTGGACCTCGGCCAGCGCTGCGGGGCGATGTCCCATGGGCAGCGGCAGAAGGTCGGCGTCATCCAGGCGCTGATGGACGACCCCGACGTGCTCATCCTCGACGAGCCGACGGCGACGCTTGACCCCCTGATGCAGCGGACCGTGCACGACCTGGTCCGCGAGGCCCGCGACCGCGGCGCCACCATCTTCGTCTCGTCGCATGACCTCCCCGAGGTGTCCAGGCTCTGCGACCGGGCGGGAATCCTGCGCCACGGCAGACTGGTCGCCGTGCAGGATGTCAACGAGCTGTAGCAATACATT